>JBFINP010000004.1:0-95091 GCA_041611095.1 Acidimicrobiia bacterium | reverse complement strand
GCGCCACACCTCGAACTCCTCCCGCACCTTTCCGGCGGGACCCACCATCGCCACATCCTCGACCATGGCCGTCGGTACCGCAGCGATCGCCGCACCCTTGTCACCGCTCAGGTACAGGTCCTGGATATGAGCGCACTCCTCCTCGTAACCAAGGCGTGCCAGGACGGCGTAGTGGAAGTTGGCGCCTTTTGCCCCCATTCCGCCGACGTAGAGGGCGAGCAGCGGACGGATGACATCGGCCGCCGCCTCGACATCGTCGTTGACGACGACCGGAACCGGGCACTGCACTTCGAAGTCGTCGAGGCTGCCACGGGCGCCGTCCCGGCCGAACCCCTGCGCGAGGGCCTCGCGGTAGAAGCCGTCGCTCTTGGGGGAGAACCAGAAGGGCAGCCAGCCGTCGCAGATCTCGGCACTGAGGGCGACGTTCTTCGGGCCCTCGGCGGCCAGCATGATCGGTAGGTCGCTGCGCAGCGGATGGACGGTCGACTTGAGCGCCTTGCCGAGCCCGGTTCCGTTGCGGACAGGCAACTGGTAGAACTGCCCGTCGAACTCGACCGGCTTCTCCCGGGCCAGGATCTTGCGCACGATCGCGACGTACTCCCTGGTACGAGCCAGTGGTTTGGCGTAGGGCTGGCCGTACCAACCCTCGACGACCTGTGGTCCCGACACCCCGAGGCCGAGAATGAAACGCCCGCCGCTGAGATGATCCATCGAGATCGCGGCCATCGCCGCTGCAGCCGGGGCACGAGCCGCCATTTGCATGATCCCCGTTCCGAGCCGGATCCGACTGGTCTGCGAACCCCACCAAGCCAGGGGGGTGAGCGCATCCGACCCGTAGGCCTCGGCGGTCCAGACCGAGTCGTAGCCGAGCTCGTCGGCGAGCCTGACCTGCTCTACGACCCCGGGCGGTGGTCCGGCTCCCCAGTAGTTCGTCATCAGCCCGATCTTCATCTGCCCCGTTCCTTCTCGAGTGGCGCTGCGAACCTATCCCGCCCTGGTCCCGTGCGGCAAACCGGGATCACCCCTTGACGACGCCGAGAGGCACGAGCCGTGCCACCGGCCGGGCGAGCTCCGCCCGGTCGCACACCTCGACGACGGCGTCCACATCCTTGTAGGCGTACGGCGCCTCCTCAGCGAGCAGCTTCACAGAGCCGGGACGGACGGCGATTCCCCGCTGCTCGAGCTCGGAGCGAACCCCCCGGCCGTGCTGGCGCCGAGCCGCCGCCTTGCGGCTCATCAGGCGCCCGGCACCGTGGGCCGCCGAGCCGAACGCAGGATTGGCCGCACTACCCGCCAGCACCCACGACGCCGTCCCCATGCTGCCGGGCACGAGGACCGGCTGGCCCACCTCCGCCAGGTCGGCAGTCAACACCGGGTGACCCGGACCGAATGCGCGGGTCGCTCCCTTCCGGTGCACGCACAGGTCGCGGAGCCGGCCGGAGATCAGGTGCCGCTCGACCTTGGCGAGATTGTGAGCAACGTCGTAAACGAGCGTCATGCCCAAGTCCTCGGGAGCGATATCGAACGCTGCGGCAAAGGCCTGGCGTGCCTCGTGAGCCAGAACGTGGCGATTCGCCCATGCGAAGTTGGCGGCGGCGGCCATCGCACCGAGATAGTGTTGTCCTTCCCGCGAGTCCACGGGCACCGCGGCGAGCTGCCGATCAGGTACCGAGATGCCGTGACGCTGCATGGCAGGGCCCATGACCTTGAGCGCATCCGTGCAGGTCTGATGGCCGAGGCCTCGCGAGCCGCAGTGGATCATCACCGTCACCATCCCCGCCTTCAACCCGAAAGCGTCGGCCGCCGCCTCGTCCTCGATCCGATCGACGACCTGGATCTCGAGGAAATGGTTGCCGCCACCGAGCGAACCGAGCTGCCCGACACCACGCTCCTTGGCGCGGGCGGAGACCGCTCCCGGGTCGGCCCCCGCCGATGTCCCGCCTTCCTCGCAACGGTCGAGATCGGAGACCCATCCGTAGCCCGCATCGAGCACCGCGGCGGCGCCTCGCTCCAGCACGTCGCCGAGCAGACGCCCGGCCGCCACCGAACCGGCACCGAGTCCACGAGGGATGCGCCGATCCAACTCCCCCATCACGGCCTGAGAGCGGTGACCGAACTCTGCCGCGGTGAAACGCGAGGAGAGCAGCCGCACGCCGCAGCAGATGTCGAACCCGACCCCACCGGGCGACACGACCCCACCCTCGGCGATGTCCGTGGCCGCGACCCCGCCGATCGGGAAGCCGTATCCCCAATGGATGTCCGGCATCGCCATCGACGCACCGACGATGCCGGGGAGATGGGCGACGTTGGCCACCTGGCTCGTTGCTCTGTCCGCTTCGGCTTTGACCAGCAACGCCTCGCTGGCGAATATCCGACCCGGCACCCTCATGCTGCCAGTGGCGGCGATCTCCCACTCGACATCGGAAACGCGGCGCAGCTTCATACTCCGACGGTAGAGCACGGCCGGGGGTGTCCCGCCACCAGCAAAGTGCCCAACACCCAGCGTCAGATGTCGAAGAGGACCCGCGCCTTCCAGCCGCGATCGCTCTGGATCACCTCGAGGTCGTGGTACGTCACCGCCTTCACCGGCGGCCCGTGGTGTTGGACTCGGTCCACGGGGGTTGCGGCGACGTCCATCTCTGCGCTGGTGTCGGTGACCTGTCGCATCTCGAAGCGGCACGGGATCACCCTGCGGATCTCCGCGACCGCGAGGAGCTCGCCCAGCAGCTCGACGAGCAGCTCTGCCGGGTCGGCGGCTTCGGCGCGCACGGTGAACTCGACTTCGGGGGTGCACGACGACAGGTCCACGACCTGGTCGAACATGCCGAACGCTGCGTTGGCGTACACGTCGTCGAGGGTGGCGCCCTCGACCTCGATGCCAGTGTCCGCCGTGTGGGACAGAGTGCGGTAGGGCCGCCGGCTCCCGCCACTCATGACCGTCGCTCCCACAACCGCCTCACGACGCGGACCTCACGATGCGGCCAGAGCCCGGTCGATCCTCGCCTCGATCCAGGCCACGAGACGACTGGCCGCGTCCTCATCGGGCCGTGCCCAAGGGAACTTCACCGGATCGCGCTTGGCCCGGTCGTGCCAGAAGGCCCCGGTGGAACGCATCGGCTCGGCTGCCGTGAGCAACCACACCAGCGTGTCGGCGCCTTGCCGCGGAGTGCGGAGGAGAGGACGCATGACCTTTCCAAAGCCGGGAATCCCCAAGGCCACGCCCGCTGTGTCTGCCCATCCGGGGTGCATGGCGTGCACGACGATGCCGTCGGAGGCGTACTCGTCGGCCAGCACCTGGGCAAGCACCACCTGGGCGCGCTTCACCCGCGCATACGCGGCTGCGCCGCTGTAGCCGGCCTCAGGCGCCTCCAGACGGTCGAGGTCCAGTCCCAGTGCGTACATACCGCCGGACGACATGAAGACGACACGTGACGCCACCGACTGCCTCAGCAGCGGGCGGAGCCCGCGCGTGAGCAGATAGGGGCCGAGAAGATGCACGGCCAGGGTCATCTCGACGCCCTCCGCAGTCTCGCGCCGCTCCGGCAGCAGGGCGCCTGCGTTGTGCGCCAGGGCATCGAGGCGTTGCTCACGATCGGCAAGCTGCGCTCCGAAGTCCCGTACCGCTGCGAGATCTCCCATGTCGAGCTGGACGAACTCGACCGCGGCGTTCCCGGAGTGCTGACGGATCTCGCCCGCAGCCTGCTCGCCTCGCTCTCGGTCACGGCCCACCGTCAGAAGGCGCGCCCCCATGCCGGCGAGCTGACGGACCGCGGCGAGTCCGATGCCGGAGGTGCCGCCCGTGACGAGGATCGTCCTCCCCGTCAGGTCGTCGGAGATCGGCTGCCAGTCGAACAGCCGGCTCCGCACGCCGAAGCCAAGGCGAGTGAAGCTGGGTACGACGGTCGCCTCCATGACGCCGTCGACGATCCGTTCGAGCACGTGCCCTCCTCGTCGCTTGCGACCGTTCTCCACGGCAGAGGCAAGCACCGTCCGCCTCCGATCGCCAAGTCGATGGGCATGACGGGGCCGGCGGTGACGTTGCATACCCCGGGGTAGCCTGATCCCACCGCGACCCAGGGAGCCGAGTCATGAGAGAAGCCGTCATCGTCGCCAGCAAGCGGACCCCGCTCGCCAAGGGTTACCGAGGATCCTTCAACATGACACGGCCGGACGACCTCGCCGCACATGCGATCCGGGCCGCCCTGGCCGACGTGCCTGCCATCGCCGACGGCGACATCGAGGACGTGATCCTCGGCTGCGGCCTCCCGGAGGGGCCTTCGGGCCAGAACGTGGGCCGCATCGCCGCACTGCGCGCCGGGCTCCCATCGTCGGTGCCGGGAACGACGGTCAACCGCTTCTGCTCCTCGGGGCTGAACACCATCGCGATGGCCTCGCACCGCGTCATGGTCGGCGAGGTCGACGCCATCATCGGCGCCGGCGTCGAGTCCATCTCCCTCGTCCAAAACGAGAACTTCCGCCGCATCGACCTCTTCAACGAACCACTCATGAAGGACTGGCCGGGGATCTACCTCTCGATGGGCGAGACGGCCGAGGTGGTGGCGAAGCGATACGGGATCTCTCGGGAGGATCAGGACGCTTACGCACTCATGTCTCAGCACCGTACCGCCCGTGCGCAACGTGAGGGCTGGTATGCCGATGACATCACATCGATGAAGGTGGATCGCGCCGTCAAGCAGGCGGACGGCTCCGTGGCCGTCGAGCAGGGGATCGTCTTCGACGCGGATGAGGCCAATCGCCCCGACACGACCCTCGAAGGTCTCGCCAAACTCCCGCCGGTCTTCGACCCTGAGAGCGGAAGCGTGACCGCCGGCAACTCGTCACAGTTCGCCGACGGGGCTTCGGCTGCCGTCGTGACCTCCCGCGAGCACGCCGATGCGTTGGGACTCGAGATCTTGGGCACGTTCCGAGGTTTCCAGGTGGCCGGGGTCGATCCCGACGAGATGGGCATCGGGCCCGTCAAGGCCGTGCCCAAGTTGCTCGACATGGTCGGCTTGAGCCTCGACGACATCGACATCGTGGAGCTCAACGAGGCGTTCGCCTCCCAGGTTCTCTACTGCCAGCGCGTGCTGGAGATCCCGGACGAGAAGCTCAACCCCATGGGCGGCTCCATCTCGATCGGCCACCCGTACGGGATGACCGGTGCCCGCATGGTCGGTCAGGTTCTCCGTCACCTCCGCCGCACAGGCGGCCGCTACGGCATCGTCACCATGTGTGTAGGCGGCGGCCAGGGTGCCGCAGCCCTGTTCGAGGTCTGAGCTCGGCACTCGACCTTGTCGGCGCCGAAACTACGCCAGGGTGCCCGCAAAGACCTGCCAGGCGAGGGCGGACTTGGCGGTGAGGCTCAGCAGGACGTAGGCCTTCTCGCCGTACAGGTAGTCACTCCAGCGGCCCACCTGCCGGTACTGGAGGACCATGTTGACGGCGAAGCTGTTGAAGAACACGAACAACGAGAAGAAGATCCCGTAGACGAAGGCAGGCGGGGACGCGTCGCTCCCCGGCGCCCACAGGTAGATGCCGATCACGACCCACGGAACCGCCCCGACGAGGACGCCGAACCAGTACGAGAGGAAGCTCGGCCGGCCGGGCTCCTCGTAGTGCTCGACGAGGAGCCCGAAGAGGACCATGGCGGCATTGACACCGAAGATGGCGAGCAACGCGGCGACGTCGCTGATGCCGGGCAGCATCGCGATGAGCACGACCATAAGCGAGGAGCTGAGCGCGTACTCGACCCAGCGGGCGTAGTTGCGGTTGCGCAGCAGGTTGCGCCGGTACCAGTCGTAGACGCCCGGTGCGGCGATCACGAAGTGGGCCACCGCCGACAGGGCGAGGAACGCCGCGACGCCCCAGGCGATGCGCACGTCGAACAGCGTCGTCAGCTCGGGCGGCTCGACGCCCGGCGCGTTGGTGAGGAACGTCGCCGTGACGGGCAACGTGAAGTCGTTGGCGAGGACGAGGACGGCGATGGCCTGGACCGCATGGAGGACGCCCATGGCGAGGTTCCAGGTGCGCAGGTTGGCGAGCCGGGCGTCGGCCGCCGGCGTAATCTCGTGATGCGTTGTGCTCATGACCGAAGTTTCTACACGATTTCGTCTCGCTACGAGAGATCCCGGCGATGCCCTCGGTGTCGGGACGGAAGACCCTTGCCACTGCGGCGGGTACCGGAAAGCTTGAGTGGGATGACAAGACCCGCCCGCTGCCCTCGGTGCCTCCGGCGATGAGACACGACATGCGGCCGGACGCCTTGCCGCGCCTCGCCCCCGGCTTCCCGGCGCCGGGCTCTGCCGAGGAGCTGGCCGAGTTCGACCGCATCCAGACCCGGATGGCGCCTCTCTTCCGGAAGGTCTTCTCCGATTCCGCATCGCCACGCACGATCGTGGTCGTGCCCAGCCTCAGCCTCGACCGCAGGGAGCTGGAGAAGATCGCCGGGGTCGAGCACTACGAAGAGCGGCTGCTGTGTCTCCTGATGCTCCTCCGCCTGCCACGGACTCACATCGTCTACGTCACGAGCCGGGCGCTCGCCCCCTCCATCATCGACTACTACCTCCATCTCCTACCCGGGGTGCCGGCGGAGCACGCCAGGCGGCGCCTCACACTGCTCGACTGCGACGACGGGTCGCTCCGGCCACTCACCGAGAAGATCCTCTACCGGCCCCGGCTCGTCGAGAGGATCCGCCGGGCGATCCACCATCCGGACCTGAGCCACCTCACGTGCTTCAACTCGACGGCCCTCGAGCGGAGCCTGGTGGTGCGCCTCGAGATACCGATGTACGCCACCGACCCGGCCCTCTCCCATCTGGGCACCAAGACGGGCAGTCGCCAGGTGTTCCGTGAGGCGGGCATCGATCTGCCCGACGGCATCGAGGGTGTGTGGACCGAGGACGATGCTATCGAGGCGATCACCGAAGTCGCCCGGCGCAACCCGGGAGTGCGGCGCATCGTGATCAAGTTGGACGAGGGTTTCTCCGGGGAAGGCAACGCCTCGCTGGATGTGACCCGGGCCCCTGAAGGGTCCGGTTTACGATCGTGGGTGCGCTCCCACCTCGCCACCGATCTCGTGTGCGAGGCGCCCGCCGAGAATTGGGAGTCTCTGGCGGCCAAGCTCGCCACGATGGGCGGCATCGTGGAGATCTACATCGACGGTGTCGGGGCGGCCTCGCCCTCGGTCCAATGTCGCATCGATCCGGTCGGGAACGTGGAGATCGTCTCGACCCACGACCAGGTCCTGGGCGGGCCCACGGGCCAGATCTTCCTGGGTTGCCGCTTCCCGGCAGCGCCCGAGTATCGCGCCGAGTTGCACGACGCGGGCCGGAAGGTCGGCGAGGTGCTTCGCGACAAGGGAGTCATCGGTCGTTACGGGCTCGACTTCGCCAGCGTCCGCGACGGCGACCGTCGCCGCAACTACGCCATCGAGATCAACCTGCGCAAGGGCGGAACGACGCTGCCGTTCCTCATGCTCCAATTCCTCACCAACGGCACGTACCACCCAGAGACCGGCTCCTACGAGACCGCACTAGGTGACCCCAGGTACTACTACGCCACCGACAACCTGCAAAACGACGACTACCGCCGGCTCACCCCGCGAGACCTGATCGACGTCGTCGTCGAGCAGGGACTCCACTTCGACAGTACGACCCAGGAGGGTGTCGTGTTCCACCTGATCGGCGCCATCGCCGAGTTCGGGAAGCTCGGGGTAGTCGCCGTCGGGCGCAGCCCGGAGATGGCGCAGACGACGTACGACCGCACCGTCGAAGTCCTCTGCCGCGAGGCCTCCCGCGCCATCCCCTGACACGGTCCCCGTTCTGGCCTGCACCACGGTGCAGTCCGGGACGGCGCCGAGCCGGTTGGCGTAGGCTGCGCTCGCCGAGATGCAAACCCGCGGGAGATGCGCACGCCGCCGATACCATCGGCCCATGCGACTCGTCGGATCGTCACGATGGGTATGCGTGCTCGTCGTGCTGGCCGCATGTGGCGGAGCCGTGGCCGGGCCGCCGGACCAAGCGCGGCCCGACCTCACGTCGCTCCCCCCGGTGGCGACCACCGAGCCCGGAGCAGGTTCGACGACACCAACGACGACATCCTCCTCGACCACACACGCTCCACGAGAGCCGGTCGTCCTCGGATTCGCCGGCGACGTGTCGTTCACCCACGGACTGGACGAGAACGATCCGCTCGGCGGTGTTGCGGAGCTTCTCGCCGCCCCCGACCTGATGGTCGTCAACCTCGAGACGACCATCGCCGAGCCCGAAGTCGGTTCGCCCCTCGACAAGACCTACATCTTCAAGTCCCCGCCTCGATCCGTCGATCTGCTGCGGGCTGCCGGCGTCGACGCCGTCTCTCTCGCCAACAACCACACGCTCGATTACCGGCGGGAGGGCCTGTTGCGGACCATCCAGCTCCTCGACGAGGGCGGGATCACACACGTCGGTGCGGGGTTGGACGCCGATATGGCGTACGCCCCGCGAGTCCTCGATGTCGGCGACTGGCGGGTGGCGCTCGTCGGCTTCACCCACGTCGAGTGCGGCTGGGTGGCCGACGACCTCACTCGCTGGCCGGAGGCCGCCTGGGCGTGCCCCGGGTTCGAGCAGCGGACGGTGACCGCCGTGGACCAGGCGAATCGCCGCGCCGACGTCGTGGTCGTCCTCGTGCACTGGGGAATCGAGCGGGACCACTGTCCCCAGCCCTATCAGCGCGAGCTGGCCGCAGACTGGATCGAAGCGGGCGCCGACCTCGTCATCGGGAGCCATCCCCATGTGCTCCAGAGCGTCGAGCAGATCGGCGGGGCCTGGGTCGTGCACTCGACGGGCAACTTCGCCTTCCCGTCCGCGCGCGGACCGAGCGCCCGCAGCGCGTTCTTCACGGCCACCGTGTCCGAGAGCGGTATCGCGCTCCAGGCGACCCCCGTCGAGATCGTCGCGGGCAGACCGCACCCGATGACGGCGGATGGGGCCGGCGCCATGCTCGCCGACCTCACTTCCTGGTCCTTCGGCTGGGCCTTCGATGACGCCGGTAACCCCTCCGCCACCGTCGAAGTCGGGTCTTGCGACACCTGAACGTCCCCAACCCCCGCATGATGCGTACGCATCAAATCGCCGAATACGTGGTCAGAAACGGGCCGTTCGTGCGTCTTATCCATGACGGACGGTCACGGAATCGGACGTCGAAGGGATAGATGGATGACCGTCATCCGGTGGAGGCGGTTGTACCGGATACCTCATAGAGAGGAGCCACCGGTGAATGCAGAGACCATCATCGCCCAGATCGACGCCTGGCTCGAGGAGTACGCATGGCGTCTCGACGACACGGCCATCGACTTCGCCCTCGACATGCGCCAAGCCGTCACGGATCTCGAGGATGCGCTCAAGCCCATGGTGCTCGACGCCGCCTGAGCGGCGACGTCGAGCACCCGCAGACGCTCAGTTGCGGCGGCTCAGTAGGCCCACCCCGTCATCCGACGAGCTTGCCCGCCTTCACGATCGTCATGAACGCCCGGGCGATCATCTCGTAGCCCCGCGGATTCGCATGAATGTTGGGGGCGGCAGCCGGGTCCTTGGGGCACATGGACGTCAGGAAGCAGATCGCCTCGACGTTGTTCGGAACCGTATCCCCGTCGCGGTCATCGAAGTCCCCTGAGTGGTAGAAGGTGTACACGTCGGCGACAGGAACGCCCAGGGCCGAGTAGTAGCCGCCGATGATGGCGTTCCCCAGCTGCACGAGGAGGTCGCTGCCGATGGCGAGCTCAGGCGACGGCTCACCGCCGGGAACGCCGAACCCCAGCCAGCTGGCCAGTTGTGGGTTGTAGTAGTTCATCGCAACGATCGGCACGTCCGGTGCCGCCGCCCGCAGCTGCGCCACCGACGCAGCGATGTGCTGGGCGATCTGGTCGTAGATGGCGAACAGGCACGCATCCGGATCGGGACTGACGAAGCACGCCTGGATGTCGCCCTGCGCCTGGAGAACGTCGTTGGCGCCCAGATCGATGGTGACCAGCACGACACGGCCTGTTGCGAGCGTTTGCAGGGCGTCACCGAGCTGGCTGCCCGTGTCGTAGGTCAGCTGGGGGAGACCGAAGCCGCAGATGCCTCCGGTCACGAAGGTGGCCGAGGTCTCGCCCGGGCAACCGAGCTTCACGTGCTCGAGGTCGCCACCGAAACGCGGGACGAGATCCTCGTAGATCTCGTCGGTGTAGGACTCGTCGCTGAAGGGAATCGACGCGCCCGTGGAATCGGCGAGCGTGCCGGCCGCCAGCGACGTGCCGAGTGAGAGGTAGATCGGGTCCTCGGGCTCATCGGCTTGTGCGGCGGCGATCGGGACGACGACCACGCCGGCCACGAGCGCGAGAGCCAATGCGAGACGTTTCATGCGAGCTTCCCCTCCGAACGATTCCCTGGGTCCGCCTCCGAGGGTAGTCATTGGCCCCCCGGTGTGGCAGGCCACCATCCCGGGGCACGCTTCGGTACGATCGCACCGGTGACGCGGCCGACGCTCCCCTCACTTCGCGACCAGGCGGGCACCCGCGACGCCTGGCTCGCCGAGCGCCTGGCTTTCGTGGTGCCGCGACTCATGGCGCACCACGGGATCGACGCGTGGGTGCTCGTGGCCCGGGAGTACAACGAAGATCCGGTGGTCGCCACGATGCTGCCTGCCACGTGGCTGTCCGCCCGCCGCCGCACCATCCTCGTGTTCACCGACTCTGGGCGGAGCAGGGCGGCGATCGCACGCTACGCGGTCGGAGATGCGTTCCCGGCGGCGTGGGATCCGACGGCGCAGCCTGACCAGTGGGCCGCGCTCGCCGAGCACCTGGAACGCGCCGATCCGCATGCGATTGCCTTGAATGTGTCCGACACGTTCGCCCTGGCCGACGGGTTGAGCCACGCAGAGCATCAGGCGCTCGTCTCGGCCTTGCCCGACCACCTTCGCTCGCGCCTCACCGCCGCCGACGGCTTGGCCGTGGGCTGGCTCGAGACGCGCGTGGCCGCCGAGGTCGACGCTCTTGGCGAGGCGTGCCGGGTCGCCCACCAGATGCTGAGGCGGGGGCTGTCGCCCGAAGCGATCCGTGCGGGAACCACCACGACGAACGATCTCGAGTGGTGGCTACGCGAGGAGGTTCGGCGCACCGGTCTCGAGGTGTGGTTCCAGCCGACGGCGTCTGTTCAGCGAGCGGGCGACGGGCAACCCGGCAGCTTCTCCACCCCACCGGAGGCGGCGACCATCACCCCCGGCGACCTGGTCCACGTTGACTTCGGCATCGTCCGCCTCGGCCTGCACACCGACCAGCAACAGCACGCGTACGTGCTGCGCTCGGAGGAGGCCGAGGCTCCGCCGGGTCTGACCGCCGGAGTTCGACGGGCCAACCAGGCGCAAGACCTCCTGATGGCCGAATTCGCCGCAGGGCGCACCGGCAACGAGATCCTGGCCGCCGCCCGCAAGGCGTGTGCCGCAGCCGGGCTCGATGCGACCATCTACACGCATCCGCTCGGGGTGCACGGCCATGCCGCCGGACCGACGATCGGGCTGTGGGATCAGCAGGACGGCGTGCCCGGGGCCGGCGATTATCAGATGCAACGGGACACGGCGTACTCGATCGAGCTGTCCGTTGCCGTAGCGGTCCCTGAGTGGGGCGGCCAGCAGGTCCGCTTCATGCTCGAGGAGGATGCGTTCTTCGACGGCGCCTCCGTGAGATTGCTGGACGGCCGCCAGACCGATCTCTGGTTGGTCGACTGAAGGCTCACGTCCAGCGCATTTCGCTCCGGCGTCGCCAGTAGGTGGCGGGATCCTCGGCGAGCTCGGGAAGCGCAGCGATGACGTCGGGGGGCACCTCGATTGCGGCGAGGTTCGATGCAAGTTGGTCGAGGGTGGCGGCACCGCTGAGCACGACGTCGGACCAGGGTCGGTGGAGCACGGCTGCGATCGCAACCGCATCGGGCGAATGCGGCAGGTCGTGGAGCGCCACGGGGAGCGCTGGGTTTCGACTCGTCAGCCGACCGTTGGCGACTGCTTCCTTCACGATGATGCCCAAGCCCTCATCGGCGGCTGCGGCCAGCGCAGGCTCGACCGACGTCTCCAGCAGATTCCACGTCGCCTGGACCGAGCCGAAGAGCGCCACGCCATCCGCCATCACGTGAAGCGCCCGTTCGATGGTCGCCGCCTGATCCGGCCCGCTGGTGCTGAGGCCAACAACGAGGCCCGCCTCCCGTAGCCGGGCGAGCTCGGCGACGACCGCAGCATCGTCGAGCACCCCGGTGTCGACCGTCGCCGAATGGATCTGGTAGAGGTCGAGGTGATCGCCCAGCAACGATCGGGTCTCGGTGAGCTGGCGCCGGAGCGTGGCGACGGAGTGGTCCTTGATCTCATGCACCTCTGCTTCGACCTGCCACCCCGCCGTGTACGTGTACCCCCATTTGGAGGCGACGGTGAACGGCGCAGCGTCGCTCCTGCGTGAGGCGAGCCAGCTACCGAGGAACTCCTCCCCTCGCCCATAGGAGCGCGCCACGTCGAAGTAGCGGATGCCGGCGGTCACCGCCGCATCGAGCATCGTGGCGGCGTGGCTGCGCAGCGCATCCGGTGCGCGTCGCCCGGCGAGGTCGTCACCGTGCCCGAGGTTGAGGTATCCGGGCCGCCCGATGGCGGCGAGCCCCAACCCGATCGGCGATGCGGCGAGACCGGTGTTACCAAGTGCGACGGGCTCCATCGGGCCATCCTGCTGGCTCGGCGCCCCTCGGCCAAACCGCCGCGAGTTGCGCTCAGCGCTTCGGCAGCATGGCGCGAAGGCTCTCGAGGGAGTCCGCCTCGGCCGGCGCCTTGTCGTCGCGGTACCGCTTCACCCGTGCGAACCGGAGTGCAATCCCCCCGTCGTACCGAGGGCTCCTCTGCACTCCGTCGATGGCAACCTCGACCACCTGCTCCGGACGAACGGAGACGACGTGACCTTCTCTGTGGGTCTCGAGCTCGAGAAAGCGTGCCGTCTGCCAGTCCAGCATCGCATCGGTCATGCCCTTGAACGTCTTGCCCACCATGGCGAATCCGTCGTCGGTGCGGGCACCGAGATGGATGTTCGACAGCCAGCCGCGGCGGCGCCCCGAGCCCCACTCGACGGCGAGGACGACGAGATCGAAGGTGTAGACCGGCTTCACCTTCCGCCACGCCGACCCCCGCCGACCGGCCTCGTAGAGACTCTCCGGGTCCTTGACCATCACCCCCTCGTGGCCGGCTGCGAGCACCTCGTCCATGAAACGCCCGGCGGCGTCGGCGTCGGCGGTCGCGATCTGTGGCACTACGACGTCGCCGGGAAGCCGCTCGAGTGCCGCCCTCCGCTCCAGCAGCGGTTGGTCGATCAGGTCGACACCGTCCATGTGGAGGAGGTCGAAGTAGAACGCTCGGATCGCTTGCCCCTCGCCGGCGGCCGGCACCTCGTCGGCGCCGAACTGCTGCATGGAGTCCTGGAAGAGGACCGGCGAGCCGTCGCGTGCGACCACGAGCA
The DNA here is from genome assembly GCA_041611095.1 of Acidimicrobiia bacterium. Taxonomy (GTDB): domain Bacteria; phylum Actinomycetota; class Acidimicrobiia; order Spongiisociales; family UBA5794; genus UBA6912. The sequence goes on along the minus strand of JBFINP010000004.1, from coordinate 81,593 downwards.
CTTCACCATCGAGCAGGAGCGAATCGTGCGGGAACGCCTTGGCCTCCTCGACGATCGTGGGCAGCCGGTGGGTGATGTCGTTGAGGTTCCGGGTGAAGACGGCGACCTCCCCGTCGGCGACATGCAGCTGGATCCGAGCTCCGTCGAGCTTCGTCTCGACGAGGCGGAGGTCGTCGCCCATGGCGTCGTCCATCGAGGCAGCCGTCGACGCCAGCATGGGAGCAACCGGCCGGAGAAGCTGTAGGTGAACGGCCTTCAGCGCCTCGCCGCCACCTTCGAGCGCGATGCTCGCCGTCTCCACCAGATCGCCACGCAACATGGCGGCACGCCGCACGACACCGACGTCCACGCCGGCGGCGATGCCGATGGCATCGATCATCACGCCGTCGGTCGCCCCCTGACGCAGGTCGCGAACGATCAGCCGCTTCAGGAACGATTGCTCGGCCGCCGTGGCTCGACCGAGGAGCCGCTCCAGCGTGGCGAGCCGCTCGGTCTGACTCCCCTCTCCGGACATCTCCGCCATGGCCGCAAGCGTGTAGTCGACGTCCTCCAGGGTGAGCGTTGCCTCCGCCGCCGGCTCCGCTTCGGTCCGGTAGGCGGCGGCGAATCCGGCACCGAGCTTCGACTGGAGCGGGCGGCCGATGAGGAAGCTCACGGCAACGTCGCGTCGCTCCGGCGGCAGCGTGACGAGATAGTCGGCGATCGACCTCGTCTTCTGCTTGCGCGACCGGGTCGATGCCACCTTCTCCGAAACGGCGACGAGCTCTGCCAGCGACGGTTGCGCCATGCTGCAACCTTACGAGGGGAGCGTGGCTTTCAGATCCCGAGCCGGTGCGCGTTCACGTCGCCAGCCTGGCGAGCACAACGATTCCCGCCAGCACCACGACGCCCACGGCGGCGAAGGTGCTCAGCGCCGTGCCGAGAAGGAATCCGGGGCTCAGCGCCGCCAGCGCCGGCACCGAGTCACCCAGCAGCCCCCGAAACCCGCTCACCAAACCGCGCAGTCCCCAAATGCCACCGAGCAGCCGGCGTACACCCCGGCGCTCGGCCACCGCATGCTGTACCGACTCGGCGAGGTCAACTGTCGAGGCAACGGCATCGGACGCGGCCGCCGAGATTGTCGTCGGGAGCTCGCGCACGAAGTCGCCCAAATGCGAGGTACTGACGGAGAACGCAGCGAGCACGCCGGCGGGAATGGCGAGCAGGACGCCGATCAGCACGGCGGGCGCCACGGACATCCCGAAGCCGGTGGGAGGCGGAAGCGCCAGCGTCAGAAAGATGATGAGCGCGGCCGCACCTGCGACGATTGCGGCACGCCGTGCCGCTCGACTCACCATCGCCGTCGTGTCTGCGATCAGCTCGAGGGCTCGCATCGCCGGCTTCATGACGGCCATGGTCGCAGCGCCGCCGGCCGGCATGAAATGGTGCGACGGCGCGTTGTAGGAGCAGCCGGCGAAGGGAGCCACAGTGTCCGAGGCGTTCGACGTAGCGATGCTGATCCTGCGGATCGGCGTGGGGCTCGTGATCCTCGCCCACGGCGTGAACCACGCTCGCGGAAGGGAGCGCACGACGGCATGGTTCGGGAGCATCGGCTTCCGCAGCCCGGGCATGCAGTGGTTCTTCTCGACAGCGACCGAGCTCGCCGTCGGCGTGTTGCTCGTCGCCGGGCTACTGACGTCGTTCGCTGCCGCCGGTCTCGTGGCGATCATGTCCGTTGCTTTCTGGTCGGTTCACCGGAACAACGGCTTCTTCATCTTCCGGCCCGGCGAGGGGTGGGAGTACGTCGCCACGCTGGCGCTCACGGGTCTGACCCTGGCGCTCGCCGGTCCCGGCGAGGTCTCGATCGATCGTCTCGTCGAGCTCGACGGGGTACCGCTTGCGGAGCTGCTCGACGGATGGGTCGGTGCGTTGATCGTGGCCGGGGGCCTCATGCTGGCCGTAGGGCAGCTCGCCACCTTCTTCCGGCCTGCGGAGGCCACCGCACAGTCGGCCTGACGGTCACGGAACCGTCGTGTCGGGAGGCGGTTGGGTGGTATCCGGCGGCTGGGTCGTGTCCGGCGGGGGCTGCGTGGTCGGCGTGGGCGGTGGCGCCGGCGGCTGAATCACGACGATGTCTCCGGCAAGGACGCTGACGCCGCTGGCCTCGACCAACTTGTCGGACTCGGGTTGTCCGGCCACGAGGACGCCGCGAATACGGATGCTGACCTCACCGGCGTCGCTGCCGGCGGCGATCATCACCGTGTCGCCATACGGAAGCCCAAGGGAGAGCCCGTTGATCTCCATCCCGAGGTCGCCGTTGACGAGGAACACACGGCCGTTCACGTCGTCGACCGTCCCCGCCGCCTCGCCGAACAGCTCGACGGCGCTGCGGCCGGCCATGGCGATGTTGGCGCCGAGCACAGCAGGCACCTGCGGGGGTGAACCGTTGTTGTCGGACCGGTAGCTCGCCTCGGCGAGGATCAGCGCCTGGCGACCCACGCTTCCGAGGTCCCCGGACCCCTCCGAGGCGTCGAATCCGATCCCGTCGTCGATGCCGGCGATCATCGACACGTTGGAGAGCTGGACGGCCACCGGCGAAGGCCAGACGAGGTGGACGCCGACGGCGGCCTGATCGATCCGCAGCCCCTCGATCTGACCCCACGGTCCCTCGCCAGACGGGCTGGTGAAGAACGTGGCCGTGAGCGGATCGATGATGGGGTAGTCGAACGAGGCCCCCAGCCGGACGGCGGTGTTGCCGGCGCCGAACGACACGTTGTCCAGCACGAAGCCGTCCGACCGGCCGAGGTGGAAGCCGACGTTGCTCGGATTGGAGGCGATCGCCCCGAACGCCCACGTCCATTGCTCGGCGGCAGTGCCGGTGCCCGGGACGAAAGGACCCACCTCCGGAGAGAAAACGACGTTGCTGAAGACGTTGACGGCGTCGGAGTTCTCCACGACGAACCCGGCGCCGTACCCGTACAACGCCACGGAGTCCACCCGGAGCGGGCCGCCCTCCTTCATGAACATGAAAGTCGTGTAGCGATCGGCCACGATGTTCTCGATCGTGACCTGATCGCCGGAGTCGACGTAGAAGGTGGGACCGGTCGGTGCGACGTGCTCGTCGATGAAGAACTCACGGGCCTGCCCGAAGTCGAGGTACTCGTATGGTCCGTCGGTGGCGGCGAACTCGGCATCGGACGGCATGGGCTGCTGGTCGTACGTGATCCACAAGCCGCGCACCGTGGTACCGGCAGAGAGACGGAAGAGCGGCTGCTCGGCCGGGAACGGTCGGGCGAGGATCTTGGCGCCGTTGATCACGGTGTCCGGCCACGGATATGGCCCACGGACATCCAGACCCGTCCCGGCGGGGGCGCCGACGATCGACACTCCTGAGGGAACGGCAACCGTGCCGTTGAGCACGTACGCCCGGCGCCCACCGACAGACGGCACGAGAACGACGCCCCCCTCCTCGGCGGCCGCGTCGATGGCGGCCTGGAAGGCAGCCGAGTCGTCGTTCTTCCCGTCGGCCACGGCTCCGAAGTCGGTCACGACGAACGTACCGGGCTGACCGGTGGAGACGACCGGAGCCGCCTCGGTCGTAGCTGGTGGCGCCGGCGTGGTCTCGGAACCACCCGGCGCCCGTGTGGTCGTGGTCGCCGCGGCAAGCGTGGTCGTCGTTGGTGCATCGGTCTGGCTCCGTACCCCGAGCGCCCAGAACACGACGATGATGCCCAGCATCAGGGCCCCTACGACGCCACGCATCCACACCGACATGAGCGGGACTCTAGGAGGGCCCCGGCGCAGTGCGGATGACGGCCGGGCGGCTCAGGTCGGTGTCGGGTTGAGCGCCGTCCTCGCCCAGGATGGTGTCCAGGGTGTCGAGCAGGCGCTCGGCGTGGTTCCCGTCGAAGACCAGGGGAGGCTTGATCTTGAGGACGTTGTCGCCGGGGCCGTCAGTGGCGAGCAGGACACCGAGATCACGGGCACGCTCGACCAGGTAGGCCGCCTGAGCCGTGGCGGGTGTCTTTGCGACCCGATCGGCGACGAGGTCGACGCCGAGGAACATGCCGGCCCCGCGCACGTCGCCAATGATCGGGTGCCGGTCACCCAGCGCCCGGAGCACACGACCCAGGCGCTCCCCCATCTCGCCGGCTCGGCGACGTATCCCTTCGACCTCGATGACGTCCAGCACCGCATTGCCCACGGCACACGACACCGGGTTGCCGCCGAAGGTGTTGAAGTACTCCATGCCGTTGGCGAAGGCCCCGGCAATCGCACGCGTCGTCACCACCGCGGCGAGGGGATGGCCGTTCCCGAGCGGTTTCCCGAGGGTCACGATGTCCGGAACGACCCCAGCTCGTTCGAAGGCCCACCAGTGCGAGCCGATCCGGCCCAGACCCACCTGCACCTCGTCGGCGATCACGAGGCCACCGACACTGCGCACCAGATGGGAGGCGCCCGCCAGGTAGCCGGGGGGCGGGTCGATCTGGCCGGCGACTCCCATGATGGGCTCCACCAGCAGAGCTGCCGGCGGTGGAGCCAAGGCGAGGACGGCGGCAACCTCGCCGAGGTGTCCCTCGGCGTCGGCACCGTGGACCGACCGGTAGGGATCGGGCACGGGTACGACGTGGATCTCGGGCGGGGGCCCGCTGCCCCCGGGTCCGGCGTGCTTGTAGGGGCTGGCGTCGATCAGCAGCGCCGTGTGGCCGTGGTAGGCGCCGGCGACGACGATCACGTCACGGCGTCCCGTCACCGTGCGGGCGATGCGAAGTGCGAGATCGTTGGCCTCACTGCCGCTGTTCACGAGGAAGACCGTGTCGAGCCCATCCGGAAACAGGGCGACGAGACGCTCGACGTAGCGGATGCGCTCCGGGTGGGGATAGCGGCTGTTCGTGTTCAGCAGCGCCGCCTGCCGGCGCAGCGCCGCCACTACGTGAGGATGCTCGTGGCCAACGTGGGCCACGTTGTTGACACAGTCCAGGTGCGCCCGGCCCCATCCGTCGTAGAGCCACACCCCGTGACCGCGCACGGCGACCAGGGGACGTGCGTAGGACGTGCTCAGGCTCGGTGGGAGGAGGTGGCGACGCCTCTCCAGCGTGTGCCCCTCGTCCGGTGACGGGGCGATGACGCGATCCTCTGGGAGGCCGAGTAGACCCGCCGGCGACGGACACAGGCCCGACCAAGCGTCCCAATCGTGGGGTGCGGCGACACCCGGCAACGGTCCCTCGAGGTCGAGCAGGTCGGTCATCGCCTGGAAGTGCAGGTGCGGTGGCCAGCCCCCGTTCTCGTGCGGCTGGCCCACGGCGCCGATCACGTCTCCGGCGCCGACCGCCATCCCGACGGCGAGGTCGATCACCGACGACGCGGCGAGGTGCCCATACAACGAGAAGAACCCCACGCCGGGCTCGGGCTCGTGGCGCAGGGTGACGACCGGGCCGTAGCCACCTGCGACCGCGTCGTCGTCGACCCGCTCCACGGTCCCGTCGAGCACGGCGTGGACGGTCGTGCCCGGCGGACACGACAGGTCGACGCCGAGATGCACCGTACGCCATGCCGGACCGTGGTTTCCCTGCACGGCGAACTCGGGCGCTGCGTAGACCAGACGCGGCTCTCCGAACCGCCCGATGCCGACGGCGGCCTCTGCCGCTTCGAGCAGGTTCTCCGTCTGCTTCGCTTGAACCGTCACGGGAGGTGCGACTTCGGGGTGCTGGGCCAGCGGGGACGTGACACTCCAATCGAGGAGCGTCGTCGAACCTGCGTCCATCGCAACGCCGAGGACCGGTCGGAGGCGGTCCGGATGGGCGGCGATCCACGCTTCGACGGCCGGCTTGCGGGGGCACGGAACGAGCCCGCACGCACTGCGGATCCGGGCCAAGGCGAGGTACCACGGTGTCGAAGCCAGTCGCTCGAGGGTCGTCCAGGCGTCATCCTCGGAGATCGTGAGGTACGCGTTGCCTGGGTCGTGCGGCGCCTGCTGCGCGGCGGCCACCACGCTGAGTCCGAGTCGCAGCACGGCGAGCGGCACGATGGCGGCCACCTCGGCGTCGGGGAGCGGGCGCACCGCGTGGGCGCCTGACGCCACTGCGGCGATGGCCTCAACAGGATCGACGAACCCAAAAGCCGCATAGGAGGCGGCGACCGCAATCTCGGCGATGCGCACAGAGCGATGCAGATCTCCGAAATCGATGACTCCGATACCCTCACCCACGATCACGTTGTGGTCGTTGAGGTCACCGTGCACCACCCCGACCGGGAGCCCCGGCCACAGACCCTCGAGCGCAGCCTCGGCCCGAGCCGTGAGCGTCTCGATCATCCGGCGACGCCCCGGGTCGGCGATCGCTCGTCGGTGGTGCTCGATGGTGCCGGCCGCAGTCCGGAGATCCCAGGCGAAGTCATCGGGTACGCCGGGAGGATCGAAGTCGCCGAGGCCGACGACCAACCGCGCCGCCGCGGCCCCCACCCTGCGCAGCGTCGCAAGGTCCTTGGGTCGGAGCGCCCCGAGGGGTCGGCCCGGCAGGAACGAGACCATCCGGACGTGGTGCACAGCCCCGTCGATCTCCACGTCGGCAAGGGCCTCGCCGGCGTTCGTCCTCAGCGGAACCGGGACGGCGACGCCGTCGAGTGTGGCCAAGTGCTGCAGACAGGCGTCCTGAAGCAGGAGGACTTCACGCGACGTATCGGCGTGGGCGATCTTGAGCACGACGTCGGTTTGCTCGCGGCGGAGGAGGAAGTTGCGATCGCGCTCCGACGGCAACTCCACGACCTCGCCGGCGAAGCCGTAGAGGTCTCGGGCGAGGTGAGCGGCGAGCGCCGGGTCGACGGCGGGGCGGGCGACGCTGCGGACCACGATGGGCCGTCAGGCGACGGGCAGCCCGAGCCCGCGACTGATGAGGAGCCGCTGGATCTCCGACGTGCCCTCCCCGATCTCCAGGATCTTGGCGTCGCGGTAGTAGCGGGCCACAGGGCTGTCCTCGATGAACCCGTACCCGCCGTAGATCTGGGTGGCGATGCGGGCCGCGGTGACCGCCGACTCGGTGGCATACAGCTTGGCGATCGAGGCGGCATGCCTGATCGATCGACCGGCATCCTTCATTGCTGCCGCCTTGTACACGAGCAGGCGCGACGCCTCGAGCATCACCTCGAGATCGGCTATCTGGAAGGCGACGCCCTGGTATGTCCCGATCGGCGCTCCGAAGGCGTGCCGCTCCTTGGCATAGGCCACACTCGCCTCGAGACACGCCTGGGAGAGACCGACGGCGAGGGCGGCGATGGCGATCCGCCCGTCGTCGAGCGTTGCCAGGAACTGCTGGAAGCCGCGACCGCGCTCGCCGAGAAGGTGGTCGGCCGGCACCCGGCACTCGTCCATGACGAAGCCATGGGTGTCGGAGGCGCGCCACCCCAGCTTGTCGTAGGCAGGCTCGATGGTGAGCCCGGGCGTGCCCGAGGGAATGACGATGGCGCTGATCTCGTCGGGCCCGGTCTTCGCAGTCACCGTGATCAGCGCGGTGATCTTTGAGCCGGAGTTGGTGATGAATGCCTTCGACCCGTTGATGACCCACTCGTCGCCGTCGAGCACCGCCGTCGTGCTCGTCGCCGCGGCATCGGAGCCCGCACCAGGCTCGGTCAGTCCGAAGGCCGCCAGTGTCCGACCGGCAACGAGGTCGGGCAGCCATTGCTTCTTCTGGGCGTCCGACCCGAACGTGGCGATCGGGTTGATGCCGAGGCCCACGCCGGCCTCGAGGGTGATGCCCATCGACTGATCGACCCGGCCGATCTCCTCGATGGCGACGCAGAGGCTCGTGAAGTCACCTCCACCGCCGTACTCCTCCGGAAAGGGCAGCCCGAATAGTCCGAGGTCGCCCATCTTGTGGACGACGCCGACGGGGAAGTGATGGTCCCGGTCCCATTGCGCCGAATAGGGTGCGATCTCGGCCTCGGCGAACTCGCGCACCACCTTGCGGAACGCTTCATGCTCCTGTGACAGCTCGAAGTTCAACCCGGCCTCCCGTCCCCGTTCACCGCCCCCGAGTGTACGGTGCGACCCGACCCAACGGACACGGGCCATGCCACCGGGAAGGTGAGCGGGAGCAGACGCAGAATCCGCAGGGTGGCTTCACGACCCGTGTACGTGAGACCGCCGATGCCGGTGAGCGTCACGGCTGCGGATGGATGCTGGTGCTGGATCACGTGGAAGCGCCCCGTCCAATCCAACGGCCGGATCGCCGTGGCCCACCACGGCGCATCCGCACCCAGCGTGACCTCGCGGTCGGGCCCCGTCGGTCGCACCCAAACCACCAGGGCGACGAGCGCCGCCCAGCTGAACACCTGGACGTCGGCGGTGAGCTGGATCGCAGCGTGAAACAACACCGCAAGCCAGATGGCGGCAAGGCGGAGGCGTGGAACCAGCAGACCGGCGCCGATGAAGACCTCGGTGAGGACGATGATCGGGGCGGCCGCGTCGTGGAGCACCGGCGCTTGCATCATCTGCGCAAGCGCTCCGGACCCTGGACCTTCGCCGCCGGCTTCCAGCCACCGCTCGACGCGTAACTGGGTGACGACACCGCCGAACCAGTCGGGGTCGAGCAGCTTGCTCACGCCCGAGGCCAGGTACACCGCAGCGAGCTGGAAGCGCACCAGCGTCAGCGGCCAGCGCCGGGCGGTCGTAACGACCGGCCGGTCCCGGCGGCGCCTCACCACGACATCGAGCGAGACGGCACCACCGACGGGGACGAGTGCCAGCGCCACCAGCAGAATCGCCAGGAAGGCGCGGTTGTGGTGGTAGTGGGTCTGGCTGAGCGCCACGTTGTACAGGACAACCGACGCCGTCAGGATACCGGCGAGCCGCGTGAACAGACCAACGGCGAGCAGCACGCCGCCGGCGGCTCCGGCCCAGAGCGCGGCGACGTACAACGAACGGGGCAACTCGGGCATTGCGATGACGTAGGGGACCCAGTACCGATCCCGATAGATGACCCCGGCGGCTGCGTCCGCCAGGAAGGGAGCGAGGTGGACGACGGCCAGGATGCCCGCCCCGATGCGGAGCGGGACCCAGGCCCGATAGTCCACCATCTCGTCGACCGCCGTGATCAACCGGTCGATCAGAGACCGGAGGTTCCACCGAGTGGCCCCCCTTGCCTCGGTCACGGCTCCCCGGCTCATCGGACGGAACTTCGTTCGACCGATCTGAGCACGACGGTGCGGGGTGGGTCGTCGTTGTGGCGGTAGGTCACCTCGGCCTCGAGGAGGCGTGTCTCGTGGTCGTCGGGGGTGTGGGTCGCAACCCAGTCGAGGGCGTGGTGCAGGGCCTCCAAGCTCGCCTCCACCCCATAGGCGGCATCGATCTCCGTGCCGGTGACGCCGAGACCGCGCGCCTCCACAAGGTCACTCCACCGGTAACCGCCCGGCCACGGTGCGTCGATGTCGATGCGTTCGCCGGAGGAGGTCACGCGAGTGACCGAGATCTCCATGGTGCTCGCTTCTGGAAACATCTGCCACGCCAGCACCGGTGACGTGCTCCGGTAGCCCATGACGATGGCGGTCGAGGACACGGCGACCCACGCTACGACCAGGAGCACGCGCAGGTAGCTGGCGCCAGACCTGCTCGCGGTCATGGGGTGACCGGGTTGACAGGCCGACGGGGCAGACCGCGCTGCAGGAGGAGCGGCACCACCGACTCGAGCGGGAGGCCGATGACGTTGGACCGCGAGCCGGAGACCGAGGCGACAAAACGCGATCCGTCGCCCTGAAGTGCATATGCACCGGCCTTGTCGAGCGGTTCGCCGCTCGCCGCATAGGCGGTGGCCTCACCGGGCGTGATCGGACGCATCGTGACCCGCGAGGTTGCATCGCCGATTTCGACCTCGTCGCTGCGCAGATCCACCAGAGCAAAGCCTGTGATCACGTCGTGGGCTTGCGCCGACAGCCGCAGCAGCATGGCGACCGCCTCTCGCTCGGAAGCAGGCTTGCCAAGGATGTCGCCGTCGAGGATCACCGTGGTGTCGCAGCCGAGAACGCAGGCCTCCGATGTGAACCCGGCGGCCACTGCTTCGGCTTTGGCCCGCGCCAGCCGGCGGACCATGTCCACGGCCGGCTCGCCGTCGCGGATCAGCTCGGGTACGTGCGGCGGCACGACGGCGAACTCGAAGCCTGCGGCTGCGAGGAGGAGGCGGCGCCGGGGAGAGCCGCTCGCGAGCACCAGTCGCGGCACGACCGACGTGGGGAGCTCAGCCGGAGCAGACATGCGGTGACGATACCGAGAGGTTTCCGAATCCGGGAACCTGGGAAGGATTATGGTGTCCAAGCCGGCAACGGCACCCCTCGACAGCAGGAGCCATCACGCATGCGCTGGCGCAAGCTCGAAAGCAGCGGCAACGTCGTGGATCGGCGTGGCACCGGCGTCAAGGTCGGCGCCGGCGTCGGTGGGCTCGGCATCCTCGGTGTGATCATCGCCCTCCTCTTCGGTGGGCTTGGCGGCGGGGGAGGATTCGAGGACGTCGGCGATATCCTCAACCAGGTTCAGGCGGAACCGCCCGCAGCCCAGCAACAACCCGACGAGTTTCAGGGACTCGACGAGTCCGAGGACTTCGTACGACGGGTCCTCGGATCGACCGAGACCGTGTGGGCAGACGTGTTCGGGAGCGCCGGTTTGCAGTACCGCCCGGCGCGGCTCGTGCTCTTCAACGCCCCGACCGAATCGGCCTGCGGCGGTGCCCGCTCCGAGGTGGGTCCCCACTACTGCCCCCTCGACGAGACGATCTACATCGACCTCGAGTTCTTCGAAGTGCTGAGCCAGCGCTTCGGAGCGAGCTCCGGCGATTTCGCCCAGGCGTACGTCATCGCCCACGAGGTGGGTCACCACGTCCAGAATGGCCTCGACATCATGGACGAGGTCCAGCAGCTGCAGCGCTCGGATCCCTCGACCGCAAACGACCTCTCGGTTCGGCTCGAGCTCCAGGCCGACTGCCTCGCCGGGATCTGGGCAAACTCGATCTGGCAGCGAGAGGACGTGCTGGAACCGGGCGACATCGACGAGGCGATGAGCGCGGCGGCCGCCGTGGGCGACGATCGCATCCAAGCCGCCACCACCGGGAGGGTCTCCCCCGAGTCCTGGACCCACGGATCTGCGGAACAGCGGGTGCGCTGGTTCACCGAGGGGTACGAGACGGGCGATCCGAACGCCTGCGACACGTTCTCCGGAGGGATCTGAGGTATCCACGTGACGAAGCAGATGACCGCCATGGTCGTGCGGGACTTTGGCGGCATCGAGCAGCTCGTACCAGCGACCGTTCCGGTGCCGGAGCCCGGGCCCGGCAACGTCCGCATCACGATGCACGCAGCCGGCGTCAACTTCCCCGATGCCCTCATGGTCGCCGGGGAGTACCAGCTCCGTCCTGAGCTGCCGTTCTCCCCCGGCTTCGAGGTCGCCGGTGTGGTCAGCGCCGTAGGTGAGGGTGTGACGGGCCTGGCCGTCGGCGATCGGGTCGCGGCTACACCATGGTACGGGGCCTACGCCGAGGAGGTCGTGGTCGATGCGGCGGTGTGTGAGCCTCTCCCCGACACGTTGCCGTTCGAGGACGCTGCCGTGCTCCCCATCGCCTTCGGCACCGCGCTGCATGCCCTCCGTGACCGCGGACGGCTCACGGCCGGCGAGACTCTGCTCGTAGCGGGCGCCACCGGGGGTACCGGCTCGGCTGCGGTGAAGATCGGGAAGTTGCTCGGGGCGACGGTGATCGCTGCCGTCGGCTCGGACGCCAAGAGAGACCTCGCCGGGGCGATGGGCGCCGACCGCGTCGTCACGTACGGAGGAGATTCGCCGCTGCGCGACCAGGTGAAGGACCTCACGGGCGGTGCCGGCGCCGACGTCATCTTCGATCCGGTCGGTGGCGACGTGACGCTCGAGGCGCTGCGTTGCGTCGGCTGGGACGGCCGGATCCTCGTGGTCGGCTTCACCTCCGGCATCATCGCCGACGTGCCCGCCAACCTGATGCTCCTCAAGGGTGCCTCCCTCGTCGGCGTTTTCTGGGGAAGGTGGCGAACCCTTGACCCCGATGGCGCACACGCCCAATTCACGGAGCTGGCCGACTGGGCGACCTCAGGCGAGCTCGACCCGGGCATCAGCGAACGGCACCAGCTCACCGAGGCGGTCGAGGCGTTGCGCACCGTGACCGAACGGCGCGCCGTCGGCAAGATCGTTCTCACCCGCTGATCGACGGCGCTCAGCTGAAGGCGTTGAGCCCGGTGATCGCCTCGCCGAGGATCAGGGTGTGGATCTCGTTGGTCCCCTCGTAGGTGTAGACCGACTCGAGGTTGTTCATGTGACGGACCACCGGGTACTCGAGCGTGATCCCGTTGGCGCCGAGCACGTTGCGTGCCTCTCTGGCCACCTCAAGCGCCATGCGGACGTTGTCGAGCTTTCCGAAGCTGACGTGTCGAGGGTCGAGCGTGCCGGCATCCTTCATCCGACCGAGATGCATCGCCAGGACCATGCCCCGGCTCACCCCGACCAGCATCTCGACGAGCTTGCGTTGCGTCAGCTGGAACGCACCGATGGGCGAGCCGAATTGGCGCCGTTCTTGCGAGTACGTCAGCGCCGATTCGTAGCAGGCGCGCGCCGCGCCCACCGCACCGAAGAGGATCCCGAAACGAGCCTCGCTGAGACACGACAGCGGTCCCTTCAAACCGACGACGCCCGGAAGCACGGCGTCGCCCGGCAACCGCACGTCGTCGAGCACCAGCTCGGAGGTGACCGAGGCGCGCAGTGAGAGCTTCTTGTGGATGAGGTTGGCGGTGAAGCCGCGGGCGTCCGTGGGCACGATGAAGCCGCGGATCCCGTCCTCCGTCTGCGCCCAAACGATCGCCACATCGGCGATGTTCCCGCTCGTGATCCACATCTTCGAGCCGGAGAGCACCCAATCGTCCCCGTCTCGGCGGGCGTGCGTCCGCATGCTGCCCGGGTCGCTGCCCGAGTCGGCTTCGGTGAGTCCGAAGCAGCCGATCGCCTCGCCGGCGGCCATGCGCGGCAACCAGTCGTCCTTCTGCTCCTCGGACCCGAACGCCCAGATGGGGAACATCGCAAGCGAGCCCTGCACGGACACGAAGCTCCGCACCCCGCTGTCCCCGTACTCGAGCTCCGTGCAGGCCAGGCCGTACGACACGGCGTTCGTTCCGGCGCATCCGTAGCCGTCGAGGTGCATGCCGAGAAGGCCCATGGCCGCCATCTCCTTGGCGAGCTCCTTGGGGAAGGTGCCGGCCTCGAACCAATCGCCGATGTCGGGCAACACCCTTGCGGCGACGAACTCGCGCACGGTGTCCCGGATCAGACGCTCCTCGTCAGTCATCAGGGCATCGACCGCCAGGAAATCGAGCGGGTCGATCTTCCCGGGCCGCAGCGCCTTGTCGCTCATCTCCACCTCGCCTCGCTCCGATGTCCCGTCCAGTCTGGCCGGTCCTCGCCCGGTGGGCCAGCCGGTGCCCTTGGGTTTCGGCTCGAACCGACGGCCTCTATCGTCGCACCACCATGACGTCGCTCCCCCGCCGGCTGCCCCTCGCTCGTCTTCCGACGCCGCTGGAGCGGCTCGACCGGCTCACCGACTCATGGGGTGGCCCGTCGATCTGGGTCAAGCGTGACGATCTCACGGGCTTCGGGCTGTCGGGCAACAAGGTGCGCAAGCTCGAGTTCCATCTTGCCGCCGCACAGGATGCGGGGGCCGACACCTTGGTCACCACCGGTGCCGCCCAGTCCAACCACTGTCGCGCCACCGCGCTGGCGGCGGCGCAAACCGGGTTTCGCACGGTGCTCGTGCTCCGCACGCCCGACGGGCGAGCACCACAAAACCTCGAGGGCAACCACCTCCTCGACCGTCTCGCCGGCGCCGAGGTCCGGTTCGTCACACCCGAGGAGTACGACCACCGCGACGAGGTCCTTACCGCTGTCGCCGCCGAGCTCGCCGATCGGGGAAGCAGCCCGTGGATCATCCCCGAGGGTGCATCGGATGCCCTTGGCATGTGGGGCTTCGTGACGGCGATGTCCGAGCTCGACGCGCAGCTCGCCGGCGTCGGCGACGTCGCCGCCGTGTGGCATCCGGCGTCGTCGGGGGGCACGACCGCCGGTCTCGGTTGGGCGGCGGATCGGATGGGCCTCGACGTCCCGGTGGTCGGTGCGTCCATCGGAGACACGGTGCCCGACATGCGGGGCCGCATAGAGCGGATCTGGGCGGAGGCCGTTGCCGCCTACGGGGGGCCCTTGCCCAGGCCTTCCCTCGAACTGACCGACGAGCACGTCGGGTGTGGGTACGGGCTCACCACCGACGATGAGCTGCGTGTCCAGGCCGAGGCGACGGCGCTCACCGGGCTGATCTTCGATCCGACATACACGGGGAAGGCCATCGTCGGGCTACGGCGCGAAATCGACAAGGGCCGATTCCGGCCCGGCGAGTCCGTCGTGTTCTGGCACACAGGTGGCGGCTTCGCCGTGTTCTCCCATGACTTTGCAGACGTCTTCGACTGATCGCCGCTCCGAACGTGTGACGTAGTCCGATCAGCCGAAGAAGTCGGTGATGGCCTTCGTGTCGTCGGAGAACGCCCAGCGCTCCGTGACTCGTCCATCGGCATCGACGTGGTAGATCTCCGCGACTCGATACGAGAGCGTCTCGCCACCTCGCCGTGCCGTCGCATCGAGCAAGGCGATGAGGTGGTCGTCGTTGGCAACCACGTCGTGCAGGTCACCCGAGATCTCGAAATCGCTGAGGCTCTGGAACCGTTCCATCAGCGCCTGTCTGCCGCGGATGGGCTCGTCCGCGCCGATCTCCCACCACGTCACGTCCTCGGCAACCGCAGCGGCGAATGCTTCGAGATCGCCCCCGCTCACCGCCGTACTCATTTCGCGATACCGCGCAGCATTCGGATGGTCGGACATCTGGGTACCTCCTTCGGGAACGACGGCGTCGGAGACGCCCGTTCCTCCGACCCTACGCCTTCAGCCTCGGTGCCGGCGTGCTCAGTCGAACAGCGTTCCCTGAGGATCAGGACGAACGAGGCGAGGAACGCCCGTCCACGGCAACGAGTCCATGAACGCCCAGCTGCGGCGGTGGATCGACGAAGGCCCGAGGTATTGGAGAGCCGCTTTGTGCCGAGGGCCCGGGTAGCCCTTGTTGAACTCGAAGGCGTAGGGCGGGTAGTGCTCGGCCTCGATCCGCATCTGCCGGTCTCGCGTCACCTTGGCCAGGATGGATGCCGCCGAGATCGACACGGATCGCTGGTCACCCTTCACTAGGCGATGCGTGGTGCCCACGCCCACGAAGTCCCAGTTGCCGTCGACGAGCACATGCTCCGGCGTGACTCCCAGCTGCGCGATGGCGCGAGCGGCGGCCAGACGTTGGGCGTCGGACATCCCGAGCTCGTCGCACTCATCGTGGCTCGCATGCCCCACCGCCCACGCCGTGCACCAATCGGCGATCCGCTCGAACAAGGCCTCGCGCTCGGCCTCGGTGAGCATCTTGCTGTCGCGGATCTTGTAGACACGGCGATCCCGCGGGATCACCGCAGCTCCGACGCTGATAGGGCCGGCCCAGGCGCCCCTTCCCACCTCGTCGACGCCGACCACCCACCGCACGTCGCGCTCCCACAGCTCCCGCTCCACGTGCAGGCCGGGCACCGCTCTGCGCAGCGCCCGGCGTAGCTTGGGAACCGTGCTCGTCATGGTCTTCACGTTAGGGGGAAAGGCGATGGCGGACGATGACCGGATGGCTCAGTTGAGGAGCGGGTCGATCGGGTAGTTGGCGTACCACGCCAGCGTTCCCGGTTGGCGACGAAGCACGCTCCGCCACAGCGTCTCCGGCTCGTTGCAGAAGGCGTCGTCGGGATGCGCCTCGAGAACGAACCAAGACCGGAGGACGAGCTCCGCCTCCAGCTGACCGACCTCCCAGCCGGAATACCCTGCGAACACTCGCACCCGCGACAGGCCACCGAACGTGTCGGGATGGGCGCTGAGATCGATGATCCCTATCCCACCCAGCACGGGACGCCATCCCTCAGGCACCTCTCGAGGCGCCTCGGCGAGGCCGATTGCCACCTCGGGTGTGACCGGCCCGCCGATGTGGACGAGGGCCGGCTCCTCCATCGCAGACGCCCAGTCGGGCAGGTAGTCCGCCACCATGGCGTCGCTGCGCCGGTTGAGCACGAGGCCGACGGCACCTTCGACGTCGTCGTGCTCGATCACGAGCACCACGGTTCGGAAGAAGTTCCCATCCAACAGATCGGGTGTCGCCACCAGCAGCTTGCCGGCCAAGCTCTCGCCCATAGCCGCCAGTCTGGCACCTTCCCCACTCGACCACGGCGCCGATTGCGCACCACGAGATCGACCTTCCTAGGCTCGGCGACCGGAGGTGACCCGATGCAGCTGACCAGCTCGAGTTTCACGGACGGATCTGCGATCCCCGACGACTTCGCGTTCTGCGTGCCCGATCCCGATACCCATGCGACGTTCGGCCCGAACCGGAATCCCCACCTGGCGTGGACCGAGGTACCCGAGGGCACGAGGTCATTCGCCCTCATCTGCAGCGACGACGACGCCCCGACCGTGCCCGACGACGTCAACCAAGCCGACCGCGAAGTCCCCGCCGACCTCCCTCGGGGGGAGTTCTTCCACTGGGTGGTCGTAGACATCCCCGGCAGCACGCGGGAGATCGAGGCGGGAGCCTTTGCGGAGAACGTCGTCGAGCGCGGCAAGCCGGCCGACATCGGTCCTATGGGGACGCGCCAAGGCTCGAACGACTACACCGGATGGTTCTCCGGGGATCCGGCGATGGAGGGCGACTACCACGGTTACGACGGCCCGTGCCCTCCGTGGAACGATGCCAGAGTCCACCGGTACACCTTCACGTTGTACGCCCTCGACCTCGATCGGGTGCCCGTGCACGGCTCGTTCACGGGACGCCAGGTTCGCGATGCGATCCACGGCCACGTGCTCGACCAGGCGTCCACCACGGGGACGTTCACACTGAACCCGAAGCTGCGGGGCTGACTCCGGTCAGTCCTCTGCCTCGACGGCCTCGAGTATCGCCGGCTCGATGACCTCGTGCCGGTGGGTGTACGTCGATACCCAGGCCTGAACCGTTGCGGCGACCGGCAGTGCCATCAGCGCACCAGGCAGTCCCATCAGCGTGGCCCCGACGACGGCGGACCCGAATGCGACCGCGGGATGGAGTGACATCGTTCGCTGGGTGATGTGGGGGCCGACGACGTAGTTCTCGAACTGCTGGTACACCACGATGAAGACGATGACCCACAGCCCTTTGGCAGGGCTCTCCAGCAGGGCGATGAGGACCGGCAGCGCACCGCCGATGTACGTGCCGACAACGGGAACGAACTGGCTCAGCACCCCTACCCAGATCGCCAGCGGTAGGGCGAACGGGACACCGATCATTCGCAGTGCGACCCATGTCACCGCGGCGGCGACCGCAGCGAGGACCAGGCGTGAATAGATGTAGCCGCCGGTCTTGTCGATCGCGATCTCCTGGATCTCGAGCAGCATGCGCTGGCGGGCAGGCGGGAACGCCCGGAGCACCGCACGGCGGATCCGTTGCGCATCGGCGGTGAAGTAGAACGTGAACAGCGAAACCGTGAGCAGCTGCAGGATCGTGCTGAGCAGACGCGATCCGACGCCCAGGAGGGTCCCGCCGAGGTCGGTCGCCAGGTTCTGCATCGAGCTGTCGACCGACGTGAGAGAGTCGACGATGCGATCGGTGGACAGCTCGACGTCGATCGGCGCCAGCAGGTCGTTGACCTGGTCCACGTAACCCGGCACCGAGTCGACGAGGCGCCGGGTCTGCTCCACGACGAGAGGGACCATCAGGGCGACGAAGAGCAGGACGATCTGGATGGAAAGCACGAAGATCACGCCGGTGGCGACTCCACGCCGCCACCCGCGCTTGCTGAGGTACGCCACGGCGGGCTCGAGGGCGATGGACAAGAAGAAACTGATGAGCACGAGGATGAGGAAACCGCGCAGTGCTCGTGCGACGTGGAAGCCAGCCCACATGAGCACCACGATGGCGGCGATCTGCCACAGCAACCTCGGCACCCAGATCGGCATGCCGTGGGCCGCATCGAAGAATCCTGGAGCGCGCGGCTCGTGAGTCTCGGACTCGCTCACGGCCGGAGCGTACCGGCAGTCACCCCCGATCCGAAGGACCGACACACGACCCTCCGCCGCAACTCACCGACGCGCCTCTATTCTCGCCCCATGGACCGCAACGTGCTCTCCTCCCTGCCCAAGGCCGTCCTCCACGATCACCTCGACGGTGGCCTTCGGATCGACACGCTGCTGGAGCTCGCAGACATCCACGGTTACGACCGTCTCCCGTCCACCGACCCCGACGAGCTGCGCAAGTGGTTCCATCAGGGTGAGTCCGGGTCGCTCGAGACGTACCTCCAGGCATTCGATCACACGGTGGCCGTGATGCAGACGCCCGAGGCTCTGTCGCGCATCGCCTACGAGTGCCTTGCCGACCATGCCGCCCAGCGTGTCAAATACGCCGAGATCCGGTTTGCCCCGGCCCTCCACACGATGATGGGGTTGGGGCTCGAAGCCGTTATCGAAGCCGTGCTCGACGGGATGCGCCGCGGCCGCCGTGACACCGGAGTCGAGTACGGCGTCATCATCGACGCGCTGCGCCAGGACCGCGATTCCGACGCCGTGGCCCGCGCCGCCGTCAGATACCTCCACGATGGGGTCGTCGCCTTCGATCTGTCCGGGCCCGAGCGTGGCCATCCTCCCGACGCCCACCTCGCCGAATGCCGACTCGTGCGCGAGTCCGGACTCGGTCTGACCATCCACGCCGGCGAAGGTGACGGTCCCCAGAGCATCTGGCGGGCCTTCGGCCGCTGCCATGCCCAGCGGATCGGGCACGGCGTGCGGATCATCGAAGACACCGTGGTGAGGGGAGATGACATCGTCGCCTTCGGGGAGCTGGCGCGGACCATAAGGGACTACCGGGTTCCGCTCGAGATCTGCGTGACGTCCAACATCCACACCGGCATTGCGGCGAGCTCGGCCGCGCACCCGCTGGGTGCGCTCCACCGCGCCGGCTTCGTGGTCACCCTGAACACCGACAACCGGCTGATGAGTGACGTCACGATGACGGACGAGTTCGCTATCGCCGTGGAGCAGCACCGCTTCACCCTTCGCGACCTCGAACAGGTCACCGTGGCGGCGCTCGACGCCGGGTTTGGTGATTGGACCGTCCGGCGCAGGATTCGCGACGAGGTCGTGCGCCCTGCCTATGCCGCCGTCACCGGGGGTTGAGGCGGCCCTCCAACCAGCCGGCTACGAACTCCAGAACCTCTTTGGCCTCGGGCTCGTTGTGGACCTCGTGCCGCAGACCGGGGAACACTCGGCGCTCGACCGTGTCGCCGGCGGCGAGCGGTGCCGACGCCGCGGGGGGAATGAGCGTGTCCTCGCCTCCGTGGATGACCAGCACCGGCACTCGGATCGAACCGACATCAGTCCGGCAACGCACACCGGCCGCCAGGAATTCGGCTCCCCACCTCGTCGTGCCGTCGAGGTGCACCATCGGGTCTGCCATGTAGGCCTCGCCAACCTTCGGATCCCGCGACAGCTTGTCCGCGGTGACGGGTCCCTTGAGCCGGAGCTTGGGCAACGCTCGACCGATGAACGGAGCGGCGGCCTTGAGGGCGCCTGGTGAGTTGACGTCGAGGGCCGGGGCGGACAGCACGTACAGCTCGGGTTGCTGGTGGGCCGACTCGGCATAGGCAGTGGCGATGAGGCCACCCATCGAGTGTCCGTAGATCACGAGCGGCAGCTCGCTGCGCACGTGGGCCACGATCTCGGCGAGATCTTCGACGTAGTCGTCGAAATGGTCGACGTGGATCCGGTCGCCACCCGAGGCGCCGTGCCCGCGATGGTCGTAGCCGAACACCTCGAAGCCGCGATCCACGAAGAACTCCGCAACGTGATTCCACCGCCCGATGTGCTCGGACGCACCGTGAACGAGGACCATCGTCGCCTGCGGGTCGGCGATCGCCCACCGTTTCGTGAACAGCGGCGTTCCGTCTCGCACGGGAAACGAGCCGACTATCACATCCATGTCACGCCTTTCGCGCTCGCTCGTGGGCGGCCGTTGCGGCCCCCACGATGCCGGCCTTGTTGCGCAGCCGCGCCGGCACGACACGGCACTCCACGTCGATCCACTTCTCGAACTCCTCGAAGCGCTTGCTGATCCCGCCACCCACGATCACGAGCTGAGGAGTGAACACCCGGTACAGCAGGTGGAGGTACTCGTCCACCGTCCGGGCCCACTTCTTCAGCGACATCTCGTCATCTTCGACCAGCCGCGCCGCCGTCGCCAACTCGGCGGCTCCCCCTCGAAACTCGAGGTGCCCGAACTCGGTGTTGGGCACGAGCACGCCGTCCGCGAAGACCGCGCTGCCCACGCCGGTGCCAAAGGTCAGCAGAATCACCACCCCGCCCTCTCCCCGACCGACCCCATAGCGCATCTCGGCGAGACCCGCCGCATCGGCGTCGTTGAGGACGACGATCTCCCGGTCGCACACGGCGCTCAACGTGGTGGCGACGTCGGTGTCGATCCACGCGTCGTCGATGTTGGCCGCCGACTTGGCGACGCCGTCGACCACTACCGCTGGGATGGCGACACCGAGTGGACCCTCCCACTCCGCCTTCGCCACCAGCGTGGCGATCACGTCGAACACGGCCGGCGGTGTGGATGGTTGTGGGGTGGGGATTCGCGTTCGCTTGCTCAGCAGGGTCCCCGCCTCGAGGTCGACGAGGGCACCCTTGACTCCGCTTCCCCCCACATCGACTCCGTAGAGAACCGTCATCGACTCGTTACCCCGTCCGTCGCAGCTCCGCGGCGGAGGGTACACAAGCTGCCCACACCCCGGATCAGGCGAGCTCCAGTCCCGTCAGCCGACCTCGATGAAGGGCGGCTCGACTCGCTTGGCGTCGTGCCACTCACCACGGATGTCGACCGCAACGTCGGGTGAGTCGGTCGGCGGGGCTACGTAGCCCATTCCGATGCCGCAGCCCAGGACGGGACTGAAGTTGCCGCTCGCCACGGCTCCCAGCGACTCACCGACCCGAAGGTCGTAGCCGGGCCGGGGAATGCGTCTCCCGGCGAGGCGAAAGCCGACGAGTCGCTTCGTGAGGCCGTCCGCGCGCTGCGCCTCGAGCGCCGCCTTCCCGACGAATTCGTGCTCCCAGTCCACGACCCACTCGAGGCCCGCCTCGAGGGGCGTCGTGTACTCGTCGAGATCCTGCCCCCACAGCGGGTACCCCATCTCGAGCCGCAGCGTGTCGCGGGCGCCGAGCCCGCACGGCACTGCACCCGCCTCGACGAGTTCACGGAGCAACCGGGTTCCGGCGTAAGCCGGAACCGCCATCTCCGCCCCGCGCTCTCCCGTGTAACCGGTCCCCGCCACCCACAGTGGGCCTCCGGCGTACTCCCCCTGGACGACGCGGAACCGGCCGGGCGACAGGCCGAGCACGTTCCCGATGACGCCGAGCGCCTGCGGGCCCTGTACTGCCAGCAGCACGGTTTCGGTGCGGACGGGTTCGACCCAGACTCCGGCGGGAGCCGCCGACTCGAAGCGGGCGACGATGTCGTCGAAGTTGGCCCCATTGGGGAGCACCCAGTACTCCTCCTCGGCGAGGCGCCATACGATGATGTCGTCTTCGACGCCTCCCGACTCGTTGAGCGCCATGGTGTACTGAGCCCGACCCGCCCCGACGCTGGCGATGTCGTTGCACAGCTGCCGGCGAATGAGCTCGGTTGCGCCCGGGCCACTCACTCGGAACCGACCGAGGTGGGACACGTCGAAAACGCCTGCGCCGGAGCGAACTGCCATGTGCTCGGCGACGACGCCTTCGTACTGGAGGGGCATCTCCCAGCCGGAGAACTCCGTGAATCGGGCACCGAGGGATTCGTGCACCGACCGCAGGGGTGTCTCTGGCATCGTGTCTCCTCCTCGGTCGGTTGGAGCGCCTCGCGGCGCGCTCGCAGCCGGAGCAAGCCTAGGGGATGTCCGAAGAGCGCCGCCTGGCCTCAGCCGGCTGCGACGTCCTCGGCGTCCTCCTCCCCCAGGTTGACCACCTGGGGCGGACCAGGGATACGGCTCGGTGCCGTCGGGAGGTCCTGATCGGTGAGGCCGTCGAGCTCGTACTTCACGAGCAGATTGAGGTAATCCCGCTGGTAGAAGATCTTGCAGTTCACTTCCGGGTAGAGCTCGCGCAGCAGCTTGACCTTGCGATTCTTCTTCGTCACCAGCTTCTGATTCATCGTGGTGATCTCGATGAAGAGGTCCTCGCCCGGAAGGTAGAAGTCCGGGCGGAAATGTTTGGTTGCCGCTCCAACGGAGTCCCATTCCACGGCGAACTCGGTCGGCTCGTACTCCCACTCGACGTCGTAGAAGTCCAAGAGCTTGGCGAATTGGCGCTCGCTCTCGTGTGCGAAGTCGACCAGATCGGCCGGTGTCTGCTCGAACTCGTCGGGAGTGCTCAGTTGGCCTGGGCCTCCGCGATCGAGTCGGCGTCTTTGCCCGACTCGGGGAACAGCCGGTGGAGCTCGCCTTCCAGCTCCTGTTGGACGGGGCCGACTGCGATGCCGAACACTCCCTGTCCTCGCCGGAACACGTCGACGACCTCGTCGGCGCTGTGGGCCGCGTAGATCGTCGTGCCGTCGGAGAGCAGCGTCACATCCGAGAGTGGAGCGTCGCTGTCGAGCTGCTCGCGCAGGATGTCCATCGCACTGCGAATCCGCTTGAGGCTCATGCCCGCATCGAGCAACCGCTTGACGACCTTGAGCTGGACGACGTCGGTGAACGAGTAGAGACGTTGGGTGCCCGATCCGCGGGCCGACTGGATGGAGGGCCGGATGAGCCCGGTGCGAGCCCAGTAATCGAGCTGGCGATAACTGATCCCGACCAGATTGCACACCTGGGGAGCTCGGTATCCGTCCGTGAGCGCACTCTGCTCATCGCTCGTTGGTTGCTCGGTCGCCTGCTCGGGCACTGCGGGCCTCCTCGTTCTCCGTAGCTTACACCGACGTAATTTCGCCCGCCGAACTACGGAGCTGAAACTAGGAAGGAGACGCGCGACTTGTCAACAACCTCCTGTGGACAACTGAGGGGGCTCGAAAGGTCGACCGGTGCGGCCGTGCGGCAAGCTCAGTCGCTGCCGAAGTCCTCCGGCGACACGTCCTCGAGGAATTCACGGAAACGCTCGATCTCCTCTTCCTCGGATGCGTCCTGGATCTCGACACCCACCTCGTCGAGGACTTGGCGGGCGGCAAAGACCGGCGATGACGTGCGGGCGGCGAGGGCGATCGCATCCGAGGGGCGGGACGACACGTGATATTCCTCGCCATCGCGCACCATGACGAGGTCGGCGAAGAAGGTGCCGCCCGTGAGCTCGGTCACCACCACGCGAACGACTGAGGCCCCGAGCGACTCCGTCACGAGCTTGAGGAGATCGTGGGTGAGCGGGCGCTGTGGTTCGACGCCCTCCAACGCCAGCGCGATCGCAGTCGCCTCGTTGGTCCCGATCCAGATGGGCAGATACCGTGTGCCGCCCGACTCGCGCAGCAGCAGAATCGGGCTCTTGGTGGGGAGCTCGAGCCTCACCCCAATGAGATCCATCGGCACAGGATCGTTCATTCGGTCAGCCTATCACCGAGGCGTGGCGGCGATGCGGCGACCCCAGGGCCGCCTCGTCGGCTACCGGAAGGCGACCTCGGCGAAGGAGAGCTCGTCCTCGGCGAGGGTCTGCAGGTCCATGACAGCCCACAGAGAGCGCACGTTGCGGTATCTGCCGTTCCAGTCCAGTCCGTAGCCGAGGAGGAATTCGTCACCGACCTCGAAGCCCCGGTATTCGACCGGAACGTCGACGATCCGGCGTGTCACCTTGTCGAGTAGCGCCACGGTGCGCAGACTCGCCACCTCGCGAAGCTCGATCATCCGCCGGAGGGCGGCGAGTGTGAGGCCCGTGTCGACGATGTCTTCGACGATCACGACATGCCGGTCGGCGAGCGACAGTTCGGTGTCCATGACGATCGAGACCCTCCCCTGACTACCGAAGCGGGTGAGCGCCAGAAAGTCGACCTCGGCGGGGAGGTCGATGCCACGAATCAGGTCGGCCAGGAACATCACCGAGCCACTGAGGACACCAACCAAGACCGGTGCCTCCCCCGCGTAATCGTCGGCGATCTCGGCACCGAGCTGGGCGACTCGCTCCCGGAGCTGCGGTTCTTCGACGACCTGGACGAACTGCGTCGACGTCATCCACTCCCACCGAGCAGCTGCGGGAGCAACTCGCGCAGCCGCTCCTCCATCTCGGTCCCGGCGGCGGTGTCTCGCAGCCTGCCGACGTCACCCTGTGCGTCCGGGAGTGGCGGTACGGCCAGCAGTCGCGCTCGCGTCGCCTCGTCGAGTGTGGGGTCCCCGAGCCCGGCTCCACCCTGCTCGAGCAGCAACGGTCGCTGCCACCGATCTGCAAACGTGACCAGCTCCTCCCCGTACTCGAGAAGCTCGCGGCTGTCTGCGAAGTGGTCGTCGGATCCCATGACCACCCCGATGATGAGCCGATCCGGGGTCTCCAGGGCAGATATCAACACCTTGCCGGCGACTCCCGTGAATCCCGTCTTGACCCCGGCCGTGCCCGGATACTCCCCAAGCAGCCGGTTGGTGTTCCGGGCGATCCGTGCCGACCCGTCGGGTGCGGGCTTGAAGACGACGAGCCGGGTCCGGACCATGGTGGCGAGCACGTCGTCGTGGAGGAGCGCCGTCGCCATGACGGCCAGGTCGCTCGCGGACGAGTAGTGGCTGTTCTCGTCGAGCCCGTGGGGGTTGGTGAACGACGAGTTGGTCAGGCCGAGCTCGGCGGCGCGTTCGTTCATGAGCTCGGCGAACCCTTCGACCGATCCGCCCACGTGCTCGGCCAGCGCTACCGCCGCGTCGTTCGCCGAGCGCACCAGCAATGCGTACAGCAGGTCACGCACCGTCCAGCGCTCTCCCGGGACCAACCCCACCTCGGATTCGCCCACGGCGGTGGCAAGCTCGGAGATGCGCACGCGATCCTCGAGATCGGCGTGGGCCCTCACTACCAGGGCCGTCATCACCTTCGTGACCGACGCCATGGCTCTGGGCTCGTCGGACTGATGCTCGGCGAGTACGACGTCGCCGGCGGCGTCGTAGAGGATCCACGCCCCTGCAGTGAGCTCAGGGGGCTCGGGTCGCGGCCCGGTCACCGGCACGGGGACGGGCGGCACCAGGAGCGCTGCCGTTATTGCCAGGACCGCCGTGAGGGTGCCTGCGGCGGACATCACCCTTCGAGCATCCGCTTCAGCCGTCCTCGCACGATCGCCTCTTGGAGCTGGGCGCCGGCCTGCGCACAGTCGGCGAGCATCTCGGCGGCACGACGTCGATTCTCCGGATTGCGATGCCGCAGCAACGGCATGACCAGTTGGCCGAGCAGATCCACCTCTCGATCGGCAGCGAGTCGCATGGTGCGCAGGTGGCGAGGTTCGAGTCCCTGGGCGAGCAGCCGGTGTGCGGCACGGGCGACCAGGAGGTCCTCGTCGCGGAAGATCAGCGTCCTGTCGGGGAACTGCAGCGGATCGAGCACTCCGTTGGCCACGAGATCATCGATCTGACGCCTCGTGAGCCCGGCGGCGCGGCTCAGCTCGTCGAGGCTGAGTGAAACACCCGACGAACCGAAGTAGGACTCGGGAGGCGGACCGCTCTCCGGACGGGCGGCGACGCTCTCGCCCCGCTCCCATGCGGCGAGCTTGGATTTGATCACCTTGAGGGGAAGGAAGTGGTCGCGCTGCTCGCGCAGGATGTATTGGATGCGGCGGACGTCGTCCTCGTCGAACATCCGGTACCCGGCCGGGCTGCGGCGCGGCTCGATCAGCCCCTGTCCCTCCAGGAACCGCACCTTGGAGATGGTGAGATCCGGGAACTCCTCCTGGAGGAGTGCGATGACTTCGCCGATGCTGTGTTCCTTGCGGTACGTCGCCACCGGAGGATCACCCGTCCCCGGCCACGAACCCATGAGGCCATCGACGAGCGGTGCAGCCCGACGGGCTCATGCGTTGCCGACCGTCACGATGAGGTGGAACTTGCCGATGATCACCTCGTCGCCCGGCATGAGGACCGTTGCGTCGGTTCGGTCCATGTTCACGTACGTGCCGTTGGTCGATCCGAGGTCCTCGACCCGCAGCCCGGTTGTGTCGACGGTGAAGCGGGCGTGGTGGCGCGACACGGTCACGTCGCCGAGGAAGATGTCGACGTCGTCTGCGCGCCCGGCGACCGTCTGACCTTCGCCGAGAACGTAGGCGAGCCCGGCCCGGGGACCCCGCTCGACGACGAGGGCATAGCGAAAGACACCGGTGAGCCGCCGATCGGACTCGAGTTCACCGATCGGACCCGATTCGGGGCGGTACACGATCGTCGGATCGCTCTCCACCTTGGGTGCGTCGGCGGAATCACCCTGCGACTGCTCGTTCATGCCGCCATCGTAGCCCAGCAACCTCTACGTCAGGTTGAGGCTTTGGGCCCGAAGCGTGCTCACTCCGCGGTGTAACCCTCGTATGCGGCGGCATCCATGAGGGCATCGAGAGCACCGGAATCATCAGGTCGAATCAGAACCATCCATCCTGATCCGTAGGGATCGGAGTTCACGACCTCTGGCGTGTCACCGAGGGCGCCGTTCACCGCCTCGACGGTGCCCGCCACCGGTGCGTAGACGTCGGAGACCGATTTCGTCGACTCGACCTCACCAAAGGCCTCGCCCGCAGCGAGCTTCCGCCCGACCTCGGGAAGGTCGACGTAGACGATGTCTCCGAGCGCATCCTGGGCGTAGTCGGTGATGCCGACTCGCACACCGCCGTCGGCCTCCAGGCGGGCCCACTCGTGGTTCTCTGCGTACCGGAGGTCGTCGGGTGTGTGCAAGCTGGTCCTCCTCGGGGTGCCGGCCGGAGCTTACCGCCGCCGCCTCACGGGGTGACCGGGCGCCGAAGCACGCGGAGCGCATCCGAGGCGTATTGGAAGCCGACCACGTAGTAGAGAACGAGGCCGGGGATGCCGACGACCCAAGCCGCGACCTCGAGGGGGCGAAACGGTGTCCCGACACCGATGTACCACCATGCGATCGCGGCGTAGAGCAGCAGCGTTGACAGCTTCCCGAGGGGCCGGACGTCGAGCTTGCCGCCACCGCGGACGGCAATGTATGCAGCCCCCGCGGCGACGACCGCCTCGCGTACGATGAGCGCCCAGGCGAACCAGCCGGGCAACACACCGGCGATGAGTCCGCCCACGACTGCAGCAACGACTGCCAGCCGGTCGGCCACCGGATCGAGCAGCTTGCCCAGCTCGCTGATCTGTCCGAGCCGTCGCGCCAGGTAGCCGTCCACCCAGTCGGTGGACCCGATGATCCCGAGTAGCCATCCCGCAGCCGCGACCTGATCCTCTGCGAGGAGCAGCCACAGAAAGACCGGAACCATGAGAAGCCGGACGAACGACACGATGTTGGGAATCGTGAGAATCGCCGAGCCATCGCCGGCGCGCTCGCTCACGCGGTCTCCACGACCCTCAGCCGTACCCGGCCCAGCTCCTCCTCGAGATGGTGCACCACGAACGTGTAGCCCTTGGCCTCGGGGAACCGGACGTTGTAGAAGGGGCTCACGAGTGGCACAACGCTCGATGCGCCGGGCGGGAGGTTCGCCTGATCGGCGACGCGAAGTCGGCCCTTTGCGGTGACGCCGAGCTTCTTGCCGTCCTCGTCGATGAGGTCGATCGTGAGATCCAAGTCCCGGTTCCGCTCGTCCGGACCTACCTCGACGATGAGGGCGAGGTTCAGATTGCGGTGGATCACCGGAACGGATCGGGCGCGGATCGTCTCGAAACCCCCGCCGAGGATGTAGAGCTTGCCACCCTGGACCTGAGCGGCATCCGCAAGCATTGCCGTCGTCAGTCGCACGAGAACTCCTCAGGTGGCTGGATCGCGTTCTGGGGGATGCGGGCGCAGGGTACCGCGATCTTCCGGATGGCGGATATCACCATCCCGTTGTGAAGGCGGCCGGCATGGAGCCGGGTAGCCTCGCCGCCGTGAGCGGCATCGCCCTGCGAGTCATGACCGCCAACCTGTGGACCTGGCATTGCGATCCGCGGGGCTTCCTGCGTGTGATCCGGGATGTCGATCCCGACGTGCTCGCCGTTCAAGAGCTTCACCCGGACACCGCGGGCGCCATCGTCGAGCACTTCGCCTACCACGCCCTCGACCCCCACCACGACACGCTGGGAACCGCCATCGCCGCCAAGCGACCCTTCGAGCTCGCCCGCCTGGCCACGACGCATCGTGGGGGGTGGATCGCCCGTATGAATCCACCCGACTGGCCGGGGCTCGCGGTGCCGGTGGACTTCATCAACATGCACTTCGCCAACCCTCTCGGCTGGCCGTGGTGGCGGAGCTACCGCCTGAGAAGGCGCGAGCTCGACACGCTGTGCCGGCACGTCGCGACCACGACGACCGCAACCGTGGTCGTGGGTGACTTCAACGCATCACCCGCCTGGCCTCTCTATCGAGCACTGGCGGCCACGATTCCCGATGCCGCCGTGGGTGCGGCCACCCCACGCCGGACGTGGCGGTTCAAGGGAGTGACGCCTCCACTCTTGCGGATCGACCATGTGTTCGTGGCCGGCGGGCGAGCCTCGAGGACCTGGACGGTCCAGGTTCCGGGCGCCGACCACCTGGCCCTGGTCGCCGAGCTGGAGTTCGGCTGAGCGGTCGCTCGGGCGCGAACGCCTACTTGTTCTTGCCCGGTGCGTTCGCCGAGTTGCCGGGGGACTCGGGCTTGCCCTTGTCCTTGTTCTTCTCGGGCTTCTTGCCGTTGCCCGGGTGGTCGCTCGTCTCTTCGTCACCGTCGGTGGCGACAGTCGCGCCCTCCAGGTGCTTGCAGTTGGCGAGAACGCTCATGATGTCGAGGGTCCCTGTCTCGGGGGGCGCAGCCGCCGTGTCGACGTCCCCGGACTGCACCTGAGTGTCGCCCTTGCCCCAGCCGGTCTTGGCGATCCAGCGCATGACGCAGCCCTTGCCGGCGACGTCGATCGCGTGGCTGAACGAGCTGACGATCTGGCCGTGGTTGACCTGGCCGTTCGGGCCCGTGACGTCGACGGCCGTCAGGATGCACGGATTGTCAGAAGCGTCGAACGCGATCGGCCCATCGGCGGGAGTGACGCCCTCGGGGAGATCCTCGCCGTCCCTGGCGTCGAACTCGACCGGTTCACCGTCCTCACCGGTGAGCGATTCGACGGAGCGATCCTCGCCCTCGCCCTCGGCATAGCCGACTTCGAATGATCCTTCGAGCGTGCAGTCGTATGCCGACGTGGCGGCGCTCAGCCCGAACACGAGCATGCGGTTGGCCATGTCGTACCCGTAGTTGAACACGCTCTGATCGTCGTCGGGTTCATCCCCCACGACGGCTCCGGCGGCGCCCGCGCTCGCCACGAGCGCGACCATCACACCTGCGATAACGAACTTGATGCGTCCCCGCATTTACCATCCTCCCACCAGGAGAGCCCTACCGATTCATACGGTAGCCCCGATTCGCCTTCCTTCAAGAGGAATGGACGATTGGCAGCGAAAAATGGTTCCGTCGACCCTGCTGCGGCTCCGTCCTCCCCCATACGGTGGCCACAGCATATCGGAGGGAGCATGAAAGATCGCTTCAGACGGACCAAGGACGGTGGATACGCGGTCGACGTTGCGGAACGTGGGCAGCCCGTGCTCGCCGACGGTCTCATCAATCGGGGGACGGTGTTCACCGATGCGCAGCGCACCGAGCTGGGATTGCACGGTCTCCTACCCAGCCGGATCTGCACCCAGGACGAGCAGATCCGTCGCGCCCACGACAACATCTCGCGCAAGACCGAGCCCCTCGAGAAGTACATCGGGCTGGCCGCGCTCCAGGACCGCAACGAGACCCTCTACTACCGAGTGCTGACGCGAAAACTCGCCGAGCTCATGCCGATCGTGTATACCCCCACCGTCGGCTTGGCAGCCCAGAACTTCAGCCACATCTTTCGCCGTGGCCGCGGCATCTGGATCACTCCTGCCGACCGAGGCAGGATCGGCGAGATCCTCGCCAACGCCCGCTGTGACGACATCCGGCTCATCGTCGCCACCGACAACGAACGCATCCTCGGTCTGGGCGACCAGGGTGCGGGCGGGATCGTCATTCCGATCGGCAAGCTTGCCCTCTACTCTGCGGTTGCCGGCATCCATCCGGCTTTCACGCTGCCAATCAGCCTCGACGTCGGAACCGACAACGCCGAGTTGCTGGCCGATCCGCTCTACGTCGGGTGGAGGGAACCGCGGCTCAGGGGCGAGGAGTACTTCAGCCTGCTCGACGAGTTCGTCGACGCCGTCGTTACCCGGTTCCCCCGGGCGCTACTCCAGTGGGAGGACTTCAAGAAGGGCACGGCATTTGCGGTCCTCACCCGGTACCGGCAACGGATCGCTTCGTTCAACGACGACATCCAGGGCACCGCCGCCGTCGCCCTCGCCGGCGTGTTGACGGTGGCGCGCTGCACGAGAACTCCGCTCGCCTCGCAGAGGATCGTCATCCTGGGCGCCGGCGCCGCCGGCATTGGCATCGCCGAGCGGCTCGCCCACATGCTGCTCCAGACGGGCAAAGATGAAGCGGCGGTACGGACCGCCATCGCGCTCGTCGACTCCCAAGGCCTCGTGGCCGAAGGCCGGATCAGGCTCGATGACTACAAGCGCCCGTTTGCGTGGACCAGCGAGCATCTGGCGGCGCACGACCTCGCAACCGACGACGACCTGGCCAGGGTGATCGAGCGGCTCCGGCCGACCGTCTTGATCGGCACGTCGGGCCAACCAGGTGCGTTCACCGAGGACATCGTGAAGCTGATGGCTTCCCACCACGCCCACCCGGCGATATTCCCCTTCTCGAATCCCACGAGCAAGACGGAGGCGACTCCGGAGCAGATCTTCGAGTGGAGCGACGGTCGAGCGCTGGTGGCCACCGGAAGTCCCTTCCCGCCCGTTCGCGTCGGCGAGCGCGAGGTTCCGATTCGCCAGGGCAACAACGTTTACATCTTCCCCGGCGTCGGACTCGGCGCGTTGGTGGCGGATGCCCGCATCGTGACCGACACGATGTTCACGGCTGCCGCCAAGGCACTCGCCGACAGCGTCACCGACGAGGACGCGGCCGCCGGATTGCTCTATCCACCGGTCGAGGACCTGGCGAAGGTCACCGGTCGGGTGGCCGAGGCCGTGGTGCGCGCCGCACGCGAAGACGGGGTCGGCCGTTCGATCCCTGACGACGCGGTCGCCGGTGCGGTGGCGCACGATCGTTGGGACTACGGCTACCCGGAGCTCAATCCCGTGTGACCTCGGCGCCTTTCGGGGTGGGCGAGTTGGCCGCACCGCTCACCGGCACGGGTTCGGGGCCGGTCGCCGGTTGCTCGGTTGGCTCCTCTGCCGGCTCGATCGAGATGACGCGCACCTGCTTCCCTATATCCATGCTGCTGCCTCCTTGGCTTGCTTCTCGAGGTACCGGATCATGTCGAAGGTCGGGTTGAGCTCTGGCGGTCGCAGGTCACACCATGACGCCGGGATCCGGTCACACGCGGTGAAGAGCCGGTCGATGATCGCCGGATTGGAGGTGGCCGTCGTCCGATCCGGCCAGACCGCATAAACGGCAACCACCTCGGCGTGAGCGGCCCGATAGCCGTGTTCGTGTTCGACCACCTTGCCCGAGAGGGTGGTGACACCACCGACGTAGCTGTGCGATGCGCCGCCGACGTGGAGGTCGAGGAGCCTTCGCAGCTCCTTGGTCGCATACACCCCACAGCCGAGCCGGCCGCAGGTGCCGTCGCTGTGGGGTGCATCCCCGGGAAAGCCCTCGCACGTCGCATCGAAGCGAGGACCGTCCCACCGGGTGCGGGCGCCGTGGAGAGCGCCCTCCCGCATCGCCCAGAGCCGGTACCCGACCACCGGCACCGGCGACCAGGCGTCGGCCGTCGCCCGCTCGATACGTGTGACCACGGTGCCGAGCAAAAGTGCGAGGGCCTTCTCCCGGCCGTGGACCTCGTCCTCGAGCCTCGTGATCTCGGCGACCAGGGCCGCCGCTTCGTGCTCCAGCCGCTCGAGCCTCACTCGACGCGAGACGATCGACCGGCGCATGCGGTCGATCATGGCCGCCTCGTCCGGCACGTTCGAGATCGAGCGCAGCTGATCCCGGAGCCGCCGGTTCAGCTCGTCGATCCGGCGCCTGACATCCGCCGCATTGCCGGAGTCGGTGCTCGGTGAGGGCGTGGCGACCATAGCTCGGAAGCTACGGCATCGAACATGTGTTCGCAAGCGCGAATCGGTGCACGACTTCGCCCTCCGAGGGTCGGAGCGGGTCTCAGACGCTCACGGGGCTCGGATGTGCCCCCCGAGCTCGGCCGGAATGGCCGACCGCCCGTCGAGGGCTTCGCCAAGACCGCCACCGAGCGCCGAGCCCACGCCGAGCGAGAGTGCACATGCCGCAACGAGCGTCAGTACGGCCACGAGCTCGCGGGGGCCGACGGCACGCCGCACGGGCCGACGGCGCAACACGAACGCGGGCGAACTCGCCTGCTTCGTCAACGCCGGCGGCGGGACGTACCGGCCGCTTCGCAAACCACGCGGCGGTCCCGACGCACGAGCAACGAAACGGTCACCGGGCCGGGTCGAAGTGCGCAGATCGCGCGACCGCGGCCTCGTAGTAGTCGCAAACACGGGTTCCACCTAACCCTTTCTCTCCTGCCCACGAGGGACGATAGGCGTCGAGGTCGCGAAAACCGCGGCAATCGACTAGGCCGGGAGACCCTTGGTGGAACCCGCGCAACGGGCCCGCGGTGAACCCGCGGACCCGCACGACGATCCGGGCTACGAGCGGGGGCCCGTCGCCTCCTCAATGTACTGCCGCGTCTTGCGTTCCTCGACCTGACGGCCCTCGACGAACCACGCCAGAGCATGGAAGGCGAGGGCGAAGCCCCACAGCGCCGTGATCCAGAATGACCAGTTGATGCCCGCGGCCCCGGTCCACAGATCCAGGATCCAGAAGAAGGCGTTGATGATCAGGAATGCGCCGGCATGCCACATCAGGCCGGTGAGGTACTGCGCCCGCCGCCGAGCAAGTTCTTCGGGGGTGAGAGGCTTCTTCTGCGCCACGACGTGCTCCTTCTGACGACCTGCCATCAGGGTCTCTCTCGCCCCCTGGGGTGGACCAGGGGTCCTTCGGCCTCTGCTCGAGACGCCGGCCCCGGCCCTTTGGCCCTGACCGAGCGAAGTAGCCTCGCCGTTGCGGGAGGTGCCGTGGACCTGGAAGTCCGTGAACTGACTCCGGCGCTCTGGCCTTCGCTCGAAGACCTGTTCGGCGACAAGGGCGCCGTCGGAGGCTGCTGGTGCATGTACTGGCGCATCGGCAGCGAGTACCGGCGCCGGCCGGCGGAGGCCAACAAGGCCGACTTCGAGGCCGTCGTGGCCGCCGGCCCGCCCCCCGGCCTGCTTGCGTTCGATGCGGAGCTCACCGTCGGCTGGTGTCAGCTGACGCCCCGAGAGGACCTCCCGTGGCTCGACCGGTCGTGGCGTCTGGCGCCGGTCGACGATGTGCCGGTGTGGTCGATCTCGTGCCTCTACATCCGCAAGGGGTATCGCCGACACGGAGTCGCCACGGCGCTCATCGTCGCCGCCGTCGATCGGGCACGCCGCGCCGGCGCAGTGGCGGTTGAGGCGTATCCCCTCGATGCCGCGCTCACCCCGAGCGCGTCGCACACCGGGTACGCGTCGACCTTCGCCCGCCTCGGGTTCACCGAAGCGGCCCGGCATGTTCCGCCCCGGCCCATCATGCGGTACGTCTTCGACCCGGCGGGGTAAGAGCCGGCAAGTCAGTGGCGCTCGATGGTGAGGTCGGCGAAGTTTGACCAAGACTTCCCGAACTCCCACCACCCGCTCACGGCGGGCGAGCGCACTGAGATGTTCCGGTTGTAGGCGAGCGGTATCACGGCCACTTGCTCGGCCACGGCCATCCGATCGGCAGCGTGGAAGAGCGCCAGCCGGCGACGTTCGTCGCGTTCGAGGGCGGCGCTGTCGACCAACTCGTCGAAGGCCTCATGGGTGAAGCGACCGAAGTTGTCGGCGGCCTCGCTGTGAAGGAGGAGGCGAAGGAAGTACTCCGGGTCGGTGTACCCGGGATACCAAGACGAGATGAAGAGGGCGGGACGGTCCGCCGGCGCCAGACCGGAGTAGGTGGCGGGATCGAACGTGTCGACCGCGACGTCTACGTCGAGGTTGCTGCGCCACATCTCTCCGACCGCCTGTGCCAGATCGATGAAGAAGTGCCCCGGGCGGTCCACGACCGCAAAGCGCAGGCCCGCCGGCGAGCCTCCTCCCGCGCAGAGCTCGCGTCCTCGTTCTGGGTCGAAGCGCGGAGCGATGTCGGGAGTGTGTCCGGCCAGGGCCGGCGGCACCACGCCACCATGAGCCGGCCATGCGTGCTCGGGAAGCACATGGCGGAGGGCGTCCCGATCGACGGCGTGGGCGAGGCCGAGGCGAAAGCGGGCATCGCCCACACGGGGATGGGCGTGATCGAAGATCACGTAGACGAGTCCCGCGGGTGGCTCGAAGTGCACCTGACCTGCCGGGAGGGTTTTTGCCGCCGCGCCATCCCAGCCACCCGAGATCCACATCAGGTCGCCCCGGCCGGCGAGGTACTCACCGATCGCGGCGTCGTAGGCCGTGACGGCCCAATCGACCGTCATGACGTTGCCGGTCCGGTGACCCTGGTAGTCGGGCCTTCGCTCCAGGACGACTCGATCGTCCGAGTGGTGGGAACGGTGGAACGCACCGCTCACGACTTCGTTGTCTGCGGTAGCCCACTCGTTGCCGCGGGCTTCGATGGCGTGCCTCGGCTGGGGTCCGCAGTCGGGCCTGTTGAGCATCGACAGGAAGTAAGGAGCTGGCGCGACGAGCCGGAACTCGACCGTGCGGTCGTCGATCGCCTCGATCCCGACGCGATCGAAGCCGGCTCCCTCGAGGACCGCTTCCTTCGCCCCCTCGATGGCGTAGAGCATCGCGACGCTGATACCGGGCCGAGCCGGGTCGAGGTTTCGCAGCACGCCGTAGGCCGCGTCGTGGGCCGTCAACGGATGACCATCAGACCAAGTGAGGTCGGGGCGCAAGGTGAACCGATAGCGCAGCCCGTCGTCGGATACCTCCCAGCGATCTGCGAGCGAAGGTACCAAGGTGTCGTCCGGCCAGCGCTCGACCAGGCGGTCGAACAATGCCATCTGTAGCTGCATGTCCGGGAGGAAGTACGAGCGGATCGGATCGCCGGGTCGGTAGAACGGCGGGCCGGCGAACCGCAGCACTTCGGTGGCCTCCACACCGGAGGAGGGCTCCCACAGCTCGAAGGCCCGCTGATACGTGGCATTCGACTCCGCAAACCGGAGGGCCGTATGGAGGGCGAGACCGAGCTTGAGGAGCACGAGCGCCATCGTCTGGTGGTCGCCCCGGCGTTCGAGCATCGGGAGCAACGTGCGGTAGTGCTCGATCGCCTCGTCGAGTGCGTGGTCGCGTCGAGCCAGGTCGCCGGCAGTTATCAGGGCACCGATGGCGCGCACCTCGTCGCCGGTGGCGGCCCAGTGGCGAGCAAGCAGCCCGGCCACCTCGTCCTCGTTGCTCTGGTGGCGGCGTTCCAACCACTCGGCGGCGCTTCGATGGAGGTCGTTGCGGCGTGCCGCCGGCAGCGTTCTATAGGCGGCTTCCTGGATGAGCGCATGCTTGAAGACGTACTCGGCCTGCGGCCAGCGTCTGGCCTCCACGAGCAGGTCGAGGCGAAGAAGCTCATGGAGGGCTTCCACGACGCTCTCCGCCTCCCCGACGACGCCCTGAAGAAGGGGAAGCCCGAACCGGCGCCCGAGGACCGACGCGGAGGTCACCAGATGGTGGACCGGGGCGCGGAGCCGGTCGATACGAGCCTGCACCACCTTCTCGACCGTCTCGGGAACAGTGAGCGCAACGTCGTGGTCGAACTCCCACCCGTGGTCGCCCGGTACGAGGGCCCCTTCATCGATGAGCGCGCCGATCAGCTCCTCGAGGTAGAAGGGGTTGCCCTCGGCGAGGTTGAGGAGCTTGCGGGTCATCGCGGCAGGCAACGTCCCCGCCCCAACCAGCGCCTGGAGCATCGCCTGCTGGGCATCGTCGCCGAGTACGTCGAGCGTGACCTCCCGCAAGAGGTGGGGAATGGCACGACGCGCCGTGTCACGCAACCGATGTGACGGGTGGTCGGGATCCGGACGGGCCGTCAGAACGAGGAGGAGGGGCTCGGTTTCGGTGAGAGTCAGCATCTGCTCGAGAAGCTGGAGTGAGGTGGGGTCCGCCCAGTGGATGTCTTCGATACCGGCGACCAGCGGCCGGCGTCGCGCCAGCGCACCGAACAGCTCGCGGACGACCTCGAAGGTGCGGTACTGCAGCGCTTCGGGAGCAAGCTGAAGGCGGCCGGCCTCACCTGATTCCGGCATCACGCCGAGGAGTCCACCGAGATACGGGGAGAGGTCCCTCGCGACCTGGGGGTCGAGCTCGTCCAGCCGCTCGGCGAGCGTCACCCTGGTCTTGAGCTCGGTGTCGTCGACGCCGAGGTCGAGCCACGATCGTACGAGGTCTCGAAGCGGCCGGTAGGGAATCGCCTCGGCGTACGACGCGCAGTGACCAACCATCCACTGGACATCGGTTTGGAGCGCAAACTCCCGGATCTCCTCCAGCAGCCGCGTCTTGCCGACCCCGGCATCGCCCAACACGACGAGCACGCCCCCAACTCCCCTGCCGAGCGCCTGGAGCGCCTCGGTGGCTACCGCCAGCTCGGTCTCCCGGCCGAACAGTGGAGAGCGCAGACGGCGACCCACTCGCGCCTTCCCTGGCTCCCCGCGCACTCCGCGAACCCTCCATGCGGGTCCTACGTCGCCGTCTCCGTCGTCCCACCAGAAGAGCTCGCGGATGAGCCGGTGGGTGTGGTCGTCGACGACGACGTCGCCGGCCCGGCCCGCTGCGGCGAGACGGGCGAGCTCTTCACGATGGTCATCGACATCGCCATCCGCCCCGAACGGGGTGGTGACGGGGACGGTCAGGACCGCAACCCGGTACGCGATGCCCCCGGATCCCCACGAGCGCTCGACCTCCTTGCTCTGCCGTGCCAGCTCGGCACGTACGCTCAGGGCGGCCCGGACTGCCCGGTACGCATCGTCCTCCCGGGCGATCGGGGTCCCATACGATCCCACGAGGCCCGCTTCGTCTCGGTCCACGATCGTTCCGCCGAGAGACTCGACCACCGATCCGATGACACGCACGGCCTCCTCGAGGATCTTGTCGGCAGTACGCGGCGTGACGGCGATGCGCAGCTCCTTCGCCCCATCGAGCTGGGCCAGCACGAGTGTCGTCAAGCGTCGCTCCACCGCTTGCGGTTGCGAGACGACGGGCTCCGCAGCAGGCTCCGCCTCGGCGATCGGATGAGGGTCCGGCAGGAGCGAGGCATCCTGGGCGAGGATGAGCGCCTCCAGGCGGCGCAGCTCGGGTCCCGGCTCGACGCCCAGCTCCTCAGCGAGGCCGTTGCGAGCGGTAGTGAACGCACGGAGTGCCTCGGCCTGGCGGCCCGATCTGTACAGCGCCAGCATCAAGAGCCCCCACAGGTCCTCTCGCAGCGGGTGCTCCTCCACGAGGGCGCGAAGCTGTGGGATCGCCTCACGGTGCTGCCCCATGCGGATGCGTGCGTCGATCAGGTCCGTGGTCGCACGAAGTCGCATGCCCTCGAGCTTGACGCGGACCGGCCGGAGCCATTCTGCCCTCTGCGCATCGGCCGCCGGCTCGCCCCGCCATGTGTCGAGGGCTGCGGCGAGCAGCGCTGCCGCAACCGCCGGATCGGCGTCGAGCCGGGCGCGCCCTCGCTCGACCGTGTCCTCGAAGCGACAAGCGTCGACGTCGGCCGGATCGACGGCGAGCCGGTAGCCCGAGCCCTCCGTCGCGATCGCTCCCGGCGGGAGGAGGGAGCGGAGATGATGGACGTACGTCTGCAATGTCTTGGTCGCGGTGGCCGGGAGGTCCTCGCCCCACAGGCCGTCGACGAGCCGATCGGTGGACACGACCTCTCCCACCTGCGCGCCGAGGATCGTCAGCAGCGCGCGCTCCATGGGGCGGCTGACGTCGATCGGTCGATCGCCGTCGTACACCTCCAGCCGCCCCAGGATGCGGATGTCCACCAGGCAACCGTACCCAACCCTCCTGCCGGCGTTCTACCCGGGTTCAGCCGTGGTCCAGCCGGCGCCCGTGAGGGTGGGCGGTGCATGGTCGTCGAGAGAAGGAGGAACCATGCCGCTCTACATGGACGTGCACCAGCGTCTGCCCGACGGAGCGACGGCGGCGGATGTCGCCGGCGCCCACGAGGCCGACATGGCGATCCAGGACCAGTACGGCGTCACGTACCGCAGCTACTGGGTTGACGAGAAAGCCGGCAAGGTCTTCTGCCTCGTCGAGGCGCCCTCGCCGGAAGCGGCCGCCACCGTGCACCGAGAGGCGCACGGCCTCGTCGCCGACGAGATCTTCGAGGTGGTGGAGGGATGATGAAGCGCACTGCATCCATACGAACCCGCCGGCGCGGTGTCCTCGGGGCCGCGCTGGTCCTCGCTCTCGCCATACCCGTCGGCGCAGCGTCGGCACAGCCTGCAGACGACGGTGACACCACACTGCGCGACGTGCGGCGAGCCACGGCTCGGTTCCACTCGGTGACCCAGGCCGAGCGTGCCGGATACGAGCTGTTTTTGGTCTGCATCGATTCCGACGCAGGCGGGATGGGTCAGCACTACGTCAACTTCGGACTCCTCGACGGGAACGTCGACGCCCTCCACCCTGAGGCGATGGTGTACGAGGTGACCGATGCGGGTCTCGCCCTGGTCGGCGTCGAGTACGTCGTGCCCGGCGACCTCGTCGATCCCGAGGACCCGCCGGAGTTGTTCGGGCAGGAATTCCACCTGAACGCCGATCTCGGGGTGTGGGTGCTCCACGCCTGGGTCTGGACACGCAACCCCTCGGGGGTGTTCGCCGACTTCAACCCTTCGGTCGGTCCGTGTCCGTGAACCGCTGAGTCGGAGCGGGTTGAGGAGGCGGTCCGGCCCGGGCCGCCTCCTTCCGACTCACCGCTCGCCGATGGCCATCCCCTCTGAGGGCA
Organism: Acidimicrobiia bacterium; assembly: GCA_041611095.1. Taxonomy (GTDB): domain Bacteria; phylum Actinomycetota; class Acidimicrobiia; order Spongiisociales; family UBA5794; genus UBA6912. Next base: position 42,318 of record JBFINP010000004.1, on the reverse strand, counting down.
GCCGTATCGGCCGAGCAACGCTGCGGACCTGGCAGCTACGCCTTCTGATCCTCCAGCACCTTCTTGAGGTACGCCAGCCTTGCGTCCCAGACGCGACGGCCCTGACGCGCCCCGATCGGCGCCAGCAGCTTGAGCACCCCGGGCAGCTCACCGTCGCCGTTCACCGTGACCTGTGCGCCCTCCTCGACCTCTGAAAGACTGAAGGTCAGGTTCAGCGACAGCGGCCCCACCTCGGCGTCCGACTCGATGGTTCGGTTGGGGTCGATCTTCACGACCTTCATCGCTGCGTCGCGCGCCTTCCCCAACCTCTTCTGACCAATGACGAACGTGGTTCCGGGACCTACGGGTCCGTCGGAGGTCTTTCGGCAGTACTCGATGTCGGTTGCCCATACCGGCAGGTTCTTCTCGAAATCGAGGATGTATGCGAAGACCTCCGAGACCGGTCGGGCGATGACGACCGACGACGTCATCTGGGCTCCCATATCTCCCTCCTTGGTGCGCGCCCACTGTCTTGACCATACGCGGCACAACGAGAGACCCGCATGCCAGTTCCTGCGTCGACACCAGAGGGGCTGGCTCCCCTAGCTGACTGACCCCTCGCGCCGATGGCCCTGACGAGGAATGGTGGCGGCGGTGGATGCCGCACGGCGAGGGTTCGGGTCATCTCGTCGGCGTCAGCCTCGATCTCCGCTCGCGTCCTGCCCCAACCGCCCTGCCACTCATCGACGAGACCGTAGAGGCACATGACCTCATGGTGGTCCGGGTAGTCGGCTGCCATTGCCAGCTGGTGGAAGCGCCCGAGCATCGCGTGGACGTGCTGGCCTCTGGCCCCATGGGCACATGATGCCCGATTGCGAGGGGCCCGTGCATGGACGAGGTCTTGGAGCTAGTCGGGTCGGGTTCCGAGGCCCCGGCCGAGCAAGGGTCGCACCTCGCCCGTCAGCTTGAGCTGGATGGTTCGAAGGAGAAACAAGGTCTCTTCGTCAGATATCCCGACGGTGAACATCCAGTCGTGGCCGGAACCCACCACGTTGCTGGCAAAGACAATCTCCGTCGCCATGAGCACACGAGCCCAGTCGAGCCGGGTCAGCGGCTGGTGCTGCTCGAGAGCCCACCACAACCCGAGCCGCTCGCTCCCGAAGTCGTCGAGGCCGTCGAAGCCCAACGCAACGGCCAGCTCTTCTGTTGGGCGCGCGGGGCCCGACCACTCGGTGAGTCCTGCGACGAGGACTCGCCGCTCCTGCTCCTCGAGATTTACCGACAACGGCTCCATCGGGTCCATTCCTCTGACAGGCGAGGCGTCTCCGCCACGACCCCCACCCCAAGCAACCTCTGCGGGGCAAGCCCAGCCGCGAGGTGCCGTGGGCTCCGGTCGAGTAATGGGTGCGGTCGGGACGTCGCGGTAGCCTTCCCTGGTGGAGCCATTCGTGATCGCCGTCCCGGAGGCCGACCTGGTCGACCTGAAGCGACGTCTGGCTGGAAGTCGAATCGGCCTCCCCGCGGCAGGAGCGGCCTGGGAGTCCGGAGTCGATTATGTCTATCTCTCGGGAATCCTCGAGTACTGGCAGGAGGACTTCGACTGGCGGCTGCACGAGCAACGGCTCAACTCCTTTCCTCAGTACACAGCCGACATCGAAGGCGTGCGCATCCATTTCGTCCACATCGGCGGGGGGGATCGCGCCGTCCCCCTCATCGTCAGCCACGGGTGGCCGTACTCCTTCATCGAGATGCTGGCCCTCGTCCCTCATCTTCCAGGCTTCTCGTTGGTGATCCCCTCCCTCCCGGGCCACGGATTCTCCGAACCGCTCGACAACGCACCCTTCACTTCGGACGTGGTCGCCCGCCTGTGGCATCGGCTCATGACGGACGTCCTTGGGTACGAGCGCTACGTGACGTACGGAGAGGACGTCGGCGCCGCCATCAGCGATTGGCTGGGCGCGCTCTTCCCCGAAGCAGTGGCAGGGATCTTCGCCACCCATGCCGCCTTTCCGCCCGATGAGCGACAAGGCGACCTAACCGAGGCGGAAACTCGCTTCATGGAGTGGTTGGACGACAAGTGGCGGACGGGCAAGGGCTATGCGCACGTCCAGGGGACGCGGCCGGACACACTTGCGGTGGGTCTCAACGACTCGCCAGCCGGTCTCCTGGCTTGGATGGTCGAGAAGCTGCACGAATGGAGTGGTGAGGATTTCGCCACATCATGGACCCGCGACGACATCCTCACCACCGTCAGTCTCTATTGGTTCACCGGCACCATCGGTACATCGTTCCTCTCTTACTACCACGGGCGACACGAGCCAACCCTTCCGATGATCGACGTACCGGTGGGAGTGTCGGTCCAGTGGGGAGAGAGGGGATTCCCCCGCGAGTACGCCGAACGTACGTATCGCAACATCCGGGTGTGGAAGGACCTCCCCCGAGGCGGTCACTTCACCGCAAAGCAGACTCCGGAGCTCGTTGCCGACGACCTGGCGGAGTTCGTCCGCTCGCTCGAACGCGAGAACGGAGCGGGGTAGCCGGGTAGCTGAAGTCGAGACCGAACAGGGCTCGACACCGGCGGTTCGGCCCGCTTCCCCACCACACGAACAGAACCCCTTGCGATGCAAGGGGTTCTCTGGTCGGGCTGGCCGGATTTGAACCGGCGACCTCTTGACCCCCAGTCAAGCGCGCTAACCAAGCTGCGCCACAGCCCGTGCTCGGTCATGTTACAGCCGGCTAGTTCGGGTCGGGCACCCGGCGGGCCGGGGGTCGCGCTCGCTCAGAAGATCCAGTCGATGAGCAGCACGACGCCCTGGATCAGCCGGTATGCCAAGTACACGCCGACCATCACGATCGTCAGGATGAAGCCGATCGGCCACTTCTCCTCGTCGAGGGCAGCGTCGCCGCCTTCCGCCGGCGCCACACCGGCAGCCTCATCGAAGCGCTCCTCGCCCGAGGTCATACGGGAGGCACCCCGTGGCGACGGCCGGAGAACGTCCGGTCCTTGCGCTCCGCATACTGCAGCCGGGTGATCAGCTCGTGGCGGAGATCCTCGGGTTGGACGACGCCGTCGATGACCAGCTCGGAGGCCAGCCGCAGGAGGTCGACGTCCTCCTCGTACTCGGCGCGCCGCTCGGCCACGAACGCCTCCCGCTCCTCCTCGGGAAGCTCCATGATCTTGTTGTAGTACACCGCGTTGACGGCCGCCTCGGGCCCCATCACGGCGATCTCGGCGGTGGGCAGCGCCAGCGTCGCATCAGGCCGGAACCCGGGTCCCGAGAACGCATAGAGGCCGGCCCCGTATGCCTTGCGGACGATGACGGAGATGCGTGGCACGGTCGCCTCGGCGATCGCCGTCAGCATCTTGGCCCCGGCTCGGATGATGCCCTGGCGCTCCACCTGGGTCCCGATCATGAAGCCGGGAACGTCGGCGAGGAACACGAGTGGGATGTTGAAGGCATCACACAGCCAGATGAACCGCGCCGCCTTGTCCGCCGAGTCGACGAATAGCACGCCGCCGAGATGGCTGGGCTGCGAGGCCACGATGCCGATCGGTTTGCCGTCGAGCCTGGCGAACGCGGTGATGACCTCGCGAGCGAAGAGCTCCTTGATCTGGAAGAGGCTGTCGACGTCGACGAGCGCCTCGATGAACTCCACCATGTCGTAGCCCTGACCGGAGTCGTCGGGCAGCACCGCACCCGGGTCGGCGCCCCACGCGGGCTCCGGGGCGTAGCTCGGCGGCAGCACCCGGTAGTGATCGGCAACGTAGGAGAAGTAGAGCCGCGCCCAGGTGATCGCTTCCTCGTCGCTCGACACGAGCGCATCGCCACACCCCGAGACGGTGCAATGCATACGGGCGCCGCCCATCTCTTCGAGCGTCGTCTCTTCCCCGATCACCATCTGCGCCATGCGCGGCGACCCGAGGTACATCGACGCCCGGCCCTCGACCATCACGACGACGTCGCAGAACGAGGGGATGTAGGCGCCGCCCGCCGCCGAGGGACCGAAGAGACAGCAGATCTGAGGAACCCGTCCCGACAGCCGCACCTGGTTGTAGAAGATCTTGCCGGCGCCGCGACGGCCCGGGAAGAGCTCCACCTGGTCGGTGATCCGGGCACCTGCCGAATCGACGAGGTAGAACACCGGCAGGAGCTCGTCGTATGCAGCCTCGAGGGCTCGGATGATCTTCTCCACGGTCCGGGCGCCCCACGAGCCGGCCTTCACGGTCGGGTCGTTGGCGATCACGATGATCGGGCGGCCGTCGACCGTGCCACGACCGGTGACGACGGCGTCGGCGGCGAGCCCATCGGCCATGGCGTTGGCGAGGAGACCATCCTCCTCGAACGAGCCGGGGTCGCAGAGCAGGTCGACCCGATCTCGGACGAAGAGCTTGCCCTGCTGCGCGAGCTTCTCGTGGTACTTCTCGGGACCGCCGGCGAGGGCGGCCTCCGTGGCCTTGCGGAAACGCTCGTCGAGCGAGCGGGCGTCAGGCACGGCTACGCCACGCGGGTCTCATGGCGGCCAGAGTACCCGGCGATCGCCCGCAACCGGCCCACCATGAGGTCAGCGACGGAGGTCGGAAGGGCGCCGGTTGTGGCGGCGTCGGGTGTATAGCCGGAGCGGCGTGCCGAGGAAGTCGTACTGACCCCGCAGGCGGTTCTCGAGGAACCGCAGATAGTCGTCTGTGAGGTCGCCGCCCCGCACGAAGAGCACGATCGTCGGCGGCTCCGTCGCCGCCTGGACCGCATAGATGACACGGGGGCGCTTGCCTGCCTTCAACGGCGGGGGGTGGGCATCCTGCCAGGAGCGGATGAGGCGGTTGAGCTCGGGTGTGGGGATCCGCTGGCGGCGGGTCTCCAGCACGGCGCGGATCGCCTTGGGCAGTCGGTGGATTCGACTTCCGGTCTTGGCCGACAGGCGCAGCACGGGTGCCCACGACACGAAGGCGAGACGATCGGCCACACCATCCTCCGTCAGGGCTCGGCTCTCGTCGTCGACCGCATCCCACTTGTTGAGCAGCACGATGAGTCCGACGCCGGCAACGGCGATCTCCTCCGCCAGGCGCTGTTCCTGGTGGGTGACACCCTGCGTCCCGTCGATGATCAGCAGTGCCACGTCGGCATCCCGCAGCGCGTCCCTGGCCCGCATGACGGCGTAGCGCTCTACGTCGTCCTTGATCTTGGTGCGCCGCTTGATGCCGGCCGTGTCGACGATCTCGAAGGGCTCGCCGTCCAGCTCGACGACGAGATTGATGGGGTCGCGCGTGGTCCCGGGTTCGGCGGCTACGAGCACCCGCTCCTCGCCGGCGAGCTTGTTGAGCAGTGTGGACTTCCCCACGTTGGGGCGTCCGATGATGGCGAGGCGGGCCGTCGTCTCCTCCTCATCTGCCTCCTCGGCCTCAGGCAGCTCGGCGATGAGCGCATCGAGAAAGTCCCCCGTGCCTCGCCCATGCTGGGCGCTCACGGGATGAGGCTCTCCGATTCCAAGGGCCCACAGGTGGGAGAGATCCTCCTCCTGGCGAGGGCTGTCGACCTTGTTGGCGGCAAAGACGTACGGGATCCCGCTGCGGAGCAACAGCCGGGCGACACCCTGGTCGTCATCCGTCACCGCGGTCGTGGCGTCGGCAACGAAGACCACGAGATCCGCAGCGGACACTGCGATCTCGGCCTGACTGCGGATGTTGGCGGTCAACTGCTCGTCGGGGGTCAGCTCCCACCCTCCGGTGTCGACGAGCAGGAACTCCCGGCCACCCCACTCGGCGACGAACTCCCGCCGGTCGCGAGTGACGCCGGCCTGCTCGTCCACCACGGCGGCCCGGCGGCGCAGGATGCGGTTCACGAGCGTCGACTTGCCCACGTTGGGGCGTCCGACGACCGCGACGACGGGGAGCCGGCTCATGCGGCGATGCCGGCGATCAGGCCGGCGGCGGTCGCCTCGACGGCCCGGATGGGGGCCTTGGCCACCTCGCGAACCTCATCGAGTGGGATCTCGTCGAGGAAGTGATCACCCTGGAGTGCCACGTCCGGCAGGAGGTACAGCCCGGCAGGCTCTGCGTCCGCCGCCAGCGTCCGCTTCAGGTCCTCGCCTACGATCAACCCGGCCACGGCGACGTTGCCGCCGAAGAACTCGTTGTCGACCGGGAGCAGCCGCAGGGACCGCCCCGTCAGCCGCCCGAGACGCTCGCGGACCGGTTCGAGCGCCCGCGCACCGTACTCCCCCGTGATCATCACCACGGGTCCCGTCTCCGGCGCCACGGGGTCGCCACCGGTGTGGCGCGGGGCCCGGTACCCGGTTGCCGGTGCGGCCGGGATCGACCGCCACTCGCCGGTGATGATCGGGCCTCGCCCGTCACTCCCCCGCTCCAGGCGCTCGATCTCGTCGTAGAGGGCGCGCACCATGCCGATGCCGTTCTCGTGCTGGACGTACCCCTCGTAGCTGTCCGAGTCGGGAAATGGCGACCCCGCCATGAGGTAGAGCTCGTCGGACGCGAAGAAGTAGCGGCGGCCGTGCCGTTCCAAGGCCCGTTCCTGCCACGTGTGGATGATGTCGAGATCCCGCTCCGCCTGTTCCTGGGTGTGGGCACGCAGTGACGGCTCCTTGTTGAAGCGGGACAGACCGAGGGGAACGATGCCCATGGAGCTCAGCTGCGGGTAGCGCACCAGGACCTCGGCACAGGTTCGCGCCAGCACGTCCCCCCCGTTGATGTCGGGACAGAGCACGACCTGGCCGTGCACCTCGACGCCGTGGTCGAGTAGTGCCCGCAGCCAGCGCAGGCTCGTCGCACCGCGTGGGTTGCGCAACATTCGGACGCGAACGTCCGGATCCGTCGCGTGGATCGAGACATAGAGAGGACCGAGGCGCTCCTCCACCACCCGGGCGAGATCGAGCTCCGTGAACCTCGTGAGGGTCGTGAAATTGCCATAGAGGAACGACAACCGGTAGTCGTCGTCCTTGAGGTACAGCGACTTCCGCATGCCCGGCGGCAGCTGGTAGATGAAGCAGAACTCGCAGTGGTTGTCACACGTCTGGACACGATCGAAGATCGATGCGTTCAACCTCAGGCCGAGCGGCTGGCCTGCGTCCTTCTCCACGACGATCTCACGCTCGATGCCGCCCCGCCGAACGATCACCTCCGGATCGGGCTCGTCGACGAGCTGCTGGTACTCGATGACGTCGCTCGGCCGCAGCCCGTTGACCGCGACAAGCTCGTCGCCCACCGTGAGGCCGGCGGTCGCGGCAGGGCTGCCGGGTACGACTTCGAGGATCGTCGGGTGCGACATGGGAGGGCCAGAAGTGTAGGGAGGTCGCCTACCATTCCCGCCATGCCCACCAAGGTCCTGCTCGCCGAGCCGCGCGGCTTCTGCGCCGGCGTCGAAATGGCCATCAAGGCGCTGACCTGGATGGTGCGGATCTTCGAACCGCCCGTCTACTGCTACCACGAGATCGTGCACAACGCCTCCGTCGTGGATGCGTTCGAGCGAGCCGGCGTCGTGTTCGTGGACGACATCTCAGAGGTACCCGCAGGGGCTGCCGTGATGCTCTCTGCGCACGGCTCGGCGCCCGAGGTAGTGGCCGCCGCCGACGAGCGGGCGGCGGTGATGGTCGATGCGGTCTGCCCCCTGGTCACCAAGGTCCACCATGAGGTCAAGCGCATGGCGGGTCAGGGCTACGACATCATCTACGTCGGTCACGAAGGGCACGACGAGGCGGTTGGCGCCGTCGCCGAGGCGCCCGAGGCAGTGACGCTGGTCGACCCTCGGGTCGGGCTCGGGAGCTTCACTCCTGCGGACCCAGGAAGGGTCGCCCTCCTGGCACAGACCACGCTCGGCATGTACGAGTGGGAAGGAGTCCAGGACGACGCCCTCGAGGCCTTCCCCGAGCTGTGGACGGCGCGGCGCAGCGACCTCTGTTACGCCACCACCAACCGCCAGACGGCGGTGCAGCAGCTTGCCGAGCGCGCCTCGCTCCTGCTCGTGGTCGGCTCGGAGAACTCGTCTAACACCCAGGCGCTGGTTCGGGTGGCGCGCAACGCCGGGATCGATGCGCATCGGGTCGATGGCCCTGATGGCGTCGACCCGGCCTGGCTGGGCGGCCACGACGTCGTCGGCGTGACGGCGGGCGCCTCGGCGCCGGACGCCATGGTTCAGGCCGTCATCGAGGCGGTTGGTCCGACCGACGGTGTCGAACTGGTGCGGGTGACGGAGGAGGACGAGTACTTCCCCCTGCCGCCGGCGCTCCGCAAGCTCGCCCAGACGCTGCAGGCCTTGGTGGAGGGCGCATATGCCTGCCGCACCCCCGGCCGCCCCGGACCGGTTGACAATGATCGGGATTGGACTGCAACGGCGGCCTTGGAACTGATCGAGGTCTGAAGGCGGGACTCCCGTGGACACGGGACAAGTCACCCGTCCCTAGCGGTCGGCCATGCGGACGGGCACCCTGCCTCTGTCGCCGCCGTTCGACGTCGACGACTGGATCATGGCCGGCGGTGGCGGCGAGCCGGGAATGGTTATCTTCGAGCTTGATCCGCTCGGAGATCCCCTTGAGCCCGTCATGTGGTGGTCGGCCGACGGGGCCGTCTGGCAGCGGATCGCGACCCACCCCTTCCTCGATCCGACCGTCGAGCCCAGGGCGGCGTCGCGGCTAGGCGCCCCGGCCGGGTTCTGGAGATACGAGAGCCAAGACCTCCTCGACGACCTCGTCGATGCCCAGCTCGGACGTGTCGATGATCGTGGCGTCGTCGGCCGGTCGCAGCGGTGAGATCTCCCGAGTCGAGTCGTAGTGGTCGCGGCGGGCGAGATCCGCAGCGACCGCGGCGATGTCGCGCTCAGTGGTCGAAGCGTCGCGCGCCCGACGCTCGGCCCGGACCTCGGGACGGGCCGTCAAGAAGACCTTCACCGTCGCGGCGGGAAAGACAACCGTGCCGATGTCGCGTCCCTCCACGACGGCGCTTCCCCCGTGGTCGCGCACCCACTCCCGCTGCAGCTCGACCGCCACCTGACGCAGCTGAGGGATCGCCGCAACGGCGCTCACTGCGGCGGTCACGGCCTCGGAGCGGGCGACAGTCGTGACGTCCCTACCGTCGAGGGTGATGCACCCTGCCTCGTATCCGATGCTCACCGAGCCGACGGCGTCGAGCACGGCCTCGGCATCATCGGGGGCGACGCCCGCGTGCACGACGGCAACGGTCGCGGCTCGGTAGATCGCACCCGTGTCGAGATGGGGTAGATCGAGCTCGGCGGCGACGCGCGCCGCAACCGTGCTCTTCCCCACACCACCCGGTCCGTCTATTGCGATGACCACAAGCCCTCCACGACGTCGAAGTATCCGGGCCACGACACTGCCGCTGACTCGGCGTCGCCGATCTCGACGGTACCTTCGACCCGGGCCGCAGCGACGGCAGCCGCCATCGCGATGCGGTGGTCACCCATCGACTCGACCCGACCAGGCTCGAGGAACCCGGTACCAACCACGGCGAACCCGTCGCCCGTACCCTCCGCACCGCCGGCCAGTGAACGGATGAGCGCCACCGTCGATGCGATCCTGTCGCTCTCCTTGGCCGACAGCTCGGCGGCGTCTCTAACCACGGTGACACCCTCAGCCAGCGCTCCGAGGATTCCTACGAGGGGCAGCTCGTCGAGCGCTGCGGTCGCCAGGCTCCCGGAGACATCGACCGCAAACAGACCCCGCCCCCTGACCGTCACGCTCCCGACCGGATCGCCGAGCATCGCTCCGGTGACCTCGGCGTGGATCTCGGCCCCGAAGGCTTCGAGGATCTGGAGGAAGCCGATGCGGCCTGGGTTCAAAGAGACTCCGGGTGTGGTCACCTCGCTCCCCCGCCGCACGGCCGCCATCGCCCACAGGAATGCCGCCGACGAGGGATCCCCTGGTACGAGGTACGTCCCGGCCGGTACGTCGCCGGGAAGGATCTCGAACCGGGTGGCGGACACCGGCCTTCCGAGCCCCAACGTCTCGAGCATCCGCTCCGTGTGGTCGCGGTAGCCCGGCGGGCTGTCGATCACGGACGCCCCGTCGGCCTGGAGCGCCGCGAGCTCGAACGAGGACCGTACCTGGGCCGAAGCAAGTCCCACCGACGCTGCTGCGCCCCTGAGGCCCGACGCTGCACCGCCGATCCGGATCGGGGGAGTTCCGTCCGGCTCCGTCACCACCACCTCGGCTCCGAGCGCAGCCAGAGGATCGACGAGCCTGCGCATGGGCCTGCGCCGCAGCGAGGCATCCCCGGTCAGCACCGAGCCGAAAGGTCGGGCGGCCAGCGCTCCGGCCATGAGCCGCAGGGTGGTGCCGGAGTTGCCGCAGTCGAGCACCCCGGACGGCTCTGCCCATCCCCCAACACCCCGAGATGAGACCGTCTCGCCCTCGATGGTGACGCCGAGCCGGCGGAGGACGGAGCGGGTGGATTCGATGTCGGCACCCGGCCCCGCCCCCTCCACCCGGGAGTCGCCACGGGCCATGGCGGCGAAGATGAGCGCCCGATGCGACAGCGACTTGTCGCCGGGGACGGAGATCGTGGCGTTGAAGGGTCCGTCGGGGAGCCGTACGGTCAGGTCACTCATCTGATGCGTTGGATGCGCCGCCGGCATCTTCCCACGCCGGGCTCGCCGTCGCGTACAAGGAGCGGACCTCCTCAATGGTCAACCGCCGTGCGTCGCCGGGGGCGAGACGGGAATCCCGCAACGGGCCGATCGCCGTCCGCACGAGACGCCGCACGGGGTGTCCGATCGCGTCGAACATGCGACGCACCTCGCGCTTGCGCCCCTCGCCCATCACGACCTCTACCAGCGTGCGGTCGGGTCTGCGATCGACGAGGCTCGCCCGCAGCGCGGTCGCGGGTCCGTCGCCCAGGTCGACTCCGCTGGTCAAACGGCGCAGCGCGGCCTCGGTGACGTTGCCGTAGGCGAGCACGGTGTAGGTCTTCTCGACGCCATACCGCGGGTGGGTGAGCCGGTTCGTCAGCTCGCCGTCGTTGGTGAGGATGAGGAGACCCTCACTGTCCGCGTCGAGTCGCCCGACCGGGTAGACGCGGCCGGCGTCCGGCACGAGATCGACCACCGTCGTCCTCCCGTGCGTGTCCGCGGCCGTGGACACGACCCCGACGGGCTTGTACACCACGTAGTACTCGAGGTCGGCTCGGACGGGAAGCGTGACGCCGTCGACGGCGATCTCGACACGGTCCGGGTCGACCCGCTGACCGATCGTCGCGCGGTTGCCATCGACGGTGACGCGCCCGGAGCGGATGAGCTGCTCGGCGCGCCGCAGCGACACGAAGCCGGAGCGGGCGATGACCTTGTGGATGCGCTCCGTCATGCCTCCGGCCGGAATGGACGCTCGAGCGCATCCACCACGTCGGCAGGAGGAACGTGATCGGCAATGGGCGGAAGCCCTCCGAGCCCCGGCACGCCGAGCTTCTCGAGGAACAGCTCCGTCGTCCCGTAGAGGACCGCCTGCCCGGGACCCTCGAGGCGCCCGACCTCCACGACGAGCCCGCGCCGCTCCAACGTACGCAGCGCACGCTCGGAATCCACGCCGCGTATCTCGGCGATCTGGCCGCGAGACACCGGCTGCTTGTATGCGACGACCGCCAATGTCTCGAGCGCTGCGGAGCTGAGCCTGGTGGCGCGCTCGGTGGCGGCGAAGCGCTCGAGATAGGGGTGGGCCTCCGGCCTGCTGTACAGCCGCCATCCACCGGCGACATTGCGGAGCACGATTCCCCGCTCCGTGGTATCCAGCTCGGCCGCCATCGCCTCCAGGGTCGCTTCGATGTCGCCGGTTGGCAGCTCGAGGAGCTCGGCGAGCTCGCCTGCGGCGACCGGGCTCTCGGCCACGAAGAGAATCGCCTCGAGGACGGCCTTGGTATCCATGCTCACCACTCCGATGTGAAGAACTGTGCCGCGCCGTCGGCACGGCTCGGGTCGTGGCTGACCTCGATGGCCCCTCCCGGAGCGTCCTGGTTGACCTGGACGACGCCCCAGCGTGCCAGCTCCAAGAGCGCCAGGAAGTAGGCGATCACCTCGAGAGGACGCCGGCAATGCTCCACGAGCGCATCGAACTCGGCGACCGCCTCGGCATTGAGACGGGCGCGCAGATCAGCGATCGCGTCCTCGACCGAGGGAAGGTCCAGGTCCAAGTGATCGAGGTCGGGCTCGTCAGCGACGTGGCGAAACACGCGTTCCGCGATCGCCGCCAGCTCCAGCGGGCCGACACCGAGCCGGACCTCCGGCTGCGCCGGTGTGATGTCGGGACCGAGCCCTGCGAGGCGCGGCACGTATCTGGCGTTTCCGTCCATGCGGTGCGAGAACACCGCGGCGACGTCTTTGAACGTGAGACAGGCGAGCAGGCGCGAGAGCAGCCGGTCGCGCTCCTCGGCCAGCTCCAGCTCCTCGTCGAGGTCGATTCCGCCGTCCCCGGGCAACAGGTGGCGCGCCTTGAGCTGGATCAGCGTTGCGGCGATCAGCAAGAACTCCGACGTCACGTCGATGTCGAGGTCACGCATGGCGTCGAGGTGGGCGAGGTACTCCTCCACGAGCAACGTCAGGCTCAGCTCGGTGATGTCGAGCTGGTGCGACGTGATGAGTTGGAGCAGGAGATCGAGGGGGCCCTCGAAGACCCGCGTCTTCACTTCGTAGCTCATGGGTGCTGTAACCGCATGCGTCGACTGGCGGTCATGGTAGGGATGGAGGCGTCGATCGAGGTGGCATTCGAGGCTCAGACGTCGTCGGCGTCGAGCAGCGTGCGCCAGTGTGCCGGATCGCACTCGCCGGGGTCGGGATCGGGATGGCGGGCGGCGAACGCCACGGCCAGCGGCTCCGAACCCGCGTGCTCGAGCATCTCGGCCCCGACCGCGCCGTGGCGGCGGTACTTGCGCATCCGGGGACTCATCGGCAGCCCGGCCACGTCGGCGGCGGTGGCGATGCTGCGGCCGATGGCGCCGAGCCGCACTCCGGCCTTGCCGACGTCGTGCAGGAGGGCGGCGCGGAGAACCGTGGCGTCACTCGTGACGAGTGCGGCACGCCGCATCGTCTCGTACGCATGACGCTGATCGGCCGGTGCCTGGGCCCAGAAGAGCGACCGCTCGGCGGGCCGGAGGAAGCCGGCGACTTGGGCCTGTTCCGCCGGAGAGAGGGGATCAGGGCGGACCACCTGGACGAAGCGCCGCACCAGATGCGGCAGATCGAGCCCCCTCACCGTCCCTCAGCGCTTGGACTTGCAGTCGACGCAGAACCGCGAGGTGGGCCGGAACTCCATGCGGGCGGCGCCAATGTCCTTGCCGCACGACTCGCACTGTCCGTACTTCCCCTCGGAGACTCGAGCCAGGGCTCTGTCGACGTCGACGAGCATCACCCGCAGGTTCTCGATGAGGCCGAGCACCTCCGTGCGCTCTGCCGTAGCCGCTGCGGCGTCGGCAAAGCCGTCTCCATAGTCGACGTCGCCCGTCAACTCGCCGGCCTCGTTGGCACCGAGCTCGGTGAGCTGTTTGACGAGCTTGTCGCGTTCGGTGTTGAGCACGGCGGTGGCTGCGTCCCGGTCCACGATCTCCACTCCTTGGGGGGCGTACGAGGGCGTCAACCACTCCGCGGATGGGAGGAGACAAAAACCTCGTACAGATGCTGCGGAGTCACCCGCGTGTAGATCTGCGTGGTGGTGATATTAGCGTGCCCGAGGATCTCCTGGACGGTTCGGAGGTCTGCCCCCCCTTCGACCATGTGCGTGGCTGCCGAATGGCGCAGTACATGAGGCGACACCCGCGCCGGATCGAGACCGGCGCGGTCTGCATGACCACGCAGGATGCGAAACACGCCCTGGCGGGTGAGCCGACCACCGCGGGCGTTCAAGAACAGCCATCCGGCGTCCCGCCGGCCTCGTTTCAGCTCCAAGCGAACCGGCAGGTAGGCGGTGAACGCATCGACTGCGTACGCACCGAGCGGAACGATGCGCTGCTTGCTGCCCTTGCCGGTGAGCAAGACAGATTTGGACTCCAGGTCGACGTCCTCCACCCGCACGCCGACGGTCTCGGCCACTCGGGCGCCGGTCGCGTACATCAGCTCCAACAGTGCCCGATCGCGCACGCCGAGCGGTGTCGAGGGGTCCGGCGCATCGAGCAGCGCATGCATCTCCCCGACAGACAGCGCCTTGGGGAGGGATGCCGGTCGCTGCGGCGCATCGATCCTCGTCGTCGGGTCGACGCCGGAGTTGCCTTCTGCGACGAGGAAGCCGTGCAGGCCGCGGACGGCGGCGAGCTTTCGCGCCGCAGTGCTGGCGGCGAGCCCGCGATCCTTCAGCGTGCCGACGAATCCGGAAACCGCATCCTCGGAGATCTGGTCGATCCGATCGATGCCCACCGAGGCGAGGTAGGCGGCGTACTGTTCCAAGTCGCGGCGATACGCTGCCACCGTGTTGCGGGCCAGCCCACGCTCCGACCGCAGCGAGGCCAAGAAGTCCTCGATGGCCGTGGAGAGGTCCATCAGCGCCGCTGGAGGTACAGCAACAGCCCGACCAGCGTCTTGGCGTCGGCGATCTGGCCACCGGAGATCAGGTCCATGAGGTCACCTGCAGGCACATGCACGATCTCGGCCGCCTCCTCCTCCGGACCGTGCGGGCGGATGGGTGCGTCCTCGCACCCGGTCGCCAAGTAGATGGCCATGTGCTCGTCGGTGAACCCCGGGCCGGTGTAGAAGGTGGCGAGCAGCTCCAAGGCCCCGGGCCGCAACCCCACCTCCTCCTCGAGCTCCCTGGCGGCGGCAACGGCCGGATCCTCGCCGGGTACGTCGAGCTTTCCGGCCGGGAGCTCGAGCAGGGCCTCATCGACGGGGGCCCTGTACTGCCGGATCAACGCGACGCCGTCGCCGGTCTCCGCCACCATGGCCACCGCACCGGGGTGACGGATGACCTCACGGGCGAAGGTGGTGCCGTCGGGCGCCGCCACTTGGAGGCGCTCGTGGCGGAGGAACTCGGTCTCCGACAGCGTCTCGACGCCGATGATGCGGAATCCCGGCTCGGTGGTCAGGCGTCGACCTCGGCGCCGAGCACGGCCGGCTCGCCTGGCACCTGCCGGCCCCGCTTGTTGGCGAGCGCGGCAGCCACGAACCCGGCGAAGAGCGGATGTGGTGCGTCCGGCCGTGACTTGAACTCCGGGTGGAACTGACTCGCGATGAAGAAAGGGTGGTCGGGCAGTTCGATGATCTCGACGAGCCGGTCGTCCGGCGACACCCCGCTCAACCTCATCCCGGCGTCCTCCAGTTCCGTGCGGTACCGGTTGTTGACCTCCCACCGATGGCGATGGCGCTCGTAGATCAGCGGTTCGCCGTACAGCTCGGCGGCGAGCGACCCCGGCGCCAGCTTGGCCGGGTACACGCCGAGCCGCATGGTCCCGCCCTTGTCCTCGACGTCCACCTGGTCCGCCATGAGGTCGATGACGGGATCTGTCGTCGTTGGGGCGAACTCGGTGCTGTTGGCGTCCTGGTGGCCGAGCACGGATCGGGCGTACTCGATCACCGCACACTGCAACCCGAGACACAGCCCGAGGAAGGGCACCCCCTCCTCCCTGGCGAACCGTACGGCTTGGATCTTGCCTTCGATGCCGCGGTACCCGAACCCACCCGGGACGACGACGCCGTCAACACCCTCCAGGTGGCTGGCCCCGAGCAGACCGTCGACCTCCTCGGCGGGGATCCATCGCAGGTCGAGGACGACGTCGTTGACGGCGGCGCCGTGACGCAGCGCCTCGACCACGGAGAGGTAGGCGTCCGGAAGGTCGACGTACTTGCCCACGATCCCGATCGTGACGGGTTCGGTGGCGCGATCCATGCGCTCGACCATCGCCCGCCAGGGCCCGAGATCGGGCTCGCCGGTGTCGAGGTGCAGCTCCCGGCAGACGACATCGTCGAGACCGCCCGCATGCAACTCCAGAGGCACGGCATAGATGTTGGACACATCCTGGGCGTTGATCACGGCATCGAGCTCGACGTCGCAGAAGAGGCTGATCTTCCGGGTGGAGGCCTCGTCAAGGGGCCGGTCGGACCGCACGACGATGATCTCCGGATGGATGCCGCGGGAGCGCAGCTCGGCCACAGAGTGCTGGGTGGGCTTGGTCTTCAGCTCCTCGCTCGTCGAAAGGAAGGGGACGAGCGTCACGTGGATGTAGCAGACGTTCTCGCCGCCGACGTCCTTGCGGATCTGGCGGATCGCCTCGAGGAACGGCAGGCTCTCGATGTCGCCGACGGTACCGCCGACCTCGGTGATGACGACGTCGACGGCCTCGTTCTCGCCGAGCTTGCGTACCCGGGCTTTGATCTCGTTGGTGATGTGCGGGATGACCTGGACGGTTGCTCCGAGGTAATCGCCGCGTCGCTCCTTGCGGATCACCGACTGGTAGATCGAGCCGGTGGTGACGTTGGAGTCACGCCGCAGGCTCTGGCCGAGGAACCGCTCGTAGTGGCCGAGGTCGAGATCCGTCTCGCCGCCGTCGTCGGTCACGAAGACCTCGCCGTGCTCGAAGGGGTTCATCGTGCCGGGGTCGACGTTGATGTACGGGTCGAGCTTCTGGGAGACGACCCGAAGGCCCCTGCCCTTGAGGAGTCGAGCCAGCGATGCTGCGGTGATCCCCTTCCCGAGGCTCGACGTCACACCACCAGTGACGAAAACATACTTCGTCAACGCAATCTCCTGGGTAAGGGAGCACCTTAACACCGGCCCTCGGCGCCACCGATGATTACCGACCGGACCTCGCGGTCTCCAGGAGCTCCGCGGCGTGCTCCCGACCTCGCGCGCTCTCGGGCATGCCGGCGAGCATGCGGGAAAGCTCCTCGAGCCGGTCGGTCCCGCTCACGAGACGAACCTCGGCGCTGGCACCGGTGCGCTCCAGGACGTAGTGGGTGTCGGCGAAGGCTGCCACCTGGGGCAGGTGGGTCACGCAAAGGACCTGCCGGGTGGCGGCGAGTCCGGCCAGCTTGCGACCCAGCTCCAGAGCCACGGATCCGCCAACGCCGGCGTCGATCTCGTCGAAGGCCACCACGGCGACATCGGACACCCCTGCGGCCAGTCGGAGTGCAAGCACCAGGCGACTGAGCTCGCCACCCGAGGCGATCCTCCCCACCGGCCCGGGCTCCAGGCTGTCGTCCGACGCGAAGTGCAGCTCGATCCGCACCGTGCCGTGCGGTCCCGGCTCGGTGGGACTGGACGCAAAGCCGACCACCGGTCGCCGGAAGCCCAGATCGCGGAGGTGCTCTTCGGCGCCATCGGCGACCGCCGCCGCAGCGGCCTCCCGCACCCGCGCCAGCTGTTCGCCAACGGTCGCCACACGCCCTTCGGCGACGGCAATGGCCTCGTCGAGGCCGTCGGCCTCTTCGAGCAATTCCTCGAGCTCCAGGGTGCGCCCGGCGGCCCGGGCTCCAAATGCGAGGACGTCCTCCAACGTGGCGCCGTATTTGCGCCGCAGCTCGGCGAGCTGGGCGACGCGTTGCTCCGTGCTCTCCAGCTCTTCGGGCTCGGCGGACACGTCGGCGGCCGCCACGGCGACCGCGCTGCGGAGCTCCGCGACGAGGGAGGCAACGTCGACCGCCTGGCGCGACAAACCGTCGAGCGACGGGTCGAGTGCCGCCGCCCGGCCCAGAGCGAGGACGGCGCGGTCGAGCTCGGGCTCGGTTCCCGCCTCCCCGAGCGCTGCGGCGGCCGCGTCGAGCGCCTCGACGATCCCGTGGGCGTTGCGGAGCCGCATCACGAGCGTGCCGAGGCTCTCGTCATCCCCCGCGTCGAAGCCGGCCGCGTCGATCTCCCTCGCCTGGAACCGTACCGTATCGAGCTCACGTTGCAGGGCCCTGCGATCTCCGCCGAGCAGGGATTGCCGCTGCCGCAGCTGCACCAGATCGGACCACGCCTCCTCGTAGGTGTCGAGGAGCGCTCGACCCGCTCCGTCCAAGGTCCCGTCCACCATGGCCCTTAGTTCGGCGGGTTTGGTGACGCGCAGGTGGTCATGCTGTGCGACGAGCTCGACCACGCCGGCCGTGCGCTCCTCGAGTTGCCGCAGGGGTGCCATCAAGCCATCGAGGTAGGCCTTCGATCGCCCGGTGCGGGTCATGCGCCTGGCCAGCAGGACGTCCTCCCCGTCGAGGAGGAAACGGGCCTGCACGGTCGCCTCGTCACCCGCCCCGCCGATGAGGTCGCGCCGTGCGGGGGAACCGAGCAGCAGCCGCAGTGCCCCGAGAAGCATCGTCTTCCCGGCTCCCGTCTCTCCGGTGACGACCACGAGGCCCGGACCAGGCTCGAGGCGCACGCTCTCGATGATTCCCAGGTTCGTGACGATGAGCTCGTCAAGCATGGTCGAGCCCGAACTGCTTGCGCACGCCCTGCGGGAAAGGGTGTGTGCCGAGCGAGATGAAGCGAACCGGTCGCTCGCCCCGACGCACCACGAGCGACTCGTCGTCACCGAGAACGCAGGCCTCGCGGCCATCGAGATTGACCCGGACTTCCCGCCCGCCGACGACGCGGAACTCGATGACCGTTGCAGGGGCGAGCACGAGCGAGCGGCTGAGCAGGCTATGGGGTGCGACCGGGCTGAGCACCAGGGCCTCGAGCTCGGGAGCGAGCACAGGGCCCCCGACCGAGAGGGAGTAGGCCGTGGATCCGAGCGGGGTCGCCACGATGATGCCGTCGGCGCGGTAGGTCGTGAAGTACTCCCCGTCGATCGTGACGGCGATGCGCACCACGCGCTGGCTCAGGACCTTCTCGAGCACCACATCGTTGATCCCGTGCCACGTCCGGCCGTCGGCCGTGTTCGCACGTATGGTCATCCGGCCCCTCTCCGGGCGCGGCTCGAGGGCGATGGCAGCCAACAACTCTTCGAGCTCGTCGGGCTCGAACTCGGTGAGGTATCCAACCGTGCCGAGGTTGATCCCGACCACCGGGAGATCGGCGGCGTGGGCGACCTGTGCCGCTTCGAGCAGCGTTCCGTCACCACCGATGCCGACCACGATGTCGACGTCGACTCGCTTGCCGAGGCTCGTCACCTCTGTGGTGTGGCCGTACTCGCGCGCCGCGGCATCGAGGCGCTCGGCCGCCTTTGCAGCTTCGGGCCGGTCGTCGTTGAAGACGAGGCCGAGACGGAGACCGCCGCCGTCAGCCATCGTGCCTCGCCTCTCCGCCGTGCCGGAGCCACACCAAGGTCTCTCGATTGCCGGCGGCGCCGGTCAGGGGCGATGGGGTGCGTCCCTTCTCGAGCCAGCCGATCTCTTTGAACGCCGAGGCGACGGCTACGACGGCCCTCTGTCGCAGCTCGGCATCCTCCACCACACCGTCCTTCGTTCGCCCGTTGGGGCCGGCTTCGAATTGGGGTTTGACGAGCACCACCAGATCGCCATCCGGGTGCACACAGCGGGCGATCGCTCCCGCCAGCGGCACGAGCGAGACGAACGAGACATCAACGGCGACAAACCTGAAGGGGCCGCCCGCGGCGGTCGGATCGAACGACCGGATGTCGGTTTGTTCGAGGTTGCGGACGCGGGGATCGGCTACGAGATCCGGGTGCAGCTGGCCGGTTCCGACGTCGACGGCGACGACCGAGGCCGCACCGCGTTGAAGCAGACAATCGGCGAAGCCGCCCGTCGCCGCCCCCACATCGAGCGCCACCTTGCCGGCGACATCGATGGCGAATGCATCGAGCGCCGCGGCCAGCTTGTGGCCTCCGCGGCCGACGTAGCGCGTGGCCGAGTGGTCCACGTCCAGGGCGGTCGTCGCATCGACCCGGGCTGCGGGTCGCCTCTCCGCCACGCCGCCCACCTGGACCCGACCCTCCACGATGGCACGGCGGGCGGCCGAACGGCTCGGTACGAGGCGACGCCGCACCAGCTCGCGATCGAGACGGGCGTTCAAGCGGGATCGACCGGGTCGGGCGCCTCAGTGGTTGCGCTCAACCCGTCGAGCTCTGCGGAGAGATCGGCGGCGATGCGGTCGGCGACGGGAGGCGCGTCCGCGGGATCGATCGAACGAAGATCGTCCAGCTCATCCGATCGTTCCGGCCCTGATTCCTTGTCGGCGGTCCCATCGACTGAAGACGGGAACGAGGCGTGCGTATCATCCATGAGGGCATTATCGCCCCTGGCAACGACAGGACCGGTTCTTGTTCCCGATTCGAGACCTCAACCCGACCCGCATAACCCCGCTCGCCACCGTCGCGATCATCGCGGTCAACCTCGCGGTCTTCTTCCTGTGGCAACCGCAATCGCCCGATGCGGAGGTCGAGAGCTTCGCATACGAGAACGCCGCCATCGCCTGCGAGTTGACGACCGGCCAAGCGCTCTCGCTCGACGAGATCACCACGGAGCAGTGCCGCGACGCGGCCGAGCCGGCACGCTTCCCGGACAAGAACGTGCAGCTCGCCGCGCTCGTGAGCATGTTCCTCCATGCAGGCGTGTTCCACCTCCTCGGGAACATGTGGTTCCTGTGGATCTTCGGCAACAACGTCGAAGAGGCGTTCGGGACCATTCCGTACGTGGCGCTCTATTTGGTCACGGGCTTGATCGCCACCGCGTCGTTCGTGCTCGCCAACCCCGACTCCACCATTCCGCTCGTGGGGGCGTCGGGGGCCATCGCCGGTGTACTCGGCTCGTACCTCGTCCTGTTCCCGACCCACCGCGTGCTGTCGCTCCTCGGCTTCATCTTCGTGCCGATCCCGGCGATCATCTTCTTGGGCATCTGGTTCGTCAGCCAGTTCGGGATCCCATCCGAGGCCGTCGCCTGGGAAGCCCACGTCGGCGGCTTCGTGGCCGGCGCCGTCCTGACCCTCCCCTTCCGGCCACTGCTGCTGCGCCGGGTCACTCGCCTCCACGAGCCGCAACGAACGTTCCTCGTCCGCTGACGATCACAGGCCCAGAAGCGCTGGTAACTCCGCCACAGACGTCACGACGTGGTCGACGTCGACGTCGGCGGCTTCCACCGCGGTCGTCACACCGGTGAGCGTCAGCACGGTCATCCAGCCCTCGCTCCACCCGAGCGCCATGTCGGTGTCGATGCGATCGCCGATCACGACGACGCTCCCAGTCCCGGTGACGGATCGCAGGACGCGGCGCATCGGCTCGTGCGGCTTCCCGCAGACCTCGGCCTGCACGCTCGTCGCTCGTTCGATCGCGGCGACGATGGCGCCACCGCCCGGTAGGAGACCTCGCCGGCTCGGGAAGGTGGCGTCGTCGTTGGTGGCGACGAGATGGGCGCCGCCGTCGCGCACGGCCAGGGTCGCATCGGCGAGCTTGTCATAGGTCAGCGTCGTATCGAGACCCACCACGACGACCTCGGCGTCGCGCCAACCGTCGACCGCACCGATGCCGGCGGCGGCCAGCGTGGCGACGAGGCCGGCTCCGCCGATCACGTAGGCCCTCTGGAAGCGGCCTTCCAGGTGACGTGCCGTAGCCATTGCCGACGACACCACCTGGTCAGAGCGAGCAGGGAATCCGATGCGATCCTCGATCGTGGCGGCCACGTCGGCGGCGGCCCGCGTCGAGTTGTTGGTGGCGAACACGATCCGAAGCCCGGCATTCTGGACGCGCCCAAGCGCTTCCCGAGCGCCCGGTACGGCCTCGGTCCCCCGGTACAGGACCCCGTCGATGTCGAACACGACGGCTTCGTAATTGGTCAACGGCCCTCCCGGCCACTACAACGGCGGCGACGCAACGTAGCACCGGAAGGAACGGCGTTGAGCCAGACGGTCATCGTCACGATCACGGGCACCGACGGCCCCGGCATCACGGCGGGCATCCTCCACATCCTCGACGCCAACGGCGCCGAGGTGTTGGACATGGAGCAAGTCATCCTTCGCGACCGGCTCAACCTCGGTCTGCTGGTGGCGCTCGACGATGCGCACCCGTCGCTCAAGGATCTCCTGTACTTCGGCTGGCAGCGCGACCTCCACGTCGATTTCGAGGCGGTGGAGCCCCCGGAGGACGAGGTGCCGGGGGCGGGGCCGGCACCGGCACGCTTCGCCGTCACCGTGATCGGTGAACGTCTCGCCCCAGCAACGCTGGCCGGAGTCGCCGATGCGATCGTCGCCGGGGGCGGGAACATCGACCGGATCACGCGACTCTCCAACTACCCCGTGGTCAGCTACGAGCTGATCGTCGTCGGGGGGCACATGCGCGATCTACGAGAGAGGCTCATGCTGGCGTCGAGCACCCACAACGTCGACGTAGCCGTGCAGCCCGAGGGGCTGGCGCGTCGGGCGAAGCGGCTGGTGGTGATCGACATGGACTCGACCCTCATCCGCGACGAGGTCATCGACCTCCTCGCCGAGGCGACGGGGGCCGGGGACGAGGCCCGGGCCGTCACCGAGGCCGCCATGCACGGTCGTATCGACTTCGCCGAGTCGCTGCGAGCTCGGGTGGGGCTGCTCGCCGGGCTCGAGCAATCACACCTGGGCGAGGTCGCCCGCCGGCTCACACCCACACCGGGGGCTCGCACCTTCGCTCGTACGCTGCGGCGACTCGGCTACCGCACGGCGATCGTGAGCGGCGGCTTCGACGTCTTCGCCGAGCACATCCGCCGAGAGCTGGGCCTGGACCTCGCCTACGCCAACCGGCTCGAGGTTCGCGACGGCTTGCTCACCGGGCGTCTGATCGGCGACATCATCGACGGACCGGCGAAGGCCAAGTTGCTCGAAGAGATCGCTGCCGCCGAAGGGGTCCCACTGGAACAGACGGTGGCCGTCGGCGACGGGAGCAACGATCTCGAGATGTTGACGCGAGCCGGGCTCGGTATCGCCTTCAACGCCAAACCCATCGTCGACGCCGCCGCAGACACGACGCTCAAGGTCCCGTACCTGGATGCGATCCTCTTCGTGCTGGGCATCCGCCGTGAGGACATAGAAGAGGCCGACCGCGCCGACGAGACTTGGGAGTCCCCGTCGCCCTAGCGCCCGGCGATCAGGCTCCAGAGGTCACGCGAGCGCCGAACCGGTCGAGCGTCACCGCAAGCATCTCCGTCGTGAGCTCGACGCTCCCCACGCTCACCCGCTCGTCGTGGCCGTGAAAGAGCGAAAGCATCTCACCGAAGCTCATCCGATCGTCGAACAGACCGACGCCGTAGGCGACCGCGCCGCGGTGGCGGAAGAATCGGGCGTCGGTGGTCACCGGGATCAACATGGGCAGCCGGGTGCGCGAACCCGTGAGCTGCTCGGCGGCGTCACCGATCGCCTCCCACAACGGGCCCCCCGCCGGCGATGCGTTCGGCAGGCCTTCGATGCCGGGATCGACCTCGATGCGATCGAGGACGTCGGGGCCGAGGACCTTCCTCAGGTGGTCCACCACGGTGCTCCCGTCCTGCCCGGGCACGAGCCGAACGTCGAGATGCGCCTCGCCAGCATCGGGGATGACGTTGTGCTTGGTGCCGGCGTTGAGCACCGTCGGTGCCACCGTCATGTGGGTGCAGGCGTGCGCCCACCGAGCCAGGCCGACGTCGGTCTCCCGCAGCTCGTCGATGGCATCGTCGACCCGGTCCGGATCAGCGAGGCGGCGGGCCAGGTCCCCGGGCAGACCGGCGCCGGCGAGGAACGCGGTCCATTCGGGTGAGATGGCGACCGGCGTGGTCGCAGCATCGAGACGGGAGATCGCCTCGGCGAGCGGAACGAGGGCGTTGTCGGTGGCGTACGGCTGGCTGCCATGGCCGGGCGTGCCTTGGGTCCGTAGGATCCGCCACCACGGGCCCTTCTCGGCCACGGTGACGGGAACGCCACCGTCTGCGGAGACCGCCGGAGTGGCGATCTCCGTGAGGACGTACTCGGCATCAACAAGCTCGGGGCGCTCCTCGACCAGCCACCCGGCCCCGAGACGGCCGCCCGCCTCCTCGTCGGCGACCGCGGCGAAGATCAAATCTCCTGGCAGTGGAGGCACCTCGCCGGTGAGGTAGCGGCGGAACACCGCCGCCATGGCCGCCGTCACGTTCAGCATGTCGATGGCGCCCCGCCCCCACACGAACCCGTCGGCGACGACGGCACCGAAAGGGTCGCGGCTCCATCCGGACGGCGACACGGGGACCACGTCGAGATGGGGCAGCAGCAACATCCGGGGCGCCCCCGCCAGCGCCCCGGGAACTCGGTACACGACGCTCTGCCTGCCCGGGTGAGGCTCGACGACCTCCCCCCGTTCGCCCAGGTATGCGGCCAAGGTATCGACGGAGCGGACCTCGTTGCCGGAGTCAGGTGTGCCGTCGTTCACGCACTGGTTGCGAATCAGCGCCTGGAGCAATTCGACGACCTCTTCCACCGGGATCATCCGTTCGGGGCCTCACACATCGTCGGCATGGTGCATGATGATCAGGCGAGCCGAGAACCCGTTGGACTCGAAGAAGTTCTTGGCGTGTCGGTGGCCGGGACTCACCCGGGCGTCGAACAGAGTCAGGCCGCGCGAGCGGAGCTCTTCGAGCACGTCATTGATCATTGCATCGCCCACCCCGACGCCCCGCGCAGCGTGGACGGTGTAGATCAGGCGTACGACCCCGACGCGCTCCCCATCAGCCTGCGGCAGCAGCGCCTCGGTGCGGGCCCAGGCGAAACCGAGTGGCGTTCCATCGAGGGCGCCCACGACGACGTACGAATCGGGGTCGTCGAGGATCTCGCGGAACGCATCCGCAGCGGGCTCCGCCAAGCCGTCGGCGAGCCGCCACATCGGCTTCAGGGCCGTCTGCTCGGCCTCCAACTCCCGATACAGATCGACGAGGACGTCGACGTCCTCGCGACTGGCCGTTCGGCTGGAGATGTGCATCAGGAGGCGGAGCGTAGCCGCCGTCGTATCCGTTGCAGGCCCCAGCGCGACACGAGCCGCATCGCCTCGATGGCGATGCCTGCCGTCATCTTGCTCGCTCCTGCTTCCCGCTCGACGAAGCGGATGGGGATCTCGACGACGCGCAGACCGAGATGCTCGGCGCGGTAGGTCATCTCGACCTGGAAGGCGTAGCCGGCCGCCTCGCACGTGGCCGGATCGAGCTGCTGCAACGCCTCGACGCGATAGGCACGAAACCCGCTCGTGGCGTCATGCACCCCGAGGCCGAGGGCGAGACGTGCGAAGAGGTTGCCGCCGCGTGATAGCAGCCGGCGCAGCAGTGACCATCCGACGGTGGCACCGCCGGCCACGTACCGGCTCCCGACGGCGACGTCGTGCCCAGAGCGGATCGCGGCGATGAGTGCGCTCAGCGATGCGGCGTCGTGGGAGAGGTCAGCATCCATCTGGCAGACGATCGCGGCACCCGAGTCGATCGCGGCGGCGAAACCCTCCGCATATGCCGGCCCGAGCCCTCGGCGCACGGGCCGGTGGATCACGGAGATTCCCGGGTCGCTCTGGGCAAGCCGATCGGCGAGGTCCCCGGTGCCGTCGGGCGAGGCGTCGTCGACGACGAGGAGCGTGGCCCCGGTCGCTCGGATCCGCCCGCCTACCCGCTCGAGGTTGTCGATCTCGTCGTACGTGGGGAGGACGACGACGACGTGGTCAGGCGGCACAGTCTCGGCACAACATCTTGCGCCGGTTGGCGAGCTGGCTGGTCTTGAGCACGAGATAGCAGCTTTGGCAGACGAACTCCCCTTCGGTGCGCTCGCCGGCGCCTTCGCCTTCGAGAGCGATCTCCGCACGCCGGATGGCCCGCAGCTCCTGGGCCTCGTCGACGATCAGCGTCTCCGACTCCTCGTCGTCGGTGAGCATGTCGAGCTCTTCGGCCTCGAGCTCGTCGAGGGCCTCCTCGCGGTCCTCGTCGTCCTCGTCGTCGTCGGCGTCGTCGACCTCGTCCCCGTCGTCGTCCCCGTCTTCGTCGTCGTCCTCGTCGTCGAAGTCCTCGTCCAGGTCGGCCTCGGAGTCGAAGTCGTCGTCCCACTCTTCATCGAGCTCGGACTCGTCGGGTTCCAAGTCCTCGTCCAGCTCGCCGTCGAGCTCTTCCTCGTTCAGATCGTTCTCGTCGACATCGTTGTCGCTCATGTCCAGTCCTCTAGCGCGGCGGGGAGTATATCCAAGCTGCCCGCGCCCGGAACGATCCCATGGCGACTCGTATTCCCATCGGTCGCGCGGCCCGGCCTCATATCTTGAAGTCGATGGCTGCCGGCACCACCATCACGCGTGCCGGCCCACGCCCGAGCATCTCACCGTCGGCCTCCACCGGCCAGTCCGCCGGAACGTCGATGTCCAGGCGGGCGCCCTTTCCCACGGTCACCGCCGGGTGCCGAAGGTGCAACCCGCGAATGACTCGGGGCATCACACCGAAGGCCCTGCGGCGGGGCCCCGCAAAGATCTCGACATCGAGAAGCCCGTCCATCGTTGCGGCCTGGGGTGCGACGTTCAACCCCCCTCCGAAGAACTGGCCGTTGGCGACGACGACGTTCATCGACGTTTCGACCGCCATCACGCGGCGCTCCGTGCGGACCTGGGCCGGACCGGGCCTGAACCGCGCGAGCTCCAGCCAGAAGGCGGCCGTGTACCGGAGTCCGCCCATCCACCTGGGAAGCCGCTCGGCACGCCCTGCCGACGCCGCGGCGACGCCGAAGTTGACGGCGTTGAGGAACCAGCACTCGCCGAAGCCACCCTCGATCCGGCCGACGTCGCACCGATACAGATCGGGCGTCTCGAGGCGGTGAACGGCGTCCTCGAGGCGTCTCGGCAGAGCAAAGGTGCGGATGAAGTCGGATCCGGAGCCGGCCGGAAGTATCGCCAGCCTGGGCGGCTCCGCCCAGCGGTGTCCCATGATCGCGTTCAGCACGAGATGCGCCGTGCCGTCACCTCCCACGGCCGCAAAGCGGTCGAACCCGTCTGCGACGGCCGCGCCGATGAGCTCGGCGACGTGGTCACGGTCCCGGGATACGACGATGCGATGTGACGCGGCCGACGCTTCGAGGGCACGCTCGAGCCGGGTTGCAGCGTCTCCTGCGCGTCCCGCCCCCGGGTTGAGCACGACGAGCCAGGTCACCAGCCGCCCTCGGCGGCGACGACGCCGCGGTCGACGCGATCGATGGCGGCGACGGCGCTGCCTCGAATACTCGGGAAGACGTCCTTGACCTGGCGAAGTAGATCGAGTGTCTGGCGGGCGATGCGAACGAAATCCCCGGCGGCGGCCTCCTCGGCGAACAGGTCTTCGAGAGTGGCGCCAGAGGCCCAGTCGTGGAGCCGGCCTACGTAGCCGTCGTCGGGCGCACGCGCCATCTCGAGCCGCCGAGCGTCTTCTGCGACTGCGAGCTCGTCGGAGAGCTCGGCGATGGCCTCCACAGAGCGTGCCACCGAGTCCGGCAGCGGCGCGGCGATGTCGTCGCGTCGCGGCTCGTACACGAACATCGTCATCACGCCCGCCAGCTCAGCAGGTCCGAGCCCGTCGAGGTGACCCCGGTGAGCCGCCTCCGCCACCAGCAGATCGAGCTCGTTGTACACGAACCGCAAGCGCTCTCCCTCGTCCGTCAGCGACCAGCCGTCGACGTACCCATAGGCGCCGAGCAGATCGAGCAACCGGTGGAAACCCGTCACGAGATCGTCCCGGGAGCCACCCATCCGCTCGCGAAGCCGTGCCGCATCGCGCTCGGCCTTCCTGGCCCGCTCCAGCCACGAGAGATGCTCGGCCAGGTCGGGACACGAGGCCACAGGATCCGAGAGGCCACCGGACACGTCGATGCCCCGGCGCTCTCCGGCGTGGACCGAGCCGAGTGCGGCTGCCACGTGGCGACGGAATGCACGCTCGCGAGGACGGAACGGCTCGGGCACGTCGACGGTGCCGACGATCATTGTCGCCGGAGCAAGGTCCTCGGCAGCCAGCTGCCACAGCTCGCCATCACCGCCGACGAGCATCAGGCGAGGATTGGGGCCGTACCCACGCGCCACCATCGCCCAACGGCCGGCTCCCCCGTCCTGGGGAATCTCGAGCACATCGCCGGGCACCATGCTCTGCGCAAAGTCACGCATCCGTCGCCGCACATCGACGGCACGGTGGGACTCGGCGAAGGCGACGATGTCGCCTCGGTCGCACTTCGCTGCGGCGCGCAGCTCCACCGCCTCGGCTTCCCGCCGCTCCATACGGTCGCGCAGCGCCTGCCGGCGGGCTTCGAGGCGATGCTGGGCGAAGGACGCCCGGAGAAGCTCCTCGGCTCGGTCTTGCGGGTAGTTGGCGACGAGGTTGACGGCCATGTTGTAGGAGGGCGCAAAGCTCGACACCAGTGGATGACTCCCCTGGGCGGCGATGGCGGCGATGCGATCGAAAGGGATGTCGCGCTGGTGGAGGACGACGGCCGTACCCGAGGTGTCGATGCCCCTGCGTCCGGCGCGGCCCGTGAGCTGGGTGTAGTCGCCCGGCTGCAGCAGCTCGTGCGACTCACCGGTGAACTTGCTCAGGCGCTCGAGCACGACGGTCTTCGCAGGCATGTTGATGCCCAGGGCAAGTGTCTCCGTGGCAAACACGAGCTTCACGAGCCCGGCGGCGAAGAGCACCTCGACCGTCTCCTTGAACGCAGGAACCATCCCGGCGTGGTGTGCGGCGACCCCTGCTTCGAGACCGGCCATCCACTGTGTGTAGCCGAGGACGTCGAGGTCCTGGGGGCTGACGTGGGCCGTACGGGCCGCGGCGACGGCGCGGATCTGCTCCCTCTCGCCGGGGTCCGTCAAACCGAGTCCTGCCGCCGCCACCTGCTGCGCCGCCTGATCGCACCCGGCGCGGGAGAAGATGAAGTAGATCGCCGGCAGCATGCCGAGGGCGTGGAGGTGCTCTGCCACTTCCAGACGGCGGGGCTGCGCAAACCGTCGGTAGCGCCCGCGCCCTTTGCGCAGCAGCTTCACGACCACCGGGTTCGGGCGTTTCCCAGATCGGTCGAAGATGGTGAGATGATCGAGCCGGTGCTCTCGGTGGCGGTCCTTCAGCAGGTACGTGCTCTCGAGCGGGACCGGACGGTGGGTCTCGACGACGAGCGCGGTTGGGCCGCGTCTCGCCCGCACCCAGTCGGTGAACTCCTCGGGGTTGGCGATGGTCGCGGACAGGTTGACGAGCTGCACGTGGTGAGGCAGGTGGATGATGACCTCCTCCCAGACAGACCCGCGGTAGCGATCCTGGAGGTAGTGGACCTCGTCGAGGATCACGATGCCCAGGGTGTCGAGGCGCCCCGGATCGGCATAGATCATGTTGCGCAGCACCTCGGTCGTCATCACGACGATGCCCGCATCGCCGTTCACGACGTTGTCGCCGGTGAGGAGCCCCACCGCCTCGTCGCCGTAGGCGGAGCGGAGATCCCCGAACTTCTGGTTCGAGAGGGCCTTGATCGGCGTCGTGTAGAACGCACGCGAGCCCTGCATCCTCGCCAGCTCGATCGCGGCCTCTGCGATCAACGTCTTCCCCGCACCCGTAGGAGCCGTGACAACGACCGATGCTCCTGCCTGCACGTGCTCCACCGCCTCGCGCTGAAACGGATCGGGGACGAACGGCAACGCCGCCCACCATGCGTCGAGCGAAACGGGTGACGCCGCGGTCACTTCTTCAGGATGAACCGAACGGCGAGGATCGTCAGCTCGTAGAGGATGTACAGCGGACCGGACAGCAGGAGCAGCGTCAACGGATCGCCACCGGGAGTCAGCAGCGCCGCAGCGATGATGATCACCGTGATCGCGTAACGCCGCCAGCTGCGCAGCTTCTCGCTGGTCGTCATACCGATCACTGCCGACGCAAACAGGAAGACCGGGAACTCGAAGGCGATACCGAACGCGAGGAGGAATCGCATCGCGAACCGGAGGTAGAAATCGGCACCGATCGTCGGCTCGAGCAAGTCGCCCCCGAACCCGATGAGCAGCGAGAGGGTGAGCGGCAGGGCCCAGTACCCGGCGACGATGCCCGCCAGGAACAGAAGGCCGAGGACACCCGAGAGTGGGATCACGTACTTGCGTTCCCGGGCCGTGAGCGCAGGGCTCACGAAACGCCAGAGGTGATAGATGAGGAACGGGCTGGCCAGGACCACCCCGCTCCACAAGGACACGCGAAGCGCAAGGCTGAACGCCTCCGTCGGCTGGAAGAAGGCCAGCTGGTCGCCCTCCACGGCGTCCAGGTACGGCCCGGCCAGGATGTCCAGGACGTCTTGGTAGAAGAAGAAGGCCACCACGGTCGCCACCCCGACGGCGATGACCGCTTTCACGACCCGTGACCGGAGCTCGACGAGATGCTCCATGAAGGTCATGGCCGCATCCGTCACGAGCCCGCCGCCTCCTGCATGCCGTCGTCATCCCGCCCGTCGTCGCCCGCTGCGGTCGCGCCCGCGTCAGCTACCGGCTCGTCGCGTGCCGGCTCGCTCGCCGGCGACGGATCCTCCGACAGCGGTGTCACCGCTCCCAGTCTCCCTCGCAACCTCGTGTCACCGGCTTGCTCCTTGGGGAGCGGCTGTACATCCTCGACCTTGGGGAGACTCGCCTCGATGTCGTCCTTCGCAGCCTTGAGATCTCGCTCGAGGTCCTGAAACTCCTCGGCCTTGGGGAGACTCGCCTTGATGTCGTCCTTGGCCGCCTTGAGATCTCGCTCGATGTCCTGAAGCGGCTGTGCGACATCCGAGAACTCCGTGCTCAGCTCCTGCCGCAACGACGCCGCCGCATCTCGGACCTTGGCGACGAGCGCACCCGCACGACGCGCCATCTCCGGCAGCCGCTGCGGACCGAAGACGATCAAGATCACCACGGCGATCGTGAGAATCTCGGAGAGCGTCAGATTGGCGTTCATCACCGCGATGGTAGGGGCCCTACCGGCGTTCGGGGCGCCCGGATCGGACGCTCAGCCGGCGTACCGGGCCCTGATGCGACGGCGAAGGTCGTCCACCGCGGCGCCGACCTCTGGGCCTTCGACCAGCTCTGCGTCGCCGCCGAGCCGCAGCAGCAACCGCGCCGCCACGCCGGCGTCTCCGGTGGCGAACCGAACCAGCACGGTGCCGTCCTCGCCGCCGTCCTCCACGATGTCCACCGGGTAGTAGTCGACGACCCACCGCGCCCGAGGACCGAGGCGGATGACCGCCGTGATGTCGTCGGGAGTCGGCGTGTACGCAACGACCGGCGGAGGGGGCTCCGCCGGTGGCGTGAATCTCTCTCCGGTGACGTCGACGGCGCGTATCCGGTCGACCCGGAAGACCCGCTCGTCCTCGGCGAGACGGCAGTACCCCGCCACGTACCAGTTACCCATGGTCGAGAAGACCGACCACGCCTCGATGTCGCGCTCCGTCGTCGCGTCGCCGGCGATCGCGGTGTAGACGATGTGGACGACGCGGCCGTCGGCCGCAGCGCTGCGAAGCTCGCCGACGAACTCCGGCTCGCTGAGGTCGACGACCAGCGCCTCCGCACCGTCCGGCGCCACCGCGGCCATGAGCTTGTCGACCGCACGCTCGAGCGCCTCCGGCGCCTGGCCCGTCGAGATCAGAGCGAGTCCGGACGCCATGAGCCCCAACGCCTCAGGAGCCGTGAGCCGCACCGGACTGGAGAAGTAGTCGGCCATCTCGACCACGACCTCGTCGTCGTCGATGTACGCCACCATCAGGTCTCCGGGCCCGTAGCCCGGCAGACCGCAGACGAAGACGAGATCGAGATCGGCCAGTAGCTCGGCCCGCGTGTAGTCAAACCGCTCACACACCTCATCCACGGTGACTCCGGGGTGGGCGATGACCCACGGGAGCATCCCCAGGATCCGCTGCAATCTTCGCGCCGTCCGCCGGCTGCTCATCGCGAACCGACCCGCTCGAGCAGCTCCCGACGCAGCTCCGGTGGCTCGAGGACCACTGCGTGGTCGTCGAAGGCCAGCAGCCAGCCGATGAACGCGCCACGATTGGCGACCGGGAGCGTCGCATCGATCGAGCCGTCTTCCCCTTCGACCACCTGCGCCGCCGCGGTGAGCTGGCGACGCGCCCACCACGCCACCTCCGGATCGAAATGGACTCTCGCCATCACGTCGTCACCGCCGGCCTCCCATGGGGCGTCGGGTATGGCGTCTCCTGCCGAGAAATCCTTGGGACGGCTGAACACCCCCGGCTCCCCGGTTGCACGAATGCCTGCCGCCCGATCGAGCCGGAACGCCTTGATCACCCCGTCACCGCCAACCTCCGGCCCGATGACGTACCAGTGCCCCCGGCGGTGCACCAGGCCGTACGGCTCGATCCGCCGTGCGGAGTTGCGGTACTCGAACCGGAGCTGCCTACGAGAAGTGACCGCATCAAACGCCTCTGCGAGATCCGCATCCTGGGCCCCCAGGTCCGCGGCGAGCGGCTCGCCCGATCCCGTCACCGGGGCCCCGCCCAGCTTGAACAGCGCATCGGGCCCAGACGGACGGCCGCCGATGCGGACCACCTGTGCGGCCAGCCAGAGCGCGGCACGCTCTTCGTCGGTCAAGCCGGGATCAGGGAGAGCGTACTCATGAGCCGGCACG
This sequence comes from Acidimicrobiia bacterium, assembly GCA_041611095.1. Taxonomy (GTDB): domain Bacteria; phylum Actinomycetota; class Acidimicrobiia; order Spongiisociales; family UBA5794; genus UBA6912. The sequence goes on along the minus strand of JBFINP010000004.1, from coordinate 9,957 downwards.
ACATAGCCGTGCTCGACTTCCCACGCATCGGTCGGCCGCAGCTCGAGGGGGATACCGAGCCGCCGCAGCAGATCCTTGTCCCGCTCGAACATCCGTCGCCACGCATCGTCGCCCGCCTGCCCATAACCGGCGACCGTGTTCCTGATCTCGTCGGCCGTCACGGGGCGCTCGGCGGTGAGGAGGAAGGCAAGCAGGTTGAGGATCCGCTCGATGACCTTGTGCATGTGCGCGCAGGGTATCTGGCGAGGCGAGTGCTGGGAAGAACCGCCCCTCCGGCCTGCGCTACAGGCTGGCGATCAGCTTCTCGACCCGCTCGTCGTTGGCGCGGAACGGGTCCTTGCACAGCACGGTGCGCTGCGCCTGATCGTTGAGCTTGAGGTGCACCCAATCCACCGTGAAGTCGCGCTTGCGGGCCTTGGCGGCCTTGATGAACGCACCGCGCAGTTTGGCGCGAGTCGTGGCGGGCGGATGAGAGGCTGCTCTGGTGATCGCATCGTCGGTGACCACGCGTTCCACGAGACCGCGCCGCTGCAGCACGTAGTAGAGACCGCGCTCCCGGTTCACGTCGTGGTAGCTGAGGTCGAGCAGCGCCATCTGTGGGGAGGACATGGCCAGGTTGCGCTCCTCCCGGTACCGCTCCATCAGCCGGTACTTCGCCACCCAGTCACACTCGCGGTGCAGCGAAAGCGGGTCCTTCTCGAGCCCGGTCAGCAGGTACTCCCACATCTCTATCGCCCGCTCCACCTGGGAGGGGAACCCGACGGTGCGGGCGTACCGCATCGCCCGCTCCAGGTACTCCCACTGCACGTCGAGCGCCGAGAGCTCACGCCCGTTGGCGAGGCGTATCCGGCGCCGGCATGTGATGTCGTGCGAGATCTCACGGATCGCCCGGATCGGATTCTCCAGGCTCAGATCACGGAAGACGACGTCGTCCTCGAGCATCTGGAGCAGGGCGGCGGTGGTACCCACCTTCACGAACGTGATGTACTCGGACATGTTCGAATCACCGGCGATCACGTGCAGCCGGCGGTAACGTTCGGCATCGGCGTGGGGCTCGTCACGGGTGTTGATGATCGGCCGGCTCCGGGTCGTCGCCGAGGAGATCCCCTCCCAGATGTGCTCGGCCCGCTGGGCAAGGCAGAACACCGTGCCGCGCGCGGTCTGGAGCAGCTTGCCGGCGCCGGCGTAGACCTGGCGGGTGACGAAGAAGGGAATCAGGGTGTCGATGATGCGCTGGAAATCCCCGTGCCGGCCGACGAGGTAGTTCTCGTGGCACCCGTACGAGTTCCCTGCCGAGTCCGTGTTGTTCTTGAAGAGGTAGATCTGGCCGCGGATGCCCTCCTCTTCCAGGCGCTGCTCCGCCGAGCGAAGGAGGCTCTCGAGGATCCGCTCCCCTGCCTTGTCGTGGGCAACGACGTCGTAGAGGCTGTCGCACTCGGGAGTGGCGTACTCAGGGTGGCTGCCGACGTCGAGGTAGAGCCGGGCCCCGTTCTCGAGGAACACGTTCGAGGAACGGCCCCAGCTGACGACCCTGCGGAAGAGATAGCGGGCCACCTCATCGGGCGACAGCCTGCGCTGGCCGCGCAGGGTGCACGTCACCCCGTATTCCGTCTCGAGCCCGTAGATCCTCCGTTGCACCGGGCCCAGCGTACCCCGCATCGCCGAGCTGGACGGCGTAGACACCGGCGGCGTCGAAGTTGGCAAGAGCAGGCGACCAGAATGGAAGCATGATCGACCAGGGGTCGCAGCCGGCGAGGTTCGTCAAGCTCACGACCGTCGGCGACGTCTCGACGGCCCGCATCCTCGCCGCCCGGCTCCAGGCCGAGGGCATCGAGGTCCGCATTCACGGCGACGCCCTCGGGCCGTACCCGGTGACGGTCGGGGCGATGGCGGAGACGCAGCTGTGGGTGATGAGCGATCGGGTAGAGGAGGCGAGCCGCCTCTTGCTCGACGCCGAGATCAACGCTTTCCTGCCGTCGATGGAGCCCGACGCCGACCTGGAACGTCGTGGGATCCCGCTCGAGCTTCGTGCGATCGCACTGGTGGTGGGCGTCGTCCTCTTCGTGCTCTGGGTGCTGCGACTGATCGCGGTCTACTGACCCGCCGGCACTTCTCGCTTGGACCCTGCTAGCTCCGGGCGGCGGCGATCTCCTCGGCGGTGATCCGCCGAAACTTGCGCCGGGGTCGGGATCGCTCGAGGACGGCAGCCTCCCAATCGGAGTGGTCGATCGACCGCTCCTCGGCCTCCTCGATCGCACCGGTGCCCAACGCAAGGGCAGCCGACAGATCGATCTCGGCGTCGATGCGGTCCTCGAGAAGCGACGAGATGCGTTCCTCGCCCCCTCCCATGGCCCCAAAACGCTCGACCGCGCTGAGCGTCCCGTCGAACTGGATCCGGTAGATCTGCGTGTCGTCGGCAGAATCGCCCACCTCTGCGATCATCACCTCGATCTCATACGGCTTGAGCTCGTGGGTGAAGATCTGGCCGAGGGTCTGCGAGTAGGCGTTGGCCAGACCTTTCGCAGTGACATCGGATCTGCCGTAGGAGTACCCCTTGACGTCGGCGTAGCGAATCCCGCCAACCCGAAGGGTCTCGAACTCGTTGAACCGGCCGACGCCGGCGAACGCGATGCGGTCGTAGATCTCCCCCAGCTTCTGGAGCGATCCGCTGGGGTTCTCTCCGAGGAGCAACACGCCACCTGCGTAATCGATGACGACGATGGGACGTCCCCGGGCGATGCCTTTGCGGGCGAACTCGGCCCGGTCCTTGATAAGCTGTTCGGGCGGTACGTAGAACGGCATCGTCATGGTCGGGCCTCCAGCACGACCGCCGAGATCGCCGCCAGACGATCGTCACCGATCTCGGTCAGACCCTCCGCCGTGACCGTCACCACGTTCGGGTAGATGCCGCGCCTCACGTCGGGTCCACCGGTTGCGGCGTCCTCTTCGGCCGCGGCCACGAGCGCCTCGATCGCGAGCCGCAGGGCACGCTCCTCGTCGATTTCGCTCTCGTAGGTCTCCTTCAGGAAGCCTTTCGCCTCCTGGCCACCCGAACCGGTGGTGGCGTAATCCTGCTCTTCGTAGCGGCCGCCGACCACGTCGAAGGTGTAGAGCCTGCTCTCCCCGTCGGATTCGTCGTATCCGCAGAAGAGGGGAACGACGGCAAGCCCTTGGAAGGCCAGCGGCAGGTGGTTGCGCACGAGGCGAGCGAGGAAGTTCGCCTTGCCTTCCAGGCTGAGGCGGGTCCCCTCGATCTTCTCGTAGTGTTCGAGCTCGGTCTGGAAGAGCTTGATCAACTCGACTGCCATCCCGGCAGTGCCGGAGATCGCCACTGCCGAGAAATCGTCGGCGGCGAAGACCTTCTGGATTCGCTTGTGGGCGATGACGTTGCCCGCCGTGGCTCTGCGGTCGCCGGCCATGACCACACCGTCCGCATAGCGCAGGGCCAGGACCGTCGTGCCTTCCGGGATCTCCGGCAGGTCACCGTCGGCGACCGACCAGACCGGAGCGATACCTCGGCGATCCAGGAGGGACGTGAAGCTGGGATCGACGGAACTCGTATCGAGCGGCAGGTCGTCGCGATCCGCCGTCACTCGCCGCCCTTCTGGACGTAGTTCTTGACGAACTCCTCGGCGTTCTCCTCGAGAACCGAGTCGATCTCCTCCAGCAGGTCGTCGATCCGCTCCGCGATCTCCTCACCTTGCTCGGCTGCCGACGTCTCGACCTCGGTGGTCTCGGCCTCGGCCTCACGGCCTTTGGTCTGTTTGCGTTCCTGCTCAGCCATCTTCGCCTCCCAAAGCCCGCATCAGGGCAGCCGGGGTGTCGGAGCGGTCGAGGAGATCCCCGACCATCTCCTTGGATCCCCGAAGGGGTTCCATCATAGGCACCCGCTTGAGGGCCTCCTCCCCTGTGTCGAACACGAGGGAGTCCCAGTTTGCCGCAACCAGGGCATCCCCGAACCGCGCCACACACTCACCGCGGAAATACGCCCTGGTCTCGTCGGGAGGGGCGCCCGTTGCAGCTCGCACCTCGTCATCGGTGAACAGCCGGCGCATGCGACCGGTTGTCACGAGCCGATGATGGAGTCCCCGTACGCGGTCGACGTCGTGGTACTGGAGGTCCAGGAGGCGCAGCTTGGAATCGTGCCACTCGAGATCGTCGCGATCGCGGTACCCGAGCAGCAGCCGGTACTTGGCAACCCAGTCGAGCCGGTCGGCCAAGAGCAGCGGATCGCGCTCGAGGTCGCCGAGCACCTCCTCCCACACCTGAACGACGCGGGCGTAGACCTCACCCAGGTCACTGGCGTTGAGATACTTGGTCGCCCACTCCAAGTACTGCCACTGCGCCTCGAGCGCAGTCATCGTGCGGCCGTCCTCGAGCTCGACGAGGGCGCCCAACGTCGTGTCGTGGCTGACGGCCCACACCGATTCCACGGGGTGAGCGAGCAGGAGCGGCTCGGGGAGCGCACCGTCTTCCAAGGCGTCGAGGACGAGGGCCGCCGATCCGAGCTTGAGGAACGTCTGGGTCTCGGACATCGTTGCGTCGCCGATGATCACGTGGAGCCTTCGGTACTTCGACGAGTCGGCGTGGGGCTCGTCCCGCGTGTTGATGATCGGCCGCTTGAGCGTGGTTTCGAGCCCCACCTCCTCCTCGAAGAAGTCGCCGCGCTGGGTGAGCTGGAAGCCGACCGCGGGACGTCCGTTCTCCGAGCCGATCTTCCCCGCACCGGTGAAGATCTGGCGGGTCACGAGGAATCCGGTGAAGTGCCTGACGATGTCGCCAAACGGGAGGTTGCGAGCGACCAGGTAGTTCTCGTGGGCACCGTACGAGTTGCCCTTGCCGTCGCTGTTGTTCTTGTGGACGAACATGCGCTCGCCGTCCGGCATCGCCGCTCGAGCCGCGGCGACCGCTTGGGCCATGATCTCCTCGCCCGCCTTGTCATACAGGGCGGCCTGCAGCGGATCGGCACACTCTGGCGTGGAGTACTCGGGATGCGCATGGTCGACGTACAACCGGGCACCGTTCGTGAGGACGACGTTGACCAGCCCTGACTCGAGCTCGAGGGGTACCGGCTCTTCGTACCCGAATCCGCGCGCATCACGACCCGGCGATTCCTCGTCGAACGACCACTGGATACGGGCACGCCCACCGCGGTACGAGTTGATGAGGGTGCTCGACGCCAGGACCGGGTTGAACTCGGCCTGTCCTCGAACGGTGATCCCGAACTCGGTCTCCGTACCGACGACCTTCGGGACTGCCACTAGCTGCCGGGACCCGTCACAGGTACTGGCCGGGGGTGACGGCCTCGATGGTGCGGCTCTCGCCGTCGCCCTCGATCAGGGTGCGGACGTAGACGATGCGCTCGCCCTTCTTGCCCGAGATCCGTGCCCAGTCGTCGGGGTTGGTCGTGTTCGGGAGGTCCTCGTGCTCCTTGAACTCCTGAGCGATGGCGTTGATGAGGTCCGACGCCTTGAGCCCGATGGCGTCGCCGGCGATCTCACGCTTGATGGCGTCCTTCTTGGCTCGGCTGACGATGTTCTCGATCATCGCCCCGCTCGAGAAGTCCTTGAAATACAGGACCTCGCGGTCGCCGTTGGCATAGGTCACCTCGAGGAACCGGTTGGCCTCCGACTCCTCATACATGCGGTCGACGACGCGCTCGATGATGCCGTCGAGGTAGGTGCGCACGTCGCCACCGCGCTCGGCGAGCTCGTTCTCGTTGAACGGAAGCTCCTCGGTGAGGTAGATGCGGAAGATCTGACGCGCCGCCTGCTCGTTCGGACGCTCGATCTTGACCTTGACGTCTAGCCGCCCCGGACGCAGGATCGCCGGGTCGATGAGGTCTTCCCGGTTCGAGGCTCCGATGACGATGACGTTCTTCAGCGTCTCCACACCGTCGAGCTCGGAGAGCAGCTGCGGCACGATCGTCGACTCGACGTCGGAGGACACGCCGGTACCGCGGGTGCGGAACAGCGAGTCCATCTCGTCGAAAAACACGATGACGGGGACTCCCTCGTCGGACTTCTCCTTGGCGCGCTGGAAGATCAAGCGGATCTGGCGCTCTGTCTCGCCGACGTACTTGTTGAGCAGCTCGGGGCCCTTGATGTTGAGGAAGTAGCTCCGGGTGTCGGCGTTGCCTTCCTTGGCCGCCACGGCTTTGGCGAGACTGTTGGCGACCGCCTTGGCGATCAGCGTCTTGCCGCACCCCGGCGGGCCGTAGAGCAGTACACCCTTCGGCGGAGCGAGCGAGTAGTCGTCGAAACGCTCCTTGTGGACGTACGGCAGCTCGATCGCATCCTGGATCGCCTCTATCTGCTCGCTCAGGCCGCCGATGTCGGCATAGGTCACGTCCGGGACCTCTTCGAGCACCAGTTCCTCGACCTCGGGGCGAACGAGCTTCTCGAAGACGAGGCCGGTTCGTGGATCCATCCGGACGTGGTCGCCGGCGCGGACGTGCTCGCTCCGCATCGGGGCGGCGATCTCGACAACACGCTCCTCGTCGGCGCGTCCCAGCACGACGAGCCGGTCGTCGGCGAGACGCTCCTTGACCGTCACAACCTCGCCGGACACCTCGAACTGCCGAACGTCGATGACGTTGTACGCCTCGTTGAGGAGCACTTCCTGGCCGATCTCGAGGGCCTTTATCTCGATGGTCGGCTCGACGTTGACCCGCAGCTTCCGGCCCGACGTGTGCACGTCGGCGGTGCCGTCCTCGTTGATGCGGAGCAGCGTGCCGAAGGGGTTGGGAGGCGAGGTGAGCTTCTCGACCTCCTCGCGGAGCAGGGCGAGCTGTTCCCTGGTCTCCTCGAGGACGGAGGCGAGCTTCTGATTCTGGGAGGCGGCTTGGGCCAGCTTGTTCTTGGTCTCGAGGAGTCGCTCCTCGAGCACCCGCACACGGCGAGGGGCGTCCTGAAGCCGGCGGCGCAGAACCGCCACCTCCTCTTCGAGCAACCGCACGGTCGCCCTGAGCTGTTGGGCCTCGCTCTCCCCATGTGCCACGTCGATTCGCCTCCTCTGGCCGTAGCCCCGCCGCCGGGTCAGACGACCGGACCGCTGTTCAGTGTAGGCCCGCTTCCGGCTCAATCGATGACGGTTTCCGGAGGCGCGGGAGGTCGCCGGATAGCCACACTCGGCGGAGTAGAGTGCGGGTCGCACGCTGAAAGGAATCGGGCATGAAGGTATGGATCGACCAAGATCTCTGCACAGGGGACGGCCTCTGCGAGGAGATCGCGCCCGACGTCTTCGTTCTCCTCGACGACGGTCTGGCCTACGTCCGTGAGGGCGCCAAGATCTACGCCGAATCTGAGGGCAACCCGCAGGGGGCCGAGGGACTCGCCGCCATCCCCGACGGCCAGCTCGACCTCGTCGTCGAATCGGCCGAGGAGTGCCCCGGCGAGTGCATCTTCATCGAGCCTTAGTCCGGTCGGGTCGCGTCGTGGGGCTCGCCGACTCAGCCGCTCCGCGTTTCCCGTTCCGCTGAACGGGCGATCTTCCTGGCCACGGTGATGAATCCGGTGTGTCCCACCATGCGATGGGAGGGCCGCACCGATCGACCTTCGACGGACCACTCTCGGTGGAGCACCTCGAATGTCACGACGTCGTGGAAGGTCCCGGCCACCTCGATGGCCTCTCGAACGGCCTGCACCTGCGGAACCGTGGGGAGGTAGCAGCAGTAGATCCCGCCGGGCACCAGGCCCTCGGCGGCAAGGGGAACCGCATGCCATGGTTCCGGCACGTCGAGGACCACCCGATCCGGGTTCAGCAAAGCGAACGCCTCCTCCACCTCGCCGCTGCGCAACTCGAGCTGTGGCGGTATGCGCCCGAAGAAACCGGCGATCAGCTTCGCCGCCTTGGTGGCATGATCGGGCCGCCGCTCGTACGACACGACGCGACCCTCGGGACCGACTGCGCGAGCCAACGCCATCGCCAGCGCCCCGGACCCGGTGCCCGCCTCGAGCACGGTCATGCCCGGGCCGACATCTGCCCACACGACGATGGCGCCCAGGTCCTTCGGGTAGACCACGGTGGCGCCACGGGGCATCTTCAATGCGTAATCGGCGAGGCGTGGCCGGAGGGCGATCAGCTCGGCGCCTCGCGACGAGCGATGGACGCTGCCGTCCACCGAACCGATGATCGAATCGTGGGGCAGGCCGCCGTGGTGGAAGTGGAACTCCTTGCCTGCAACGAGCTCGATGAGGTACTGACGTCCCTTCTCGTCGTACAGCAGGCACGGGTCGCCGGCGCTGAAGGCCGCCACCGTCTCGCCTCAGGTCAGGACGGGGGCGATGGCGGCGAGCACGGCGAGGACCATGGCGAGGACGATGAGCCAGACGAAGATCTTGAGCACTCGCTCCCGGTTGCGGAACATCAGCCCTTCACTTCCGCTTCGGCGACGACCTCGTCACCCTCCAGGTAGCGGATGCGGAGCGCCTGGCCGTCGCGGAGCCGCGTGTGAAACACGGGTGCGTCGCCCGGCTTCTTCCGGTTGCGGAGCCAGCTCGTGATCGCCATCGCCGCCCCGACACCCGCCATGCCCGGTCTGCCCTGACGCAGGCCGCGAAAGGCGAGGGTCAGTCCGTACGCAAGCGCCTTCTGGATCATTTGAGGCGATACACCTCGATACGCGCCGCGCCCTTCTTCTTGCCGCGTTTGCGTCCGATGAGGAACGCAGCGATCACCACGACCACGACGACGACGGCGATCACGGTGCCCGTCGTCTGAGCTTGCTCCTTGGTGTCCTCGACGATCTCCTCGATCTGCCTGAGCTTGGCCTCGAGATCGGCACGTTCAATGGGCATCGTCACTGACTCCTCGAGGTCGAGCGGCTGGTGAGGCCGGCGAGCAGGGCGAGCACGGCAATGAGCACGACGGCGACGATGAGGTACCCGAGCGCCGACCAGTTCGGTCCCTCGGGAAGCAGATCCCGCACGAAACGCAGTGCGGCGATGGTGAGGAACAGGCCGCTGAGGGCGAACGCCAGGCCGGCGCCGACCGAGAAGCCGGCAAATCGCCCCAGCCGCTTGGCCGGGTCGAGCGTCTCCTGACGCATGTACTCCTTGGCCATCCCTGTGAACTCGCGAACGAGATCCGGCAGCTCTTTCACGTCGGCCATCAGGCTCCCTTCGGTCCCATCGTGCGGCGGAGCAGCTCCGTCTCCCGGCGGAGGGCCGCCATGGCCCGCCCCAGGCGATCGTGCGTCGTCTCGGCCTCCAGCAGGAACTGGCGCTCCGGCTCCGACACCCGCAGCAGGGAGGCTACCCGATATGCGGCTGCCTCCGGCGCCGGAGGCAGCGAGACCGCGATGTCGGCACGCTCGCCGTGCTCGACGAGCGCTGCGTGATAACGCCGCACGAGCCGCTGGAGCTCGATGACGGCTGCGTCCAATTCACCCGATCCCTCGTGAACGGCGCCGATCTCGACATCGACTTCGACGGCCGGTCCGGCAGGAACCGATGCGGCGCGGATACGGCGAAGGCCGCGCAGCCGCAGGTAGAGTTGGTCATGGTGGGAACGGCGTCCGACGATCCCGGCCATGGTCCCCACCTCGGGCCAGGTCGACGCCGAGCCGGGGTGATAGAAAGCGGCGAGCGCCGGCGCCGACGCATTCCTGAGGGGACCGCGCCACATCGCTCGGTCGAGGCGGATCTCGACCCGTCCGCCCGGGAGGAGCACTCGAGGCACGGGCACCGCCAGCAGCCGCGTCACGCTCAGACCCACTTCCCGGCGGTCCTCACCTGCACAAGGCTGGGCCCGTCATCGACCTTCAGCGCTTCGCGCAAGACCGGTTCCAACTGATCCGGTTCGTCGATGCGGAATCCGGCACCGCCGCAGGACTCGGCGAACTCGGCGAAATCCGGGTTGACGAGCGACGTGTGGAACACGGGCCGCAAGGACCCGATCTGCTCCCGCGTGATCTTGGCCAACTCGTCGTTGCGGAGCACGATGTGCGTGATGGGC
>JBFINP010000003.1:0-141700 GCA_041611095.1 Acidimicrobiia bacterium | reverse complement strand
TGGGCATCCGCACCGCCGACCAGGACGGCCGCCTCGAGGCGGCTCGCCGCGGCCGGGTCGACCGTCCGCAGCGCGGTGGCGAGGCGCTCCGCGAGCGTCACGACGTCGTCCAGTGTGATCGGTGCCGATCCGGCCACGAGCCGAGTGTAGGAAGCGGCCGGCGGAGGGACGCCGGTCGCCGGGGCCCTGGTAGCGTGCCGCCGATGCGGATCGGAATCCCTCGTGAGCGCGCCCACGGCGAGCGGCGGGTTGCGGCCTCGCCCGACGTCGTCTCCACGTACGTGGGCTGGGGCTGGGACGTCGTGGTCGAGCGCGATGCGGGGCGCAGCGCCGGCTACCCCGATCGCCTGTACGTGGATGCCGGAGCGATGATCGTCGACGACGCAGCCGGCGCCGAGCTCGTCCTCCGCGTCGGCCCCCCGACCCCCGAGGAGCTCGCTGCCACGCCCCAAGGATCGGTCGTGGCAGGGTTCTTCGATCCGTTCTTGGCGGCGCCCGTCATGCGGGCGGCCGTCGAGGGGAAGCTGACCGCCATTGCCGTCGAGGCCATTCCACGCACCACCCTGGCGCAGGCGATGGATGCGCTGTCGTCCCAGGCCAACATCGCCGGGTACGCCGCGGTGCTCGTCGCCGCCAATGCGACCCCGAAGCTGATGCCGATGATGGTCACGGCTGCCGGCACGATCGCACCTTCGCGAGCGCTCGTGTTGGGCGTCGGTGTCGCCGGGCTGCAGGCGATAGCAACGGCCCGCAGGCTTGGCGCCGTGGTCCATGCGTACGACATCCGCATCGAGACGCGCGAGCAGGTCGAGAGCCTGGGCGCCAAGTTCGTCGAGGCGGTGACGACCACCGCCGACGAGGGGGGGTACGCCAAGGAGGTGGGGAGCGACGTCCAGGCGAGGCAGCACGAGGCGCTGGCCCCCTTCGTCGCCGATGCGGACATGGTGATCACGACAGCCCAGATCCCGGGCCGTCCGGCTCCGCTCCTCGTCACCGAGGACATGGTGCGATCGATGCGGCCCGGTGCCGTCGTCGTCGACATGGCGGCTGCGACCGGGGGCAATGTGGCACTCTCCGTCCCCGACGAGGTCGTCGAGGTGGACGGCGTCACCATCCACGGACCGACCAATCTCGCCAGCATGTTCCCGGCGGACGCAAGCCGCATGTACGCCCGTAACCTGCTGGCGCTCCTCACCCGGATGCGTGACTCGGACTCCGGCGAGTTCCGGGTGGATCTGGAGGACGACATCGTCGGCGAATGTGCGGTGGTGGCGGAAGGCCAGGCGCGCCACCCGCGCACGATCGAGCTCCTGGGCGGAGGAACATGATCGCCCCCCCACCCTCGCAGCCGGAGTCCGCGCAGTGAGTCCCGAGTTCATCGCCGGCATCGTCGTGTTCGTCCTGGCCGCCTTCGTCGGTCTCGAGGTGATCTCGAAGGTGCCGCCCACGCTTCACACGCCGCTGATGTCGGGAGCCAACGCGATCTCCGGGATCACGATCGTCGGTGCGCTGATCGCCGCCGGACTCAGTGAAGGCAGCCTCGCAACCGTGCTGGGCTTCATCGCGGTCACTGCAGCCACCATCAACGTCGTCGGCGGCTTCCTCGTCACCGACCGCATGCTGGAGATGTTCAAGCGCAAACCGGTGCGTCGCGAGGACCGCTCGTCATGACCGAGCTCCTGTATCTCGGCGGCGCGGTGCTGTTCATCATCGGTCTGAAGCAGCTGTCGGGGCCTCGCACCGCTCGCCGGGGCAACATGCTCGCCTCCGCCGGGATGCTCGTCGCCATCGTCGTCACCCTGGTGAACGCCGAGGTCGTGTCGTGGGGCACCGTCCTCGCCGGCCTCGTGGCCGGAACGGTCGTCGGGGCATTGCTCGCCCTCCGAATCCAGATGACCGCGATGCCCCAGCTCGTCGCTGCCTTCAACGGCTTCGGCGGCCTCGCCTCCGCCGTTGTCGCCATGGCCGAGATCGAGCGGCTCGGTGTGGAGCTCCCCGCCGAGACGGCCACCACCGTCGTCCTGTCGCTGGCGATCGGCATGATCACCTTCACCGGCAGCTTCGTCGCCTTCGGGAAGCTCCAGGGCATCGTTACCGGCCGTCCGGTGGGGTTCCCGGGCGGGCATCTCGTCAACGCTGCCTTGCTGGCGCTCATCGCCGCCCTCGGGGTGTGGGCAGTCATCGGCGACGTCGAGGGCCCCTACTGGCTCGTGGTCCTCGGCGCCTCCGTCCTGGGTGTGCTCTCCGTGTTGCCGATCGGTGGTGCGGACATGCCGGTGGTGATCTCGCTGCTCAACTCGCTGTCCGGTGTCGCCGCCTCGATGGCCGGGTTCGTGATCTCGAACTCGGCCCTCATCATCGCCGGTGCCCTGGTTGGTGCCGCCGGGCTCATCCTGACCATCCAGATGGCCGAGGCGATGAACCGCTCCATCGCCAACGTGCTGTTCTCCCGGTTCGGAGGGGTCTCCGGCGCCGTCGTCGGTGCCGGCGACAAGCCGGTGAACCGGGCGACGCCAGATGACGTTGCCATCGCCCTCGCCTATGCCGATCGTGTGATCGTCGTGCCCGGATATGGCCTCGCCGTCGCCCAGGCGCAGCACGCCGTACGGGAACTCGCCGCCAACCTCGAGAACCGACACGTCGACGTCGGCTATGCGATCCATCCCGTGGCAGGCCGGATGCCGGGCCACATGAACGTCCTGCTTGCGGAGGCGGACGTGCCCTACGAGCAGCTGTATGACCTCGACCAGTCCAACCCGAAGTTCCCCCAGACGGATGTCGTGCTCATCATCGGTGCCAACGACGTCGTGAACCCCTCGGCCCGCGACGACTCCACCAGTCCGATCTACGGCATGCCCATCCTCGAGGTGGATCGGGCGCGCACCGTGGTGGTCGTGAAGCGGTCCCTCTCTCCCGGTTTCGCCGGCATCGACAACCCGCTCTTCTATGAGGACAAGACGATGATGCTGTTCGCCGACGGCAAGGATGCCGTCGAGTCCATCATCGGAGCGCTCGAGCACGTCTGATGGACTTCGGCGAGGTCGTCCGGCGGCGGCGCATGGTTCGCAACTACACCGACGATCCCGTCGATCCGGAGACCGTCGCACGGATCGTCGACATCGCACGACGGGCACCGTCGGCGGGCTTCAGCCAGGGCCAGGCGTTCGTGGTCGTCACCGATGCGGACCGCCGGCGCCGCATCGCCGAGCTCGCAGACGAGGCGGCCTACGTCGCCCGCGGCTTCGACCCGTGGATCTCGCGGGCGCCGGTCCACGTCGTCGTGTGCGTCAGCGAGGAGCTCTACCGGGCCCGCTACCGCGAGCCCGACAAGAGCCCGGACGGCGTCGAGCATGAGTGGCCGGTGCCGTATTGGTGGGTGGATGCCGGGGCATCGATGATGCTGCTGCTCCTGGCCGCTGTCGCCGAAGGTCTCGGTGCCGGATTCCTCGGCTCGCACACCACGCCTCGGCTCGAGTCCTTTCTGGACCTCCCACCGCACATGCGGGCGGTCGGCGTGGTCACCATCGGCCATCCCGCCCCTGACCGACGGTCGGGATCGCTGGTTCGCGGCCGGCGACCGCACGACGAGGTCATCCATTGGCAGCGCTGGGGCTCGCCCGGTCCGGGGGATGCCGGACGCGTAGAGGAATGAAACGCCGCTGCCGCCCGTTGCCGCACAGCGAAGCCCATGTCGGGTCCCAGGTCAGGGAGTGAGCGATGGTGAACCGTGACTACGACGTCCTCGTCCTCGGCGGCGGGCCCGCAGGGGAGAACGCCGGCGACCGGGCGGCCCGCACCGGGCTTCGTGTTGCGATCATCGAGCGCGAGCTCCTCGGTGGCGAGTGCTCCTACTGGGCCTGCATGCCGTCGAAGGCGCTGCTCCGTCCCGGCGAGGTCCTGGCGACGGCACTCCGCACACCGGGGGTTGCGGCGGCCGTCACCGGCGAGATCGATGTCGCGGCCGCTCTCGAGCGGCGCAATGCTCTCGCCTCCCACTGGGACGATGCGGGTCAGGTCGAGTGGGCCGAAGGCGCCGGCCTCGAGCTGATACGCGGCCATGGCCGGCTGGCCGGGGAGCGCCGCGTCGTCGTGACTGCCGCCGACGGAACCGAGACCGAATACGAGGCGGCCAAGGCGGTGGTGGTCGCCACGGGGACTGCAGCGGCGATGCCGCCGATCGCCGGGCTCGCCGAGGTCGCTCCGTGGGACAACCGCGACATCACGACCGCTGAGGAGATCCCAGGGCGCCTCGTCGTGCTCGGCGGGGGCGTCGTCGGCGTCGAGATGGCACAGGCCTTTGCGGCGCTCGGCAGCGAGGTGACCATCGTCGAGATGATGGATCACCTCCTCCCCAGGGAAGAGCCCTTCGCCGGTGCGGAGCTGCAGAGAGCTTTCGAGCGGATGGGCATCAGGGTGCTCACGGGCGTCAAGATGATCGGCGCCCGTCGTGCCGGCACCGACGGGCCGGTGACGGCCGAGCTGGAGGGCGGCGGCTCAATCGAGGGCGACGAGATCCTGGTCGCCGTCGGTCGGCGGCCACTGACCGACGACATCGGATTGGAGACCGTAGGGCTCACTCCAGGCCAGTACATCGAGGTCGACGATGGCATGGGCGCCGTCGGCGTCGACGGCGACTGGCTCTACGTGGTCGGAGACGCCAACGGCCGGGCGCTGCTCACCCACACCGGAAAGTACCAGGCCCGCGTCGCAGGGGATCGTATCGCCGGGAGGGAGGCGAACATCGTCGCCTATGGCGATCGGGTGGCGGTGCCTCGGGTGGTGTTCACCCACCCCAACATCGCCGCCACGGGGCTCACCGAGCGGCAGGCCCGAGCGCGCGGCCTCACGGTCCGGACCGTTCAGCACGACATCGGCCGCGTTGCCGGCGCACCAACCCGAGGCAAGGGCTACAGGGGGACATGCCAGATCGTCGTGGACGAGGAGCGTCGCGTGATCGTGGGGGCCACGTTCGTCGGGCCGGAGACCGGGGAACTGATCCACGCAGCCACCATCGCCATCGTCGGCGAGGTCACGCTCGACCGGCTCTGGCACGCCATCCCGTCGTTCCCGACGCTGAGCGAGGTCTGGCTGAGGCTGTTGGAGGCCTACGGGCTCTGATATCGGCGACGCGGGCTCGTCACCGCCGATCCACCACCACGTTGCCGCACCGCACGACGAGCCGCGGCTCCGCCAGAGCCGCCAAGGTCCGGTACGCCACGAGGACGAAGTCGGCGCAGTTTCCGGCGAGGAACGAGCCGGCGCCCAAGAATCGACGGGGCCCTTCGGTCAAGGCCGTGACCGCATCGTCCTCGCTCAACCCGTACTCGAACAGCGCCATGCCCTCCCGGGCGAGGTCCTCGTAGGCCAGGGCGAGGTCGGTGCCGGCCATCACCACGACACCCGCTTCCATCGCACCCGGCAGGAGACGCCGGAGGTTGGCGAGACCCTCGGCCACCAGCGCCGCACCTGTGGAGCCGGGCCGCATGGCCTCGCTCAGCGCCTCCATGGCCAGGATCGTCGGGACCCACGCCCCGTTCCGGGCCCCGAGCTCCGCAACATCGTCTTCGGTCATGAACAGCCCGTGCTCGATCGAGTCGACGCCGGCGCGTACCGCCATGCCCGGGGTCTCGGGCGCCGCAGTGTGGATCGCCACCCGCCGTCCGGACCGGTGCGCCGCCTCGACCCCCCGGCGCAGGGCCGCCTCGTCGAAGTTGGGTACCGCCCCGGCGCCGCGGCGAGGCCAGTCGCCGATCAGCTTCACCCACTGCGCCGCCGCCGGTCCATAGCTCGCGATGGCCTCATCGAGACACGAGGGATCGAGCTCGATCGCCAGATCGGCGTAGTACCCCTCTGGGACGGCGAGGAAGCGCCCGGCGAGCTGCACCTCCGGTCGGTCGGCTTCCCCGATACCCAGAGTCACCTCCACCGTCGCCGGATCCATCGTCCCCTTGTCGAGAGTGAGGAGGACTCCGGCGCCGAGCTGATCGGCCACGTGCTTCGTGATGCGGGCAACGGCGCCGGTGCGACGCGGCTCGTCGGTCATGTCCGTGATGGCGGCGGCCGTCAGGTGGGCGTGGGCATCGACGAGCCCCCCGAGGGCGAGTCCCGACCCGACGTCGTAGCGCGGCATCGTCGACTCTGGAGCCACCCAGCGACCGGCGGCATCGACGCCCATGCGGATGCGGCGTTCGCCGGTCCAGAGCTCGACTTGGTGTCCGCGCATCGCCCCAAGCTACCCCGGCGAGGATTGGCCTCGGGGCGGAAGCGATAGGATCCAGCCAGATGCTCAGGCTGCGCGACCTCAGCAAGCGATACGGCGACGTCACGGCTCTCGACAATTGCAGCTTCGATGTTCCCCGCGGGACGTTGTTGGGCTTCCTCGGGCCCAACGGCGCCGGCAAGACCACCGCGATGCGCGCTGTCTTCGGGCTGGTCACCCCCGATACGGGGACCGTTACCTGGGACCAGGAGCCGATCGCAGACGAGACCCGGATGCGCTTCGGCTACATGCCCGAGCAGCGAGGGCTCTACCCCCGCATGCGCATCAGGGCTCAGCTGTCGTACTTCGGGCAGCTCCACGGGATGGTTCGGACCGACGCCGACGAGGCCGCCACACGCTGGCTCGACGAGCTCGGCCTCGGTGATAGGAGCAACGACAGACTCGAGGACCTGTCTCACGGCAACCAACAGCGCGTCCAACTGGCGGCGGCACTGGTCCACGAACCGGAGCTGCTCGTCCTGGACGAGCCGTTCTCCGGTCTCGACCCCCTCGGCGTTCAGGCGATGGCCGACATCCTCGCCGCCCGAGCCGCCGCCGGTTCCGCCGTGGTGTTCTCGAGCCATCAGCTCGACCTCGTCGAAGATCTGTGCGAATCGGTCGTCGTGATCGATCGCGGACGCATCGTGCTCTCCGGTCCGGTGGTGGAGCTGCGGTCGCGCTCTCCCTACCGCTATCTGGAGATCCGGCTGAGCGACGGCATCGACGGCTGGCCCGACCAGCTCGACGGAGTCGAAGTGGTGTCCGCCCATGACGATCTCGTGCGCCTCCGGGTTCCCGCCGATGCCGACCCGACGGCTCTGCTCGCCGCGGCGAGAGCGGCGGGAACGGTGCGGGAGTTTGCGTTCGCCCCTCCGACGCTCAGCCAGGTGTTTCGAGAGGCGGTGCGGCAATGAGTGCGGCCCGCACGATTTGGCTCGTGGCCAGGCGCGAGCTGCGCGAGCGCGTGGCGAGCCGCGCCTTCCAGATATCGACCGGACTCACGATCCTCATCGTGCTCGGCCTGCTGCTGGCCCCCATCCTGTTCGGCCTCGACGATCCTCCCGAGTACACGATCGGGGCCACGGCCGAGGTGTCCGACATCGCCGCCTTCGTCGTCGCCACATCCCCAACCGAGGGAACGACGGCCGACGTGGAGCCGTACGGAACGAGCAGCGACCTTCGCAACGCCGTCCTCGACGGCGAGGTCGACATCGGTGTGGACGACGGAACGACCGTGCTGACGGGCCCGGGTACCCCACCCGAGCTGACCTCCTTGGTGAGCGCCGCCATCGGCGCCGATCGCCTCCAGCGGGAGGCCGATGAGCTCGGTCTCGATCCTCGAGACGTCGCAGCCCTCCTGGGTGCTGCCGGCGCCGACGTGGTGGACGTCGAGCCGAGCGGAGACACCGAGGAGCGGGCGGTCATCGCCTTCGTCGGCACCCTGCTTCTCTTCGTCTCGATCGTCACCTACGGCCAGTGGATCCTGATCGGAGTGGTCGAGGAGAAGACGAGCCGGGTGGTGGAGGTCGTGCTCGGTGCGATTCGACCCCGGTACCTCCTCGCCGGGAAGGTGGCCGGGATCGGCCTCCTCGGGCTCGCTCAACTCCTCCTCATCGCCGGACTCGGCGTGTATGTCGTTCGGACGGCCGACGCATTCGATCTCCCGGAGGTCGGCGTCGGCCTCGTGATCATCGTGATCGGCTGGTTCCTCCTCGGATTCGCCTTCTTTGCATCCGGGTTCGCCGTCGCCGGCTCGCTCGTTTCGCGCCAAGAGGAGGCGCAGAACGCATCGTTTCCCCTGACGATGGTGATGCTCGTCGGCTACTTCACTGCGACGTCGGCGCTGACCGGCGGGGACAATGCAGTGTTACGCGTGCTGTCGATCGTCCCACCGTTCTCACCGATGACGATGCCGCTCCGCCAGGCGATGGGCATTGCGCTGCCCTGGGAAGTCGTGGTGTCGGTCGTGCTGATGCTGATTGCGATCGTTGTGATGATCCGCATCGGGGGGCGCGTCTACTCCGGAGGGCTTCTCAAGACGGGGGGGAAGGTCAAGCTACGTGAGGCGCTCCACGCCGCGAACCAGTGAGAACCGGCCGCTCGTGCCCGTCCACTACGATGGCCTCTCACCTCACGCCCAAAGGGACGTCAACATGAATCTCTCCGTGACCCACCGCGCCACCTATGCGCCGCCTGTGGAGTTCGTCGAGCGCAAAGGGGTGGGCCACCCCGACACGATCTGCGACCACCTCGCCGAACAGCTCGCCAGGCAGCTCGCCGCGGACTACGTCACCCACACCGGCAACGTCCAGCACTTCAATGTCGACAAGGCCGTCCTGGCGGCGGGCTCGGTCGACGTCGGTTTTGGCGGCGGCACCCACCTCAAGTCGGGGAGGCTCGTCCTCGTGGGCAAAGCCAACTTCTCGACGCACTGGCAGCCGAACGTGGAGCAGCTGGCCGTCGAATACAAGCGCAAGCTCCTGGAGCTGCTCCCCGATGCCACCCCGGAGTCGTTCGACGTCGAGATCTGGCTGACGCAGTCGTCGTCGGATCTGGCCGCCGTCGCCGGGCCCCGGTCCGCGGCGCCGCTCGCCAACGACACGTCGTTTGCGGCCGTCTCGCTGCCGCGGTCGCCGCTGGAGCGGGCCGTTCACGAGGTCGAGACGCATCTGAACAGCGATGCCTATCGCGGCGCCGTCCCCGTCGGCCGGGACATCAAGGTCATGGGAGCACGTGTCGGGCTCGATGCGAAGTTGACGGTCGCCGCACCCGTGATGGCGACCGCAGTGCAGAACCGAGCCGAGTACGACGACGTCGTCGACGCCATCCGGGGAACCGCCATCGACGTCGCCAGCGAAGCCTTCGGCGGCCCCGTAGAGGTCGCCGTCAACCAGGGCGACCAGGACGACAGCCCCTACCTCACCCTGACCGGGACCTCGGCCGAGGCGGGCGACGACGGCCAGGTGGGCAGGGGGAATCGCTTCGGCGGTCTCATCACCCCCTACCGCCCCATGAGTCTCGAGGCAGCCGCCGGCAAGAACCCGGCCGCCCACGTGGGCAAGACCTACCACGCCGTCGGCGCCGACATTTCCGTACGGCTCATGAACGAGCTCGACGTCGAGGAGTGCACCATCCGCCTCCTCAGCTCGATCGGCCATCCCGTGACCTCCCCACAGGCGGTGCACATCGAGATCGCCGGCGGTCCGGTCGACGACGTGGCGGTGCTCAAGATCGTGGAGGACTGCTTCGAGGACTGGGCCGGCGTCAGAGACCGGCTCATCGCCGGGTACTACGAGCTGTACTGACAGCCGGCCGAGACGACCGCACCACCCTCACGAACGGGTGAAATCGCGCGGTGCCGTCTTCGGGCCGTAGCGGGGTGCGTGGATCCCGGCCCGGCCGAGCAACAGCAGCACGCGCCTCCGGTGACCGCGATAGGGCTCGAGCAGCTCGAGCATGCGGGCGTCGTCGCCACGTGACTCGCCCGCCAGCGCCCACGACACCGTGTTCGGCATGTGGTAGTCGCCGATGGGGACCGCATCGGGATCCCCGAACGCGGCGCCGGCGACGATGGCAACGGTCCAATCGCCGACTCCGCGCACCGCCGAAAGACGTGTTTCGGCGGCGGCCCGGTCCATGGCGACCGCCTCCTCGAGCCTGGCGGCCCGGCGTGCGACCTCGATGAGAATCTGCGCCCTGGTCCGCTCGATGCCCAGCGGGTGCAGCTCGGCGTAGGTAGCAGCAGCGAGGGCATCGGCACGGGGAGGCGTCCACACGTCGACCGGTCCCGGGGCCCTCTCGCCAAACCTCCTGGTGAGGGCCCGGTAACCACGCTTCGCCTCGACCGTGGTCACCCGCTGCCCCAAGATCGCAGGAACCAGCGCCTCGAAGACGCGACGAGTCGCACCCAGGCGAAGACCTCGGTTGCGGCGGTGGAGCTCCGAGATGAGCCCGGACGGTGGATGGAACGACTCCGGATCGTCCTCGAATCCGACGAAGCTGCCCAGACCATCGAGCACCCATTCCGAACCGGGCCCCCACGCCTCGCCCGCCAACTCTCCGCCGTCGACCTCCACGTGCAAGGTGGCGGGGCCCAGGGGCGTGATGGTCGTCCAGACCGCCGCACCCGGGCCGTGGCGCGGCCGGCCCACGGCCTTGGAGGTCATGGCGCCGATCGTGCCGGGCACGTCGAGGGGGCCGGGGAGCGGGAGGCGGCGGCGTGGCATGCCAGGACGGTAGCGACCACCGGTGACGAGCAGTTGCGCGTGCGTACGGCGTAACATCCTGTCGTGGCCACCCCCAACCTCCGGCTGCCGCAGGCGCGAGCGGGGTCGACGTGATCGCACGTCCGACCCGTATTCAGCTGTGGGACGTCACGGTCCCTCTCGTCCGCCATTTCTGGACGGCGGAAGGCTCCATGACCAAGCGCCGGTCGATCGTCGTCAAGGTCACCCGCGACCAGCACGACGGCTGGGGCGAAGCGGCACCCTATCCCGGACACACCCGCGACACGGCCGACGAGGCATGGGAGCTCCTCATGCGCGAGTCGCGACGGATCCTGGGAGCCGACGAGCCGGTGCTCATCGAAGGATCGTGCGCCACGGCGGCGATGGATCAGGCGCTCACGTCCCTTCGTGCCGCTTACCACGGGGTGCCGCTCTACTCGGAAGTCGGCGGGGATCGGGTACCGGTCCTCGCCTCGGCCGCCATCGGAATGTCCGACGACGTTGGCGAGACCCTCGATGCCGTCGCCGAGGCGATCGACGGAGGCCACCGCAACGTGAAGCTCAAGATCGAGCCCGGATACGCGCAGACCGTCATGGCGGTGCGCAAGGGATTCCCCGAGCTCGGCATCTCGGTGGACGCCAACGGCTCGTTCCGGCGGACCGACCTCGACGAGCTCGTCGCGCTCGACGAGTTGGAGCTCACCGCCATCGAGCAACCCCTTAGTCCTCTGGATCTCCCGGGGAACGCCGCGCTGCAGTCCCGCATCGCCACCCCGGTGTGTCTTGACGAGTCGGTGAAGCGCATCGGCGACATCGTGACCATCGCTGCGTCCGGCGCCGGCCGCGCCGTCTCGCTCAAGCCGGGCCGGCTCGGTCCGACGCTCACGATGCGGGGCCTGGAGCTGGCGGCGCGCTACCACCTGGATGTGAAGATCGGCGGCCTCCTGGAGACCGGCATCGGACGCACCCACGCCCTGTCACTGGCGACTCATCCCGTGGTGTCGCTACCGAGTGACCTCGCCGCCTCGGCCCACTGGTTTGCCCACGACCTGGTGCGGCCGCCTTGGCAGGTGGTCGACGGCTCGATGACTCCCCACGAGGGCGTCGGGCTGGGAACGGCCATCGATCAGGCCGAGCTCGACAGCCGATCCGTGCGAACTCTCCGCATACCCCACTGACGCCCTCCCACGGCGGGAGGCTCAGTGTCGCACCGCGACGACGAACAGACCGGGCGCCGTCCCGTCGAGCGTCACATCGGCTCGTTGCTCGAGTGCTGCTGCAAGCGCCATCGCTCCCGGCACTCGCGGCTCACGGCCGTCGCGGAGGACGAATATTCCCCCCGGCCTGACCCCTTGCCACCATCGTTCGAACACCTCGCCCATCGCGCGTCCGCCGAGGGGGATGTCGAAGATGACAACATCGAAGGCGGACGGAGCGACGACGTGGCTTCGGACGTCGCCCGCAACGAGCTCGACACGGTCGCGCAAGCCCGCCCGGTCGAGCGCGGCCTCGAGTCCCCCTCCGAGCCCCTCGGAGATCGTGCGGTGCCGTTGCGACCAGCTCCGCTCGAACGAGCCGTCGTCGATGGAGAGCACCTGCGCCCCTGCGGCGGCGAGGAGAAAGGTGGTGCCGCCCTTGGCGCGTCCCAGCTCGGCCACGACAGGCGCCGGCATGGCACGGAGCCGCCGGTAGAGCCATGCCGCCTCCTCGATCATCAGCAGCGTCAGGTGTCGATTGGCGTAGTTCGACGAGAACAGCCACGCCAGGTCCTCGAACCCCTGGGGCTTCGCCAGATCGCGCGGTGCCGCCGCTGCCAAGGACAGAGGCCCGCTGAGGCCCCGGAGCCCGAGTCGGTGAGTCAGCGACGCGGCGACGCGATCGCTCGCCAAGAGCCTGTCCACCCATCTGCGCCAGGGCTTGCGTCGTCGCACCGCCCGCGCCTTACCCCACACGACCTGACCACCCCGTGCCACCTCTCGCCCTCCTTGGCGAGGCCGCCCCCCGGCGGCGTCGGATGCAGCGTATCGCATTCGCGGGCTCGCCGGGCCAGGATTGCGCGATGAAGCACGCCCGACCATCATGCGGCGGCGTCATGACCCGTCTACTCGTCGTCGGAGCCGGCCAGATCGGAGCGGCGGCGACCGCGGCCGCAGTGGCCGACGGTGTGGTCGACGCGGTGGCCGGCGTCGTCGATCCGGATGTCGCCGCCCGCACCCAGCTCGCTTCACGGTACGACGCTCCGGCCTACGCCTCGACGCTCGAGGTCCCGAAGGCCCGCTCCGGCGATCGTGCCCTGGTGGCGTTCTCATCCGACGTCGCTGTCGTCGCTCCGGAGATCCTGCGGTTGCTCTCCCTGGGCTACGACGTCGTCTCGATATGCGAGGAGCTCGCATGGCCACCGCGCCACATGTGGAACGCGCTCCACACCGCGGCGCGTACCCACCAG
Organism: Acidimicrobiia bacterium; assembly: GCA_041611095.1. Classification (GTDB taxonomy): domain Bacteria; phylum Actinomycetota; class Acidimicrobiia; order Spongiisociales; family UBA5794; genus UBA6912. The sequence continues at coordinate 128,769 of JBFINP010000003.1, read as the reverse complement.
CGAGTGATCATCATGACGGGTGTGAACCCCGGGTTCGTGATGGACCGGCTACCGCTGCTGGCAGCTGCGGCGTGTCGCAACGTGAAGAGCTTGACGGTGACCCGGCGCATCGATTCCGCGGCCCGTCGGGACTCTTTCGTCGCCAAGACCGGACGCGGGCTCACCAGGGGCGAATGGCACGAAGGGGTCGCCGCCGGCAGCGTCGGCCACCGCGGTCTCGTCTCGAGCGCCCGGCTCCTCGGCCACGCCCTTGGCTGGCCCAACCGCGACGTGGTCGAGACGCTCGAGCCGATCATCGACGGAAACCTGGCGTCGGGCTTCCGGCAGCACGTGACGCTCCGCACCGACAGTCGAACCATTGACCTCGACATCATCGTCGACTGGCTACTCCCCGACCCCGGCGACCGGATCGTCGTCGACGGGGAACCACCCCTCGAACTGAACATCCCCGCCGGGTACCACGGGGACCTCGGCACAACCGCACAGATCCTCGGTGCGCTCCGACATTGCCGGGAGCTCACCCCGTCCTTTTACCGACCCACCGACCTGCCGCTGCGCTTCGGCTGACTCCCCACCGTCGTTAACTAGCGTGAGGGCGGATGAGAACCGTCGCCACAGCACTCGCCGCCGCCATCCTCGTCATGCTCACCGCCGGGTTCGCCGTCGCCCAGGAGCCCGGGCCCTCGCTCTGTGAGGAGTTCGAAGGCATCGTGTGCCAGGGCTGGTTCACCGACGACGCCGAGCTCGTCCCTGAGGACCAGCGCGTCGAGGATGCGATCGACCGGCTGGTCGGACGGTACTCACGCGAGATCGCCGTCGTCACTGTGACGGACAGCCGGGGCCGCAACCCCCTCGATTTCGCCATCGCCCTCGGCGACGCCTGGGGTGTGGGCGGCCCGGCGCAGGATGGCGTCGTCGTGCTGGTCGACGTCGGTGCCCGCCGCACCGAGGTGACCTCCGGCGCCGGTCTCCCGCTCGACGACTCGACGGCGAGTCGCATCGCCGGGGCGGGCAACAGCTTCTTCGGTGTCGGCGACTTCGAGGGTGGGCTCCTCGCCATCGTGGGCAGTCTGGAGCAGGAGCTGCTCGCCCTCGAGGGTGGAGGCGAGCCCACGGAGCCGGAGCCGACGGACGACACGATCGTCACCGAGCCGGAACCGGCTCCAGCGGAGGGTGGACGACCCGGGTTGGTGGTGCTCGGGCTGGTAGGGGGCCTCGCCGTGCTGGGCGGAGGCGCCGTGCTCGCGAACGAGCGACGCCAGCGGCGCAACCGTGCCATGCAACGCAGACGTGAGTTGGTCGACGACGATCTCGCCGGGCTCGAGCCGGCTGGTCACGAGCTGCCGCAGCTCGAGGATTTCACACTCACACCCTCCGGAGCCCCGACAGACGTCGCCACCGGCCAGTTGCTCGACCTCCTGTCTGGCGTCGCCGACGCCCGGGACTCCGCCGATGCCGCAGCCGCAGAGACGGCCGCCCATCTGGGCCTCATCGCGCTCATCGACCGTGAGCGTCTGGAGGCGGTCTCTGCCGTTCCCCTGGAGCTGCGAGCATCCGACGAGCGACCGATACTCGAGGGCGCCGCACAGCAGGCCGCCCGCGATGCCCTGGAGGTAGCTCCCGAGGACGAGGACACCTTTGCCGTCCGCCGCCAGGAGCTGCAGCGAGTGATCGAGAGCCTGCGCCCGCATCGGGTCGCCGCTGCACGGCAGCGAGCCGCCACCGCGATCGTGAACCAACTTGCGTCGCTCCCCATCGGCGAAGCGCTCTTGACCGATGCCGGTAGCCGCTACCTGCGCGCCGCGGCCGCCCTCGAGCGAGACGCACCCGCAAGCCAATCGCTTGCAGAGCTCGACGCCGTCTACGAGACCGCGCTGGCCAAGACCCACAAACTCGAGACGCTGTATGAGCGGCTGCCCGACTCGACCGCCCGCCCCGCCATCGCCGCAGCGCTCGCCGACGTCACCGACGACCCCGATGCTGCGGTCTCCCGATACGAGGCGGTCCGGGTCGAGCTGGAGCGGCTCGGCGACGCCCTCGAAGCCGACGGGCTCTCGATCCCGGCATTGGCGGCGCTGCTGCTGATGAACAACGACGACGGCGACGTTGCGGAGTTCGTCGACACCTACCGGACCCATCGCAATCGTGGCATCGCTGCCGACCAGGCGGTCGAGTATGCCCTTGCCGGACTCCGCACCACCAGGGAGATCGAGCATGTTCGCACCGAGGCGCGGCGGCTCGACCTTCCGGTTGCGATCACGGCCGCGCTGCTGCGGCGGCGGGACGACGGGCCGGAGGTGTACCAGGCCCTGGTGGAGGAGCTCGCCGGCATGAACGTCGAGAGCGATGCCCGCAGGACGATCGCCGGAATCCTCGCCATCTCCCTCGAGCCGGCGACGGCGATCCGGCGCTGGGTCGAGGCGCGCACCGCCCTCGCCGGCCTCGGGCTGGAGGGTGCCTACGCCGACATCGCGGCGGCCTTCGGCGCTTCCGACCCGAGAGGACCGCGCACGTTCGCACTCGCCTACGCCGCACAGCGTCAGGCGCTGGCGCGGAGCAGCATCGACGACGCCGACCGCTTCGCACCCGAGCTCGCCCACGACGGCACCCAAGGGCAGACGGACACCTGGACCGGCCGGCCGATCCCTCGGGGCCTCGCAAACTTCGACCCGTTCACGTTGCTCTTCTACCACTGGGTCATCACCCGTGGTCACCACGGGAGCTTCGGCTGGGAGCCGATCTACCGCGACACTTCCTGGTCCCAGGATCGCGACTCCTGGTGGGGTGGCACCGGAGGCTTCGGCGGGTTCGGCGGCGGCGGCGGCTTCGGCGGCGGCGGCGGCTCCTCGTGGGGCGGGAGCTCTTGGGGAGGGGGAGGCTTCGGCGGGTTCGGCGGCGGTGGCGGCTTCGGCGGCGGTGGCGGAAGCGGCTGGTAGCCGGCGGTGATCACCTCGACGGCCAACCCGCGTGTGAAGGCGGTTGCCGCGCTGCGCAACCGCCGCGATCGCGACGCTTCAGGCACCTTCCCGATCGAGGGACGGCGCGCCGTCGAGCGGGCCCTCGCCGCCGGGTGGCCGCTCACGGATGCCTACGTGGCTCCAGAGCTCCTCGACGAGGCGGGTCGACGCACCCTCGCACTGCTCACGGACTCAGGAGTCCGCATCACGGAGCTCGGGATCGACGCGTTTCACAAGGCCGCCTACCGACGGCATCCGGACGGCATCCTGGCGATCGGCGCCATTCCCGACCTCGGGCTCGACGAGCTCGACGTGGGCGCCCAGCCGTTGATCCTGGTGGTCGAAGCCATCGAGAAGCCCGGCAATCTCGGTGCCATGCTCCGCACCTCCGATGCGGCCGCCGTGACGGCTGTTCTCGTTGCCGACGCCACCGCAGATCCGTGGAACCCCAACACGGTCCGCGCCTCCCAAGGTGCGCTGTTCTCGGTGCCGCTCGCCATGGCCACTTCCGAGGAGGCGGCAACCTGGCTGGACGAGCGTCGCATCCGGATCGTCGCCACGCGACTCGACACGACGGCTCGTGCACCCTGGGCGATCGATCTGACCGGCCCAGTGGCGATCGTGGTCGGCAGTGAGCACGCCGGCCTCTCCAATGCGTGGCGCGGCCGCGAGACCGTCCATATCCCGATGGCGGGCACGATCGACAGCCTCAACGCATCGGTGGCTGCCGCCGTGATCGTCTACGAGGCCCTCCGGCAGCGCACCTGACGCCGATGTTCACCCCTCCGAGGTAGCGCGCTCAGCCGACGGCCCTTCCTCCCGGTCGATGCCATCGTCCCGGTCGCACCAACGACACACCACCCGATCCACGGTCGACTCGAGGACCTCCTCCTCGTCGACCGACATCTCGCCGCTCAGCGTGTAGTGCGCATACCGGCGCCGCCGGATGGACTCATACACGTCGAAGCGGGTGCGGTTGCCGCAGTGCGCACACCGGTAGACCTCGATGGTCACGGCTTCTCCAGCCGCCACAGGCCGTCGTCGCCGAGCACGCCGTCGATGATCTCGAGCCGCGGCCGGGCCGCACCATGCTGGAGCGCCCCCGTCGTGACGATGTGGAGTGGCGTGCCCTCGCGGGCGATGCTCGGCACGGCCTCCACTCCGAGCTCGTCGGCGCGGGCGCAGTCGTCGACCAGCTGTCGGTGGCCGGCGGCAGGGATCGCCGCTTGGAGTACGTCTGCATCGAGCTCGGCCACCCTTGCCGCCGCCTGCAAGGTGAGGTCGTCGGCCAACGAGTCGCCCTCCCGGTGGACCAGGGTGAACAGCCCGGTCCGCAGGACCTTGCGACGCTCGGGCTCGGCGACGGCGGCGTGGGCCGCCAGGGCGCGTGCCACTGGGCTCATCGCATCGGCGGCTCCCGGGCCACCGGGGACGAAGCCCACCCATCTGACGTCGAGACTGACGCCCTCACGTTCCGCTTCCCAGAGCAGTAGGAAGAGCCGCCACGCATCCTTGTTCTCGAAGTCGAAGTACACCGTGCCGCGAAACTTCATCGTTCGCGAGCGTAGCCCCGGCGGAGACGCCGGATCCTTGACATCGAACACATGTTCGATCTAGCGTCACCGGCCGAGGGAGACGACGGCGAGGACGACGATGACGCTCGGCAGCCAGCGCAGCTTCGAGGACCTGGGCGCCCCGCTCCACGCCGTGCCCTACTGCATCATCGACCTCGAGACTACGGGAGGATCACCCCGCGATTGCGAGATCACCGAGGTCGGGGCGGTGCGCTACCAGGGCGGCGAGCTGACCGGAACCTTCCACACGCTCGTCGACCCCGGCGTTCCCATCCCTCCGTCGATCACGATCCTGACCGGCATCACCCATGCGATGGTGATCGATGCTCCCATGATCGACGAGGTGCTTCCCGCCCTGCTCGAGTTCATCGGTGGTGCCGTCATCGTCGGGCACAACATCCGGTTCGACCTCTCCTTCCTCAATGCGGCAGCTACGAGACTCGGGTACGGGCGGCTCACCAACAAGAGCGCCGATACCGCCGCCCTCGCTCGGCGTCTCCTCGGCACCGAGGTGCGCAACCACCGGCTGGCGACGATTGCCGCCCACCTGCGCTCACCCACGGCGCCGACCCACCGCGCCCTCGACGATGCCAAGGCGACGGCGCACGTGTTCTTCGAGCTGCTCGGCCGCGCCGGAGCCATCGGGGCCGTCTACCTGGAAGACCTCATGCGGCTACCGACCGCCCGCGGGGCCGCCCACTACGGCAAGCTCGCCCTGACCGAAGGACTCCCCCGCAAGCCCGGCGTGTACCTGTTTCGCGACCGCACCGATGAGGTGATCTACGTCGGGAAAGCGAAGAATCTGCGCAGCCGGGTGCGTGCCTACTTCTACGGTGACCGGCGGCGGAGGGTCGCCCAGATGCTGCGTGACCTCACGAAGATCGAGCATCGCGTTTGCGAGACCGAGATCGAGGCCTCCGTCACCGAGGTTCGCCTCATCCACGCCCACCGCCCCCGCTACAACCGCCGGTCACGCCCACCCAAGGCGACCCATTGGCTGCGACTCACGGACGAGCGTTTCCCACGACTCTCGGTGGTGCGCAGCCAGACGCCGCATGCTCTGGCCTACCTCGGCCCGTTTCGCAACCGCCGATCGGCCGAGCTCGTCATGCACGGCCTGTGGGACGCATCGCCGATCCGGCGCTGTCGCGGCTCGTCGGGCACCGAGCCGGGATGTCGGTTCGGGGAGTTGGGAGCAGCGCTGTGCCCATGCCGCGGCACGGTCGAGCCCGAACGGTACGCCCAGGTGACTGCCGACCTCGCGCACGGCATCACCACCGCACCGGACACACTGCTGGATCCGCTCATCGTCCGGATGCGCCGGCTCGCCCAGGAGTCGCGGTTCGAGGAAGCCGCCGACGTGCGTGATCGCTATCGAGGCCTCGCCCGGTCCCTCGAAACGCGACGGATCTGGCGCACGCTGGGCGCCGCCGGCGTCGTGTGGGCCGAAGACGGTGCCGGCGACGCCCTCCTGCTCGACGGCGCCCGCTTTGCCGGCTCGTGGCGTCGCGGTCAGATGGCGCCGCTGATGCCGGCCGCCCCCAGCGAGCTCGGCACCATCCCCGAGACTCCCCCCTCGACCCTCGTCGCCGAGGAGATGTGGCTCGTCTGGCGCTGGCTCGAGCGGCCCGGCGTCGCCATCATCGACAGCTCGTCCTCGCTCCGTCTCACCGACGGATCAATCGACGTCGTCACGAGCCTGGCGAGCTGATCGCCGCCGATCGAGCCCGGTGTAGCCTGGCTGGTCATGCGCTTCATCATCCGTCCGGGCACGGACCCGACCGCCCGCGCCGATGCCGCACTCCTCCGAGCGCTCGGCCTGCCCGGAGGCGGAGTAGTCCGCCTCGGCGGCACCTTTTGCCGGGTGGTTCCCGGAGACGTCCCGTCGCCGACCGCCATGCTGGTCGGCCCCCGGGTGATGAGGAACGCCGGCGTCGCCGGCGGCGACAGCGTGGACGTGACTCGCGCCCCCTTGCCGGAGGCCGCCCGCGTAGGGCTCGAAGGAGCCGAGGCAGCCCTCGACACCCGCCACCTGAGCCGCTCCCTCCAGGGTCTGCCCGTGACCGTCGGCGACCTCGTCGTGGCCCGCTCCGCCTACGGCGAGGGCGCAACGCCGGCCGAGGTCGAGCTCGAGGTCGCCGTCGTGGAGCCCGGTACCGCCGGACTCGTGGGGAGCAGCACCGTCGTCTACGAGGTGGGAGAGGAACCGGCCGACCCCGTCGTTCACCCCGACGGGTCGGTGGGAGGCGAGGCGCCGACCACCGCCGAGGCGCTGCTGGCCGGCCTCGACACAGAGCTGGACGTCATGACCGGCTGGTTGTCGCTGCTCACCTCCAAGGACGACCTGCCGGCTGCGTGGGGTCTCCCTCGGGTTGCCGGAGTGTTGCTGGAGGGACCGGCCGGGTGCGGCAAGTCCGAGTTGGTCGCGGCCGCCGCCGCACGGGCCGGCGCCAAGGTCCACGAGGTCTCCCTCGAGCTCGTGTTCAAACCGGACAAGCTGCTCGAGCGACTGGAGAAGGCGGCCAAGACGGCCGCAACACCCGGCGTCGTATTCGTGGATCGCCTCGACGCGGTCGCCGGCGATGATGCCATGTTCCGCACGCAAGTGGCGGCGATCATGCGCTGGTACCTGGACGCCGTCGTCGAGCGGGGCCGTCTGGCGACCGTGCTCGGCGTGTCGTCGGCCTCCAAGCTGCCCGTCACAGTCACCTCGTCGCCACTGCTCCCCCGGACGTTGACCATCCCGCCACCCGACACCAACCGCCGGGCGCTGCTGTTCCACGCCGCGTTGGCACGGGTTCCCACCGTGGACCTCGACTTCGCTCAGCTTGCCGGCCAGACGGCCGGCTTCTCGGGTGCCGACATCCTGGCGGCCGTCGTCGATGCGTCGGCCCGGATCGCACCCCAGGGCTCCACGATGACCCAGCAGGTGCTGGCAGACGCCATCGCCGGGACGACCCCGTCGCTCGGTACGAGCGGCATGGGCGAGATGCCTTCCTACGGCTTCGAGCGCGTCGCCAACCTCGACGAGGTGAAGCAGCGGCTGACCGAGTCGGTCATCTGGCAGATGACCGAACCGGAGCGCTTCGCCCGCCTCGGGATCGAGCCGCCGCGCGGTCTTCTCTTGTACGGGCCACCGGGCACGGGCAAGACGTTCGTCATCCGGGCACTCGCCCACGAGGCCGGTGCGGCGTTCTTCACGGTGAAGGGTGCGGAACTGCTCGACAAGTACGTGGGCGAGTCCGAGCGTGCCGTGCGAGAGGTCTTCGCACGGGCGCGGGCAGTGGCACCGGCGATTCTCTTCTTCGACGAGATCGACGCCCTGGCCCCGGTACGCGGCAACTCGAACAACTCGGTGACCGACTCCGTGGTCGCCGCCCTACTGACCGAGATGGACGGCGTGTCCGACCGTGGCGACGTCTTCGTGATCGGAGCCACCAACCGCCGCGACCTCGTGGATGCGGCGCTGCTGAGGCCGGGACGGCTGGAAACGCACCTCTACCTGGGGTTGCCGGAACGCGAGGCGCGCGCGGCGTTCTTCGGCATCAGCGACGTGCCGTTCGCCGAAGATGTCGCCGTGGATCGCGTGATCGACGCCACAGACGGCTTCTCCTTCGCCGAACTGGCCGGGATCCTCCGGGAAGCGGCGCTCCAGGCGCTGCGGCGCGACTCGAAGGCCATCGCGGTCACCAATGAGGACATCGACTTCGCCCTGAGCCGATACCGGGAGACGGCGGCGCCGGAGCCCTCCGGCTGAGCCTCAGAACCCGCGCTGACCTCCGGCGTACGGAGAGGACGCGCCGATCTCGAACTCGTCGACGTTGGGGCCGCCGAGCCGGTGCAGCGTGCGGTTGCCGTACACATAGCTGACCGCCAGGAGAGGGAGGATGAGTGGCCACGAGGTCGCCAGCTTTGCGGCGGCGAGCAGCTCCGGTTCCTCTTTCACGAAGAGCGCCCACTGCAAGGTGCCACGTCCGGCGAAGTAGACCGCCCACAGGAGCGTGACCCGGGTGTAGGCGGGGCGAACGTCCGATCGCCAGTACCACTCGAGCGGCCAACGTCTCAGCCCCCAGCTCGACCACGCCGCAAGCGGCCTCCGCACCAGGACGCTGCCGACGGCGGCTGCTGCCCAGCCCATGGCCGATACGATGCCGGGGAGGAAGTAACCCTCCGCTCGGCCGCTGCGAAGGGCGATCGCGGCGGCGAAGCCGATTGCAACGATCCCACCGAGCGCATAGACGACCCGCTGGCCCCTCCGAACTCGCCACACGGCGACGAGGCCCCCAATTGCGAGCGCGGCGACCGTTGCGGGACCCAAGCCGGCGAGCGCGTTGACACCCACGAATGCGATGGGCGCAGGGAACGAGTCACCGATGGTGCGGTCGCCGCTGAACATCTGGCGCAGATCGGCGACGAAGTCGGCCCGGAGGTCATGGGTCATGGTGGGAGGTTACGGTTCGGTGCGAAGCTATCGACTCGGCCGGGCACGCTTCCCGGGAGGCGATGCGGATCTCCCCCGGCGCCGATCAGTCGGCCAGCGCCGTCACCGCCTCGGCCACGGTGAACCTGCGTTCATACAACGCACGTCCCACGATCGCCGCCTCGACACCGCTCTCAGCCAGCCTCGCGAGGTGGGCCAGGGAACCGACTCCACCGGAACCGAGGATCGCCAGGCCCGTCCCAGCGGTGCGCACTCGCCCGATGACGCCTAGATCCGGGCCCTGCATGGTGCCGTCGCGGCCAATCCCGGTGACGAGAGCCCGCTCGACTCCGGCGGCGACAACGTCGGTCACCACCGCCTCCAGGTCCCGCCCCTCGTCTCGCCAACCGGCACCGGTGGCGCGATCGTCGCGCACGTCCAGCGCGGCGACGACAGGTCCCGATCCGACCGCCGTCACGATCTCGGCGACGACTTCTGGGTGCCACACGGCGGCAGTCCCGAGCACGACTCTGTCGGCGCCTACGTCCAGGGCGTGCATGGCCGCAGCGACCGTGCGGATGCCGCCTCCGATCTGAAACGGCACCTCGGCTTTCGCCAACCGCCGCCACAACTCGTCGTTGTACGAGCCATCGCGAGCCCCATCCAGATCGACGACATGGATCATGGTGGCGCCCTGCGCCGCCCAATCGAGAGCCTGCGTCACGGGATCGGCCGCATAGGTTGTCACCTGGGCATAGTCACCCTCGACGAGCCGCACGACTTTGCCTCCGAGTACGTCGACGGCAGGGATCAGCTGCATCCGGTCACGCTCCCCGGCTTGCGCCGGGTTCGCTTGCATTCCGCTCGGTGCGTTTTATCATGCTAAAACATTAACATGTCACCACGTCACGACATCTCGTCGAGACGACACAGGACAAGGGGGAAGGTACGGGAGTGAGCCGGGCAGGGCTTCGATGACGACCGAGGACTGGCGCACCGATGAGACGGCGGCGTTGTTCGATGCGATCATCGCGTTGACCGACCGGGACGAAGCTGCTCGATTCTTCCGCGACCTCTGTACGTACAAGGAGCTGGAGGAGATGAGCTCACGTTGGATGGTGGTACGCCTGCTGGCGGAGGGGATTCCGTATCGGGAGATCAACGAGCGGACGGGCGTCTCGACCGCAACGATCACCCGCATCAACCAGTGGCTGCAACACGGCACGGGGGGGTACAAGTTCATGCTGGAGCGTATGGGGCTGGGCAGCGAGGTGGAAGCATGAGCATCCTGAGGATCGCCGTGCCCAACAAGGGTCGTCTGCAGGACCCCTCGGCCGACCTGCTGAGCCACAGCGGGATGCGGTTCGAGAAGACAACCCGCTCGCTCTCGGTGCCGGTCGCCAACGTCGACATCGAGCTGCTGTTCGTCCGTACCGAGGACATCCCCGAGCTCGTCGCCGACGGCGTCGCCGGCATGGGTATCACCGGTCTGGACCTGCTCGAAGAATCGGGTCTTCCGGTGTCCATCGAGCTTGAGCTCGGATACGGGACCTGCCGACTCGCCGCAGCCGTGCCGCAAGACTCGGAGGTCGAGGACGTCTCCGGTTTCGAGGGGCTGCGCATCGCCACGTCGCACCCGAACGTCACCGAACGGTTCTTCACCGACAAGGGCGTCACGATCGCAACGGTTCCGCTGCGGGGGTCGGTCGAGGTGGCGCCGCGCCTCGACGTCGCCGATGCGATCGTCGATCTGGTGTCGAGCGGAAGCACCATGCGGGTCAATGGGCTCCGCCCGGTCGTCACGCTGCTCGAGTCCCAAGCGATCCTCATCAGCCGTCCGGGTCTCGAGGGCAGCGAAGCCGCCCTGGCCCGGCAGGTCACCACGATGGTGCGAAGCGTGCTGGCGGCTCGCCGGCGACGCTACGTGCTCATGAACGCTCCGGTCTCCTCGATCGAGGCGATCCGGGAGATCATCCCCGGCCTCGAAGCCCCGACCGTGGTGCCGCTCGCAGAGCTCGGGATGGTGGCGGTCCACTCGGTCGTCGACACCGACGAGGTGTGGCGGATCCTCCCCCAGCTCGAGTCGGCCGGTGCGTCGGGGATCCTGGTGCTACCCATCGAGCAGCTCATCCCGTGATCCGGCTCACCATCCTCGACCTGTCCCAGGCCACCGCGGACGACCTCGCTCCAATCCTGCAGCGCTCTGCGGTTCCCGATCCTTCCACGAGGCGGGGCGCCGCCGAGATCGTCGACCGGGTGCGGGAAGAGGGCGACGCCGCAGTCGCGGAGCTGGGCCGGAGGTTCGGCGGTGGGCTCGCCGGAGGCGAGCTGCGCGTTCCGGTTCAGGAGCTCAGCAGCGCTTCGGATCGCATCGCACCCGAGCTGCGGGATGCGCTCGTCCAGGCGACTGCGAACATCCGGCGCACCCACGAGCCCCAGCGGCCCGTGGACCACCCCGTCGAGGTGGTACCGGGGGTGCGGGTAGACCGCCGGTGGCAGCCGTTGCGGCGTGTCGGGGTGTATGTACCAGGCGGCCGCGCTCCGTACCCGTCCTCGCTGCTCATGGGTGTCGTCCCGGCGCAGGTGGCCGGCGTGCCGGAGATCGTCGTCACGACACCGGCCGACGGGAACGGCCGCATCTCCGACGCCATCCTCGCCGCCGCCGATCTGCTCGGTGTCGTTGAGGTCTACGCCGTCGGAGGAGCCCAGGCCATCGGTGCGCTGGCATACGGGACGGAGACGATCGCTGCCGTCGACAAGATCGTCGGTCCTGGCAACGCATGGGTGACGGCGGCGAAGCTCGCCGTGTACGGCGACTGCGCAGTGGACCTGCCCGCCGGGCCCAGCGAGGCCCTCGTGCTCGCCGACGACGAGGCCGACCCGCGCCTCGTCGCCGCCGACGTGCTCTGCCAGGCGGAGCACGGTCCGGACTCGCCCGTGTTGCTGGTCACGACCTCACCGGAGCTCGGAGCCTTGGTGGAGAAGGAGATCGCAGCCCTTCTCCCCCGCCTCGAGCGGTCGGCGATCCTCGAGAAGTCGTTGGGCGACCGCGGCATGATCGTGCTCGCTCCGGACCTCGACGCCGCCGTCGACTTCGCCAATCGCTACGCACCCGAGCACCTCAGCATCCACACCGAGCACGCCGCGCAGGATGCGCAGCGCCTCGTGGCCGCCGGTTCCGTCTTCGTCGGCCATTGGTCACCCGAGTCGGCGGGCGACTACGCCACCGGAGCCAACCACGTTCTCCCGACGGGAGGTCTCGCGGCGAGCTACGGCCCACTGTCGGTGGAGGACTTCGGGTCGTGGCGCCAGGTCCAGGAGCTGACCCGCGACGGCCTTGCCGCGTTGCGACCCGTGATCACGGCGCTCGCCGATGCGGAGGGGCTGGGTGCCCACCGACTCGCCGCCGACATCCGATTCGAGGGCGCCGAGTGAGCGCCCCCGAGTACCGATGGCAGCCGACGACGGCCGAGATCGCCGCCGCGGCCGGAATACCGGTCTCGGAGGTGATCCGCTTCGACCACAACACGTCGCCGTATCCCACCGAGTGGGCCATACCCATCGCCGCCGCGCTGGCTGCCGGCCTCAACGAGTACCCGGGAGCCAGCTACCGCCCGCTACGCAAAGCGGCGGCGGGCTACGTCGGGACGATCCCAGAGCGCATCGCCGTGGGTGCCGGGGTGGACGAGCTGCTCCTGCTCACCGGCCGTGCTCTCCTCACGGGTGGACGGTGTGCCGTGGCGGTGACACCGACCTACCCGCTGTACCGCATCTCGACCCTTCAGGTCGGTGCCGAGCTGGTCGAAGTCGCCGCCACGGGCCCGGACCTGTCGTTCCCCACCGACGCCGTCGTCGATGCCGCCGGCGGCGCCGACGTCACCTGGCTGTGTGTGCCCGACAACCCGACCGGAGCGCGTCCACCCGACGAGAGCATCGCCGCCGTGCTCGCAGCCACCGACGGTGTGGTCGTCCTCGATGCGGCGTACGCCGAGTTCGCCGGAGATCGATGGACCACTTGGACGGATCGCCACGACAACCTGCTCGTCCTGCACACTCTCTCGAAGGCGTTCGGCGTCGGGGGCATTCGCGTCGGCTTCGGGGTCGGTCATCCGGATCTCGTTGCGGCCATCGACCGGGTTCGTCCCCCAGGGAGCATCGCCAGCCTCTCGGTCGAGATCGCCATCGCCGCCCTCGGCAACCCGGCACGCATGCGAGCCCAGGTCGACGGCCTCGTCGCCGAGCGAGCACGGCTCGAGCGCGAATTGAGGCGGCTCGGCTTTCGAACCTTCGACTCGGAGACGAACTTCGTCCTCTGCCAGGTGGGAGACGGCGTGCAGGAGCTGGCGGCGGCGCTGCGCCGGCGGGGGCTGGTGGTGCGCGTCTATCCCGACGCACCGCGGCTCGCTCGCATGATGCGCATCACGGTGCGCTCCTCCGACGAGAACGGCCGTTTGATCGAAGCCCTGGAGAAGGAGCTGGCATGAGCCGCATCGCAGACATCAGTCGCAAGACCGCCGAGACCGACGTTTCCGTCCGGCTCGACCTCGACGGCGCCGGGACGGCCTCGATCTCGACCGGCGTCGGGTTTCTTGATCACCTCCTCACCGCCCTCACCCACCACGGTCTCTTCGATCTACGGATCACCACCGTGGGTGACCTCGAGGTCGACGATCACCACACGGTCGAGGACACGCTGCTCGTGCTCGGGTCCGCATTCGCCGAGGCGCTGGGGGATCGATCCGGCATCGTTCGCTACGGCGACGCGATGGTCCCGATGGACGAGGCGGTCGCCCGCGCCGTCGTCGACGTCGGGGGTCGGCCGTACTCGGTGATCGAGGTCGCCTTCCGTGCGGATCGCATCGGAGCGCTCTCCACGCAGATGATCCCTCACGCCGTGGAGGCGATGGCCCGCACGGCGGGGTTCACGATCCACCTCGACGCTCACGGCGACAACGACCACCACGTCGCAGAGGCAGCCTTCAAAGCTCTCGCACGAGCCCTGCGCGCTGCCGTGGCGATCGATCCGCGGCGCCAGGGGATCGCTTCGACCAAGGGGATCCCCGAGCAGGAGCGTGGGACATGACCCGCATCGCCGTGGTGGACCATGGCGCCGGCAACCTCGTGTCGATCGGACGCGGGTTGGAGCGTGCCGGTGCTGACGTGGTCCTCGCCGACGACCCCTCCGCGCTGCCCGGCGTCGACGGCGTGGTGCTGCCCGGGGTCGGAACGACGGGCGCCGCCATGCGACGCCTCAGGACCGAAGGCCTGGTCGACCCGCTCGCCGCCTGGCGGGGACCGCTGCTCGGGATCTGTGTGGGCCTCCAGCTCTTCTTCGACTGGTCCGACGAGCACGAAGGCGGAGAGTGTCTCGGGCTCATGGCCGGCTCGGTGAGACGGCTCGAGCGCGCCCCGCTACTCCCTCACATCGGGTGGAACGACGTCACCACCAACGGCCACCCGATCTTCGACGGGATCGCGTCGGGCACCCCGTTCTACTTCGTCCACAGCTTCGCTCCGTCCCCGACGTCATCCGAGGTCGTCATCGGAACGACGACGTATGGATCGGAGTTCGTCGCCGCGGTCGCCGACGGTCCCCGCATCGGAGTCCAGTTTCACCCGGAGCGGTCCGGTGATGCCGGGCTGCGCGTGCTGTCGAACTTCGTGGCCATCTCCTCGAGAGCCGGCGATGCTGCGTAAACGAATCATCCCTTGCCTCGACGTGCACGCGGGCCGGGTCGTGAAAGGTGTCCGATTCGTGGACCTCGTCGACGAGGGCGACCCGGTGGAGCTGGCGTCCCGGTACGTGGACGAGGGCGCAGACGAGATCTGTTTCCTCGATATCACTGCGAGCCACGAAGGCCGCGACCTCATGCTCGACGTCGTGCGGCGCACGGCACAGAACGTCTTCGTCCCGCTCACCGTCGGTGGTGGCATCCGCAGCGTCGACGACATGCGAGCCGCCCTGCGCGCCGGCGCCGACAAGGTCTCGGTGAACACTGCCGCCGTCGACCGCCCCGAGTTGATCAGCGAATGTGCGCTGACGTTCGGAACCCAGTGCGTGGTGCTGGCAATCGACGCGAAGCGCAACCAGGACGGCGAGGGCTGGCAGGTATTCGTCCACGGTGGCCGTACGCCGACCGGCCGCGACGCGGTTGCCTGGGCCCGGGAGGGAGCCGAACGCGGCGCCGGGGAGATCCTGCTGACGTCGATGGATCGCGACGGCACGAAGGACGGCTACGACGTGGAACTCCTCGAGGCCGTGCGGGTGGCGGTCTCGATCCCGGTCATCGCCTCGGGCGGCGCAGGAACGATCGACCACTGCGTCGACGCCCTGCGGGACGACCGGGCAGATGCGGTGCTGGCCGCATCGATCTTCCATCGCCGGGAGATCGCCATCGACGACCTCAAAGCCGGTCTGGCCGCGGCCGGCATCCCGATCCGGCTGAGCAACCCATGATCGGTGAGCTCACGTTCGACGAACGCGGGCTCGTCGCCGGCATCGTGCAGGATGCGCGAACGGGCCAGGTGCTCATGCTGGGCTGGCTCAATGCCGAGGCGCTGGCCAGGACCGCCGAGACCGGACTGGTCCATTTCTGGTCTCGCTCACGCAACACCCTCTGGAAGAAGGGCGAGACGTCCGGCAACACGCTCCAGCTGGTCGACATGGCAGCCGATTGCGACGCCGACGCCCTGCTGTTGCGGGTGCACCCCAACGGACCCACCTGCCACACCGGGTCGACGTCGTGCTTCGACGGGAAAGCGGCGACGGCGGCGCCCCGCCAGGGGTTCGCCTCGCTCGAAGACCTCTGGGCGGTCATCGCCTCCCGAGCCGTCGAGCGCCCTGCTGGCAGCTACACGGCCACGCTACTCGAGGGAGGAGTCGATGCCGCGGCACGCAAGGTGACCGAAGAGGCGACCGAGGTGCTGCTCGCCGCCAAGGACCACGCCTCGGGAGCCGGCGACACGGTTCGGCTGATCGAGGAGTCGGCTGATCTCGTGTACCACCTGCTCGTGCTGCTCGCCGAACGTGGCGCCGCGCCATCGGAGGTCGTTGCCGAGCTCGGCCGCCGGGCCCGCTGATGGCAGCCGACTTCACCACGTGATGCCCGCGCGGTCCAGCACCTCAGGAGGGACACCTGCGTCGAGCCAGGCGTCTCGGCTCACGTCCCTTCGCAGCGAATAGTCGGCGGCCACGCCGACGAAGGCAGACTCGAGCCGGTTCAGCTCGTCGGGATCGGGAGCCACGCCGTACTGCGATGCCATTGCGAGCATCCCGAGGTAGCGCCAAACCACCTCGGACGCCCGGCTGCTCTCATCGCGCAGCCCATTGGATGTGTTTCCAGTCCCCACTGAGACCGACCCTTCGCAATGCCGGTCTCTCCCCCGGCCCATGATGGCAGCTTCTGGACGATCACGAAACAGTGAGCTCGGCGAGGACGGGCCGCTTCCTACACTCCGCCCGTGAACCACCTGCGCCACTGGCTCGCCGCCCTGCTGATCGTCGTCCCCGCGTGCGGTGGTCCGTCGGTCGACGCTTCGGCCATACCGGAGCTCCCGTCCGTCTCGGCCGGCGACGTGGCCACCGTCCTCGAGGGTTCCGAGCAACCCGTCGTCGTCAACGTGTGGGCCTCGTGGTGTGTGCCGTGCCGATCCGAGGCTCCGTTGCTCGAACGGGCGTCGGAGCAGTTCGACGGCGAGGTTCGTTTCGTCGGCCTCAACGTGAGGGACAGCCAGGACGGCGCGCGCTCCTTCATCGCCGAGTTCTTCCCGGACGCACCGATCGAGCACTGGTTCGACTCCGCCGGCGACATACCCGTGGAGCTGGGAGGCTCGCGGGCCGTCCCGCTGACGTTCTTCTACGGCCCGGGTGGCGAGATGATCGACCTCCACACCGGTGTGCTCGACGAGCGCACCCTGGCGCTCGGCATCGACGAGCTGCTCGCCGGGGGTTGATCCGTGGAATTCACGCTTCTCGGCTCGGCGGCGATCGGCGTCGCCTCGCTGTATGCGATGCTGCGGTGGGAGGCCACACGCGGCAACGTGCTCGAGTGCAGCCGCGACCTGTGGGATGTCGCCCTCACAGGGATCGTGGCCGGCGTCTTCGTCGGCCGCCTCGCCGCCATGATCGGAGATGGGGTGAACCCGCTGAGCAACCCCGCCGACATCCTCATCGTTCGCGCCGGCGTCTCCACGGGGTTCGCCGCGCTGGCCGCCCTCGCCACCGTCGCCTGGATCGGCCGCGGCGAGGCGTGGGTCGTTGTCGACGGTCTCGCCGCAGGCGCCCTCGCGGGTCTCGCAGGGTGGCACGCCGGATGCCTCACCCGGGAGGCGTGCCTTGGCACGGTGACCGACCTGCCGTGGGCGATGACCCAGAACGGGTCGACGATCGGCCGCCACCCCGTGGAGCTGTATGCGGCCGGGCTGTATGTCCTCGCCGCGATCGGCCTGGCCCTGTACAGGAAGCGTTCGCTCCCCGCCATCGGCGTGTCGGCCGGGGTCGGTCTCGCCGCCGCCGGAGCCATCCGTCTCCTCACCGAGCCGCTGAGGCCCTCCCTGTCGTCCGGTCCACTGCTCTGGTACGCACTGGCGATGGTGGTGGGTGGTGCCGTGGTCGTCTGGCGGCTTCGGGTGGCTCGGGCTGCAACCTGACACCGGCCCTCAGCGGCGCTTACGCCTGAGCAGCTCGCCCAGCGTCTCCTCCTCGGGAAGCGCCTCGCGGCGCGGCCGCTGCGAACGGGGTGCGTCCTCCATTTCGGGACCCGTGTCCAGCGCCTCCACCTCCTCGTGCCGCGGCACTACCGACTCCCGCCACCGTGCCAGATCGCCGCGGGCGAAGACGAGGCGGCGCATGGCGACATCGATCAGGAACAGCGCGAGGGCAGCGCCTGCGAGCCACGGCCACAGGGGGCGTTCGGCCGCCCCCCGGGTCGGGGCCGCGGCGTAGACATCGACCGCGGCCGGGTCGACCCGGCCGCCGGTGGCCGAAGCCACATCGGCGGCGAGCAGCGGATCGGGCTCACGGAACGCAAACTCGTCCGGGTAGCCCGCCACGACGCCGCTGCTGCCGCTGGCGACGAGCCCGTCGGCGTTCTCGACGCTCACCGCCACCCAGTACGCCCCTCTGGTTGCGACCGGGAGCTGGGCCTCGAATCGCGTCTCACCCGTCCGCTGCATCGGCACCGCCATCACCTCGCCGTTGGCATCCCGCACATCGGCCACCGCAACGGCGTCGAGGGGAGCCGACGTCTCGTAAGCGATCGAAAGCGTTCCTCCGTCGAGGCGTACCGCTGGGGGCGCATCTCGGCCCGGGGGCAGCACGTCGCCGATCACCCGTCCCCAGAACTCGACGAACCCGTCCCAGTCGACCCAGTCGGCGGACCACCGCGGCGATGCGTCCGAGGCCCACGCCGTCGCCCTGCCCAGGCCCCGCTGCCACGTCGCCAGCAGCGGGTCACCCGGGCCGACCTCGAGCGCGACGGCTGCGGTGGGCTTCGGCCTGGTGAGCACGTAGCCGCGTAGCGGAGGTGCGGCGGTCAGGCCTGCCGTGACCTGCGACGCGGCCCCGAGCGCCGGCAGGAACGAACCCTCGGCGACGAGCGGCCGGGCGACGCGGAGCGTCTCCTCGACGAAGACCTCCGGCACGGAATCGAGGTCGCGGCCCGGGTAGAACTGTCCGCCGCCAAGGGACGCCATCCTGCGCAGCGTCTCACCGGTCCCTTCGCCTGTTCCCAGCACCGAGAGGGTGATCCCGGCGTCGGCGATCTCCTGCGCCAGCGTGAGCAGATTGGGGTCGTCGCCCCAGCCGTCGGTGAACAGCACCATGTGCTTGATCTCCTCGGGAGCCTCGGCGAGCGCGGCCAGGGCCTCCTCGAGCGCCTGCGAGATCTCGGTGTCTCCCTGGGGGACGAGCGTGGCGAGCGCGGCGGCGATCACGTCACCACTCGGCTTGGCCTCGAGTGGCAGCGCCCACCGGGAGCCGGAGGTGAACGCGAGAACGCCCACGCGGTCGCTTGGCTGCAACGCGTTGATGGCGAGACCCGCCCCCGCCCGCGAGATGTCCGTCTTGTTGATCCCGCCTTCGTCGAAGTCGTTGCGATTCGTGGTGTCGTCGCAATGACAGGCCGCCATCGACCCGGACGTGTCGATCACCAGCACCTGTGCGACCGGCTGGCGGCGAATCAAGTCCTCGGGATCGCTCGTCACCGGCAGCAGCTCCTCGAGGGCCGTCTCCTGGTAGTCGCCCAGACCGTACGCCTGGTCTCCGCCGATCACGACGAGTCCCCGGCCGAGATCCTCCACGAAAGCGGCGAGATCCTCGGCGATCTCGTCGCTGGGGGCGGGGACGTTGACGAGAACCAGCGCGTCGTAGTCGAGAAGCTCGGCCGAGGCAGGTATGGCGGTGAGCACCTGCGGAGCGACGTTCCCGCCCGCAAGCGCTCTCGCCAAGGCATCCCCCTCCCCGAGACGGCCCTCGACGATCGCCACCCGTGCAGGCCCGAGCACGCGGACCAGCGCCTCCGCGCCGTTGTTCTCGGGCACCGCGTCACCGGCGGCGGAGACCTCCGCCTGGAGGCGAAGCACTCCGGCTTGCGTAGCCGGGATGTCGACCTCCACTTCCAGGGCCCCGGTCGCGAGCTCGAGCGGCACGACCACCTCCTCGGCACCGGCGCCGACGGTGAGCGTGCCTGAGCCGGTCAGCGTCGATCGCAGCCGGATCGTGACGGGCACGGCGTCACCGATCCGCGCCGTCACCGGTGCGTCGACCCCGAGCACCATGACGTCCGAACTGAGGCCGGTCTCGACGCGCACGACGTCGACGGCGATTCCCAGATCGGCCAGCTCGGCGGCCGCGGCTCGGGCACTCCCCGCCGTCTCGACAGCGTCGGTGAGCACGACGATGCGCCGGGATCCCTCGGTTGGCAAGATGGCGGCAGTCGCCCGCAGGGCCCCGCCGAGATCGGTGGCGGATGCGTCGATCACCGTGCGGACGGGTGCAGCGACGGGGCTCGTGGTCAATGCCCGATCGAGCCGGATGTCGCGCCCGAACACGGCGATCCCGGTGACGTCCTCCGCCTGGGCCGCGGCGATCGCCTCGGTGACGAAGGCATCCTGCGTCGCTCGGGCCGATGACGTGACCGAAGCGGATCGATCGAGCAGGAGCACGACGCTCCGCGTGTTCGACCCGCCCACGAGCAACGGCAGCGTGAGCGCCAGGCCGAGGAGCACTACGCCCATGCTGCGGAGGATCGTGGCGGCTCTGGTTTGCCGGCGGCCGACCGTCCGGTGCCCGCGCTGCGCCACCCACCACACGACGCCCAACGCCGGCGGGATGACCAACAGCAGCCACGGGATCTGAAGCCTCACGTCGCCACCGCCCGGCGTCTCCTCCCGGGTCGCCCAAACGCCACCCACCATTCGACCAGCGTGAGCGCGAGCAGCAGGCCGACCAGCGCCGGCGCCCACTCTCGCACCAACGCCGCCTCATCGGCGGAAGCACCTTCGGGCGGCACCGTGGCAATGGTGCGGGCCGGTCCCGCCGACTCGCCGGCGGCGAACCGGCGCGTCGTGACGAGTCCGGCCGTGACCTCGCCTCGATCGTCGACGTAGTCAACGCGGTACATGCCGGGCTGGGCGGTGTCTGCGAACTCGACGATGTCACGATCCACCGAGCGCTGAGATCCGTCCGGCATCGTCACCACTCCGGCCGCACCAGGCGGCGGGGTCACGGCGATCGGCGTACCGGCGTCTGCCACGGCGGCCGTACCGAGCCGGCTTCCTCCCAGGTAGTCGATGATGCGAGACCCGAGGATCGGGAAGCTCACCTGTACCGGGAGGTTCGACGCAAGCATGTCGAAGGTGAAGTACACGGTGCGGTGTCCGTCGATCTCCCCGAGCAGGATCAGGGGGGCGTCGCCAGCGCTGAGGATGGGCAGCCATCCCGGAGCTGCGACGACATCGGCCTCGGCGATGACGAGATCGGCGAGGTCGAGCCCTTCGAGCAACGGCTCGCCGGGGCGGGCGTAGCTCACGACCGGATTCTCGACGAGACCTTCGAGCCTCACACGCGGCGGCGGGGTCTCGGGTGCGATGAGCCACGTCGGCCGGTCGACGACGTCGGGGCTACCCCCGTCGACGATGGCGAGGTCCGGCGGGCGTCCCTCCGGCACGACGACTCCGGGGGTCGCCGCCAGCAGCGCGTCGAGGAAGGGCGAGCCCTCGCCGATCACCGTCACGCCAAGTTCAGCGCCTCCCATGAGGACGACCGCCGAGCGATCGTCGAGCGGGTTGGCGTCCTCGTGACCGGCGAGCTGCGCCTCCACCACCTGTCCCGGGCCGGCGTCGACGGCGATGATCTCGCGCCGCCGCTCGCCCGCGGGGACGGAGAGGTCGACGCTGCCGACGGCGAGCCCGTCGACGGTGAGCTCAACGGTGACGTCCTCGGTCCCCACGGCAAAGGAGGCGACCTCGACGAAGAGCCGTACGGGCCCCTCCCCCACCGGACTCGTCCCCAATCCCGTGATCGCCACGTTGTCCGCCACGGCGTCGAAACGGAGGTGCGCTGCCTCGGTGATCGGCTCTTCGAGCACGGCTGCGGCGCCACCGTCCGACAACAGCAAGAGCGTCGTCGGCCTGTCTGGTGTCGCCAGCCCGCGGGCGAGGCGCAGGGCGCCCTCCATGTCCTCCGTACCGCCACCCGGCGTCATCTGCTCGACGAGGGACGTCAAGGCAGCCGGGTCGCGGGAGAACGCTGCAAGGACGCGGGGCCGCGGACCGGCATCCACGATGGAGATCAGCTGCTCGGCGGACGCCTCGGCGACCAGGGTGACAAGCTCGCTCCTGGCGGACTCGAAACGTCCCGCCGTCGCCATCGAGCCCGACGTGTCGACGATCAGCACGGTGTGCGGCCCGAGGAGCGTGGTCTCGCGAAAGAACGGCCGGGCGAGCACGAGGGCGAACAGCGCAAGGGCGAGCAATTGGAGTACCAGTGCGGCCGTGATGCGCAGTCGCTGCCATGGGAGCGCCGCCGACACGAACTCCTGCTCCTCCTCCCAGAGCAGCGTGCTCGTGACATCCAGGCCGCGGCGCCGCGACCGCAGCATGTAGAGCACCACCAGCGGGATCGAGAGCGCCAGCAGCCCGAGCGCGGCGGGGACGAGCAGGCTCACCGCAGCCACCCGCTTCCCACGAGATCGCGCAGGGCGCGGTCGATGGAATGCTCGCCGGCGACGACCGTCACGTGATCGAGCCCCGCCCGCTGGGCGCGGCGAGCGGCGTCGGCGAGGAAGTCGGTGACCCGGCTGCGGTACCGATCGAGGGCGGCATCACTCAACGAGACCTGAACCTCACGACCGGTCTCCACATCGCGCAGCGTGACGTCACCGGTCACCTCCGGATCCAGCTCGGATGGATCGAGGACGTGGAGGACGACACCCCCGCCGATGGCGCCGAGTAGATCGACGGCCGTGCCCCAATCGGCGGTGAGGAGATCACTGATCAGCACGACGGGGCCGCGATGGGCCCCGGGGGCGACCATGAGGCGGGCCGCTGCCGGCAGATCCGTTCCTCCCCCGGGAGTGAGCGCCTCGAGCCACTCCTCGAGGCGCGGCCACGCCGCCACGTGACGTCCCCATGGGCCGCTGAGCGAAGGCCGCCCTGCCGCCGGCACGGTGACCAGACGCACACGCTCTCCCGATGCGAGGGCGAGATATGCGACCATGGCGGCGAGGCGTTGCATGGTGCGGAACTTCGCCCCGAAGCCCATCGATGCCGAAGTGTCCACGAGGACGGACAGCGGCATCTCGTCTTCGGCCTCGAACAGCCTGATCAAGACCACCCCAAGCCGCGCCCACAGGTTGTAGTCGATGCGGCGGAAGTCGTCCCCTGGGAAGTACTCGCGGTAGTCGGCGAAGTCGAGACTCTCTCCGAGCCGCATCGAGCGGTGGCGTCCGCTCCACACCCCGCGGAGCCGGCGCTTGCCGTGCAGGGCCAGCCGTTCGAGACGGGACCGCTGGGCCGCATCGAGCAGCATCAGTTGCCTGCCGGCGGAGATGGATGGGCCGCCAGAACCTCCGTGATGATGGCATCGGCGGCGACCCCGTCGGCGACCGCCTCGTAACCCAGGACCAGGCGGTGGCGGAGGGCGGCGTGAGCCACGTCTCGCACGTCGTCGGCTGCGAGGTTGAGCCGCCCCTCGATGAGCGCCCGAGCCTTGCCTGCGAGCACCATGGCCTGGGCGGCTCGTGGGCTTGCTCCGAACCGGACGTATTTGTCGACGATGGGGATCCCGCCGGTACGTCCCGGGTGCGTGGCGACGACGAGCAGCGAGGCGTACTCGAGGAGGTGCGTCGCCGCAGGAACCTGGCGCACCATCGAGAGCATCTCGTTGAGCTCCTCGGCGCCGGCGAGCGGTTTCACGACCGGACTGTCCTCGGTGGTCGTGCGCTGCAGGATCGTCACGAGCTCGTCGACGGCCGGGAAGGGCACGAGCACCTTGAGGAGGAAACGGTCGAGCTGGGCTTCGGGTAGGGGATACGTACCCTCCATCTCCAGCGGGTTCTGGGTTGCCATCACGAAGAACGGCCGAGGTAGATCGTGCGTGGTGCCGCCGAGGGTGACCCGGCGCTCCTGCATCGCCTCGAGCAGCGCCGACTGGGTCTTCGGTGTCGCCCGGTTGACTTCGTCGGCCAGCACGACGTTGGCGAAGATCGGCCCCTCGTGGAACCGGAACATGCCCTCGCTGAGGACGTTGGTGCCGACGATGTCCGCGGGCATCAAGTCGGGAGTGAACTGGACGCGGCCGAACTCGACGTCGAGCGCCTCGCCCAGCGTGCGCAGCAACAGCGTCTTGCCGAGGCCGGGCACGCCCTCGAGCAGCATGTGCCCCTCGCACAGCATGCCGATGATGACGGATCGGACCAGCTCCTGCTGCCCGACGATGACCTTGCCGATCTCCTGCTCGACGGCGGCGACGTTGGCGGCGAACTGCTCTGGCGTCATGGGCTCAGCTCCGTGAAATAGAGACGTACGAGATCCCGCAGGCTGGTCGGCACCGCCATGCGGTCGAGGGCATCGAGGGCCTGTTGCTGGTACTCGGCGTGTCGGTCGGCGTAGGGCACGAGTGGGAGGTTCTCGAGGCCGGAGCCCTCCGTGCGTCCCTGGACCTCGCCGGTCGGATCGCTGGTGTCGAAGTCGACGCGTTCCTCATCTCCCCGCTCTCCGGGCGCCGGGTCGAACACGCTACCCCGGATCGGATCGCGAACGACGTCCTCGTCACCACGCCCGCTCCCCGTCAACGACCCGGAACCCGTTCCGCCGGGCACCGGGTTGGGGTTGTCGGCGCCCGTTCCACTTCCGCCGCCACCGCCGCCCTGACCCTGCCCCTGCCCCTGGCCCTGGCCCTGGCCCTCACCTTGGCCCTGGCCCTCACCTTGGCCCTGACCCTCACCTTGGCCCTGACCCTCACCTCGGCCCTGACCCACGCCGGCGTTGCGTGCCTCGCCGAGACCCTCCTGAGCTCGCCGCACGGTGGCCCTGGCCTCTGCGACGTCGTCGGCCGTCTGCACCCGACCGGCGGCCGCTGTTGCCGCATCGGCGGCCTCTGTCAGTGCCGCCACCGGATCACCACCGGCTTGGAGCCGCCCGGCAGCCTGACGCAGGGCATCGCCCAGCTCTGGCGCCGTCGGGCTGAGCAGCTCGGACAGCTCGGCCAGCTGGTCGGCAGCTTGCTCACGTGCGGCGCCGTCGAGCCCGGGCGATTCCTCTGCCAGGGAGCGAAGCTGCGACGCGAGATCGTCGCCGGTTCCCAGCGGGGTCTGGCGCAGGCGTTGCTCGGCGGCGGCCAGTGCCGTCTTGAGCGAGAGCGCACCGGGATCCTCGAGGTCGGCAAGCCGTTGCCTTGCATCGCCCAGACGCCGGATCGCCTCGTCCAGGTCGGCTGCGTTCCTCAGTTCCTCGGCCGCTCTGGTCAGCTCCTCGCCGGCACGCGAATCGCCTACCCGATCACGGGCCGCTTCGATCTCCCCCACGGCCTCGTCGACGAGCGCTGCGATTTCGGTCCGGCGGGCCTGCTCGGCATCAGCGGGTGACGTCGGGACGGCCAGCAGAATCGCGGCGACGACGGCGATGGTCGCAAGCAGCGCGAGGCGGGGCGGCGGCTTCACGCTGCCGAACCCTTCCAGGGAGCGGCCCTCGGCCCATGCTGCTGCACGGGCCACCTGTCCGGCCTCGACTGCCGACACCGTCGACCGCGCGGACAGCTCGAGCGCGGTGCTCACCTGATCCTTCGAGCCGAGCCGCGTGTCGAGCTCGATGGCGGCGTAGCGCGCCGAGGGGCGCAGCACGGCCGTCCAGGCGATCGCTGCGATCACCGCCGCGAGACCCGTGACGACCACGGCGGGCTCGGCCCAAGGCAACACCACCCGGCGAGCAACGGCGAGCAGGATCGTTCCCGCAGCGGCGACGACGCCGATCGCGGCCACCGAGCGCCGAACGATCCGCATCTCGATGAGGCGGCGGCGCGAAGCGGCGACGATGCGTGCGATCGATTCAGGCGGCACCGGCCACCTCGCTCGGTCGCCTACGGAACAGCCTGCTCCGAGGCACTTGCACCAGCCGCGAGGCGCGCCACAGGACGAGCGCCGTGAGCAGCGCCTCGAACGTCAGCGTCCTCCACCAAAGGGCGCCGCGAATCGGCTCGACGTCGCGTGGCGTCAGCTGACGCAGCGGGTTCCCACCGATGGGAACAGCAGGTCTCGAGAAGGACCCGTCGAAGGTGTCGAAGCCCTGTCCGGCGAATGGGTCGTACAGCTGGTCCACACTCGACCCGGCAAAGCCCTGGCGCTTGATCAAGACCTGGCGGAAGGGCTGGTACGGCGACGTGACGATCTCGCCGCCGAACTCGAGCACGTCGTCCGACGCATCGACGAGCCCGATGTACGGGCTGACCCAGCCCGAGTAGAGCTCCCGGCCCTGATCCCGGGGCACGCCCTGGGCGTATCGGGTCGGCCCGAGGTCTTCAGGTGCCAGCAGCAGAACCTCGGCGACGACGAGCGCAAGGGTTCCGAAGACGAACAGGACGGCCATCACGTAGGCACCGAGCACCGCTCCTTGCATGCTTCGAGCGCGAGCTGAGATCCACATCGAGACGGCACCGATGGTGATGGCGGTCGCCGCGACCATGCCGAGCCCACCCAAAACGTCGCCGACGCCGACGCCTCCGAGCAGCACGGGGATGACGAGCAGCGGCGTCACGACGACGAGCAGCAAGAGGATGAACGACAGCGCCGAGACGAGCTTGCCGACGATGATGCGCGCCGCGGTGAGCTGGCTCACCTGGAGCAGTGGAAGTGTCTGCCGCTCCCGCTCGCCGACGATGGCCACCGCCGCCTGTCCGGGCACGACGAAGACCACGGCGGCGAGAAGCCCCAGCAGCACCGAGTGCAGCATGAACGACCCCATCGAGCTGGCTGCGAACACCGAGCCGAGGCCGGCGAAGCCGACGCCCTGCATCCGGCTCTCGGCGGCCCCCCGTGCGTATAGGTAGGCCAGGAAGGTGAGGGCGCCGGCGGCGACCACCCACGTCGACAGCAGAATGGGTGACCGCAACGTCCGAAAGCGCTCTTGCAGTTCGCGCCGTGCCACGGGGTTCATTGGGACGGCTCCTGGTTTGCGGTCAGCTGGAGGAAGAGGTCTTCGAGGCCGGCGCCCTCGACGCGCCACTCGACGACGGGGATGTCGTGGGCGACGAGCGACGACACGAGTGCGGCCGACACGTCGTCGCCACCCTCGAAGTGAACCCTGACGACGCTGCGCTCCACCTCGACCGCCGTCACCACTGGATGATCCCGCAGTAGCACCTCGGCATCAAGGATGCGGTCGCCACCGATCCGTGCCGTCACCCGCCTCCCGGCATAGAGCCGCTGGCGGATCTCATCCATACTCCCTTGAGCGAGGATCCGCCCGTGATCGACGACGGCGAGGTGCGTGCAGATACCCTCCAGCTCGGAGAGGATGTGCGAAGAGATGACGATCGTGCGGCCCATGCGATGGAGCTCGGAGATCAGCTCGCGCAACTCGACGCGGGCGCGGGGGTCGAGGCCGGAAGCCGGCTCGTCGAGCACGAGCAGCTCGGGGTCGTGGATCAATGCCCGGGCGAGCGAGAGGCGCTGTTTCATGCCCCGCGACAGAGTGTTCACGTCGGCGTCGGCCTTGCTCTCCAGATCGACCAGTGCCAGCAGGTCGGCGACGACGGCGGGGCGCGCCGCAGGGCGGATCCGTTGCGTCGCGGCAAAGAAGTCCAAGTACTCGCGGGTCCGGATGCCCTCGTAGACACCGAAGAAGTCGGGCATGTAGCCGACGTGCCGACGCACCGCCTTCGCATCGCGCTGCGGGTCTATCCCCCCGATGCGAACTCGCCCGCCGTCGCGATCGAGCAGTGAGGTCATGATGAGCATCGAGGTGGTCTTGCCGGCGCCGTTCGGCCCGATGAGGCCGAGCACGGAGCCCTCCGGGACGGCGAGGTCCGCATCCCGAAGCGCGTGCACCTTCCCATACCGCTTCTCCACCGAGGCAAACTCCACGATCATGCGTCAACCCACCTCAGGGCGAACCGTCCCAACGTGATCGACTCGTCGAAGAAGCGCTCGGAGTCGGCCGGGACCCGGGCCCGGATGACGATCTCGCCGCTCGCCGAGGCCACGTCGTCCACCGTGAACGCCTGGCCCCACTCGAACCTCGAGAACTCCCCGGCGGCCCAGTCGAAAACGGCAACGTCATCGAGAGCCGTGAATGATGGATTGATCTCGGCCCGGCTCGGCGCAGCCGCCGGCACCTCGTAGAGGAAATACAGCTCATCGGCGCCGTAGGCGTAGATCTCGTCCCCGTAACGTTCGACGCTCGACGCCCCTACCACCGACAGCACCTCGGGACGCACCCCGCCGAGTGCCGCGGCTGCCGTCTCGGGCAATCGGAAGCGCTTGACGAACAGGGCCGTCCCCGGCGCCGGTGCGGTGCGGCCATCCATCTGGACGTCCAAGTCCCTTTCATCGGTGAGACCGAACACATAGGCGCCGCGGTCGCGCAGTGCGGGAGCCTCGCTCTCGGCGAAGGTGGCGAGCGGGTAGACCACGTTGTAGGTCCCTGCCGGGTTGTCGGCGTCGAACGGGCGTCGGGCGACGGCTTCGGAGATCACCGGCTCGTAAGCGACCCGGCTGAAGGAGCTACGTACGGTCACCGTGCCCGAGGCGCCCGGAGCCAGCGACCCCGTACCGTTGAAGCCGACACCGTTGACGACTGCGCCCCAGGCCCACAGCGTCCACGGCGAGCGGTTCGTCACGGTGACCTCGAGGGCGTTCGTGCCCGAGACCAGCGTGGTCGTCTCCACGGCGGCGTCGAGCGCCACCTCCTCGTCGTCCCAGGCCAGCTCGACGGTGCCGACGCCGAGATCCTCGAGCGTGAACTCCACGCCGGCGTCGCCCACGTCCCCGGACACCACGCCGCCCCCTATCGACCTGGCCGACGGGAAAGCGCGCCATCCCTCCTCGAGCGCCATGACGTGGTCCCCCGCCGACTCGACCTGAACGACCACGCCTGCCCGGCTCGATGTCTGGCCGCCGTTGTCGATCGTGACGAGCGCATGAGTCGCCGAGAAGTCGGGCAGTTGCGACCGCCCCACCATCCAGAAGGCCACGAGGAACCCGACGCTGAGCAGCGGCACCGTGACCCACGCCCACTCTGGGCGGTTCATCGAGCGCAGTACCAGGAAGTTGACGGGTCCCACCAGCAGGATGAAGAGCACGATGCCGAACAAGAGCCACGGCAATGCAGGAACCGATGCATCCTGGCCAGCGGAGGCTGCCGAGACCAGGGCCAGCGAGGAATCCTGGCGCGACTGGTCGACGATTCGGGTCGCTCCGGGTCGATCTCGCAAGATCGCGCTCCAGGTGTCCACCGAGAGGTCATCCGGTCGATCCAGCACACCGACTTCGCCGGCCCCCACTCGTGTGACGAGCAGCCCGGTCGAGCCGAGGGCTTGCGACGCACCCTCGATGTCCAACCGGCCGATATCGGCTGCCGTACCGTAGATGCGTCCCCCTTCCTCGACCCATTGGACCAGAGCTCCGATGGCAGCGGCATCGAAGCCGCCGAGCCCACCGGGCCCGACGATGGCGTAGCTCAACGGCGCCAGGGCCGACGCGTCCGACGGGGTGACTCCGATGGGGCTGACCTCGCGTTGCAAGGGAGTCGAACGTGCCGAGCGCAACGCAGTCTCGAGCGCACCGGCATCGAGCATGCCGACGAGCATCTCGTCGGCGGGTACTTGCAGCCGGATGGCCTCCGATGCCATCTCGGCGCCATCTTCGGAGGTGAGGCGAACCGTGAGCTGCCGTCGGGTGAGCGGGGGCGGACCCTCCAACTCGTAGCGTTTCACGCTCCCGGCGGGCACTTCGACCGCCGTCGTGACTCGCCCGCCGAAGTCGAGTTCCAGCGTGCCCACGACCAGGGAGCTGGCGCTGAGCTCCACGGCCACGCGCAGGGGTCGCTCGGGATCGACGTAGCCGGACAGGCCCACCGACACCGACATCGTCACCGGACCGCCGGCGGCCGGCGCCGGCTCCTCGGCCGCCAACGCGGAGGAGGCGCCGACTCCGACGAGCAGCGCCGCAACCAAGAGCCGAGCTGACATTCGCACACCCATGAGACGCCCGATCAGTCGGTCGGGTTCCCGACGAAGGGGACGCTAGTGGCCCGTGGCGAGGAAGCCGACGATCGCGACGGGAGGGCCGCCGTGCGTCAGGCGGAGAGCTCGAGCAAGGTGTCGATGCGGCTGCGCAACTCGGCCTCCTCCATGATGCCGGGCCACCCGTCGACGATCACGTCGTTCCCTGTGATGAGGAAGGTCACCGGCTGGTAGGGCACGCCGTAGAGGTCCCAGATCGAGTCGTCGAGGCCCCACAGCAGCCGATCCTGGAAGAGCTCATCGGCCCGGGCCGCCGTGCGGTCGAGCTCGGCGCGGCCGGCGACGCCCAGGAAGACGACCTGGTCGCCGTAGTCCTCGGCGACTTCAGCGACGACGGGCAACTCCCGCCGACAGGTCGATCACCACTCTGCCCAGAAGACCAGATACACCGGCTTCTGCTCGGCGCTCAACACGAACTCGCCCCCGTCGGCGAGAGCAAGCGTGAAATCGGGCGCCGGAGGGCCGTCGAGCTCGGGGGCGACGCTTCCGGCGTCGCCGTCGACCGTCGTGGTTGCCGAATCGGCCTCCTCGGCGACAGCCGTGCCGGGCGCTTCGGCGGCGGTCGTAGCCGGCGCCGGAACGCTCGGCGTCGCCGTCGCACCATCGTCGACCTCGGTGGTCGACGAGGCGCCACCGCACGCCGCGGCGGCGAGCGCGAGCGCGATCAGGAGCAACGACAACCTCTTCATCGAGCCACGACCTTAACCGTCGGCCGGGACTGTCGGAACCCCAGCGCGGCGGTTTCACCGATTGTTCACGAGTCTGTGGGCTCGTCCACCAGCTTGCGACGGAGCACCTTGCCGACGAACGACGTCGGCAGCTCGTCTCGGAACTCGATCTGGCGTGGGACCTTGTACCGGGCAAGCCGGTCCCGACAATGCTCCACGAGCTCGTCGGCGGTCGCATGCGCACCCGGGACGAGCACCACGAACGCCTTGACCCGCTGGTTGGCCTCGCCCGGCGGCACTCCGATCACTCCGGCGGCGGCCACGGCCGGGTGGGTGTAGAGGACGTCCTCGACCTCACGGGGATAGACGTTGAATCCCCCTGAGCCGAGGATCATGTCCTTCTTGCGGTCGACGATGACGAACCTTCCCTGTTCGTCCATCACCGCGACATCGCCGGTGTGCAGCCAGGTCACACCGTCATCGTGGGTTCGCAACGTCGCCGCCGTCTCCGCCGGCTGGTTCCAATAACCGGACATGACCTGAGGGCCGGAGACGCACAGCACCCCCGCATCTCCAACGAGGACCTCCCGTGACTCGGTTTCCTGGTCGACGACCTTGGCGACGGTCCCGGGCAGCGGCACGCCGATCGATCCCACCGACTCGTCGTCGATCGGGTTGCAGTGCGTCACCGGCGAGGCCTCCGACAAGCCGTAGCCCTCGACGAGACGTGCACCGGTGACCTCTGTGAACGCACGGTGGACGTCCGCCGGCAGCGGAGCCGCGCCCGAGATGCAGTAGGAGATCGACGACACGTCGTACCTGCCGCTCTGGGCATGGCGATGGCGTGCGATGGCCGCGTAGAGCGTGGGAACGCCGGGAAACACGGTGGGGTGCTGCTCGTCGATGACAGCGAGGAGACCCCCGAGATCCCGGGGGTCGGGCACGAGGACCTGGGAGAACCCGCCCAGCACCGCCAAGTTCAAGGACACGGTGATGCCGTAGGCATGGGTCAGAGGCACGGCGCTCAGCACCACCTCCTCGCCATTCCGAAGCTCGGGGACGAACGCCATCACCTGATGAGCGTTGGCGTTGAGGTTGTCGTGGCTGAGGCACGCCGCCTTGGGCACGCCTGTGGTTCCTCCTGTGTACATGAGGACCGCCGTCGTCGCCGAATCCACGTCTGACACGGGCGGAGGGCCCGCCGCGGCGGCGATGACCTCACTCCATCGGTGCGTGCGCCCGTCGTCGGGCAGGTCGACCCGGTGCCCGTCGCGCTTCTCTCGCAACATGGTGAAGAGCGCCTTCATCGGACCCTTGAAGTAGTCCTTGATGTTCGCAACCACGACGTGCTCGAGGAGCGTGTGGTCACGGACCGTGGCGACACGCTCGTACATGTTGGAGAGCACGATGGCGATGCGCGATCCCGCGTCCGTGGCCTGGTGCTCGAACTCGGCGGGTGTGTAGAGAGGGTTGGTCGGCACTATCACCGCTCCACAGCGCCAAACCGCCTCGTAGGCGATGACGAGCTGGGGGCAGTTGGGGAGCATCACCGAGACGCGGTCGCCCTCCGCCAGGCCCAGGTCACCGAGCGCCCGTGCCATACGATCGACCTCCCGCTCCAGCTCGGCGTAGGTGACCTGCCGGTCGAAGAACACGAGAGCCGCATGACCGGGCATTGCCGACGCCGTTGCAGACAAGAGCTCGTCGAGGCGCACTCGGGGCCACTCGACGTCGGGCGGGACGCCCGGCGGGTACAACGCACGCCAGGGGGTGGCGACCACTCAGCCTCCGTGCGAGAAGGCGACCGCCCGGTCCAAGACGGCGAGGGCCTCACCCGAATCGAGGGCCTGGATGGCGAGCTGCATCGCCTCGGTGAAGCCGTCGGCGAGGCCAGCGGCGGCGATGGCGGGCGCCGCGTTGACGAGGGCGATGTCCCGCTTCGGGCCGGGTTCGCCGCGCAAGATCCCCAGCGTGATGTCTCGGTTCGTCTCGACGTCGCCTCCGAGCAGATCCTCGGGCGCAGCCCGCGCCACGCCGAAATCCTCCGGCGTGAACTCCGCGTGGGTTATCTCCCCGTCGAGAAGTCGGTAGATGTAGGAGGGACACGTGGTCGTGAGCTCGTCGAGCCCGTCCTCGCCGTGAAACACGAAGGCCATGTCGGCGCCGGTGTTCCGCAGCACCTCGATCATCCGGGGGGCGAGCTCGGGGTCGGCGACACCCACGGCGTACCGGGTCGCCCGAGCCGGGTTGCACAACGGACCGAGCACGTTGAAGACCGTCCGGAACCCGAGACTGCGGCGAACCGGGGCGGCATGGCGCATAGCCGGGTGATACATGGGAGCGAAGAAGAAACCGAAGCCGAGCGTACGGATCATCTCGACGGTCGCCTCCGGTTTCAATTCGATGTCGATGCCGAGCGCTTCGAGCAGATCCGCCGAGCCGGTTCGTGACGAGGCGGCACGGTTGCCATGCTTGGCGATCTTCACTCCGGCCCCGGCAGCGATGAAGGCCGCGGTCGTCGAGATGTTGAACGTCCCCGAGCGGTCCCCGCCCGTCCCCACGAGATCCACGACCTCGTCGCCGACATCGACGGTCACCGCGGCGTCGAGCATGGCCTGCACCATCCCGGTGATCTCTTCACTGGTCTCGCCCTTCGCCCGCAATGCCGTCACCAGCGCCGCGATCTGGGCCTCCTCGGCGTTGCCGCTCATCACCTCAGCCATGGCGGCACGCGCCTCGTCGCGGGTGAGCGCCTCGCCGGCGACGACGCGTCCCAGAACGTGCGGCCACGCGAATTCGGTCAATTCTCCGACCCGGGGCGACGTTCAGGCAGGTGACGTGTGGATCGACGCACCCGGCGAGGCTACCGGTTTCGGCCGATCCCGACCACGGGCAACAGCCGTCCCGTGGCTCAGGCGCTGCGACGCAGGGCGAGACGGCGCTGCTTCTCGTTCAGGCCGCCCCACACACCGAAGCTCTCCCGGGCCTCCAGCGAGTACTCGTGACACTCCACCTTCACCGGACAGATGGCGCAGAGCGCCTTGGCTGCGGCCTCGTCGGACTTCGAACCGGGAAAGAACAGGTCGGGATCGGCTTCTCGACAGGCTGCAAACACCACCCATGGACGCTCTTGCGTGATGGGTGCTCGAAGGAACTCGGCGAGGGTCATCACCGTCTGGGTCACGATTCGCTCTCCATGTGTGGGGAGACACTTGCTAATCAGACGCAGGCGACGCCGTTCCGGTTCCCTCCGAACACGCGCGAGTCTCCAACTACACTCCCCGATCGCTTACAGCCGTGGACCACCGAGGCAAGGAGGCCGTTCTGCTCTACTTCGCATACAACGCGCGAATCGCCCCCTCGCGGATGGCCGAGGTGAGTCCCGGTGCCGAGTTCCAATTCATCGCTCATCTGCCGCAGCACGGGCTCGACTGGCCAATCGACTCCGGCGACTGGGAGGGTGGTTTGCCGTCGGTCACTCCCGATGACGTCAGCACGGTCTGGGGGGCGGTGTTCCTCGTCCCGGAGGACGAGTTCGCCGCCCTGGACGAGGCCGAAGCGGAGGAGAACCGTGAGGCCCAACTCATCGAGGCGATGGACCGGAACGGTCGGCGACACCAAGTCACCGTGCATGTGTACACCGGAGAGCCGAACGGATCGCACGATCCGAGCCCGGACTACGTCACCTTCATGCTGGACGGCTCCCGTCACTGGAACCTTCCCGCAGGCTGGATCGCTGGGCTGGAAGAGCATCTCCGCGCCCCCATCTGATCGCGGCGCCGGACCGCGCCCCGGCTGGGGTGCCGTGATCCTCGGCGCCATGGCCGGCCTCGGCGTCGGTCTCGCCACCTTCATCGTGCTCGGGTTGACCGGCGTCATTGGACCGGAGGGCGAGGGCGACGCAGCTCTGATCTTCGTCCAATACCTGGCGCTGTTCATCGCCGGCTACGTGGCCGGACGGCTGAGCCACCAGAGCTCGGTCGTCGACGGTGGTCTCGCCGCGCTCACCGTCTACGTCGTGACGGCAACGATCGGCGTCGCCGGAGGCGGCGACCCCGGTGCAGGGGCGTTGCTCCTGTTCGGCATCATCGCTGCCGTGCTCGGCTCGGCGGGCGGGGTGCTGGCCGACGCTCGCCATGGAAGGCGACGGTAACCGCATGCGACGGCCGTCCGTCTCGATCCGTTCCCGTGCCCTGGTCGTCGCGGCGCTGGTGAGCGCCTGCAGCGGGTTCGGCGCAGCAGACCCCCTTGGCGGCGAATCGATCTTGGAGGTAGAGATCCCCGGAACTGCAGGCGGGCGCACGAGCAGCGACGGCGGAACCATCACGAAGCTCTTCGACGTGATCGGCGACTGGAACCAGGTGAGCGTCGACCTGGCCGGAGTCGCACAGGCGGAGGGATGGACGATCACCGCACTGAATTGCGTCGGAACGGGCAACGATGTGATCGCCAAGAAGCAAGTCGACGGCGAATGGCTCCTGCTCGAGTCCGGTGCGGGGGAACGCGGCGCCGGTTTGATCCTACGCCGAGATCCCGCCCAATCCCCACCAGACCGCCTCAGCGTCACCGGTCGCTGCCCCCAAGCCCTGGTAGCCGCTGCAAGCTGAGGCGAGCGAAGCCCAGCCGAGGGAGGACGGCGAGCGGCCGCAGGCCCGAGCCCTCCCTCAGAACATTCCGCCCGAAGTCGACGCGGGCATGGCAGGGACTTCTGGCCCTAGTCGAGCGTGCATGAGATGCAGAAGATGCACAAGAAGCATCCAATGCAGATTGTGCAGCTAACGCCGACATGGCAAACCTTCTCACCACCCGACAGATCCAAGACCTGATCCACGTCGACAAGTCGACGATCTACCGCATGGCCGAAGACGGCCGCCTTCCTGCGATCAAGGTCGGACGGCAATGGCGATTCCCCGCCGATCGCATCGCCGAGCTCCTCGGCGACGACGTCCCTCTCCTGGGCCAGGACGACCGGCCCGAACCTCAGACCGGCGACCTCCACGCCCTTCTCGTGCCCGAGGCGGCCCAGGCGGTGGCCGACCTCGCCGCCGATCTGTTCGGTGTCATGGCCGTCGTGACCGACATGAACGGACGGTCGCTCACCACGGTCGCCAACCCTTGCGGCTTCTTCGAGGCGGTTCAGGAGACACCGTCGGCCGTTGCCCGCTGCGTCGACGCCTGGCGCCAGCTCGGCGCCGAGGTCGACCTCCGAGCGGCGTTCGTCCCCTCGCACCTGGGCTTCCTCTGCGCACGCACATTCATCCGTGTGGGCAACGACCTCGTCGGCATGCTCATCGTGGGCGGCGTGACGCCTGAACGCTGGCCCCCGGACGACGCCCAGCAGGCGCAGCTCGCCAGTGATCTCGGGCTCGACCCCGAGGTCGTTGCGACCCACATCCACGAGACCTACGACCTCGACCGTGCCCACCAGCAGTGGGTGCTCGGTCTGCTCCCCCGTTTCAGCGACCTGATCTCTCGCCTGGCAACGGCGCGGAGCCAGCTCCTGGCCAAGCTCGATGCGATCGCAGTCCTGGCCGGCGGCACCACCTCTCCAGATCTCCCATCCAATCAAAGGAGCATGAAGTGAAACGACTGCTCGTACTCGGCGCCGGAACCGCCGGGACCATGGTCGTCAACAAGCTGCGACGCGAGCTCGACGCCGCCGAGTGGCGGATCACCATCGTCGACCAGGACGAAGAGCACCACTACCAGCCGGGTTACCTGTTCATCCCGTTCGGCACCTACACCCGCAAGGACGTGGTGAAGCCGAAGCGCCGGTTCATCCCCGACGGCGTCGACCTCGTGGTCGGCGAGATCGACGTGGTCGAGCCCGAGGAGAACACAGTTCGGATGGTCGACGGGACCGAGCTCGCCTACGACTACCTCGTCATCGCCACCGGCACACACCCCAGGCCGTCGGAGACCCCCGGCCTGGATTCCGAAGCGTATGGCACGACGATTCACGACTTCTACACCCTGGAGGGCGCCGAGGCGCTGGCGAAGGCGCTGGAGAATTGGCAGGGCGGCCGGCTCGTCGTCAACGTCATCGAGATGCCCATCAAGTGCCCGGTGGCTCCGCTCGAGTTCACGTTCCTCGCCGATGCGTTCTTCGAGGACCGGGGAATGCGCGACCGGGTGGAGCTCGTCTACGTGACCCCTCTGCCCGGCGCCTTCACCAAGCCCGTTGCGGCTCGCCACCTAGGCCACATGCTCGACGAGCGCAAAGTCCTCCTCGAGAGCGACTTCTACGTCATGGAGGTGGACTCCGAGGGCCGGAAGGTCGTGTCGTACGACGAGCGCGAGGTGCCCTACGACCTGCTCGTGACGGTTCCGGTCAACATGGGGGCCGAGTTCGTGGCTCGCTCCGGTCTGGGCGACGAGCTGAACCACGTGCCGGTGGACAAGCACACGTTCCTGTCGAAGGCACACGAGAACATCTTCGCCATCGGGGACGCCGCCGACCTGCCGACCTCGAAGGCCGGCTCCGTGGCCCACTTCGCCGTCGAGATCTTCACGGAGAACTTCGTGCGCCTCGTGGAAGGCCTCGAGATGACGGCCGCCTTCGACGGGCACGCCAACTGCTTCATCGAGTCGGGCCACGGCAAGGGCATGCTCATCGACTTCAACTACGACACCGAGCCCCTCCCGGGCAAGTACCCGCTCCCCGGCGTCGGCCCGTTCTCGCTGCTCGAGGAGACCGAACTGAACCACTGGGGCAAGCTGATGTTCAAGTGGACGTACTGGAACGTGCTGCTGCCAGGCAAGCAGCTTCCGCTGCCCGCACACATGTCGATGGCCGGGAAGATCACGGAGGCGAAGTGATGACGGCCCCCACGATCGAAGGCACGGCGGCACTCGAGGCCAAGATCGATGCACTCACCGACCAGGTGGCGCTCCTCACCGCCGAGGCCGCGGCCCAGCGGAGACAGCGGGAGGTCCGCCAGGAGCTGACCGACGACGTCATGCGCATCGCCGGCGATGCGATGCAGGTGGCAACGCGAGAGCTGGCGACGCTCGCGGAGGAGGTCGACATCCAAGACCTGGTGCGGCTGCTGCGACGCCTCGCCGTAGCCGCCCCGACCCTCGAGCGCTCGCTGGAATTGCTCGACACGGTGTCGGAATTCGCCCATGATGCGTCCCCGCTCACGGGTGATGCCATGGCGCTGGCCACGGTACGCCTCGCCGAGCTCGACGAGAAGGGTTACTTCGACTTCGCCCGCGCCGGCATCGGCGTCGTCGATCGGATCGTCACCGGATTCTCGGACGACGACGTGGCGGCATTGGGCGACAACGTGGTCGCCATCCTCAACACCGTGAAGGAGATCACCCAGCCCGAGATGCTGGTCTTGCTCCAGCGCATGATCGAGGTCCTGAACCGCCAGCAGGGCATGGTCGAAGCCGAACCCGAGGAACCCCCGGGCATGTGGGCATTGCTCAAGCAGATGCGTGACCCCGACGTGCGGCGCGGCATCAGCCGGGCGCTCGCCACCCTCGCATCGGTCTCGGCAGAGACCGGGCCACCTCGGAACCAGATCACACCAACAGAACGAACGATAGAGAACCCGAAAGGAGCAGCGTGATGCCTGTCACGACGATTGCGAGCCACGAAGTCCACGTGGACGAAGAGGGCTTCATGACCGAGTACAACGAGTGGGACCAGGAGGTCGGCACGGCCCTGGCGTCCCAGATCGGGATCGAGATGACAGCGGACCACTGGCGGGCCATCGACTTCCTGCGCAGCGACTTCGCAGAACAGGGCGAGACGGCCACCATCCGCCGCGTGTCGACGGTGGGCGGCATCCCGACCAAGGACCTCTTCATGCTCTTCCCGAAGAAGCCTGCGAAGAAGATGGCGTACATCGCAGGGCTGCCGAAGCCCAAGGGCTGCGTCTAGGGCACGGCGAAGAGCCAGACGCACAGCGTGTGAGCGGGAAGCTCACACACGGTCGGCTGGGCAGGGACCCGGCCGACACCGCGATGAGCCGTACGGCGAAGAGCCAGAGGCACAGCGAAAGGATCACGACCACATGACGACCACACAGGAAGCCCCGGTCATCGTCCCGGACTTCGGTGACGATGACGAGGAGCGGAAGATCACATTCATCTGCTCGAAGGGCAACCTCGACATGGCGTACCCGGCGCTCATCATGGCGAACGGGGCGCTGACCGAGGGCGTGGAGGTGGACATCTTCTTCACCTTCTGGGGGCTCGACATGATCAACAAGGGAACCTGGGACAAGCTCCAATTCTCGATGCTCGGCAACACGGCGATGCACATGCCGGGCTCGACGAAGCACCTTCCTCAGGGCCTCGGTGGCCTTCCGGGCATGACGGCGTTTGCCACGCACATGCTCAAGAAGCAGATCGCCGAGCAGGATGTGCCGGAGGTGCCAGAATTCGTCCAGATGCTCCACGACATGGGCGCACGTCTGTGGGCCTGCAAGATGACCGTGGACATGCTGGGGCTCACCAAGGAGCAGATGTTCGAGGGTGTCGAGGACATCATCAACGTCAACCAGTTCATCGAGATGACGGCGGGCTCCCAGGTCATCTTCATCTGACACGTGACCTGGGACACCGCAAAGGAGCAAAGGGGCGGGACCGACACCCGGTCCCGCCCCGCTGTTGGGAGGCACATTGGCTGACTACACCTTTGGCACATCACTCGAGGGCGACTTCGCCACAGCCATCGAGCGAGTGACCGCTGCGCTCGCCGCAGAGGGCTTCGGCGTGCTCACGACCATCGACGTTCAAGCGACGCTCAAGGAGAAGCTCGGGCTGGAGCGCGACCCCTACATGATCCTGGGCGCATGCAGCCCGCCGCTCGCCGCAAAGGCGCTCGAGGCAGACGAGACGGTCGGCGCACTCCTCCCCTGCAACGTTGTGGTCCGCCAGACGGCCGGCGGGATCGCCGTCGACATCATCGACCCCGAGAGCATGCTCTCGGTTGTCGATCACCCGGCGATCACCGACCTCGCCAATGAGGTCAAGGACCGTCTGCAACGAGTAGCGGGGGCTCTCGCCGCCTGAACGGATCGCAGGCCCGCAGCCACGCACGGCTCTCTTCGAGCACGGCGTACGCTGGTACCGTCGACCTCCGACCGAGGTAACGGGCGCACGCACTCCTCACGGCGAACGCCGAGGATCGGTGACGGCGCAGTGAGTGTCTCGGCGGCCGGCCCCGTCGGCGAGGAGTGAGGTACGTGCGCCCAGAAACAGCCGACCGTCGGACGAGCACTCTCCAGAGGTTCGTGCCCCGCATTGCGGCCGACTGGGATCGCACCGCGCCCGGTCGCATGTGGCAGACGATCGACGGCTCCCTCTGCTTCGTCGACATCTCCGGCTTCACGAGCCTCTCAGAACGGCTCGCTCGTCGCGGTCGTATCGGCGCCGAGGAGTTGACCGAGGTGCTCAACCGGGTATTCGGCCGCATGCTCGGATCGGCCTACGAGTACGGCGGGAGTCTGCTCAAGTTCGGCGGCGATGCGCTGCTGATCATGTTCGCGGGCGAGAACCACGCCATCCGTGCCGCGAGCTCGGCCGTACAGATGCAGACGGAGCTGCGTCACGCGACCAGCGAGCCGACGAGCGTGGGCAAAGTGCCGCTGCGCATGTCGGTGGGCATCCACTCGGGCCCCATCCACCTGTTCTGCGTCGGGACCTCCCATCGAGAGCTGGTGGTAACGGGCCCGGCCGGGACGCTCACGACCAGGATGGAGCACACGGCCGAGGCCGGAGAGATCCTGGTGACGTCGGCGACACGCGATGCGCTACCCCGAGGTGCCGCACCCCGCCAGAAGGGCGAAGGATGGCTGCTCAAGTGGAGAAAGCCCGTCGTCGAGGCCGAGGGCTTCAGTGGCCGGGAGGTGCGCCAGGTCCAGGACCTGGGGCTGTGGACGTCGACAGCGCTGCGCACCTACCTCTCCGCCGCACGACCGGAGCCGGAGCACCGCATCGCCACGGTCGGTTTCGTCCGTTTCTGTGGAGTCGATGACGCCATCGCACGACAGGAACCAGAGACGGTGGCGGATGCGCTCCACGACCTGATCACCACGATCCAGGACGCCGCGGACGCCGAGGAAGTGACGTTTCTCGCCTCCGACATCAACGAGGACGGCGGCAAGGTGCTCCTCGTGTCCGGCGCTCCCAGCTCCCACGAGGACGATGAGGGACGCATGCTGCGCACGGTGCGCCACATCGCCGATGCCGCCGTCTCGTTCGACATCCACATCGGCGTCAACCGGGGCCACGTGTACGCCGGCGAGGTCGGCACCGACTACCGGTCCACCTACACGGTCATGGGCGACACGGTCAACGTGGCCGCCCGGCTCTGCGCCGCGGCCTGGGCCGACCGCATCTACGCGACACCCGAGGTGCTCGAGCACTCCCACACGCTGTACGCCTCAGAAGCTCTCGAGCCGCTCCACGTCAAGGGCAAGGCAGAGGCGCTCGTCGCCTATTCGGTGGGCGAGGAGTTGGGGTTTCGGGCTGAAGATACGAGGACCGACCTCCCCTTCGTAGGCCGTGAGCAGGGCCTCGGCCAGGTCAACGAGGTGTTGCGGAGCACGGAATCCCGGCGACGAGCCGTCGTGTCCGTGGTCGGCGATACCGGCGTGGGCAAGAGCCGTCTCGCCGAGGAGGCACTGTCGACCAGATCCGATCTTCGGGTCGTGCGTGTGCGGGCGGAGCCCTATGGGATGGCGACTCCGTACCGGCCGCTCCGCGACCCCGTCCGCGCCTTGCTGGGCATCGAACGGGACGCTTCGGCCGCCATGGCGAAGGCACTCACGCGCCGAATCCGCGACGTCGATCCGGCGCTCGTTGCGTTCGTCCCGTTGCTTGGCGACGTCACCCACGTCGACCTCGAGGAGACGGCCGAGACAAAGGCGATCGAGCCCCGCTTCCGGCGCGATCGTCTCGCCGATCTCGTGATCAACGTGCTTGGCCGGCTGCTCACGACCCCTACCGTGCTGCTCGTCGAGGACGCCCAGTGGATGGACGAGGCGTCGGCGCACTTGCTCGCTCGTGTCGCGACGGCAACTGCGTCGCACCCATGGTCCATGGTCGTGACCCGCCGTCCGGGAGACGGAGGCTTCGCACCGACCGGCGGCACCCTCATAGAGCTGCAGCCGTTGACGCCCGCCGAGGCCGAACGTCTCGTCATCGCCGCCACCTCCGCCGCTCCGCTCCGGCCCCATGACGTCGCCGCCATCGTCGCCCGCGCCGGCGGGAATCCCCTCTTCCTCGAGGAGACCCTGCGAGTGGTGCGGGAGACCGGCTCCGCCGGAAGGCTGCCCGACTCCCTCGGTGCGGTGATCGGCACACGCATCGATGCCATGCCGCCCTTGGCGAGACGGATCCTGCGATACGCAAGTGTGCTGGGACGGAGCTTTCGGTCGTCGGCACTGAGGGAGCTCCTCGTGGAGGAGGGCATCGCGCTCGACGCGGCCACGCGACGTGAGCTCGACGCGTTCATCGAAGCGGATGACACCGCGCGGCTGCGCTTCCGGCACGCGTTGGCACGTGATGTCGCGTACGACGGGTTGTCGTTCAGACGGCGCCGTCAACTCCACCTCAGTGCGGGCGCCGCCGCAGAACGTCACGCCGGGGATCACGTCGACGACGCTGCCGACCTACTGGCGATGCACTACTCGCTGGGTGCCGATCATGAACGCGCCTGGAGGTTCGCCCGCATCGCCGGCGACAACGCCAAAGACGCCTATGCGAACGTGGAGGCGGCCACCAACTACGAGAGGGCGATCGAATCCGCACGCCGCCTCGGGACGGTGGCGGCGGCGGAACGAGCGGAGGTGTGGATCAACCTAGGGGACGTTCGTGGCCCGACAGGCCTCTTCGACGACGCATTGGAGGCGTATCGAACGGCGTCGCGTCTCCTCGGTAACGACTGGGTAGCCCGCGCCGACGTCCACTACAAGCGCGCGCTCATGAGGGAGCGGGCCGGTGCGTACAGCCTCGCCCTCCGCGAGATCACAACGGGGTACCGGATGGTCGAGGCGGTGGCGACCCCGGAGGCGGCGAGAATCCGGGCGCGTCTGGCCGCGCGGCGGGCCTTCGTGCGCCAGGCCCAGGAACGCCCCGCCGAGGCTCTTGCGATGGCCGAGCAGGCCGTTGCAGAGGCAGGCGAGGCTCGTGCGCTCCACGCC
The DNA here is from genome assembly GCA_041611095.1 of Acidimicrobiia bacterium. GTDB lineage: Bacteria > Actinomycetota > Acidimicrobiia > Spongiisociales > UBA5794 > UBA6912. The sequence continues at coordinate 86,252 of JBFINP010000003.1, read as the reverse complement.
GAAGGGCTGGCCTTGATGATCTTGCACTGGGCGCATCTCATGCTCGGCATGCCCGGCGGCGCCGAGTACGGCGAACGCGCCCTCGACATCTTCCGCGAGCTCGATGAGCCCGAAAGTCTCGCAGCGGTCACCAATCTCCTCGGGGGCGACGCCTACTTCGCCGGGCGTTGGGACGATGCGGTGGAGTACTACACCCAGGGTCGGGAGGCAGCCCACCGAGCCGGGAACGTCGTTCACGCTGCGTTGTACGTGTCCAACATCGGCGAGGTGCTGGTGAATCAGGGCAGGTTCGACGAAGCCGAGCCGATGCTGCGGGAAGCTGCCCGGGTGCAGCGGGCCTCGGGCTTCACCGAGGGCGCGGCCGAGATGCGGCTGGGACGACTGCTCACCCTGCGCGGATCGGCAGAGGAAGCCGAGCCGATCCTGGAACGAACCGTCAACGATTTCACCGAGCTCGGACTCGGATACACCGCGCTCGAGGCCAGGATGGACCTCGCGCTGTGCCGTCTGCGTCTCGGAAAGGCTGCTGACGCCGAAGCCATGCTCGCCGATATCGACCGCACGAGCGGCAACGATTTCGTCGTCTTGGCGCCCACGCTCGCCCGCTACAGAGCCGAGACGCTCTTCGCTCTTGGCCGCATCGCCGAGGCCGTGACCGAGGCACGGGGCGGTTTGGAGAAGGCCGAATCCCAGCATCTCGAGTACGAGCGAGCGCTCTTGCTCTTGGTGATCGACGCCCTCGAGTCCCAGGCTCCGCAACCCCCGGAGAGCTCCGGCATCACCGAGGCGCTCCAGGTGCTGGAGCGCCTCGGTGTTCGAGATCCGTCTGTGCTGTCGCCCGAGATCCTGCGCGGCCGTGCGGACTCAACCGATCACTTCGGTCGTGCGAACGAGGGATCACTCTCGCCGTAGATCGTCTGCGTGACCTGGATCGAGTTGGAACCGAGCAGCGTCGTCGTCTGCTCGATGAGGCACCACGGGTCGAACTCACCGGAGTTTGGTGGGTTCTCAGGCAACACCGGCTTCGGGTTACCCGTCGAGCCGTCGATGCCATCGAAGCCGTCACACCACAGCAGGTCTCCGCTGGTGGCGCCGTCGTCGAACTGGGTGGGATCTACCGGCATGCTGGCCGGCTCCGGCGCCCAGGTGAAGGTCCCGAACCAGCTCGGTGCTTCCTCGGTCTCGAACTCGAACGTCACGGTCTGATCGTCCACCGAGGCCGTCGAATCCAAGTTGTAGAGGATCAGCTGTTGGCAGTCTCCACCCTTCACGGCGTCGTCGTCGCCGCGAGTGAACGTCGCCTGCGCCGTATTCGTGGAGTCGCCGACAGTGATGGTGCTCCCTCCACAATCGACCTCGCCATCGAACCGCTCGACGAGCTTGAAGACCGATCCCGTCGTACCCAGCGACGCACCCAGGCCCAGCGGCTCTGCCGCTGTCCCGTCGGCGCCGCCTTCGAGCGAGAAGGCTCCGCTCGGCGTGGTCCCCGCGACCACAATGCGCATCTCGTCCCAATGGTCGTCGGGAGCGGCGTCCGGGAGATGTCGGTAGTTGTCTCCGTCACCGGAGTCGGGACCCGAATCGGAGTTCGTGCCCGTCGTGAGCTGGGCCCCGTTGGCGACGAACGATCCGTCGCGATACAGCCCGAAGTCCACCGTCACGTTGAACTTGCCCTCGATGTCGAGCTCGGAGAAGTCCACCTCGTAACCGGCTAGCTGTCCGGCGAGCTCGAGGATGAGTCCCTCGCTGGGTCCGTTGGCCTGCCCGCAGGGCTGGCCGTTGCCGCCCTTCTCTCCTTTGGTCTGCACACCGATGCCGTCGGCGAACATGCCGACGGTGCCGGTCGAAGGAATCGGAGACAGCGTTGCGAGCGCCCCGCTCGTCGAGACCTTGCACGCGGCCGTCGTGATCGCCTGCGTGGTCTCGGTGGCATCGGGGGCGATGTACCGGAACTGGTCGACGGCACCCAGTTCGAGAATCAAGACGCCACGGTCGACGAAGACCGGTGGCGGTGGAGCCTGGCCGGCGGCGAGGTTCGCCGGAGCGACCAGAAACCCCATGATGAGTACTCCTGCGAAGAGCGCAAGCACGCGCTTACGCGAAAGTGTGTGGATGCCCAAGGTTGTCCTCCCTCTCCGTCCCCCGCCTCGCGGCAGCGATGCGACAGCGGCTGTTCTGCCAGCTCTTCCCCGCCATGCACCCTACCCAGCGCGTATCCCGGATGCTGCAAAAAACGCGAGGTCATTGTCGGCCGGCTCGAGCAGCCGCTACGGGCGCACCGGGAGACCCCGAGCGTGTCCGACGGTCTGGACCGAAGCTCGTGTCCGCGTTCGCTAGCCGACTGACCGGAGTCGTCCCACGGGCGTGCGACGACTCACCTGGGACGAGCGAATGACGGGTCGGATTCGCCGTAGATGACCTGGGTCACCTGCATCGTGCCGTCGTTCAGCAGCTCGGAGCCCTGCTCGACGAGGCACCACGTCTCACCCTCGGGCATGATCGGTTTCGGTAGCCCGGTGAACGGGTCCGGCACCGGCTCGCCCGATTCGTCGATCTCAAAGCCGCTGCACCAATCGATCACGCCATCGACGACGCCGTCGCCATCCTCGTCGAGGTCCGTGGCTGGAATCGGCACCATTGCAGGCTCCGGCGCCCAGGCGAAGGTCCCCCACCAGCTCGGCAGCTCCGATGTCTCGAACTCGAAGGTGACCGTCTGCTCGTCCTCGGAGGCCGTCGAGTCCAGGTTGAATCCGACAGGATCCTCGCACTCGGGGTCGCCACCCTTGTCAACGTTGTTCTCGCCCCGTTGGAAGCTCGCCATGGCCGTCTCTTCGCCGTCGCCTACGACGGGCGTGAAGTCGCCGCAGCCGACCTCATCCGCGAACTCCGACAGCTTGAACACGGTCTCCTCGTGCCCATGGGCACCTGTTGGGGTGCCCGGCAAGCCCGACTCGACGGCGAATTGCCCGGCCGGCGTCGCCACACTGACCGTGAGGTGAAGCTCGTCGAAGATGATGCCGAGGTCGATGAGCCAGCGGAAGCGGCCATCGACGGCTCCCCCTTCCGCCGTCTCGACCTCGGCCGCGGTGCTCGTGTCGAGCTCGGCGCCACCCACTACGACGCCATCGTTGAGGATGGTCGCCACGATGACCGGGTCACGCCGCGCCTCGAAGTCGATCTCGACAGACTCGATGCTCCGCTCTGCCAGCTCACCGGCGAGTGCAAACACCAGACCCTCGGACGGGCCGTCGACCCTGCCGCACGCCCCTTCCGCACCACCTCGGCCCTCGGTGATCACGCCGAGACCCTTGAAGATGCCGAGAGCGCCGTCGGGTGGTGGGGGAATCGGGGTGATGTCCATCAAGACCGTGCCCGAGTCGTCGACCACGGCCTCACATCCGTCGAGAAGGATCGCCTGCGTGACCTCTCCGCCGTCGCCGGGCAGGTAGATGATCTCGCTTGCCGCCCCGTCGAGACGGAGGAGCACCACTTCCGTTGCGGGTTCCTCACCGTCGCCCTCGTTGCCTGATGCCAGCGTCGCCATGATCGCCACGAGCATCAGACCCAGGGCTACGGCCATGATGACGCGCTCGCGCCACCGCTTCGAATGATCGGACACACTCTCTCCCCTCGTCGATACCTGCGAGCCGACGTCGCCCAGAGCTCTGACGGACTCGACTCCCCGCCCGGCAATCTAGGCGGGGTTTCCGGCCTGCGCCGGGTGTAGGCCTCACGCTACGCGTGGGGTACCGTGGTGGGCGACGAGCCCGGGGGACGACCGCGGCGCAACTGCGTCGAGGAAAGTCCGGACTCCACAGGGCACGGTGCTGGGTAACACCCAGGCGGGGCGACCCGACGGAAAGTGCAACAGAGAGCAGACCGCCGATGGGCCTCCGGGCCACAGGCAAGGGTGAAACGGTGGTGTAAGAGACCACCAGCATCCCGGGTGACCGGGATGGCTCGGCAAACCCCACCCGGAGCAAGGCCAAGCAGGGACAGGGTGGCCCGCCCGCTACGTCCCAGGTAGGCCGCACGAGCCCGCACAGCAATGGCGGGCCCAGAGAGATGGTCGTCCACGACAGAATCCGGCTTACACCTGGACTCGTCCCAACGCATCGGGGCCCCCGCAAGGGGGCCCCGACCTCATGTTGTCAGGCGTCGTTGCCCCTCGTGACGAGGTGGTAGAGGTACCACCCGGCGGCGCCGCCGACGAACGGCGCAGTCAGGTAGATCCACACGTCTGTGAACTCCCCGCCGATGATCGCCGAGCCGAGGGTTCGCGCCGGATTGACCGAGGCACCCGTGAGCGGCGATGCAGCGAGGGTGATCGCGACGAGGCTCAGCGGGATCGCCAAGAAGGCGCTGGGACCCATGAGATCGCTCGAGCCGACCTTGAGGATCATCCCCACGAAGATCGCGGTGAGCAGGGCCTCGAGGAGGAAAGCGCTGACGACGCCCACGGTCGGTACCGTGGCCGTCGCTGCCACACCGTCCTGGGCGCTCGCGAACGTGTCCGAGCCCGAGGCGGCCCAGAGGAGAGCGAGGCCGGCGAGCACTGCCCCTGAGGTTTGCGCCACGACGTACTGCACGAAGGTGGCCGCATCGAGGCGCGTGTCGAGCCAGGCGCCCAAGCTGACTGCGGGGTTGAAGTGGCCGCCTGATATCTCGCCGAAGGCGTAGAGACCCGCGAGCAAGGCGAAGCCAAAGCCGAGGGCGATGATGACGAGCGACCCGCCGGCGGCGAGCGCCGACCAGATGGCGAGGCCGCCGATGAAGAGCAGGAAGAACGTGCCGAGTAGCTCGGCGATGATGGCGCGAGCTCGCCGGGTCATGGGTGGTCTCCTTCGCGGACGTTCGCTCGGTGTCGGGGAGTATGTCCGGCGAGCCGAGAGCTTGCATCCGTTGCTGCGGGTTGGCCGTCGAGTTACCGGCTGAGATCGATCGGGAGGTCCTCGATCGCCTCGATCTCCAGCTCGAGCGCCCGGTTGGCCGGATCGCGTGCGAGGGCGGCGCCGAGCGAAGCCAAGGCCGTCTGGGCATAACGACGGGCGATGTCATCGTCGGCCTCGTCGACCAGTGTTGCGACGAGGCGCCGGATTTGGACGGCGAGGGCGGGCCCGACCGTTGCGACCAGGTCGACTCTCCAGCCGTCGGGTTCGGCGTGGAGCAGCACCTCCGCCGTGCTCTCACCTAGTGCGATCCCCACTGCGGCGAACTGCTCGTCATCGACCGAGAAGCGGCCGACCCCGCCGACCTCGACCTGGCTCATGGGCACGACCAGGAAGTCGGTGAAGCCGTCACGGAAGCTGGTCCAATACGAGCGCGCCGTGGCTGCAGGGAGACCCTGATCCGCCACAGCGACCATCTGTTCCGCCGTGAACCCGTTCTCGGCGCCGGCGACGAGCGCGACGTTGTGTGCGGCGGTGATGTCGGCGAGCACGTCGACATCGACGGCTTCGAGCCCTGTCAGCCACTCCTCGACGATCTGCTCGGGCGGCTCCGGCGCGATGGTGACCTCCGTGTCACCGGTGGAGCAGGCCGTGAGTACGAGAAGCAGCGCAATACCAAGGATGCGCATGACGGCGAGCAGCCTAGGTCGAGGGCACTCCCGTCTCAACGCGAACGCGTCCGGCTTCCCTACACTCCCGCCGTGCCCACGGTGGTCCGCGCCGCCTCGATCGGCATCGCTGCCGGAGTCGTCAGCGGTCTCTTCGGCGTGGGCGGCGGGGTGATCGTGGTTCCCGCCCTCGTCCTGATGTTGGGTTTCAGCCAGCACAACGCCTCCGGTACGTCCACCGCCACGATCGTCGCCTCCTCGGCCGCCGCGCTGCTGGCGTTCGCCATGGACGGCGAGGTCGACTGGGCGGCGGCCGGCATCGTCTTCGCCGGGTCGGGACTCGGAGCCTGGCTGGGAGCGCGGTACCTCGGAAAGGTTCCCGAACGAGCACTCACCTTGGCGTTCACGGTCGTGATGTTGTTTGCGGCGGCCCGATTGGCGCTCGCATGACGGTCGTCGCCCTGGTGCTCATCGGGATCGCAGCGGGGACGCTGGCAACGGCGCTCGGCGTTGGCGGGGGCGTCGTGTTCGTCCCGGCCCTCGTCGTCCTCCTTGCGTTCAGCCAGCACGTGGCACAGGGCACGTCGCTGGCGGTGATCGTCCCGACAGCGGCGATCGGAACCATCATCCACCACCGCAATCGCCGGGTCGAGTGGCGCACCGCCGTCATCGTCGGGGCCTTCGCCGTGCTCGGTGCCCTCGCCGGATCGCGCCTCGCGCTGAGCCTCGACGCCATCGTGCTGCGCCGCATGTTCTCGGTGCTCCTCGTCGTCGTGGCGGGCCGCCTTCTCCTGGGCGTCCTCCGTCCAGGGCCGAAGGGCTGAGCACCGTCCCGAACATTGGGTCCGCCTGACATCTGGCCGGCGGTCGCCACATGCCCTTTGGTGGGTCCAGCGCCCGGGAAGGCCGGCCAGGGTCGAGCCGGTGGCTCTCCGCCCGTGGTGATCCCGCGCAGCGGTTGACGGCGCGAGGCCGTCACGTGAGAGAGAGGCTCAGACCATGCGCGTGTCGCGACGTGACTTCCTCAAGCTGACGGGAATGACCGCAGGGTTTGGCGTGCTGGCGCCCGGTGGCCTCGTTCGGTCCCCCGTGGGCCGCACCGCCCGGGCGCTCGCCGCCACCCAGGGGCCAGGTTTGAGCGATCCGGCCCTCCAGCCGAAGTTCGTCGCCGCCGTGCCCAACGCGCTGGATCCGACCTTCTTCTACGACACCTCCAAGGGGTCGATCACCGTCGCGGTGAGCCAGGACGTCACCTGGACCGGACTGATGGGACCCGACGGGGTCACCGCCGTCCCCACGACCATCTGGGGCTACGCCGACAAGAAGCCCTACACGTGGCCCGGCAAGACGTTCCAGGTCCGCTCTGGCGAGCCGCTGGAGGTGAAGTGGCAGAACAAGCTCGGCAACTTGCCCTATCTGCTCACCGGCAAGGACAACTCCAGCGTCGGATTCGGTAACTACACAGGCCGTCCCGTCCTGGACACCAGCCTGCATTGGGCCTACAGCCTGTCCGGCTACGAGCAGTACACGTTCCAGAAGGACGGGGTCCCCATCGTGACCCACGTCCACGGCGGTCATAGCGACTTCGAGTTCGACGGGAACCCGGAGTTCTTCTTCAGCCCCGGCTATACGATTCGCGGCCCGCAGTGGGTCGACAAGAAGTATCTGTACGACAACAGCCAGCCGGCGGGGACGCTGTGGTACCACGACCATGCGTTGGGGATCACCCGGCTCAACGTCTACGCCGGTATGGCGGGCTTCTACATCGTCCGGGACGACGATGACACCGGGCTCTCCGGAAACCCGCTGGATCTTCCGGCGTATCCCTACGAGGCGGCATTTGCCATCCAGGACCGCATGTTCAAGGAGACCGGCGAGCTGTTCTACCCGGCGTTCCCGGGGGATCCGTTCTACGACGACTTCATCACCGGTGAGGAGGTCGTGCTGCCGGACCCGCCTTTTGTCGGAGGCGGACCCACCGGGCTCGCCGAGTTCTTCGGCGATCACATGGTGGTGAACGGAAAGATCTGGCCCGTGATGGCTGTCGAGCCGCGTAACTACCGGCTGCGTTTCCTCAACGGCTGCGACAGCCGCTTCCTGGTGGCGCAGTTCTTCGAGGTACCGTCGGGCGCCACGGACTTCTCGGCGGCGATTCAGCAACTCGACTTCACGATCGTAGGCAGCGACCAAGGCCTCGCCTCGAGCCCGACGACGGTGGACACGTTGCTGATCGAGACCGGCGCCCGCTACGACGTCATCTTCGACTTCAAGAGCGTGACGCCGGGCAATCGCGTTCTCATGAAGAACATCGGCGGCGACGAGCCCTTCGGCGGGGACATCCCCGGGCCTCAGGTGTTCGGCGAGACCGACCGGATCATGGCGTTCGACGTGGTCCTGCCCCTCGACGCAGCTGTGCCGGATGTCAGCCCGACGGGCATCACGTTCGGGCCGGTCGTGCCTGTCCCCACCCGGACCCGCAAGGTGGCCTTGTTCGAGGGGATGGACGAGTTCGGGCGACTCCAGCCATTGCTCGGCACCGCAGAGCCGGCGACGGACTACCTCGGTAATGCGATCAACTGGCCGGCCACGCCGGAGTATGTGAACGCCGGGCTGGTCGGTCAGATGGAGGGAACCGTCGCCTGGCACAGCCCGACGACGGAGAATCCCGACCTCGACTCCACGGAGGAGTGGGAGGTCTGGAACGTCACCGGCGACGCCCATCCGGTGCACCTGCACCTCGTCAACTTCGAGATCCTGGGACGTCAGGCGATCGCCTGGGACTCCCACACCAACGAGGACGACCGGGTGATCCCCAACGACGGCTATGCCACCCCGGCCGGCGACGGCACCTACCTGGTGACACAGCCGGTGGTGCAGCACAACGGGCTGTTGGGCAGCGGCTTCCGCGTCGTGAACCTCACGTACGGAGCGGCTGTGCAGCAACCGGCGGGATACGTGGAGAACGCCCCCAAGGACGTGGTGACGGCGCTACCGGGCCAGATCACCAGGATCAAGGCGACGTTCGACAAGCCGGGGCGCTACGTCTGGCACTGCCACATCCTGTCCCACGAGGACCACGAGATGATGCGCGTGCTGTACGTCGGCCCGGGTGCGTGAAAGTATCACCAGCCGAAACCACGGGAGGGCCGCTCCGGCGGCCCTCCCCGCGTTCAGCGGCGCTCGATCGGAGCGTCGACGGTGCCGGTAGTGGTGAGGCGGTGGCGAGCCTCACTGCGTCCTAGCCCGGCGCGCCGGCCCAGCCCGATCAGGTACGAGAGCCCGACGGCTTCCAGTGCCCACACCCGCCAGTCGGTGAGCACACCACCCATGTAGTCGCCGGCCGTCGTCGGCCCTGCAGGTGTGAAGTCGAGGCCGAGGAAGGGCCACCACAGAGTCTCCGGGTCGTTCCACATGGCATCGAGCACGAGGTGCAGCAGCAACCCGATCGCCAAGGGCATCCACCGCTTCCGTGGCCGGCCCCGCCGCGTCGCCAGCAGTACGATCGTCATCACGAGCCCGGCGGCCAACAGCGAGTGGACGGCGAGCCGCACCGACTGGAGGGTGGAGAACCACACCAGCCCGATCGGTGTGTCGATGAGATCGGGGAGCAGGGCGCCGAGCACGAGAAAGCGCAGATCCATCCGATCGTCCCGGAACGTGTACCGAGCAATCGCCACGGATGCGCCCGTGTGCCAGAAGAGCACCGCAGTCTCGTGTCAGCCGTTCACGGAACGAGGATCGCCGAGCAGTGAATGCACCGTGGCGGCTCGCGGCGAGTGGCCTCGAGCTGCTCGGCCGGGGTCAGTTGCAGATGGCACGCACCACAGATCCCGTCGGCGAGGCGGCCCACCGCCACCCCATCGTCTTTCTGATCGCGTAGCCGCTCGTAGAGGTCGAGGAGGTCGTCGGCGATGAGCGGCACGATGTCCGCCTTGCGCGCTTCCTTGCGAGCTAGCTGGGCGTCGATCTCGCTCCACGCCGCCGTGATCGTCGCTTCGAAGCCGCCCTTCTCGGTCTCGACGGCGGTGGCCGACTCATCCAGCTCGGCGAGGCGCCCCTGGAGCTGCTCGCGCTTCTCCATCAGCTCGAGAACCTCGTCCTCCATCTCGCCCTTCTTGCGGTCGAGCATCTCGACCTCACGGCGCATGTACTCCGCGTCGCGGGCGCTGAGCCCGCCGGCGTAGAGGCGGTTCTGCTCCGAGGCGAGCTTGGCCTCGGCGAGATCGAGCTCCCCGGATGTCTTGTCGAGTGCGAGCTCCGTCTGGCGGAGCTGATCGGCGAGATCGCCGCGTTGGGAGGTGAGCCGCTGCGCCTTCTCGTGGGCCCGTCGGTAATCCTTGAGGGCGGGCACGGTCTCGCGTTCGTGCATGAGACGATCGATCTCGGAGTCGACGGTCTGCAGGTCGAGCAGATCCGCCAGGCTCCTCAGGTCTTCCATCGGCTCGCTACCTCCATCAGCCGCGCCACGGGTCCGCATCCACGCCGGTCAGGTCGACCGCACCCTCGACCACGCGAGCGACCGCAGCGTACAGCCTCGCCACGCCCGGCCGCTCCGTCGCCACATGGCCGGCATCGATGACCGCCCGCCCCCGTTCCAGCATCGAGCGCGCCTCGTGGTGGCGCACGTCACCGGTCACGACGACGTCGGCGTTCACGGCGGGGAGGAGCGAGCCCCCAGAGCCGGGGACGACTGCCACCGTCCGCACCTCGGACGTACGATCTCCGGCGATGCGGCACTGGGTGTCGAGCGTCCGTGCCACGTGGCCGGCGAAGCTCTCGAGCGATACGGGCGTTGCGAGCCGGCCCCGGCGGCCGACGAACCCGGCGTTGGCCTGCACCTGGTAGACGTCGTACGCCGGTTCCTCGTAGGGATGGGCGGCGACCAGCGCCGCCACCACCGCGGACAGGCGATGCGACGAGGCGATCATCTCGATCCGCACCTCGGGCTCGGCGTTGGTCGCCCCCGCCGTGCCCGTCGCCGGCTCGGTACCGGCCCCGGCCTGGAACGTGCCTGTGCCTTCGGTGCGGAACGAGCAACCTGCGTAGTTGCCGATCTCTCCGGCTCCCGCGTCGGCCATGGAGGCTGCGATGGCGTCGACCACCTCTGCCGGAGCGAAGGTGACGATCTTGACCGTGTCCGGGCCCCAGCTCGGCCCGAATCCGGCGACCTCCGAGAGACCAAGCGCATCGGCGAGCGCGTCGGCGGCGCCGGCGGGGGCGACATCGAAGGCCGTGTGCACGACACACAAGGACACCCCGGCTCGCACGAGGCGGAACGCACGCCCCGCCGCGCCCGGACCTACAACGAGCGACGTCGTGGGTCGGAACAGCAATGGGTGGTAGGTGACGAGGAGATCGACCGGGTGGTCCTCGATGCGGGCGACGACGCCCTCGGTGACCTCATGACACACGGCGACCCTGGTCGCACCCGCAGACGGATCGCCGAGCTGGAGCCCCACCGGATCCCAGCCGGCCGCCTTGGCGAGCGGGGCGACGCTCCCAAGAGCGGTGACGATCTCGGCAACGGTCTGGGCCATGACGCCGATGCTAGAACGACGTCGGAGTCACCCGCGGAAAGGTGGCATCATTGGGGAACAGCCCAGTCACCTGCACGGTTTCCCCGGTGACAACACCTGAATTCGCAAGGAGTCACCATGTTCTTCACCCGCAAGAAGGTCGAGATGCCGGAGGCCGCGGCAGCATTGAGCGGGCGCGACACCGCGATTCCCATTTCCGGCGTTCACTACGTCAACGGCAACACCACCGTCGCCCCCTTCCCCGAGGGCCTGGAGACCGCCGTCTTCGGGATGGGCTGTTTCTGGGGCGCCGAGCGGATGTTCTGGAAGCTCGACGGGGTCTACGCGACCGCCGTCGGCTACGCCGGAGGCTTCACCCCCAACGCCACGTACGACGAGGTGTGCTCGGGCCGTACCGGACACACCGAGGTCGTGCTCGTCGTGTTCGATCCGACGAGGATCGGCTACCGCACCCTGCTCAAGGTCTTCTGGGAGGGACACGACCCCACCCAAGGGATGCGGCAGGGCAACGACGTCGGCACCCAATATCGGTCGGCCATCTACGTCGCCGACGATGCCCAGCTCGAGGCGGCGAAAGAGACCCGCGACATGTATCAGGAGCGACTCACTGCCGCCGGGTACGGCTCGATAACCACGGAGATCGCCGAGGCGGGCCCGTTCTACTACGCCGAGGAGTACCACCAGCAGTACCTGGCGAAGAATCCGAACGGCTATTGCGGCATCGGCGGCACCGGGGTGAGCTGCCCGATCGGGCTGTCGACGCCGCCCGCCTGAGCCCGTCGCGGCGGTCGAGAGCGGCCGTCGCGACGCGCCGGTTGCGCGTCACCGGGACAGGTGACGTCGCCTAGCCTGGTGCGGCTCTGCTGAACGAGGTTCCCAATGGCGCACGCACCGCCCAATCTGCGCACGTCTCTGTCCCGCGGGCTGCGGCTGATCGGACACTTCGTCCGCATCCACCCCGTGTCCTTTGCCCTGGCGGTGCTCGGCGCCGCGCTGTTCGCGGCGGCCATCGTCGCTTCGGCGGTCGTGATCGGGAATGCCACCGACAGCGTCATCGTGCCGGTGCTCGACCGTGGCGAACCGGTCCGGGGCCGGCTGTGGCCCGCCGTGCTCGCCGTCGTCGGCGTCGCCGTGTGGAAGGCCGCCGGGATCACCTTGCGGCGGGCCGCTGCCGGCTACCTCCAGTTCCGCAACCAGGCCGACGTCCGGCTCGGGCTCATCGACCACATGCTGCGGCTCGAGATGAGCTGGTACCGGCGCCAGTCGATCGGCGACCTGCTGGCGGTGACCGATGCCGACGCCAGCCAGGCGACGTTCATCCTCGCCCCGGTTCCCTACGGCACGGGCGCATCGCTGTTGCTCATCGGAACCGTCGTCATGATCATCGTGATGGACCCGATCCTGGCGCTGGTGACATTCCTGTCACTGGCCACGATCGTCACGATCGACATCCGGGGATCCTGGAAGACCTTCGATGCGTTCCAGGACGTGCAGCGGTTGCGCGGTGATGTGGCCCGCGTCGCCCACGAGAGCTTCGACGGAGCGCTGACGGTGAAGGCGCTGGGTCGCGAGCTGTACGAGACCACCCGCTTCCGGCGTTCTTCCGAAGCCCTCCGGGAGCGCCTCGCCGAGGTCGGCGTGATCTTCTCGAACTACCGCGTCATCGTCGAGGGGCTCCTCTCGGTCGTCACCGTCCTCGTGCTGATCGTCGGAGCGCTGCGCATTCGCGCCGGCGCGGTCTCCGCCGGCGACGTCATCACCGTGGCCTACCTCCTCTCGCTTCTGTTCATCCCGATCCGCATCATCGGGTTCGTGCTGTGGGACATGTCCCACTCGATCGCCGCTTGGAATCGGGTCCAAAGCGTGATGACCGCCGACGAGGTGGTGCCCTACGGGAAGCTGGACACGAGGATGTGGCCGTCGGGCGCCGAGGTCGATGCCGAGAGCCTCGGCTTCGGGTACGCCCCCGACGAGCCCGTGCTCAGCGACGTCGAGCTCAGCATCCCCGCAGCCCGCGTCGTGGCCGTGGTCGGCCCCACGGGAGCGGGCAAGTCGACCCTCGCCCGGCTGATGGCCCGCCTGTGGGATCCGACGTCGGGCCGCCTGACCATCGACGGCGCCGACCTGCGCGACTTCGCCCGCTCGGCGCTACCGGGTGAGGTGTCCTTCGTCGCCCAGGAGGCATTCCTGTTCGACGACACGGTCCTCGGCAACGTCGAGTTCGGCACCGACGCCACGGAAGAGGACGTGTGGAACGCACTGCGTCTGGCCGGCGCCGACTTCGTCGCCGAACTCCCGTCCGGCATCGACACCCAGATCGGCGAGCGTGGCACCACGCTGTCCGGCGGCCAGCGCCAGCGAATCGCGCTGGCCCGTGCCCTCGTCCGCCGTCCCCGGCTGCTCATCCTCGACGACGCAACCTCCGCCGTCGACCCGTCAGTCGAGACCCGAATCCTCGAGGGCTTGAGGGACGCCGAGCTGCCCTCCACCGTCATCGTGGTGGCCTACCGCCGTTCGTCGATCACTCTCGCCGACGAGGTGGTCTACGTCGACGAAGGGCGGATCGTGGCCCACGGAGCCCACGAACAGCTACTCGCCACCGTACCCGGCTACGCCAGGATCCTGGAGGCCTACGACCTCGATGCGGCGCTCCGCACCGCCGAACGGGAAGGCGCGGCATGAGCCGGCCTGACATATCCACCATCAAAGCCCTCCGGCGCGTCTTGCGCGAAACACCTGCATTGCGACGGGGCCTCCGGCTCACGGTGACCCTCGCCGGGCTGGGAACCGCAATCCAGATCATGGTGCCCATCGTGGTCCAGCGCATCGTCGACCACGAGATCCTGGCCCCCGGAGGGGTCGACGTCGCGGGCACGCTGACGCTGGGCGGAGTCGCCCTCGCTGCCATGGTGGCTGCGATGATCGTCCGCCGCCTCGCCCTGGTGCGACTGGCGGTGCGCGCCGCCGAGGGGCTGTCCGACCTGCGGGTCAAGACGTTTGCCCACCTGCATAGTCTGTCGGTGCTCCACGTCGAAGCGGAGCGCCGCGGCTCGCTGGTGTCGCGAGTGACGTCGGACATCGTCGCCATCCAGGACTTCCTCGACTGGGGCGGCGTCGGGATGCTCATCGGGGCCGCCCAGGTGCTGCTGGCGATGAGCGCCATGCTCGCGTTCCAATGGAAGCTGGCCGTGCTGGTCCTGGCGGGCGTCGTGATCTATGCGGCCATGCTCGTGTGGTTCCAGCGCATCCTGCAGCGGCTGCACGATGCGGTCCGCACCAAGGTGGCCAACACGCTGGCGGCACTCGGCGAGGCCATCTCGGGGCTGCCGGTCGTGCGGGCGTACGGCGGCGAGGCCACCACCCTCGGCAAGGTGGACGACGTGATCGAGGACGAGTTCGCCACCGAGGTACGCACGTTCACGGTGGGGGCGGCCCTGTTCTCGAGCGCCGAGATCTTCGCAGGAGCGATCACCGCTGCGGTGATCCTCGTCGGCGTCTGGACCGGCGTCGCCAGCGGCACGTCGGCGGGGACGCTCCTGGCGATGCTGTTCCTCGTCAACCTGCTCGTCGAGCCGATCCAGACCTTGGTGGAGACCCTGGATCAGGCACAGTCGGCGGCCGCCGGGGTGCGCCGCATCTTGGGCGTGCTCGACACTCCTGTCGACGTCTCCGACCCCGTAGACGGCGTCGACCTGCCCGACGGGGCGCTCGACGTACGGTTCGAGCACGTGCGGTTCCGCTATCCGACGGGTGGTGATGCGCTCGTCGACGTTTCGACCCAGATCCCGGCCGGGGCGCGGGTCGCCGTCGTGGGCGAGACGGGATCAGGCAAGTCCACCTTCACCAAGCTGGCCACCCGGCTCTTGGACCCTGCCGCCGGCACGGTGTCGATCGGTGGCGTGCAGCTCGACCGGGTCCGCTTCTCCAGCCTGCGCCACCACGTGGTGTTCGTACCCCAAGAGGGCTTCCTCTTCGACACGTCCATCGCCGGGAACGTGCGCTACGGCAAACCCAGCGCCGACGACGTCGAGGTCGCGGCGGCGTTCGCCGACCTCGGACTGGACGAGTGGGTCGCATCGCTTCCCGACGGGCTGGCGACGCAGGTCGGCGAGCGGGGCGGGCTCATGTCGGCAGGTGAGCGCCAGCTCGTTGCGCTGGCTCGGGCGTGGATCGCATCGCCGGGTGTCCTCGTGCTCGACGAGGCAACGTCTGCCGTCGACCCGGCCCTAGAGGTGCAGATCCGGCGCGCTCTCGACAGGCTGATCGAGGGCCGCACGTCGATCACCGTCGCTCACCGGCTCTCGACCGCCGAGGCCAGCGACATGGTGCTGGTGTTCCACGAGGGGCGGCTCGTGGAGGTCGGGACCCACGACCAGCTCGTCGTCGCAGGCGGCGTATACACCGGCCTCCACCGGGATTGGATGGCCGGCACCAGCGTGTGAATGCGCCCCCTACGAGTTTGGGCCGCTCCCAAGGCGGGTAGATCGTCACGAGACGACTGTTCGACCGGCCACCACGGCCGAGAAGGGAGCAACCCCATGTATATCGGTCTCGGAACCCTGATCCTGATCATCTTGATCATCCTCTTGTTCGCGTGAGTCGAGCGAAAGGAGCCCAAATGGTGACTCATGACACTGACACCAACCGCAAGTTGATTCGCGGTGCGGGCACCGACCTGTCCGGCGTACGGGCTCGCTTCGGGGGCATCGATACCCCTGCGGCCCTCGCCGGCATGTTCACGGCACTCGGCGTGCTCGTGTTCCTCGGCGCCCTCATCGTCGCCGGGGCCGGAGGCCTCGAGTACCAGCTGAATGTGATCGACATCGAGGGCAACGCCCAAGAGGTCGCCTTTGCCGGTGCCGCAATCGCCATCTTCGTGGTCTTCGCCTCGTTCATCGTGGGCGGCTGGGCTGCGGGCCGCATGGCGCGCTACGACGGCGGATGGAACGGCCTCGCCGCGGCTACGTGGATGCTGTTCCTCGTCGCCGTGTTCGCGGTGCTCGGCGTCTACGCCGGTGCCGAGTACAACGCCTTCCAGCAGGCCGGTCTCCCCGACTGGTTCTCGCAGCTTCGCGGGGACGACGTGACCGTCGGTGCGGTTCTCGCCGGCGTCGTGGCGATCATCGCCATGTTCGGCGGCGCCTACATCGGCGGCCGCCTGGGCGAGGCTTATCACGCCAAGGTCGACGCCGCCGTCGCCGACGCCCAGCCCATCGTGGAGGTACAGCGATGACGACGCCAGCAGTTCTGTCCGCATCGACCCTCGAAGGCGACAAGGTCGTGACGCCCGACGGCGATGATGTCGGCAAGGTCAAGGAGATCATGCTCGACGTCGTCACCGGAGGCATCGCCTACGCCGTGATCGCCCGCGGCGGTGCGCTCGGGATCGGCGAGAAGCTGTTCGCCGTTCCCTGGCGGCTTATCGCCGTGGATGGCGACAACGAGCAACTGGTCCTCGACGTCGATCCCGAGGTGCTCGACAACAGCCCCGGGTTCGACCCCGACAACTGGCCCCAGTTCAGCGACCGGTCGTGGGGCGAGGAGATCCACCGGTACTACGACATCTCACCGTATTGGGAGGACCCCGTACCGCCGCTCACGTGATCCCGATCCGTGACGGCCCGAACCGCGTCGCTGCCCGCCCTCCCCGGCGGGCGGTGGCGCGCTCACGTCGCGTCGAGGACACACGCCGCGACGTGTTCGGGGCCACGTCGTGTGAGCTCGACCTCATCTACAGGGACAAACCGGATGCGGAGTCGGCGTTCGTCGATGGTGACGTCGTCCAGCGCCGCTCGCATGGCGGCGGGCACGGCGTCGGTGTTGAGTGTGGCGGCCAGGTTGGACGCAGCCGAACTGCTGTCGAAGCTGAGCCATGCATCGAATGCGCTCGCTCGGGAAACGCCGGAGAGCTCGTCGAAGACGCCGCCGACGTCCTCTAGCCATCGAACGACGTCGTCCACCTCCCACCCGCACGCCGGAGTGGCCACGGGGCACCGGGTGTGGAACCGGCACCCTTGGGGAGGACGAGCCGGATCGGGGATCGCCCCCTCCAGAGTCCGAAGTGAGGAAGCGGTGGTTTCGTCCACGTCCGGGCTGGCGGCGAGGAGTGCACGCGTGTAGGGGTGCTCGGGAGCGTCGAAGATCGTGTCGGTCGGCCCCGCCTCGGCGACCTTGCCCAGGTACATGACGACGATGCGATCGGCCATGTGCCGTACGACGGACAGGTCGTGGGTGATGAAGAGGTACGCGAGATGGCGTTCTCGCTGGAGCTCATGGAGGAGATTCAAGATCTGCGCCTGCACCGAAACGTCCAGCGCGCTCGTCGGTTCGTCGAGCACGACGAGGTCCGGGTCGAGGGCGAGCGCTCGAGCAATCGAGATGCGCTGCCGCTGACCCCCGGAGAACTGGTGGGGGTATCGGTAGAGATGCTGCCGCCCCAGGCCGACTTGCTCGAGCAGTTCCACGACCCGGCTCGTCAGCGTCGCCCCCGACGCCTCGCGGTGAACCTGCATGGGCCTGCCGACGATGTCGCGTACGAGGTGCCGTGGGTTCAGCGAGGCGAAGGACTCCTGGAACACGACCTGGCAGTTCCTCCGGTACTGCCGCCACGAGGATCCGTTCATGCGATCGACGCGATGCGCCCGCTCGAGCGCGTCCAGCTCGAGACGCTGCTCATCGGTGCGATCGGCCTCCGGCACCGCCAGCAACCCGTCGAGCTGCGTGCGAGCCTCCTCAGGCAGGGCAAAGTACACGCCGCCACCCGTCGGGTCGGTGAGCCCGCTGACGCACCTGCCGAGCGTCGTCTTGCCACATCCGCTCTCCCCCACGAGACCGAGCGTCTCGCCCCTCCCGAGGTCGAAGCTGACACCGTCGACGGCGCGAACGTGCCCGGCGACCCGCTGCAGTGCTCCCTCGCGAATCGGGAAGTGCTTCTCCAATTCCCGCACGGTGATCAGGCCCAAGGCTGCCTGGTCGGCGGCGTGCGTCACCGGAGAGCCGACCATCACCGCACTCTCCGGTCGAAGGCGGGTGCGTCGGGCAGACCATCGGGGGCGTTGTGAATGAAGCAGGCGACGTCGTGATCGGGCGACACCGTCGACGTCACCGGGTCGTTCCCCCGACACACGGGCGCCTCATGGGGACAGCGTCCTGCGAACCGGCAGCCCGGAGGCGGATCGACCAGCTCGGGGACCGTCCCCTCGATGGCAACGAGGCGACCCCGCTGGTGGCTCGCCGATGGGATCGCGGCGAGGAGCCCGCGGGTATAGGGGTGCGAAGGGTTGGCAAAGATCTCATCCGTCGGCGCAGATTCGACGATCCGGCCGGCATACATCACCGCCACCCGATCGCACACCCTGCGCACGAGTGACAGGTCATGGCTGATGTAGAGCACCGACGTCTGGTGCCGATCCTGCAGCTCTCGGATCAGCTCGAGGATGCGTGCCTGCACCGTGACGTCGAGGGCGGTCGTCGGCTCGTCGGCGATCAAGAGATCCGGGTCGCACGCCAGCGCCTGGGCGATCATCACCCGCTGCCGCATGCCGCCGGACAACTCGTGGGGATAGCGCTCCATGACCTTGAGGGGGTTCGGGATCTGGGTCTCGGCCAGCGCACCGGCAACGCGCGCCGTGACCGCGGCACGGAGCTCATTGCGGCGGCCGCGTAGCGGCGGGATCGCCAGGAGTGCGTCCTCCACGCGGCGCGTGCGCAGGGAGGCCTTACGTCGCAGGAGGGAGGCGACGGCGCCGCTCCCACCTCCGTCTCCATCGAGACCGACGTCGCTCAGCAACTCCCCCGATCGGTGCTGGTAGAAGACCTCGGACAGCTGATCACGAACCGAGAGCGCAGGGTTGAGGGCCTTGCCCGGGTCTTGGAAGATCATCGCGATCCGGTCGCCGCGAATGTCCTGCATCTCACGAGAGGACAACGCAAGGAGATCCACGCTGTGGTGGCCCGTGTCACCGCATCCGTCGCACCCGGCGCCACCGCAGGTCTCGCATGCGCTCGGGACCCGCCCGCTGCCGTGGCAGCGCCCGCAACCGTGCCCGTCGCACTCGGGACAGGTGTGGTGGGGGCGGAACAAGATCGACCCGCCGGCGGCGATGCCGGGGGGCATCGGCACGAGGCCGAGGAACGAACGGGCGGTGACGCTCTTGCCGCACCCCGTCTCGCCCACGAGACCGAGGGTCTCGCCGTCCCCGATGTCGAACGACACGCCGTCGACGGCATGCACGATGCCCGTCTTCGAGCGGAAGTGGACCCGGAGGTTCTGGACGGATGCGACGGGGGTAGCGGAGACCGGCTCGATCCGGCCCGGGTCGGTCATCGTCATCGCGCGGACTCGGTGCGTGGATCCAGCACGTCGCGGAGCCCGTCCCCGAAGAGGTTGAACGCCAACGCCCAGAGGAACACCATCAGCCCGGGGAAGGTCGAGGCCCACCAGCGTCCTGCGGATATGCCGGCCTGGCCCTCGGAGACCAGCACGCCCCACTCGGCGATGCCCGCCTCGGAGAGACCGATGAAGCTCAACGTCGCTCCAACGAGGACGATGTTGCCCATGTCCAAGGTGGCCTGCACCACGACGGGCGTGATCGAGTTGGGCAGCACGTCTCTGCGGTAGATTCGCCACGGCGAGTCGCCGATCATGCGCGCCGCATCCACGTACTCGTTCTCCTTCACATGGATGATCTGGGCGCGCATGATGCGTGCGTACTTCACCCAAAACACGACGGCCAGGGCGAGGATGATGTTGCGGAACGACGGTCCGAGCACGGCGGCGATCGCCAGTGCGAAGATCAGCTCCGGGATCGACAGGAACACGTCGACGATGCGCATCAGGAACTCGTCGACTTTCCCTCCACGGAACCCGGCGACGCTGCCCACGGTGACACCGACGATGACGGTGAGCGATACGACGATGAGCGAGAGGCGCAGCGAGGTTCGCGCCCCCCAGATCATGCCGTAGAGCACGTCGCCGCCGACGTTGGTCGTCCCCAGCGGATGGCCCGGGGAGCCTGGCGGCACGGCGAGCGCCTCCCAATCTCGCGGCATTTGGTAGGGATCCGGCGTGTTGGGTTCCGTGAGGACCGGGGCGAGCAGCGCCATGCCGATCATGAGCACGATGAACACCAGGCCGGTCACCGTCGTGGGGTTCTTGAGGAGCGCGCCGCTGAGCTCGCCTCCCCGTTGCAGACGAACCCGCCATGCCGAGTCGGCGGCGGCTCGGGTGGTGACGGGAGCGGCTTCGTCGACCATGCTCACTGCCCCAGCACGACGCGGCGATCGAGGTATGCGTAGATCACGTCGACGGCGAGATTCACCACCAGGAAGAGGACCGAGGTGAACAGCACGTAAGCCATGATCGTGGCCTGATCGCCACGGAGCACGGAGTCGGCCATCCAACGCCCCAGCCCGGGCCATTGGAAGATGATCTCGGCGACCACGCTGCCCTGGAGGAGGAACCCGAAACTGAGCCCGATGACCGTCACGGTCGGGATCAGTGCGTTGCGCCGGGCGTGGCGGCGGAGCACCAGTCGCTCCGGCAACCCCTTGGCTCGAGCAGCATCGACGTAGTCTTCCTGGAGCTCCTCCACGAGCGAGGACCGCATCATGCGCGCGATGATCGCGGTCGCCCCGTAGCCGAGGGCCACGGCCGGCAGCACGAGGTGCCAGACGGCGTCGCGGAACGCCCCGAGATCCCCGGCGAGGATCGCATCCACGGTATACAGGTTCGTCGGGTGTGCGATTCGGGCGTACACCTCTGGGGTACTGCGCCCATTGGGAAACCACCCGAGGTAGACCCAGAACACGATCAGCAGCAGGATGGCGAACCAGAACAGGGGCATTGCGGCACCGCTGATCGAGAACACGCGGGTGAGGTGATCGGGGAGCCGGTTGCGGCGCGCACCGGCGAACGTCCCGAGGGCGATGCCGAGAATCACGGCCACGACCGCGGCCGATACGGCGAGCTCCATCGTCGCCGCCAGCTTCGGTAGAAACACATCGGTGACGGGAGCGGCCGCCACGCCCGACCAACCGAGGTCGCCGCGGACCACGCCCGCCGCCCAGTAGGCGTACTGCACCGGCAACGGATCGTTCAGGTGGAAACGCTCCTCGAGCTCAGCGACTTCCTCCTGGGACATCTCGTGGGAGAGGTAGATCCCGATCGGGGATCCGCCGACCCGGGTGAGCGTGAATACGATGATCGAGACGCCGACGATCAGCAGCGGCAGCACCATCAGCCGCCTGACGATGTAGTCCCGGATCTGCATCCCTGTCCCCTCGTCGGCGCTACGTCGACGTTACCGCGCGGTCTCCGCAACGTCCCGGAGACCGCGCAGCACCGTCAGTCTCGGATCACCCCTTGTCCATCAGGGCGAACTTGAGGCTCGGCCGTGGCCACAGCGGATTCGACACGAACCCCTGCACCCAGTCCCGCCGGGCCGAAACGACACCCTCCTGGGCGGCGATGATCCACATCGGGTCCTCGAAGAGCAACTGCTGCAACTCGGAATAGAGCGCGGCGCGTACGTCCGGATCCAGCTCGACCTTGGCCTGGTCGATGAGATCTGCGATCTGGTCCGGGTTCACGTACGCATCGCGGAATCCGTGAATCTCACCCCACTCCCCGTCGGGATGGGTGTACGAGTCGACATACGCATGAGGATCGGCGAACGGATCGGCGTTCTTCACCCACATCGCGTACGGCACCGGGTCGGAGGCATGGGCCTCGTCGAAGACCGCCTCGGCGACCGAGGCGACGGTGATGGTGAAGTTGGGGTTGCCGAGCTGGTCGATCGAGTCTTTCAGCACGATGGCCGCCACCTCGAAGAGGTTGGCCTCCTCGGTCACGACCGAGATGGAGAACCCGGTGTCCCAGACGCCGGCCTCCCGGAACAGCTCCTCCGCCCTCGCCAGGTCCTGCTGGTTGTACACGGGGGCGTTCGGGTCGTAGCCGAAGATCCCGATCGGGATGTAGTGCGGGTTGAAGTCACCGAACCCACCAAGCGCACCCTGGACGAAGGCCTCGTAGTTGAAGGCGTAGTTGAAGGCCTGCCGGATCCGAGGATCTTGGAAGAAGTCCGCAGGGATGTTGTCGGAGTCCGGCAGGTCGTCCGGATTGAACCGCATGTTGAAGGCGATGTGGATCGGCTCGACGGTGAGACCCTCGGCGAAGATCGTCACGCCCTCGGCGCCTTCGATGTCGCGGATGAAGGACGGGTCGGTCTCGATCGTGTCGAAATCGCCGGCCCGCAGACCGAGGACCCGCACGTCCGGGTCGGCTCCGATCTCGATCCGGAGGTCGAGGTTGGCCGGGGTGCCCCAGTAGTTCTCGTAGACCGCGAACTGGAGGTCCTCGCCTCGGTTCCAGGCAATGAAGCTGTAAGGACCTGTGCCCACGGGATTGCCCGACATGAACTCGTTTGGCTCTCCGGGCACGACACCGCCGTTCGCCTCCACCACTTCTCGACTGACGATCGACGAGACCATCGCCGGAACCACGGCGTTGAGGAACGCCGCGTTCGGCTCCTGCAAGGTCACCTCGAAGGTGAAGTCGTCGACGACCTGCATGGAGTCGACCGTGTCGCTGAGCACGCTCGCCGCCCCGTCGGGGAGGTCCATCGTCATGACCCGCTCCCATGAGAAGAGCACGTCGTCGGCAGTGAGGGGAGATCCATCGTGGAAGGTGACGTTCTCACGGATGGGGAACGTGTAGGTCAGCCCATCGTCCGTGATGCGTCCATTCTCCAGCGACGGCACCTCCGTGGCCAGTGCGGGTACGGGGTCCGGACCCTCCGTCCCGATCTCGAGCAGCCGCTCGTAGACCTGGAGGATCACGGTCTCGCCTCCCTCTCCGGGCTCGACCTGTGCGGGGTCGAGGGTCGTCGGCTCGTCGTCGGCGGCATGCACGAACACGCCCGGATTGTTCACGCCCCCGGCGTCGGGAGCCGCGGTCGTCGCCGTGCCGCCATCGGCGGTCGTCGCCGGCGCCTCGCCTCCGTCCGTTGTCGTCGCCGGTGCCTCGCCGCCGTCGGCTGTGGTCGCCGGCGCTTCGCCGGCGTCGTCGTCGCCGCTACACGCCGTGGCGATGAGCGCCAGGGCCAACATAACCACGAGCAAGAATCGGCTGCGGCCGGGCTTGCTGTTTCGTGTCACTCGCATCCGGCATACCCTTCCTCACACCGGGGGTGCCTCGTGAGCCCCCGATTGCTGCTGGGGGCTGCAATCGATTGCAGCTCTCTCCAGAACATACGGTGTCCAATGAAGCCATGTCAAACGATGCGCCGCTCGTCCGACCCCGCACCCCTGTGTCGTGATCTGCGTTCTCGTGATCTGCGTCTGCAATCGATTGCAGACCGTCGGCTACTGTGTCGCACCGGAGGTGGAGTGATGCCGGTGGCGATCCTGGGAGCCCGATGGCCGGATGCGGACATCGAGTGTGGCGTTCTCAATCTCGGTTCCGACCAGATCGCCCGTAGCGCAGGCGCGACCCGGGACGAGATCGTGAATGCGACCGGTGGCGCAGAGGTGATCCTCGCCGGCCCGCACCCTCGCTTCGACGCCGACACGCTCGCCCGGCTCACCTGCCGGGGCATCGTCCGTTACGGCGTCGGTCACGACAACATCGACATCGTCGCCGCCCACCGGCTGGGCATCGTCGTCGCCATCGTTCCCGACTACGGCACCGACGCCGTGGCCAACCACGCCGTCGCGCTCGTCCTGGCTTTGGTGCGTCGCCTGCCCGACGCAGATCGGCTGGTGAAGGCCGGCGCATGGGACATCGCCGGACTCGGGCCGGTCCATCTCCCATCCGCCCTCACCGTCGGGATCGTCGGATTCGGCCGGATCGGACGGCGCACGGCCGCCCATCTCAGCAGCCTCGGGTTCGGACGGGTGCTGGCCCACGATCCGGGGAGTCCGGTCGACGTGCCCGGCGTCGAGCCGGCCTCGTGGTCTCAACTCCTCGCGGAGTCGGATGTCGTCACACTGCACGCCCCGGCTCCCGGCGACGGGACGCCCCTCCTCGGGCGTGCCGAGCTGGCACGCATGAAACCGGGCAGCATCCTGGTCAACACCGCGCGCGGCTCCCTGGTCGACACCGAGTCTTTGGTGTCGGCGCTCCAACTCGGGCGTCCCGCATACGCTGCGCTCGACGTCTTCCAGCCGGAGCCACCGGACCCGACGCAGTTCGCCACGGTCATGGATCGGTTGCTGCTGACCCCCCACATGGCCTGGTACACCGAGGAGTCGGAGCGGGATCTGCGCACGAAGGCCGCCGCCGAGGCCCGCCGCATCCTCGAGGGCCAACCCGTCCACAACCCCGTGATCCCCGAGGAGGTGTCGTGAGTCGCTCGCTCTTCCACATGACGAGCCCCGAGGTGGCGGCGGTGCTCAGCCGCTCACCGGTGGCGGTGCTGCCCTTCGGCAGCGTCGAGCAACACGGTCCGCACCTTCCCGCGGGGACGGATACCATCGCCGCCGAGCTCGTCGCCGCCGAGGTCGCCGCCGGCCTCGACGCCCTCCTCGTGGCCTTCGCCCCCTACGGCATCACGCCCATCCACGCCGGCCATCCAGGCACCGTGAGCCTCCGGCGCGAGACGTTCGAGGCCCTCGTCACCGACGTGTGCGACGAGCTCGTCGCCATGGGGGCGCGCAGCTTCGTGTTCGTCAACTGGCACGAAGGCAACATCGCCGCGCTCGATGCCGTCGCCACGAGCCTGCAGACCCGCCACCCGGACGTGCAGGTGGTGGCGGCCCAGGCCTGTTACGTGGCGCAGCGGCTCTACGCCGAAGACGGCGGCGAGCTCACCCACGGTGGAGGACTCGAGGCGCTTGCGGTGCTCGCCTACGACCCGGCACTCGTCCACGGCGAGCTGGTGGAGGAGACCACACGATCGGATCGGGCCGCAGCCATGGATGCCATGCGCCGCCGCCGAGACGTCTACGGCTACATCACCGATGTCACCGAGATCGATCCGGCAGGTTGGTACGGCGATCCCGCATGGGCCACCGAGGAGCTCGCCGCCGGCTTCGCCGCAACGGTGGCCAACGACATCGTCGGCCATGTCCGCAACATCTTCGAGCTGCGCTCATGGCGGTGATCGGAGGCGATGACGTGCCCTTCGCCGAGCTCCCCGGACGCCGCTCAGCCGACCCGCTACGGGACGTTCCGGCCGCATCGAGCGTTCGCATCGTGGAGCTGGCTCCGGGCCGGCGCCGGTTCGCCCACCGCCATCCCGCCAGTGAGGAGGTCGTGTTCGTACGCAAGGGATCCGGCGTCGTGTACATCGACGGAGAGCGAACGCCGGTGCGCGCCGGCGACACGATCCACGTCCCGGTCGGAGCCGCTCACGCCACCATCCCCAACGACGATGAGGTCATGGAGCTCGTCTGCTTCTTCCCTCACCCCCAACTGGCCGACAACATGGAGGAGACCACCATCGATGTCACCACGGACGCCAAGATGACGGACCACGACACACCAAGGGACCACCGATGAACGACAAGGTACGGCTGGCATCCATCGGTCTCGGGCGCTGGGCGAAGGTGCTCGCCCGCGGGGCCCAGCGTGGCGATGTCATCGAGCTGCACTCCTGCTTCAGCCGCTCGGCGGACCGCCGCGATGCCTTCCAAGAGGAGTTCGGGGTCCCCAAGGCAGCGGAGACCTTGGACGAGCTGCTGCACGACGACGACGTCGAGGGCGTGATCATCACCACCCCGAACGACACCCACCGCGACCTCATCATCGCCGCACTCGAGGCCGGGAAGGCGGTTTATACCGACAAGCCGATCACCCACACGCTCGAGCACGCCCTCGACGTGCGGAACGCGGTTTCCGCCTCGGGAGGCGTCTTCGCCGTGGGACACAGCGCCCGGCGCTTGGCCGGGAGTAGGGTGATGAGGGAGTGGATCGAATCGGGCTCGCTCGGAGACGTCTCCCTCGCCGAGGCCAACTTCTCCAACGAGCGAGGTCTCGAGCTCACCCCGGAGACCTGGCGGTGGTATGCGGACAAGAGCCCGGGGGGCACGTTCATCCAGCTCGGCGTGCACCACGCCGACAACCTGCAGTACCTCCTCGGTCCCGTCGCCCGGGTCACGGCGCACGCCCGCAAGCTCTACACCGCGTCCGAGGTGCCCGATGCGGTCATGGCGATCCTCGAGTTCGAATCGGGGGCGCTCGGCTACATCGGTTGTGGGTGGGCCTCCCCCGGGATCTATCAGCTCCGGCTCCAAGGCACCAAGGCCAACCTCATGTACGACCTCGACTTCACCCATTGGGACGCCTCTCACGAGGCCGACGAGTGGAGCACCTTGGTCTCCCAGAGCTACCGGGACATGACGCGCAAGATCGTTCCCTTGCCGACCACCGACATGTTCCGGGAGCAGCTCGACGAGTTCGGCCTGGCCATTCGGGGCCGGGCCGACGTAGAGGTCGGCATCGACGAGGCAATGAGGGCGCTGGCGGTGGTGCGGGCCGCCCTCGAGTCGTCGGTCCGGGACGGGCGTGCCGTCGACGTCGCCCCCCTGCTCGAAGGTGCCGGCCTGTCGTGACTCCCAAGTTCTCCTTCAAGATCGCCCCGGTCGACATCTCGTGGCCGGATCTGTCGGCGAGCTGGCGAGACGCCGATGCCGCCGGGTTCTTCGATGCCGGCTGGCTCTTCGACCATTTCTACCCGCCGCGCGGCCCCATCCGGCCGATGTGGGAGTCGTGGACCACGCTGGCATCGCTGGCCGCCATCACGTCGCGGCTCCGGATCGGCGTGATGGTGAGCTCCAACACGTTCCGCCACCCGGCGTTGCTCGCCCACATGGCGGTCTCTGTCGATCGGATCTCCGGGGGACGGCTCGAGATCGGACTGGGCGCAGGCTGGCACGAGGCCGAGCACGATGCTTTTGGCATCGATCTGGGAAGCCCTGCCGAGCGGTGGGCAAGGCTCGCCGAAGCCCTCGAGATCGTGGACGGCCTCCTGACCCGGGACACCTTCAGCTTCGACGGCACCCACTTCCGCCTGTCCGGCGCCACGCTGATGACGAAGCCGGTGCAGAAGCCGCGCCCCCCGCTCGTCATCGGCGGCATCGGCCCCCGTCGCACGATGCCGCTCGTCGCCCGCTGGGCCGACCACTGGAACTACTTCAACCCGGAGGAGCCACCGGAGACCCTGGTGCAGCACCACGAGCTGCTGCGCGAGCTGTGCGCCGAGATCGGTCGGGACGCCGGCGACATCGAGGTGTCGGTGCAGATCCGCATGCCGGAGTCGCCGGGCGAGCTCACCGAGCTGGCCGGCCGCTTCCTGGAGGCAGGCGCTTCACACATCCTGGTCACCAAGTTCCCACCGGTTGAGGCGGACCCCGTCCCCGTCATCGCCGCCGCGCTCGCCCCGCTGCGCTGACCGGGCTCAACCGAGCTTCCGCCGGATCCACGCAAAGGAGGCCGGAGCCCACTCCCGGAAGTACTTGAAGGCGCAATGACCGGCGTCCGGGTAGACCCGGGCCTCCCGCCCGGTCACCGGGCCGTGCTCGAGCATGAAGTAGATGTTGCCGATCGGCGCCAGATGGTCGTGCTTGCCGTTGATCATCAGGATTGGCTGGGTGATCGCCTCGAGGACCCCGAGCTTGGACAGCGCCCACCTGTCGAACATCTCGCGATCCTTCTTGCGCGACCACGTCGGGAACGAAGGCGGACCGCCGGGCTCTCCGAACACGAAGGAAGAGCGTCTGTTGAGCGCCGCGATGTACTCATCCAGCTCTGCGTCCGTCATCTGGTAGCCGAACGGGTGACCGGCGATGGCCACGACCGCCTTGACCCGCTCCGGATGAGTTCCGGCGAGTTGCATCACCGAATAGCCGCCGCGGCTGATCCCGAACGCGGCGATGCGGTCGGCATCCACCTCGGTCCGACCCGCCAGGTAGTCGATGGCGGCGACCCATGCTCTCACCGAGGCCGGGTCCCACGGAAAGGGGTTCTCACCCGTGCCGGGGCCATCCATGACGAGTGAAGCCAGCCCTTCGTCGAGGGCCATCTCCCCTGCCCAGCCGCGGTCTTCCTTGAAGACGTCGGCTCCGCACATGACCAGGACGGCGGGGGCCGGATTGTCGGGACCCGAGCCCGGAGGGGCACGGAAGTGGGTCGTGATCGTCTGGCCCTCGCAATCGACGGCGGCGATCTCCAAGGGAGGGTCGAGATGGCGGCAGGCCTTGCGGTACGCACGAGCGCACTCGGCGCTGACCTCGGCCTTGAGCGGGGTGATCTCGCCGGGGAAGCGGGCGATCGCGTAGTAGGTCTTAGCCTGGAGGTAGGCCGTGCGCGCCCCGGCGAGATCTCCGGTCTCCTCGAGCGCATCCCCGGCGTCCTCGTGGCGGCGACCCGCCGAACGCCACACCGGTACCCACTTGTCCTCCGTCGTTCCCTCGAGCCGACCCACGAGGGTCTCGAGTTCGGACATGTCGTCGATCATCGACAACCATCGCCGGTAGAAGCCGCCATGCTCCACGACGAACGGGTCTTCGCTGGGGGCGAACCCGAGCGTGCTGGTCATGGTTGTCCTCCGATCAGGGTCCGTGCAGTGCCCGACAGGATCATGGTGCGTTCGTCCCCGGTCAGCCGGGGTATGGCTTCGATCGTGGCGAGCGGGTCGTGGTCACCGGCCTCGAAGGGATAGTCGGTCCCGATCATGATGCGGTCGGCGCCGACGAGGTCGATGAGGTAGCGGAGCGCCTGAGGGTTGTGCAGGACCGTGTCGAAGTAGAGGCGGCGCAGCGTCTCGAGCGGTGGTGTCCTCAGATCGGTGTCGGCGACACCCGGCATGGCCCGCCATCCCTGCTGCATGCGGCCGATCTGATAGGGCAGAAACCCTCCTCCGTGGACCACGCAGACCTTGAGCTTCGGGTAGCGGTCGAAGACGCCGGCCATGACGAGGCGGGCGATCGCAATGGTCGTCTCGGCGGGGCGGCCCACCATGTTGTGGAGGAAATGGCGCTTGAGGTCGATGCCGGGGAGCGGATCCATGGGATGCAGCAACACGAGACTGCCCAGCCGCTCGGCAGCCGCCCAGAAGGGGTCGAGATCCGCCGTGACGAGATCTGTCGCTCCGACCCTGGTCGCGATCTCGACACCCACCATGCCCAGGTCACCCACTGCGTAGGCCAGCTCGGCGGCTGCTACGTCGGGATCCTGCAGCGGTACCGTCGCCAAGGCCACGAACCTGTCGGGGCGGCGGGCGGCCTCTACGGCAAGTGCCTCGTTGACGCGGCGCGACCACCTCGCTCCGGGGGCGGCATCGAGGCCATACGCCGTCAGGTTGACCCAGCTCGAGAGCGCTTGGAGCTCGATGCCGGCGCGGTCCATCGACGCCAGGCGCAGGTCGAAGTCGACGAGGTCGTCCCTGATGGGCAGGGTTGGTCTGCCCCCGGCGATGACCGCACGCCGGTCCTCCGTCAGCTCGATACCGAAGTCGGCGCCGTCGGCGGCGAGCGCCGCCATCAGCTCGGCCGGTACACAGTGGGCGTGGACGTCGATGCTCGCGCTCACGCAGCAGCCTCGGTCATACGGGCGTCCAGCGCCGGGTCGGGCTCCAGGATGTACACGCCTCCACGAATGCGGTCGGTGATGTAGATCACGTGGTCGTCGCCGACCCACACGTCGTTGATCTGGATCGCCTGCTGTCCAGACGGGCAGCGCGGCACGTATGAAGCGACTTCGACGGGCGCCGCGGGGTCGGCGAGGTCGTACACCCGCAACCCGGCGTTGAAGTAGGTCACGAACACGAGCTCCTCGCTGCGGTAGCTGCCTGGCCTGTTCTCGTGGAGGCAGTGGGATCCAAAGCGAAGACCGCGATCACAGAAGTCGCCCACAGGCTCGGGACATGTCGCGAGCACGGCCGGCGCCGTCTCGTCGCTGACATCGACCACCCGCACCATGTGCGGTGGACCGGTACATCCGTCGGACGTGGCCTCGTCGGTGACGACCACGAGGTCGCGGCTGGGGAGCGGCAGGCAGGTATGAGTCTCGCCGCCTTCCCGCCAGGTGAGGTGGGAGACGAGGGTCGGCGCCGCGAGGTCGCCGATGTCGAGGATCACCATGCCACCGTCCCACAACCCCAGGTAGGCGCGCTCCCCGTTCACCATGGCGTGGTGGGTGTTCCAATCCTCGCCTTCGGGCCACGTGGGCCGCTCTCCCCCGGCAGACCATTGACCGGGCCACCACCAGCGGCCGACCTCGACGGGGTGCTCCGGATCGGCGAGGTCGATGATCACCCAGATCCTGCTGGTGAAGCCCTCGGGGGTCGCCGATGCGTAGGCGTACCGGCCACCCTCGTAGACGATCCTGTGAACCCCGCGCCCGCTGCTCTCCCAGAAGCCGATGCGTTGCGGTGCAAAGGGGTCTGCCAGGTCGTAGACCGCCATACCCGCCGACCACGGCTCGTCGCTCCGGAACTGCTCGTGATTGGTCAGCAACAGACCGTCGGCGACCTGCACCTTGTGGGTGTGGCTATGAGGGGGTGCTCGCCATTGGGTCACCACCTCGGGGTGTGCCGGGTCGGAGACGTCGAGAATCGAGGTGCCCATCCCGCTGGGCCCGAAATGGCCGACGTAGAGGGCGTCACCCGATCGCATGAGCTGCATGCCATCTCCGAAGCCTCCGAGGTCCGAGTGGCCCATGAGGCGGAGGCCGATCGCCTCCTCACGGTGCACGCCGCACCCCGTGGCCCGGGGTGGACGGCCCTCGGTTGATCTCCTCGGACACAGGTCCGCCGCCTCCTGCAAACGATTGCAGGTCAGCGTAGTAGCGTTGTGGTGCCGTCGCACAGAGGTGATCAATGGCCCGCGTGGTCCACGCCGATCAGCTTCCGCAACTCACTTCGACGCGAGACACTCGAGACCGCGTCGACCTCATCACCGAGGACATCTTTGGTCTGACCGACGTCCGTGCCGATCGGATCACGTACCACCCCGGCGACACGGCGGCGCCCCACTTCCACCGCGACGCCAAGCACTTCTTCCTCATCCTGTCGGGCTGCGGCACTCTTCATGCCGACGGGACTCCGATCCAGCTCGGAGCCGGCGACGTTGCACTGGTGGACGAAGGCGAGGTCCACTGGTTCGACAACCCTCATCAGGAGGAGTTCAGCTTCATCGAGTTGTGGGTGCCTGCGCCGTCCGCGACCGTGTGGATCGGCGATGATCGGTGCACCTGGGCCCCCGCCGCCCCGGCGACCCCGGACGGCCCGAGCCGGGCGTCGTGACGGGCGACGGCCGGCTCCCCGGACCCGGGAGCCGAGTGCCGCGCCCCGACGGTCCGCGATGAACGAGCGCGTCAACCTCGCGGACGTGGCTCGAGAGGCGGGAGTACACGCATCCACGGCGTCACGCGCCCTCAATCCGACAACGCGGTCGGTGGTCAGCCCTCCCACCGTCGAGCGCGTGCTCGCCGCCGCTCAACGGCTCGGGTACCGCCCCAATCCAATGGCACGGGGCCTACGGACCGCACGCACCTTCACCGTGGGGATCGTGGTGCCCGACCTGGAGAATCCGCTGTTCCCGCCGCTCGTGCGTGGTGCGGAGCGGGCGCTCGGCAACGAGGGTTACTCACTGCTGATCGGCAACACCGACAACGAGCAGGAGCACACGGAGGCCGTGATCAGCACGTTGCTCGACCGCCACGTCGACGGGCTCATCCTCGCCACGGCCGAGCTGGGGAGCCCGCTCGAGGCCGAGGTGACCGCAAGCGGGACACCCGTGGTGCTCGTGAACCGCGAGGCGACGGACCCCGCCATCCCTGCCATCGTTGGTGACGACGATGTCGGAATCGGGCTCGCCGTCGACCACCTGGTGGAGCTCGGGCACCGAGTCATCGGCCACGTCGCCGGGCCACAGCGTCTCTCCACCGGTGCCGGCCGGGCGCGTGCCTTTGCCGACCACATGGGCCGGCACGGGTTGCCGACGGTGGGGGCTGTCGAGGCCGCCGAGTGGTTCCGCGTCCAGCCCGGGGCGCAGGCGGCGACGGCCCTCCTGAAGCGCAAGCCCGACATCACCGCGATCGTGGCGGGGAACGACCTCCTGGCGCTGGGGACCGTCGGCGCCGTCCACCAAGCCGGCCGGCGGGTCCCCGACGACGTTTCGGTGACGGGCTACAACGACATGCCGTTCGTCGACATGATGCAGCCGCCCCTCACCACAGTCAGCGTCCCCTATCGCCACATGGGCGAGCTGGCCGCCAGGACGTTGCTTGCCCTCGTCGGCGATCGCAATGCTTCCATCGAGAGCGTCCATCTCGAACCCAAGCTCACCGTCCGCGGCTCGACGGCTCCGGTGCGGTGAGTCGGGAGCACGAGCGTCCGCCCTTGCCGCCGAGCCTCGTGTTCGTCGGCGTTGGTGTGTTCACGATCACGGTGGCGGCGCACGTCCGCGCACCTCTCCTCCCC
This sequence comes from Acidimicrobiia bacterium, assembly GCA_041611095.1. Lineage (GTDB taxonomy): Bacteria > Actinomycetota > Acidimicrobiia > Spongiisociales > UBA5794 > UBA6912. Next base: position 53,736 of record JBFINP010000003.1, on the reverse strand, counting down.
GAGATGGGTCGCGATCTCGCTATGGGTCCTGCCGCCCTCGGTGCGTTCGTCGCCGTCTTCGCTCTGGGCCGCATCATCGCCGACATTCCGGCGGGACGGCTCACCGACAGCCGGCCCAGCCGGTCCATGCTGGCGATCGCGGCGACGATCGTGGCCTCGGGGAGTCTGCTGGCGGGCGCCGCACCGACGAGCGCCGTTGCCTTCGTCGCCGCCTTCGGGCTCGGCGTCGGATCGGCCTGGACAAACACGACCGGCATCGCCGCCTTCGCCGAGGCGCCCCGCCAGCGGCGCGGGGTGGCGATGTCCGGATTCGCCACGGCATTGCTGGTGGGTCAGGCGGTGGGGCCGGCGTTCGGCGGCGCCATCGCCGCGCTCTCGAGCTGGAGAGTGGCGTTCGGTGCGGCTGCCGTCCTCGGTCTGGCGATGGCGCTGCTCTTGATGCGACCACCGCGCACAACCAAGACGATGCGACCAATGGCCGCGTCGGACTCGGAGCTGCCGGCGATCCGCCGGTCGGTGCGATTCGCCCTCTACCTCCTCCCCGCCGTCCAGTTCGCCATCGGAGGTGCCTTGCTACAGACACTGGTACCCATCGTCGGCGACGGCGAGTTCGGCCTCGGCGTCGGCGTCGTCGGTGCCGCCATCGGCGTCGCCGGGCTCCTCCGACTCGTCGGCGCCCTCGTCAGCGGCCGGATCTCCGATGCGTATTCGAGGCGCTGGGCGCTGCTCCCGGGCCTCGCCATGCAGCTCGTCGGCCTTGGATGCTTCGCCGCCTGGAGCTCCCTCACCGGCTGGTGGCTGGCGATCATCCTGACATCGCTCGGCTCGTCGGGGGTCAACGTCGGAGCAACCATCCTCGCCGACCTCAGCGAAGGTGCCCGGCTCGGCCCACAGCTGGCGATGTTCCGATTGACGGGCGATGTCGCTCTCCTGGCGGCGCCATTGCTGGCCGGAGTGCTCTACGAGACGTCGGGAAAGGGGCTGGCGACGCTGCCGCTCATTGTGTTCGTCGCCGTCGTGACGGTGATGGCGGCGGTTCTCGTACCCGACACGCGGGAGCCGGCCCGCCTACCCCACCCTTCATCCGATTCGCCATGACACGAGGAGGTGCGTCTTGGGCACCGAGATCAAGAACGTCGAGGACCTGATCGAGCCGATCGTACGCCGCAAGACGCTCTCTGCGTCCACCGAGGCAACGATGATGACCATCATCGACTTCGGCGAGTACGGGCACTTCGTCACGGACGAGCCGGTCGCCCATGGCGGCACCGGCGAGGGTCCTTCACCGTTGCAGACTGTGCTCGGGGCGTTGTGCGGATGCGAGGCGGTCACGTTCCGGCGCGCCGCCGACGAGTTCGGGTTCGCCTACGAGGGCATCCAGTTCGAGGCGGCGTTCACCATCGACATCCGAGGGCGGATGGGGAAACGGGATGTCCGGGCGCACTACCAGACCGTGCGTCTCCAGGCCACCGTGACGACCGACGAGAGCGAAGAGCGGCTGGCCGCGATCGTCGCCGAGACCGAAGCGCGCTGTCCCGTCTTCAATCTGATCACCGACGCCGGCGTCAAGACGGAGATGGTGTGGCTACGCAAGCCGACCGGCGGGGCGTAGCCCCCGGGCACTGGACGGGCTACCAGTCGGCCGCGATGTACTTGGTCTCGAGGAACTCGAAGATGCCGTGCTCGCCGCCCTCGCGGCCGAGACCGCTCTCCTTGACACCACCGAAGGGCGCGGCCGGATCCGAGATGAGCCCGCGATTGATGCCGACCATGCCCGCCTCGATCGCCTCCGCTACTCGCATCCCTCTGGCGAGGTCGCCGGTGTAGAGGTAGGCGGCCAGACCATGCTCGGTGTCGTTGGCGAGCGCCAGCGCCTGCTCCTCGGTCTCGAACCGGGTCACGGGAGCCAGCGGCCCAAAGATCTCCCTGTGGAGGATGGGATCGTCGTGGCCAACCCCGGTGAGGACGGTCGGTTCGAAGAAGAAGCCGGGACGCTCGGGGGCCGCGCCACCCGTCGCCACCGCGGAACCCGCACCGGTGGAGACGCTCACGAGATCTTTCATGTCGTCCTGGGCACCCTGGTTGATCATCGGGCCCAGCTCGACGCCCGGGTCGAGACCCGGGCCGGTGGTGACCGCCGCCATGGCGGCGGCGAGCTGGGCCGAGAACTCGTCGGCCACGGCCTCGTGGACGATCATCCGGTTGGCGGCGATGCACGACTGCCCCCCGTTACGGAGCTTGGCGATCATCGCCCCGGCGACGGCCGCCTCGATGTCGGCGTCGTCGAAGACGAGGAACGGGGCGTTGCCACCCAACTCCATCGAGGCGCGGACAACATGGCGGGCCGTCACCTCGAGGAGGGAGCGCCCGACCTGCGTCGAGCCGGTGAACGAGAGGTTGCGCACCCTGGGGTCGGTCAGCATCGCCTCACCGACGGCGCCCGATCGCCGGCTCGGGATGACGCTGATCGTCCCGTGGGGAGCCCCGGCCTCCTCGAGGATCTGGGCCAGAACCAGCGCCGTCAACGGGGTGTCTGAGGCCGGCTTGAGGATCACGGTGCACCCTGCGGCGAAGGCCGGTCCGATCTTGCGGGTGGCCATCGCGGCGGGGAAATTCCACGGCGTGATGAGCACCGACACACCGATCGGCTGGTGCAGCGAGATGATGCGCTTGTCGCCGCCCGGTGCGATGCCGACCGTCCCCCGGTTGCGCACCGCCTCCTCGGAGAACCACCGGAAGAACTCGGCGGCATAGGTGACCTCGCCCCGTGCCTCGGGGAGGGCCTTGCCCATCTCGAGCACGATCAGCTCGGCGAGCTCGTCGGCCCTTGCGTTCATGATCTCGAACGCCTTGCGGAGGATCTCGCCCCGGGTTCGGGGCGGCGTTGCCGCCCACGATGCGGATGCCTCGTAGGCAACCCCCACCGCTGCCAGGGCATCATCGACCGATGCGCTTGCGACCTCGGCGAGTCGCTCTCCCGTCGCCGGGTCGAGCACGTCCATCGTGGCGCCGTCGGATGCCGGGACCCATTCGCCGCCGACGTAGAGCCTCGCCGCACCGTTTCGCGTGATCTGCCGCAAGAGCTCCCCGCTCATGGCACGGCGCCCTCAGCCCAGACCATCAGAGACCTCGCGATCCTCCGATTCGAGGGGGCGGCCGGCGGCTGCGGCCTCGAGTTCGAGGAGGGCGCCGAAATCCATCTCGCCCAGACCACGCCCGATCCCGTCCAGAACGAGCTGGTGGACCAGCGCCGCCGTGTGCATCGGCACGTCGAGCTCGCGTGCCGTCGCCAGGCCGAGCTCGAGGTCCTTCCGCAGCAAATGCCAGGTGAAGGTGGGCGTCCAATCGAGGTTGACGAAGGCGGGCGTCTTGTACGTGGTGAAGGTCGAGCCCATGACGCTGTCGTTGAGGAACGCAAGGAAGTCGTGTCGCGATACTCCGGCCGCCTCGGCCAGCATCGTGATCTCGGCCAGCGACTGGGTGACGACACCCAAGTGGAGGTTGTGGCACAGCTTCACGAGTCGAGCCTCGTCCCGTTCGCCGACGTAGGTCACGCGGCGGCCGAAAGCCTCGAGATGGGGCAAGGCAGCGTCGTAGGCCGGCCGAGGTCCCGATGCGACGACGGTGAGCTTTCCCGACTTCACGACTTTGGCGTTGCCGCTCACCGGTGCGGCGAGCACACCGACTCCGAGCGCTTCGGCCTCGTCGCGGAGTTGAGAGCTCGTGTTCGGGTCGATCGTCGTGGAGTCGACGAGGACCTCGGGCCGCGTCGACCCGGCGAGTACGCCATTGGGGCCGGTGGTGACCTCTATCACGTCTTTGGGTCCACCGACCATCGTGAAGACGATGTCGCAGCCGGCCAAGTCGCCCGGGGAGTCGACGACTTTCGCCCCCAACTCCTCGAGCGGCTCAGCCTTGCTCCGCGTTCGGTTGTAGACCCAGAGATCGCTACCCGCATCGAGGAGCCGCCGACACAGCGCAAAGCCCATCCGGCCGGTGCCGATCCATCCGAGTCGGTGTTCCGCTGCCATCGACGATGCTCCTCCCGGTCGGGCTGCAATCGATTGTATCCTAGGTCGACCGGCCTCGCCTCCGGCATAGACGCCATGGCCGCCGGGGTTACAATCGATTGCATCGCGTATCAACGGTGGTCCCATGGCGAGCAAACCTCAGAGCCGGCCTGCGCCCTCGCGGCCATCCTCTAGACCCTTCGCCATGTGCTTCCTCCGCGCTTCGTGACGTCCCCAGGCGACCCCGGTCCGGTCGGGAGGTCGCACCGGCGTATCGAAGACCCTCCCCTCGTCACCGGGAGTGGACCCTTCACAGCGGACCTCGTCCCGCCGGATGCGCTTCATGCATGGTTCGTCCGCAGCCCGTTCGCCCGCGGCGACCTCCTCGCCATCGACGTTGGTACGGCCGCCGCCATGCCGGGCGTCGTGGACGTCATCACGGCCACCGACCTCGACCTGCGCGATCTCCCCGCCCGCATCGGCGGGCGTGACCACCCCGGGATGGCCCGACCCATGCTCGCCCGAGACCGGGTCACCCACGTCGGCCAGGCCGTGGCCGTCGTGCTCGCCGAGCGGCCCGCCCAGGCCGAGGATGCCGCCGGCCTCGTGTTCGCCGACATCGATCTGGGCGAGCCTGTGCTGACGGTGGCCGAGGCCACCGGGACCGAGCGCCTGGTCCACCCGGCGGCCGGCACGAACGTCGTGCTCCATGAGACGCTCGCCGTAGGCCCGGAGCCGGTCGGCGGCCTCGTCGAGGTGACGGTGGCGGTAGAGCACCCGCGGCTGGCGCCGTCGCCCATCGAACCCCTCGCCGCACTCGCCACCCCGACCGACGATGCGCTGCACCTCCATGTCGGGACCCAGGCTCCCCACCGGTTGCGCGACGAGCTCGCCCTCGTGCTCGGCCTCGAACCGGACCAGATCCGCATCTCCGTGCCGAACGTGGGAGGTGCCTTCGGGATGAAGCGATTCCACCCCGAGTACGCGGTGATCGCCGCCGCCGCCTTGCGCCTCCGGCGGCCGGTGGCATGGGTGCAGCCCCGCCGCGATCTCTTCGTCGCCGGGAGTCACGGTCGCAGCCAGCGCCACGAGGTGACGCTCTGCGCCACCGCAGAAGGACACATCCGCGAGGCCCGGTTCGTTCTCACCACCGACACCGGGGCCTACCCCCACGTTGGCGCACAGATCGGCCAGTTCTCCCGATTGGTGGCGACGGGCCTCTACGACATCCCGCGTGTCGAGTTCGAGCTGATCGCCGCCGTCACCAACCTGCCCCCGACTGCGCCGTACCGGGGCGCCGGGCGACCGGAGGCGGCCCTGGCCATCGAGCGGGCGATCGATGCCCTCGCCCGCAGACTCGGAATCGACCCGGCCGAGCTGCGGCGACGCAACCTCATCGCTCGACTCCCCCACGTCACGCCGACCGGCGCAAAGCACGACTCGGGCGACTACGCCGCCGCGCTCGAGCAGGCGTTACGCATCGCCGCCTACGAGGAGGTTCGGCAAGAACAGATGAGGCGTCGCCAAGCAGGTGAGGATCCAGTCGGCATCGGACTCGGAGCCTTCATCGAGCGGGCGGGCGGTGCCCCCGACTCGTGGGAGTACGGCGCGGTGACCATCGACACGGAAGGGCAGGTGGTGGTCCGCACCGGAGCGACGTCGGCCGGCCAGGGACACGCCACCGTATGGCGCCGGCTGATAGCCACCATGTTCGGCGTCGAGGCGAAGGCCGTCGACCTCCGCACTGGCGACACCGCCGAGGTGCCCGACTCCGTCGGGAGCTTCGCCAGCCGGTCGGCGCAGATCGGAGCCAGTGCCGTGGTGCGATGCGCAGAGGAGGTGCGAATGGTCGCCGCTCGCGTCGCGGCCGACCTCCTCGAAGCCGACCCGGGCGATCTCGTCTTCGTCGGCGGTGCGGTCCAGGTCGCCGGGGTTCCCGACGCCGGCGTCACCCTCGCGCAGATCGCAGCCGAGGCGCAAGGCCGCCAGATCGCCCTGTACGCCGAGGAGCGGTATTCCCCGGGTGCGCAGACCTTCCCCTATGGCGTCCATGTCGCAATCGTCGAGGTGGAGCTCGAAACGGGACGGGTACGGCCGCTGCGCCTCGTCGCAGTCGACGACGTGGGCACCGTGCTCGATTCGATGATCGTGACGGGTCAGGTCCGCGGTTCCGTGACACAGGGGCTCGGCGCCGCCCTCTATGAGCGGATGCGCTACGACGAGCTCGGCCAGCCGCTGAGCACCACCTTCATGGACTACCTGATCCCCTCGTCGGCGCTCGACGCACCGCTGGCGCTCGGTCACCTCACGCACCCGGCGCCGTCGAACCCGCTCGGGGCCAAGGGAGCCGGTGAGGGTGGCTGCATCGGGATGCCCCCGGCGATCATCAATGCGACGCTCGACGCACTCGAGCCCTACGGCGTCACCGAGCTGCAGATCCCACTCACTGCCGACCGGGTGTGGCATGCCCTCAACGAGGCGGCGGTGCGGGGCGCCGCACCGTGACGGGCATCATGGCGGCGGTGGCCGCCGGGATCGGCTTCGGCATCTTCCAGGCCGTGAACCGGCGGGCCAACCAGCTGATCGACGCCTACCGGGGTACGTTCCGGCTCCTCCTCGCCGCCGTGCTGATCCTCGCCGTGGTGGCGGTCACCACCCAGGACCTCGGTCCGGTGGGATCGGCCCCCGTGTGGGCGTTTGCCGCGTTCGCCGCCGCCGGGATCGTCCACTTCTTCTTCGGATGGACCTTCCTCGGCCTCAGTCAGCAACGCATCGGCGCCTCCCGCACCGGCGTCGCCATCGCCGCCACGCCGCTCATCGGAAGCGTGATGGCGGCGCTCGTGCTCCATGAGCCGCTTCCACCACTCACTGCGCTCGGCGTGCTCGCCGTTGTCATCGGCGTGGCCCTCATCGCCACCCGCGCCGACCCCGAGGGACTCCACCAGACGCAGGTGCCGTGGTTCGCCCTCGGTTCGGCGATGTCTTGGGGTAGCAGCCCGCTGTTCATCCGATGGGGTCTGTCCGGGCTCCCGATTCCCCTCGTCGGCGTGACCGTCGGACTCGCCGCCGCCACCGCCCTGTACGCCTTGGTGCTCGCGCTCGGGCTGCCGCGGGTCGGGGGCGTCGATCCTCGAGGCGCCGGAGGCTGGATCGCGCTGGGAGCCGTGATCGTCGGCGCATCCATCGCCTCGCAGTGGATCGCCTACGACCTCATCGAGATCAGCGTCGCCATCACGCTCATGCAACTGGCTACCCCGGTGGTCGTGTTCGTCGCCCCGGTCGTGGTAGGCACGGAGATGGAGCACCTCACGTGGAGGCTCATCGCCGGGATGGTCGCCGTCGTCGGCGGCTCCGTCCTCGTCGTGCTCACGGGGGCCGGGTGATGCCATTTGGCCCTGGTGCGCCCCCACACGCAGCTTCCTACTATCGATTGCATGCAGGCACCCGTGTCGTGGAGCTCCGATGAGCGATTGTGACGTGGTCGTTGCCGGAGCCGGGCACAACAGCCTCGTCGGCGCCGCCTACCTCGCCAAAGCGGGCTTCAAGGTCATCGTGCTGGAGGCAGAGGAGCGGATCGGGGGTGACACCGCAACGAGCGAGCTCACGCTCCCCGGCTACCTCCACGACTCCTGCTCCACGGCCCACACGCTGCTTCAGTCGAGCCCCACCATCGCCCGCGACGAGCTGCGGCTGGGCGACTACGGCTTGGAGTACATCAGGCCCGACCCCGTGGTCCACATCCCGCTTCCCGACGGCAGCTCAATCACGATGTGGCGCGACATCGAACGGACGGCGGCCGAGTTCGCCAGATACTCCGCCGCCGATGCGGCGAGCTACAAGGGAATGATCGATGCCTACGGTGCGGTGGCGTCTGCCTTCAACGGGTGGCGGTACACGCCGATCGGTCGCGGCCCGGGGCTCGACGAGCGTCTCGCACGGCTCCCGGACGGCCATCGCTGGCAACGGATCCGGCATCACACCGCCTCCTCGATCATCTTCGAGCACTTCGAGGACTGGCGTAGCCGCGCCTTCATGATGTGGATGGCGATGATGACGATGCAGCCGCCCCAGCGGGTCGGCACGGGGCGGCTGGCCTACGCCCTCGCCTTCGGGCGGCAACGTCATTCCTGGGTCCTACCCAAGGGCGGATCGCAGGCCCTCCCCACCGCGTTGGGCCGGCTCATCGAGGACCACGGGGGGACGGTGCTCACCGGACGGCGGGTCTCCAGCCTGATCATGGAGGACGAGCGGTGCGTTGGGGTGGAGACGGACACAGATGAGCGTTTTTGGGCGACGCGGGCGGTCCTGTCGACCATCCACATCAAGCACCTCGTCGCCATGGCGCCATCGCAGGTGTGGGGCGACGCCTTCACCTATGGGGTGACGTCGTGGCGGGCCGGAATCTCGATGTGCGCCGCTCACTATGCGACGACCGAGCCACCGGTCTTCGACGGCGGGCTCGCCCCGCTCGCCTCGGGAACACCCGAGTCGGCCGAGCGCGTCCTGCGGGTGGCGGAGGATTTCGCCAAGGGTCACGTGGCCCTCGACGACCCGGTGCTCCTCGTGCTGTGCCCGACCGTGGTCGACCCGACCCGCGCCCCGGCCGGGCGACACACCCTCAAGATCGTCGGGATCCAGCCGTACGAGCTGCCCGACGGGCCCGATCGCTGGGACGACCTGATGCCCGAGGTGGCGGCCGCCAACCTCGCCCACCTCCGCCGTTACGCACCCAACCTGACCGAGGACGTGATCCTCGCGACGGCACTCAAGAGTCCGCTCGACCTCGAGCGGATGAACGCCCACAACTGGCACGGGTCGTGCCACGGCGGAGACATGAGCCCCGATCAGAGCGGTGCGCTGCGACCCGCACCGGGTTGGGGAGAGCACCGCACGCCGATCCCTGGGTTGTATCAGACCGGCGCCACGACGCACCCTGGAGGCTCGGTGTCGGCCGGGCCCGGGCGCAATGCCGCGATCGTCATGCTCGACGACCTCGGTTCCAGCATCGATGCCGCTATAGCCGCCGATCACGAATCGACCCTGGTCTACCGATGAGGAGGGTTCCTTGAGCACACGGATCGATCCCGAGCACGTTGTCATCACCGAGCCGGTGCCGGGGTCCGACATTCCGGTCCACCTCATGTACATCGAGGTGTGGGACGGGCTGTACACCCCGATCGGCGTGCGCCGGCCCCCCGGCGAGGGACCGTTTCCGATCGTGTTGCTGGCATCGGGCAACGGCGGCGGTGGCATGCCGTGGGTGCGCGACGCAGTCGCCAACCGCGGGTACATCATGGACCGCCTGCTGGAGGCGGGCTACGCCTGTGCATGGCTGCGGTACCGGTCGGAGGTGGAGCTCGGCTACCACGAAGGCGGGCCGCTCGTGCGTGACATCCGCCAGGGGCGCGACCTCTTCAACCGCTCCCCGCTCGAGTACGAAGACGAGATCGCCGTCATCGAGCACCTGAGAGCTCTGCCGTGGGTCGACGCCGAGCGGGTGGGGCTGATCGGTATGAGCCACGGCGGCGAGATGGTGCTCAAGATCACCTCCGAGTACGACGACGTCGCCGCCGCCGTCGCCAGTGAGCCGGCCGCACACGAGTTCCTCGCCCTCGCTCCCGACGACACCGCCTTCGTCGACGAGACCACCAAGCTGCGCAACATCGAGGGAATGCAGATGGCCGAGGTCGAGAAGGTGCGCAACCGCATCGACGAGGCCGTGGCCCGCGCCCGCATCGCACCGATCACCACTCCCCTCCTCGTCATGGGACGCGAGGACGACCACCTGCAAGGGATCTTCCTCGCCACCTACGACCTCCTCGCCGAGATGGGCAAGGAGGTCTCGTGGGTGTCGTACGACCACCGCATCCACGGGTACATCTATCCCGAGCGGGGTCCCGACGGCGACTACCAGGTCGACGACGTGCAGCGCGAAGCCATCGGCGCGGTCATCGATTTCCTCGACGGGCACCTGAAGTAAGCGCGCTTCAGTACCGACGGTCGACGCTACCCGATGAGTGGCAAGCGGGGGTCGTCGTGGTCCAGACTCCGCCCGGAGGCGGCCCTGATCCATCGGAGGTCGTCGCCGAGATCGCTGGGGCGACCGGCCACGGTGCGGCGGGCGAGGAGCTCGTCGAGAATCCCCGCAGTCAGCGCGATGCCCTCCGGGGTGGCCGCAGGATCCCAGCCGAGCGCATCGGTGAGATCGAGCCCGTGGACAACGGCCTCGACGACGCGCGTAGGCACGAACTCGTCGAGGCGCATGAGGGCGTAGTAACCCGATCCCACGGTCTCTGGCGGCGTGGCACGGCTCTCTTCGATGGTCTTGCCGAACGCATCCTCGAGAACGCCGACCATGTCGCTCGGTTGCTTGCCCTCGACCATCGTGTAGGCGTAGTCGTAGACGACGGGGGCGACCTCGGACCGCGGGAAGATGAAGAAGCTGACCCGATCTCTCCCCGGCTGGCCATGCGACGGATCGGCGATGAGCATGCGGGTGAGCCCGATCGAGATGTCGAAATGTCCGGCCAGCTCGAACACGGTCCAGTGCTTCAGTGAGGGGTCGAGCGGCTCCAGCCGGGTCGGGGCCGACCACTGTTCGTCCGTGACCCGACGAAATCCATCGAGGACCTGGTTGAGCTCCCGTTCGAGGATGTCGACCGACTCGCCGTACCCGATCATGCGCACCCCTCCGTGTGGATGCTGCGGACAGTACTCCTGGGATCAGGGAGTTGACGGGCGATCCCGGTGCGTGGCCCACGGCAATTCGCGCCGTCTCAGTCGGCGGGTTCGCTCCTGAGGGCGACCGGACCCTCGAAGTATGTGCGTACCGTCGGGTAGGCCAGCTCGATCGTCGAGCTCGAGTTGAACGAATCGAGGATTCCTCCCCAGATCTTCTCCTCCACCCCCCGCCGTTGACGCGCCTCGACGAGGTAGCGGGCGGTGAGCAAGACCCCGCTGTCGCGCACGGTCATGTAGACAGTCGGCGTGAGGGCTCCCACCTTGATGTGGTAGCTCTCTGCGGTGGCGCGTATGTGGTGACCGGCCTCCCGCTCGATGGGCGGGGCGTGTTCGGCGAGCACACTGTGGATGATCGACTGAGCTTTGCGCCAGTCCGACTCGAAGGTGATCAGCACCGGGATCTCGTGCCACACGTACCCGAAGCCCTCCGTGTAGTTGGCGATCTGGCTGGTGAAGACGAGCCCGTTGGGAAGGTGGATCATGCGTCCGGTCGATTGGTCGGCGTCCACCCAGTTGCCGACCTCCATCACCGAGAACCTGAAGAGCCTGATGTCCACCACATCGCCCCGAGTGCCGTCGACCTCGATCCGGTCGCCGAGCCGGAAGGGCCGCCGAGTGAGGACGAACACCCACCCGGCCACGTTTCGTAACACGTCGGAGAGGGCGATGGCGATACCGGCGGAGAGCAGGCCGAGGTAGGTGGCCAGGCTGTCGAAGGCGTCGACCCAGATCCACGCAAGGCTGATGATGGCGATGAAGGTGGCGACGTAGGTGGCGCCCTTGCGTGTCTGGTAGACGACTTGAGGCTCGTCGACCCGGGTGCGGACGGCGTGGATGACGATGCCGCGCACCAGCCACAGCCCGATGACGACCGCAAGCGATTCCAGGATGTTGCCCTGGACACCCGCCGAGATCCCGAGGTTGTCAGTCACCCACTGCACGGCCAGATGATACGACCTACATGATGAGGGAGGTTGCGCCCGCAGTGACGCCGCGGAGGCGTAGCTTGGAAACCGAGCCTGCGGATCGACAGACCGTCGGATCACGACACCGCAGCTCAGGAGGACCTCATGCTCGCCCACCTCGCGTTGTTGCAGGATGCGGCTCAAGCAGTGGCCGTGGATTGCCCGCCGCAACCCGCCTCACGTCTTCCGGGCAGCCGCGACCAAACCGGTGCGCACGCTCGGTGGGCCGGCACAGGCCGCGTCAGCTCGAGGGGAACAGGCAGAAGGGGTGTCCCTCGGGATCCAGCATGACCCGGACGTCGTCCTGAGGCTGGTGATCGGCCAGGACCGCCCCGACGTCCTGTGCCCACCTCATGCCTGCCTCCAGGTCGTCGACCTCGATGTCGAGATGGAGCATCATCAGCTGCTCACCCGCCGCCCCGGGCCACGTGGGCCGCACGTAGTGCTCCTCCCATTGGATCTCGATCTTCATGTCGCCGTCGGGTGAGCGGAGCTTGGCCCAGGCGTCCTCCGCCGGATAGCCGGGGCGGGCGCCTTCTTGCTCGACGATCGTCCAGCCGAGCAGGCGCTCGTAGAACTCGGCCAGGGCGATGGGATCGGAGGCGTCGAGGACCGGGCCGACGATGCGCATGCGGGGTCGTCTCACAGCATTGTTTCTAGCGGACGGGTGCTCTCCCGGGTTGGCCCTCGGCTGCGATTCGGGCCCCAGGGAGACCGAGGCCTCTAGCTCCGCCGTACCGGCACCGGTAGCGGTATCGGTACGCATCCCTGACGGAGGTGATCATGGGATCCGTCAAGCAATGGAAGCGCAGCGGCATCGTGGCGCTTGCCCTCGTGCTCGGCCTCCTCGCGCTCAGCGGCGTCGCCAGCGGTGAGTCGAGAGGTAACCCGAGCTTCACGCTCGTGGCGTTCCAAGAACACTTCGGCGAGATCGAGCGCGGCATCACGTTCCTCGACCGCCTCGAGACGACCGACGGCGTGGCGGTCGACGGTTGGGACGGCGGGCGCTGCATCAATCTCGACCCCGACTCGGAGGCCCTCACACAGTGGATGTGTGAGCTCGTCGTCCGCCTTCCCCGGGGCGACATCACTGCGGCCGGCCCACTCGACTTCAGCTTCGAGGAGGACATCGTGTTCGCCGTCACCGGCGGCACGGGAGCCTTCGCCAACGCCCGCGGCGAGATCGAGGTAGTCGATCGGGGCGACGGTGGTTCGTTCATCCACTTCTGGCTGAGAGGCGCCGGGGGCTAGCCACAGCAACGCCGAGCCGGCTACGGCTGGTCGCTCGAAGGATCGACGACCGGCCGCCACATCGTCGCGGCCTCGTCGGCGATGTCCGCCACTGCGACAACGTCCCCGTTGAGATCCCGGTCGGCGACCCAGGCCTGGGCACTCTCGCGCGTCGCAAAGAAGTTGACGTTGGGGCACCAGTTCTGACGCACGTTCCCGCCGCCTGACCCACCAAGAAGGAACATCGTGGCGTCGCCCTCGGCTCGTCCGCAGACGAACTCGATACGGACCTCCTCTCCCGTCCTGGGGTCGGTGGAGCGGATCGTGCCGGTGCTCTCGAGCGCCCCGAGGATTCCGACCGCATCCAGGGCACACCAGGTCCAGCGCCGCCGATCGCCGATGGTGATCTCGTGTGACGTCGGCGTGATCGTGAGCCCGGCGATCCCGAGCAGGCGCCCGTCACCGTCGGTCTCGACCCTGCCGGTGGCCTTGGCGATCGCTTGTCGCACCCGCGCTACGTCGATCCCCACGGCGTCGGCTAGATCGGCCGGCTCCACGCGAGACCCGGTCTCGAGGAGGAGCCGGAACCCCGCCGAGCGAACCCGGGCTGCCTCCTCGTTCACCGAGAGCGACCGGATCCCGGCCAGGGCATCGTTGTCACCTGTGGCGAGTGGTGCGTCGGCGCTCTTGCTCATGGCAACTCATTCTCCTCAGCGTGGTGCACCGGAATAAACATCGAGAGTTTTCGATTTATTCTGTCATGATGCAATCTTCGTCCAAGCTGGCTCGAGTCGTCTGTGAGTGCGACACGGAGGTGCCGTGCTGTGTGGCGCTCGATGCCCAACCGATCGATGCGCTCCGCGCCGAGGACCTCGCCGAGGCGTTCGGGGCGCTGGGAGACCCCTACCGGATGGCGATCGTCCATCTGATCGACTCCGCCGGCGAGCCCGTGTGCGTGGTGGACGTGGAACGCCACCTGCCGCTGGCGCAGTCGACGGTCAGCTACCACCTCAAAGCGCTGCTCGACGCAGGCGTCATCGACCGGGAGAAGCGCGGCCGGTGGAGCTACTACTCGATCAACGCGGCACGCCTCGACCAGCTCACGGCTGCACTCTCCGAGTACAGCGCCCGAGCTCGCACCACCACATGACGGAGGTCGGGATGCAGATCACGCTGCAACACTTCAACGACTGCCCCAACTGGCTCACCACGATCGAACGAGTCGAGCGCGCCGTCGAAGCCACCGGTGTCCCGGCCCACGTACGGGTCGAGCTCGTGGCAACGCCGGAGATGGCAGAGGCCATCGCCTTCCACGGCTCACCGACGATCCTCCTCGACGGCGTCGACCCGTTCGCCGACCCCGGCGCACCCGTCGGGCTCTCCTGCCGCATCTACCAGACGCCGGAAGGTCCGGCCGGCTCACCGACCGTCGAGCAGATCACGGCCGCACTCACGGGGGCCGACCGATGACGCTCGACACGCTGCCTCAGGGAGATCTCGCCCTGCTCCGGCACCCCGTCGCGGTCGAGCTGCTGAGCTCGGCGATCCCGGCCCGCCTGGGGTACATCGCCCTCGACGGCACGCCTCGCGTCAGCCCCATGTGGTTTGCGTGGAACGGCACCGAGCTGGTGTTCGGCGCCGCCGGGGCATCACCCAAGGTCGAGGCGCTCCAGACCAACCCGCGGGCTGCGGTCACCATCGACTCCGAGACTGCTCCATACGCGATCCTCGGCGTGCGCGGCGACGCGCACGTGACGATCGTCGAGGGCGCCGTTCCCGAGTACGCCGATGCGGCGCTCCGCTACCTGGGCCCGGCCGACGGAGCCCGGTTTCGCGACCGTGCGAACGCCACGATGCGCGGTATGGCGCGCATCACCGTCCGGCCCGACTGGGTCAACGTCATCGACTTCCGCACCCGGTTCCCATCGACCTACTGAAGGAGGACGCCGTGGTCACCGCCATCGATCGCTCGACCCTCGAGGTGCTCATCGACGAGGGCGCCACCGTCGTGGACGTACTGCCGGCACGGGAGTACGCCGAGAGTCACATCCCCGGTGCCGTCAACATCCCGCTGAAGACGCTCGATGCGGCGACGACGGAGCAGCTACGACGGGACAAACCCGTCGTCGTCTATTGACACGACGGCTTGTGAGACATGTCTCCGCGAGCCGCGTGCCGGCTCGAAGCACTTGGGTTCGAAGAGGTCTACGACTACATCCTCGGCATCGCCGACTGGAAGGCGGCGGGGCTCCCGATGGAAGGGACGGCGGCGCCGGTTCTGCGAGTGATGGACGCCGCCCGCGATGACGTGCCCACCTGCACCCCTGACGAGTCGATCGGTGAGGTCCGTCGGCGGACCTTCGCGGCCGCCTGGGACGAGTGCATGGTCGTCGACTGCGGCGATACGGTCGTCGGACGGCTCCGTAACGGGGCGTGGGACGAGGACGACGTAGCCATCGTGGTCGACGTGATGGAGCCGGGGCCGACCACGGTCCGGCCGAACGGTCTGCTGCAGCCTCTGGTCGATCGCATGGGCGAGCGAGGAACGAAGCTCGTGGTCGTGACGACGGCCCAGGGCACGCTCCTCGGTGCGCTCCGGCGGGTCGACGGCGAGGTGCGACTCAGCGGTCCCCCACCGATCCAGGGGTGGCAGGAGTGCGAGGGCTGTCCGGGCCAGTGGAAGGTGGAGTAGCCGGCTAGGGCTCCAGGTCCTCGGGATACTCCGGCACGCCGGCGTCGTAGGCGTCCTCCCCGAGCGTATCGTCGAGCCCGAGCCGGTCCGGATCGAGACTCTCCTCCCCTGGAGCGCCGTTCCTCAGCTCGACGCGCGGGATCACGCCGTCCGGGTCCTCGAACACCTCAACGCCCTGGGCCTCTTCGCGCTCGGCCACTTCCCCGGCGATCGACGGGGGCGTGCCGAAGGCCGCTACGCCCTCGGCCTCTTCCTCGGCTCGCTCCAGAGCCGCATCCCGAAGCGGTTCCTTGCCCGTTGGTCGCGATGGTTGCGCCGCCATGACACCCTCCCTTGTGGCGTCGTGAAGACGTTGTACCGCAGCCGCCTCGGCCTGCCAAGAGTCCGAAGGCCCGGTCCTGGGCCGAGCATCACCGCCGCCGGTGAAAGGCATCCTCAACGCCCGGCCGGTATCTTGCCCCCCGACCCGAGGAGCGCCATGGCCGCCGAGACCGAACCTCACCTGAGCCTCGACGCCCTGCGGCGCGCCGCCGGGGCGGACGAGATCGACACCGTCATCGTCGCTTTCCCCGACCACTACGGACGGCTCATGGGCAAGCGCTTCGATGCGAGCTTCTTCGTCGAGCACGTTGCCTCCGCCGGTACCCATGGCTGCGACTACTTGTTGACCACCGACATCGACATGGAGCCCGTTCCCGGCTACGAGTTCGCCAACTGGCAGCTCGGCTACGGCGATTTCCACATGGTCCCCGACCTGGCCACGATGCGGCGGGCCACGTGGCTCGAGGCCACGGCCCTGGTGCTGTGCGATCTCCACACCACGGGGCATGGCGATGTGGCGCCGGCGCCGCGGACGGTGCTGCGGCGTGCCGTGGAGAGGCTCGCCGGATCCGGGCTCACGGCGATGGCGGCGTCGGAGCTCGAGTACTACCTGTTCACCGACTCCTATCGCCAGGCAGCCGAGCAAGGGTACGCCGACCTCACGCCCCTCGGGTGGTATTTGGAGGACTACAACATCCTGCAGGGCACTCGCGAGGAGTTCTACAACCGGGCAGTTCGCCGCCATCTCGCTCGATCCGGCATTCCGGTGGAGAACTCGAAGGGGGAATGGGGACGCGGTCAGCACGAGATGAACATCAAATACACGGCCGTCGACCAGATGGCCGACCGCCATACCGTGATGAAGGAGGCGATGAAGGAGATCGCCGATGCCGCCGGGATCAGCGCCACGTTCATGGCGAAACCCTTCGCCGGCCAGGCGGGCTCGAGCTGCCACATGCACTTGAGCCTGTGGCGGGAGGGGCAAAATGCGTTCGCCGACGGTGCTGAGGCGTCGGCCGAGTTCGGAGGGTTCGTGGCCGGGCTGTTGCGCCGACTCCCGGAGATCACGGTCCTGCTGGCGCCCACCATCAACTCGTACAAACGCTTCGAGCACGGCTCGTGGGCGCCGACCCGGCTGGCGTGGAGCCGGGACAACCGCACCGCGGCGCTGAGGGTCGTCGGCGAGCGTGAGAGCCTGCGGGTGGAGTGTCGGGTGCCCGGCGCCGACTGCAACCCGTACCTGGCGTATGCCGCGCTGCTTACAGCGGGAGCAGAAGGGATCGAGGAGGGGCTGACGATGCCCGAGCCTTTCGTAGGCGACATGTACGAGGCCGACCATCTCGACGCTCTGCCGACGACGCTGCGAGACGCGACCGATCGATTCCGAGCCAGCGAGTTCGCCGAATCGTTCCTGGGCGGCGACGTGCACCGGCACTACTCGCACTTCTTCGCGACCGAGGCCGATGCTTTCGACGCCGCAGTGACCGACTGGGAACGCCGCCGCTACTTCGAGCGGATCTAGGAGGACACGATGGGTCGACTCGACGGCAAGGTCGCCCTGATCACGGGAGCAGGAAGCGGGATCGGGAAAGCGTCGGCGCTTCGCTTCGCCGAGGAGGGGGCCGCCGTGGTGCTGGTCGATATCGACGAGGCCGCCGTGGAGCAGGTTGGGGACGAGATCGGTGCCGACTGGGCTCTCGCCGTCCGCGCCGACGTTTCCACCCCGGAGGACTGTGAGCGCATGGTCGAAGCGGCAACGAGTAGGTACGGCGCACTCCATGTGCTCTTCAACAACGCCGGGATCATGCTGTCGGACGACTCCGATGCGGTAGGCACGGACTTGGAGACGTGGGACAGGACCTTCGCCGTCAACGTCAAGGGCGTGTTCCTCGGGTGCAAGTTCGGCATAGCGGCGATCCGTGAGGCGGGAGGCGGGTCGATCATCAACACCGCGTCGTTCGTGGCCCGCATGGGTGCGGCCACTCCTCAACTCGCTTACACGGCATCGAAAGGTGCGGTGCTCTCGATGACCCGGGAGCTGGCCGTGGTGCATGCCCGCGAGGGCATCAGGGTGAACGCGCTGTGCCCCGGTCCGCTCCAGACCGAGCTCCTGATGAAGTTCCTCGACACCGACGCCAAGCGACAGCGGCGGTTGGTGCACCTCCCGATGGGACGCTTCGGGCTCGCCGAGGAGATGGCGGAAGCGGCGTTGTTCCTCGCATCCGACGAGTCCTCCTACGTCACCGGCACCGAGTTCCTCGTCGACGGCGGCATCTCGGCGGCGTACGTCACGCCGGAGTGACGACGGACCTCGTGGAGCAGTCGACGAACCACGCGGCTCACCTCGTGCCGAGCTCCCCCTCGGTCTGGGGCAGCACCGGGTTCGACGTCGTGGTCCGTGAGTGCCCGGATGGACCAGCTGGGTCAGTCGGCGTCGGGATGGAGCGGTTTCGGGAGGTAGACGGCTCCTGAGCCCCTCGTTGCGGCGATGTCGGCCGGGTTGCTCAGCCGGCAGCGTTGCAGTGTCAGGCAGCCGCAGCCGATGCAGCTGTCGAGCCCGTCCCGCAGACTCTCCAGCGCAGCGATCTCCTCGTCGAGCCGCTTCCGCCACGAGCGCGTGATCTTGGACCAGTCGGCTTTCGTCGGCGTGCGACCTGACGGGAGCAGGTCCAGCGCTTCGCCTATCTCGTCCAAGGTCAATCCGACGTGCCGGGCGGCGGCGATGAAAGCGAGGCGGCGCAGCTCGTGGCGGTGGAAGCGGCGCTGGCCCCCGGAGGTCCTGGTTGCCGTGATGAGGCCTTCCTTCTCGTAGAAGCGCAGGGCCGAGGCGGAGAACCCGCTTCGCGTGGCTACCTCGCTGATGGTGAGGACGTCCTCCATGTCGAGGATTATCTCTTGACTTGAAGTCAACTTCAAGTTGTACCTTGTCGACATCCACGTATCACCGGAGGTTCATCATGTCATCAGCAGTCGTCACGGGAGGCTCCCGCGGCTTTGGACGAGCCCTCGCCATCGAGCTCTGCCGCCGGGGCTGGAATGTGGTCATCACCGGACGGACCAGGGCGACGTTGGAAGCGACCGCCGCTCAGATCCCGACCGGCGTGACGATCATCGAAGGCGACGTTGCGGACCCAGTCCACCGAGGGCAGGTCGCCGAAGCCGTCGGCCGAGGACTCGACCTGCTCGTGAACAACGCAAGCCGCCTCGGCCCGAGCCCGCTTCCACCGTTGGCCGAGCTCTCGGCACAGGAATTCGGTGAGATTCTCGACGTGAACGTAACGGCCCCGCTCGGGCTGACCCAGGCCTTGCTGCCGGCGCTGAAGCGACGCAGCGGCGTGATCGTCAACCTCAGTTCGGATGCAGCAGTCGAGGCCTACCCGGGCTGGGGTGGCTACGGAGCGTCGAAGGCTGCACTCGACCAGCTCAGCGCCGTGCTCGCCGCAGAGCATCCCCGTCTGAGGATCTACGCGTTCGATCCCGGCGACATGAGAACCGATATGCACCAAGCGGCGTTTCCCGGAGAGGACATCTCGGATCGACCGTTGCCGGCGACCGTCGTGCCGGCGCTGCTCGAGCTCCTCCGATTGGCGCCACCGAGCGGCCGGTACAGCGCGGCTGACTTCATGGCCCACGCCGAGTGATGCCCGCAACAGCGCACTTCGAGTTCGCGCTCCCCGCCGAGCTGGTGGCAGCGGAGCCCGCGGAGGCCCGGGGCCTCCGCCGAGACGAGGTGCGGCTCCTGGTCGCCCGTCCGACCGGCACCGTCGATACACACTTCCGGCGTCTCGGAGCACACCTCGAGCCGGGCGATCTCCTCGTGGTCAACACGAGCCCGACCATGCCGGCGGCCGTCGACGGAACGTGGCTCCACCGCAGCGTGGTTGTGCACTTCTCCACGCCGCTCGACCCCGAGACGTGGGTGATCGAACTTCGCCGGCCTGACCGCTCGGGCCCGATCTTGTCGGCGTCTCCCGGCGACAACGTCCGGCTCAGACGCGGCCGGCTACTGCTCCTCGACTCGGTCGACTCGGGCGCCGGCCGCCTGTGGCGCGCCCGGCTCGCCATCCCAGGTGGGCTACGCCGCCACCTCCGAAGACATGGACGCCCTATCAGCTACGCCTACGTCGCCGGCGAGTGGGCACTCGAGCACTATCAGACCATCTTTGGGGATCTGCGGCGCTGGCCGGGCAGCGCCGAGATGCCCAGCGCGGCGCGACCGTTCACCCGTCGGCTCGTCGATCGACTCAGCCACAGCGGCATCGGGATCGCCACCATCGAGCTGCATGCGGGCGTGTCCTCACAGGAGGCACATGAGGCGCCCCAGCCGGAGCGGTTCCTGGTGACGCCACAGACGGCCCACGCCGTCAACCGCACTCGGAGTGCCGGCCGGCGTGTCGTCGCCGTCGGGACCACGGTGACGAGGGCGCTCGAGACGGTTGCCACTCCCGACGGCTGGGTTGCTCCGGGTTCCGGCTGGACGGACCTGGTGATGAGCGGCGAGCGACCCAGCAGGGTCGTCGACGGGCTGATCACCGGGTGGCACCCACCGGAAGCGTCGCACCTGAAGCTCCTCGAAGCAGTCGCAGGCGCCGAGCTCGTCGCCGACGCCTACGCGGCGGCATTGGCCGGCGGCTACCTATGGCATGAGTTCGGTGATTCTTGCCTGCTGCTGCCGGAGCAGTTCGGCCGCTGACGTCGCCACGATTGCCGAAACCTCCGCGGCTGCGAACGCATAAGGTGGATTCAACGAGGAGGACCATTGAGGACGAAGCCGTGTGTCGACCTGATGGCCGTCAGGCCAGGGCCGGCCCCCGAGGGAGGCTGCATCGAGTGTCTCGCCGCGGGCGACGAGTGGGTCCACCTGCGCTTCTGCGTCGCATGCGGTGGTGTGCGCTGCTGCGACGACTCGCCGAACCAGCATGCCTCCAAGCACGCCAGAGCCGAGGGACATCGGGTGATCCGGTCGGCAGAGCCGGGCGAGATGTGGGCCTACTGCTACGAGCACGGGGCGACCCTGCTCGACGTGGAGTCGGCGTAGTCGCCGTCTGGTGCCGGCCACGCCCTCAAGTTCGCCTCGCTCCTCGGCCGGGTCCTCGCCGATCTCGTCGTCGACGGTGCGACCGCCATCGACCTGACCCCGTTCGCCGCCGACCGGGCCATCCTTCGTGAGCCGGACCCGATGCGCACCTACATGGTGTAGCCGCCCGGCGGAACGCCCCGCCCGCCGATAACGGCCCAGCAGGCGGCGGCGGAGCGAGCATCGCCTGGCACCGGTCCCGGGTCCGCGGTCGGGCAGCGGGCGGCGATCTCGTCGGCCAACGTCCCCGACTTGAGCAGAGGACAGCGGGGATGGAAGCGGCAGCCCGACGGGATGCGTGCCGAGTCGGGGATCTCGCCGGTCAGGATCTGCTGCTCCATCTCCCGGGTCTCGGGCACGACCGACAGCAAGGCCTGCGTGTAGGGGTGCTTGGGATCTTCGAGGATCTCCTCGGTGCGGCCGCTCTCGACGATGCGCCCGAGATACATCACGGCCACCCGGTCGGCGATGTTCCAGGCCAGACCGAGATCGTGGGTGACGGCGAGGATGGCGAGATCGCTGCCCTCTACCAGACGTCGCATGAGGGCGAGGATCTCGCCGCGAATCGAGGCATCGAGGCTGGCCACCGGCTCGTCGGCGAGCAGCAGCCGCGGTTCCATCACCATCGCCCCGGCGATGACGACCCGCTGCCGCTGCCCTCCCGAGATCTCGTGTGGGTAGATGTGGAGGAACCGCTCCGGGGGACGCAGACCCGCCCGGGCCAGCGCATCGAGCACATGCTGGGTCTCGTCCCCGCCTCGCCGAGCAATGCGCAGACCCTCGGCCACGATCTCGTAGATGGTCTGGCGCGGGTTGAGTGCACCGGTCGGGTCCTGGAAGACCATCTGAACGGCGGCCGTTCCGTGATGGCGCCCGCCACGAACCCCCCCGCGCTCGACGGGCCGTCCCGCGACACGGATCGTCCCCGAGGCGGGCGCCTGCAGACCCTGGATGGCTCGGATCAGCGTGGTCTTGCCCGAGCCGGACTCCCCGACCAGCGCCAGCACCTCGCCGGGGAACACCCGCAGCGACGCTCCATCGACGGCGCGAGCGGCTCCGAAGTGCACGTGGAGCTGATCGACCTCGACGAGTGGGCTCACACCAGGATGCACGCCGCCCTCCTCTCGGGTCCGGCAGCTCGCAGGTCCGGCTCGGCGTCCCGACAGCCCTCCTGGGCGAGCGGGCAGCGCGGGTTGAAGGGACAGCCAGGGGGTAGCCGGTCCGGTGTGGGTGGATCGCCGCCCAGCCCGGCGGGCGCCATCCGCGAGGCTGCGTCGCCGATGGTGGGGAACGCCGCCGCCAATCCGCGGGTGTAGGGGTGGGCCGGCGACGCGAAGACCTCCCAGCTCGGTCCTTCCTCGACGATGCGCCCGGCGTACATGATGGCCAGGCGGCGGCATGCATACGTCAGCACCGAGAGGTCGTGCGTGATGAACAGCAATGTGAGACCGCGCTCCTGCTTCAGCTCGTCGAGCAGAGCGAGCACCTGAGCCTGAACCATGAGGTCGAGGGCGGTGGTGGGTTCGTCGGCGATGAGGAGCAACGGGTCGCACGCCAGGGCCATCGCGATGAGCACCCGTTGCCGCTGACCCCCGGAGAGCTGGTGCGGGTACGAGCCTGCCAGCTTCCCGGCTAGCCCGACCCGCCCGAGCAGCTCGATCGTCCGATCGCGAGCATCCTTCTCCGAACTCGCCGTCCCGTGGACGAGCATCGGCTCAGCGATCTGCTCGCCGGCCGTCTGCACCGGGTTGAGCGCGTGCAGCGCACCCTGGAACACGATCGCACCCGACGTCCAGCGGACCGCACGCAGCCCCCCCGGATTCAAGGAGAGCACGTCGCGGCCGTCGAGCACGATCTTCCCGGCGACCTCTGCATCGGAGGGCAACAGGCGGAGCAACGAGTTCGCCAGCGTCGATTTGCCGCAGCCGGACTCCCCCGCCAGTCCCAGGGAGCCGCCCCGCTCGAGGTCGAACCCGACGCCACGAACCGCCGGGACCGGACCGCCGCTCGTGTGGTAGGTGATGTGGAGGTCACGGACGGACAGGATCGGGTCGTCCATCAGCCCCTGCTCAGCCTCGGGTTGGCGATCTCTTCGAGCGTCCGGCCGATGAGCGTGAAAGCGAGCACGACCGTGAGGATCCCGATGCCCGCCGGAACGAAATACCACCAGGCGTTGCGCACGATGGCCCCGTTGACGAATGCCTCCTCGAGCGTCTTGCCCCACGACGCCGACGACGGATCGCCGAGACCGAGGAACGCCAGGGTGGTTTCCGTGAGGATCGAGATCGGCACCGCGAGGGTGGCGTTTGCGAGGATGAGACCGCTGATGTTGGGAAGAATGTGGTGCAGCACGATGTGTCCGCCGCCGGCCCCGAGCGAACGCGCCCGGTCGACGAAGAGCCGCTGCTTCACGATCAAGACCTGGGCACGCACCAGCCGCGCCGTGGACGGCCACGAGGTGACCCCGATCACGAAGATGATGTTCCAGATCGAGCGGCCCAGCACCGAGGCGAGCACGATCGCCAGCGGCAGAAACGGGATGACGAGGAACCACTCGGTGATGCGCATGAGGATCGCGTCCGTGCGTCCGCCGAAGAACCCCGAGACGATGCCGACCACCGAGCCGATGAAGATCGTCAGCACGGTCGCCGCCAGCCCAACGAAGAGGCTCACCCGTGAGCCCCACACGAACTGCGCCCAGACGGAGCGCCGGATGTGATCGGTGCCGAGCGGGCCGAAGTCGCCCGGGGATCCCCATTGCGGATTGCCCTGGGCGCGGGCGAACACCGGATTGAGCTCCCGCATCTCGGCGAGCAGGGGGGCGGCGAGCGCCAGCAGCACGAACACCCCGAGCACGGCGAGGCCGATCATCCCCTGGCGGGAGCTGCGGAACTGCTTCCACACTCGGAGGGCCGTCGCCTTGCGGCGCTGCATCGCGATGCTCGTCATACCTCCTCCACCCGAGGATCGAGCCAGACGTACGCCAGATCGGCGAGCAGGTTGAAGACGATCACCGATGCGCTGAAGAGCAGGAAGAGTCCCTGCAGCATCGGTAAATCGGGACCGCGGATGGCGTCGGCCGTCGCCTTGCCGAGACCCGGCCACGAGAACACGGCCTCGACGGCGATCGCACCCGACAGGACAAACCCGAAGTTGATGGCGGTCAACGTCACAACCGGCAAGACCGCATTGGGTACCGCATGGCGGTTGCGCACTACGGCGTCGCGGAGGCCCTTGGCGCGCGCCACCACGAGGTAGTCCTCGCCCATCACGTCGAGGAGCGAGCTCCGGGCGATCAGGGCGTACTCACCGAGGTAGGCGAGGGTCAGGGTCAGCGCCGGCAGGAAGATGTGGTGTGCCTGGTCGAGCAATCGGTCGAAACCGGTGGCTCGCGACCCCGCGTCGACGATCCCGCCGACCGGGAACCACCCCAGCACGACGGCGAAGCCGACGAGGAGGATCATCCCCAGCCAGAAGTCGGGCATCGAGTAGAAGACCATCGTGCCCGACGTGATGGTGTGGTCCTTCCACGTGTTGCGGCGCCAGGCGGCGACGATGCCGAGAGTCGTCCCGATCACCGCCGAGAGAACCGCCGAGATCCCCACCAGAGCGACCGTGGCCGGCACGGCGCTCGTGATCTCGCCCCACACCGGCTGCCGGCTCTGGTACGAGATCCCCAGGTTGAGCTGGGCGGTCTCCCGCAGGTAGTACGCAAACTGGGTGAGGGCCGGCTCGTCGAGACCGAACGACGTCCGGAGATCGTCGATGGTCTGCTGCGGCACGTTGCGGCCGCGGAACAGCGATGCGATCGGGTCTGCCTGCACCACCCGGAACAGGAAGAAGTTGAAAACGAGGACGAAGACGAGGGTGACGACCGACCCGAGGACCTTGCGCCCTACGAGCCGCCCTCGCCTCCTCCTCTCTCCCCGCACGATGCTCCTCAGCCCATCACTCCCGCTCGTCGGCAGAGGCGCGACGCCTGGTCATGACCAGGGCGCCGCCGATCACGACGATGCCGGCGATGCTGCCGATGAGCAGCCAGTTGACACCCCCGTCGTCGCCGCCGCCGGCACCGACGGGGCGGAGGCGGGCGTAGCTCGGCGACGAGTTGGAGAACATGACCGGGCCGATCTCCGCCGGCTGCTGCACCCAACCCTCGAACGTGTCGGTTCGGTACGCCTGGAGATCGGGGCCCAGGTACATCGGGATGTAGACGGCGGCGTCGTGGAGGATCGTCAGCATCTCGTGCACGATGTCGAGCCGCCGGTCCGGATCGAGCTCCTCCTTCTGCTCCAGGTACAGCTGATCGAATTGGGGGTCGAACCAGTTGGCGTCGTTGTAGTTGCCCAGCTCGGCCTCGGTGAAGTACGACAGCATCGGATCGGGGTCGACGAAGGGCACCCAGCCCCAGAAGAACGTGTCGTAGGTGCCGTCGACGATGACCCCGAACAGCGCATCCTGGTCGTACGACTCCAGCTCGACCCCGATGCCGATGTCCTCCATCCAGCCCTTGAACAGGTCACCGATCGGTCCGGCGAGGTCACCGTCGGTGTTCACCGCATGACGGAGAATGATCGGGTTGGTGCCGTCCGGCATCTCGCGGATGCCGTCGGCGTCGGTGTCGAGGTAGCCGGCGTCGTCGAGGATCTGACGGGCTTTCTCCGGGTCGTACGTGAAGGCGCCGTCGCCGGAGATGTCCGGGATCCACTTGGTGTCGGCGCCGGGGCTCATCGTCTCGAGCGGGGAGGCGAGCCCGAACCAGAGGTCCTCGATCACCGCTTCCCGATCGATCGCATACGAGATGGCCCGGCGCACCTCGAGGTCGAGAAGGGCCGGATGGGGCTGGCCCTCGGCGGCGCCTCCGTTGATGGCGATCTCGTCGAAGCCGCCCTGCTGGCCGGCGACCACTTCGATGTTGGGATCGGCATCCAGCGCTTCGGCCGAACCGGCCGGGAAGCCGTGGATCGCATCGAGCTGGCCCTGCTGGAGCGCCGCCACCATGGCGTCTGGGTTCTCGAAGAGCTGGAAGATGATCTGGTCGTAGGGCGGCTCCTCGCCCTCCCAACCCCAATAGTTGGGGTTGGCGACCATCGTCACCGATTGGCCTTTGGCGAAGTCGCTGACCACGAACGGGCCGCTTCCCACCCCGTCCAGTGCGTCGTACTGCGTGGTGGAGTCGTAGTCCGTGGCGATCGGCTCCCAGATGTGCTGCGGCAGCAGGTAGACGTCCATCGTCGGGAGCTTCGGGTCGGGCACCGACGACACGAGCTGAACGGTGCGCTCGTCGATGACCGTGGCCTCGATGTTGACCACGGTCGAGATCATGTTGTCCCACTCCTGGTCGCGGGCGGTGTTGATGTTCCACGCCACGTCCTCCGCGGTGAGTGGTTCGCCATCGGACCACTGCAGTCCTTCGCGCAAGGTGTAGGTGATGGTGAGCCCGTCGTCCGAGGTCTCCCAGGACTCGGCGAGGCCGGGGATGGTTTCGAAGTCGTCCGCCGCCTTGTCGGTGAGCGTTGCGTAGTGGATGTTCCAGATCTCGTACTCGGAGACTGCGAACCCGACGGTGGGATTGAGGGTCTCCCAGTCCTGGGTGAGCCCGATGCGAAGGGTGACCAGGTCGCCGCCATCCTCCTGGGCTGCGACGAGCGGAACGACGAGGAACAGGAGCGCTGCGGTCAGGCCGACCGACGAGACGAGGCGCCGCATCTCAACCTCCCGGGCAGAGAAATTGATCGAGCTTAGAGCGCCTGGGAGCGCCGTGCTTCGGTCCCCCGGCGGCGTGTCGCAGGCCGATATCGAGCCTGACTCGAACCGTCCTCGGAACGGGCCGTCGGCCGCTCCGCCGTCACATGAGGTACCAGTCCAGGAACCGCTCCAACCGCTGGTAGAAGTGGATCTGAGGGCCCCTACGCAGCAGCCCGTGACCCTCGGTGGGGTACGTGACGTACTCGAAGGTCTTGCCGTGCTCTCGCAACGCGGCGACGAGCTGCTCGGACTGTTTCGGGCTCACCCGCTCGTCCTGCTCGCCGTGGGCGATCAACAGGGGCCGCTCGATGTCGGCCACCCAATGCACCGGGGATCCGTCGCGGTAGCCGGCTCGGTTCTCGGTGGGGTGGCCCATCATCCGCTCGAGGTCCTCGACGCCGACCTGATCCCCCTGCGCCCACGAGGTCAGGATGTCGCAGTCGCCGTACTTGGCCACCCCACAGGCGAAGCGGTGATGCGGATCGCGGGCGAGGGCGGCGACAGCGAGATAGGACCCGTAGCTGGCCCCGAAGATGGCGACGCGCTCGGGATCGACCCAGTCGAGCCCCGCCAGGTAGTCGTACGCCGCGAGACAGTCCTCGGTGTCGGCGACTCCCCACTCTCCGTGCTCGGCGTGCTCGAAGTCGAGGCCGTAGCTGGTGGAGCCGCGGAAGTTGATGGCGAACCAGCCGTAGCCCTTGTCCAGGAAGTACTGCGCATGCCCGTCCCACTCGTCGCCGTAGTGGGAGGTGGGACCGCCGTGCGGATAGACGACGACAGGGCAGCGCCCCTTGGCGGCGGGCGGCTCGAAGAGGTAGCCGGGGATCTCCAAGCCGTCGACCGAGGGATACGTGACGGCCGTCGGGGGGTGGTGAGGAGCCGTCGTGATCGCCGCCGGGATCCGGGCGAGCAGGGTTGCCGAGTCGGCAGATGCGCGCACATGCATGATCTGCGGCGGCGTGCGGTGGTCCTCGTAGAGGGCGACTACTCCCCCACCGTCGGTCCACCCCGGATCGGACCAGATGCCGCCCGAGGCGAGGACGCTCACCTCCCCGCTCGTGGCGTCGACCGTGACCAGATCGGAGACGCCGGCTCTGGTGCGGACGGCGAGGATCTGGGTTCCTGAGGGGCTCCAGCGCATGGTGGTGAACCCGGCGGCGTCGTGGGTGAGCCGGCGCTCGGTGCCGTCCTCGAGCAGGTACAGCTCGTTCCAGCCCGAGCGCTCCGAGGAGAAGACGATGCGACGTCCGTCCGGCGAGTAGGCCGGGCCCGCGTTGAAGAAACCGGGGGTCGACACCACCGTCGCCACGGAGCCGCCGGAAAGGTCGAGCACCCGGATGTCGCTGCGCCTGCGGTCGTCCTTGGGGGCGTAGACATAGACGACGCTCTGTCCGTCGGGGGCGACCGACGCACCCGAGGCGTGCCCGTCCGGCGGGGTCAGCGCCGCCGGCCAGGGGTCGTCGACCGGGATGCGGCAGAGGCGGTTCACACGGTCGCGATCCACGGTGATCAGCAGGTGGTTGTCGCCGAGCCACAGCGGCGATCCGCCCTCGACCAGCCGCCGCGGCGCTCCTCCTGCGGCGGGTACCACGTGGATCCAGCCATCCTGGGCGTATGCCACCGATGAAGCGTCGGGTGACCAAGCCGGGGTCGTGTCCTCCCAGAAGGCATAGGGGCCGCGGCCCGTGGTGAGGCGGCGGAGGCCGGACCCGTCGGTGCCCATTGCCCACACGTCGGACAGATCGCCGTCGTCGAGGACGAGGGCAACCTCGGTGCCATCCGCCGACATCGCGAGATCGTGGGGCCGGCCCAGGGAGGCGATGGCCTCGAGCCTCCAGTGCGGCGGCGGCGCGACGTCGTGGCGTGGCTGGCTCGGCACGCCATGGTGGTCGTCCACGTTGACCCACATGCTCATTCAGCGCTCCCGTCCTCGAATCCTGTCAGTGTTCCCACGACCAGGCCACCGAGGGTGGTGAGGTCGTAGCCGCCCTCCTGCACCAAGACGGCGGGCAGCCCGAGCCGCCCCAGTCGGCGCCCCGCCTCGGCATAGCCCGCGGCGCTCACCTCGAGGGGACTCTCCGGATCGTCGGCATGACCATCGACGCCGAGCGACACCACCAGCGCCTCGCAGCCGGCAACCGCCGCGCAGAGCCGGTCGACCCCGGCCAGCCACTCGTCGTCACCCGCTCCTTCCGGGAGCGGCACGTTCACGGTGAAGCCGGCGCCGTCACCGGCACCCGTCTCGTCCATCCGGCCCATGAAGTGGGGAAACCATCCCGCATCGGGATCGATGTGCACGGATGCGTAGACGACGTCGGCGCGCTCGTAGAAGAGCACCTGGGTGCCGTTGCCGTGGTGGGCGTCGAGATCGACGATCGCGACCCGGGCGACTCCGCCGTTCCGCAACCGCTCCGCAGCGATGGCGGCATTGTTGAGGTAGCACGAACCGCCGTAGAAATCGCGCCCCACGTGGTGGCCGGGCGGCCGGCACGCCGCATAGACGGCACGCCGCCCCGCCAGCACCATGTCGGCGGCGGTGAGTGCGCAGTCGGCCGCCGCCACGGCCGCTTCCCAGGTGCCGGCACCCAGCGGGGTGGTCGTGTCCATGGCGTACCAGCCGGCTCGGGCCGACTCGGCGGCCGGCTGGCGCCGCGGCACGGCACCGAAGCTCTGCGGCAGCGGAAACACGTAGGGGACGACGCGGTCCTGTCCCGGGTCATCAGCAAACCCGGCACCGAGCCAGCGATCGTGGGCGGTCTCCATGTGATCGAGGAACGCAGGATCGTGGACCGCGGCGAGGTCCGATCGGGGATGGGCCGCCGGCGCCACGATCTCCGCTCCGGCCGTCTCCAACGCCTCCCGGATCACCTCGCCTCGCGCCGGAACCTCGAGCGGCGGGATGAGCACCCCCACCCAGACCTCCCCATGCGGGTCGTGGCGACGATGGGCCTCCGTCCACACCGCCGGAATCTCGAGGGAGCCGGCGCTCACGGCGTGTACTCCACGACGTCGCGGATGGCGGCGCCGAGCCGGTCGGCGAGCATCGTCTCCTCCTCCTCGTCGATGGTGAAGGGCGGACCGACCAGCAGCAGGTCGCCGTCACCGGCCACGTGCCCCGTCGACGAGTAGAGGAGGAGACCGCGCCGCCGGGCGGCCGCCACCACCTGCTCGGCGATGCGGGCCGTGCGGGGGAACGGCGCCTTCGTCGCCGGATCGGCCACTAGCTCGACGCCGATGAGCATGCCCTTGCCCCGCACGTCGCCGGCGACCCCCGAGAGCTCCGACGTGAGACGGGCCCGCAGCCGGTCCCCCACCGCCGCCGCCCGCTCCACCAGCCGGTCCTGCTGGAGCCGCCGCAGCACGGCGAGCCCGACGGCGGCCCCGACCGGGTGGTGCGACCACGTGTACCCGTGGACGAAGCCCGCCTTGACCACGGTGTCGTGTACCGCTCCCGAGGCGACGCACAGACCCAGCGGCCAGTAGCCGCTCGATGCGCCCTTGGCCGCCACCACGATGTCGGGCTGCACACCCCACTGGTCGACGCCGAACCACGTTCCGGTGCGACCGAACCCGGTCATCACCTCGTCGGCGATGAGCAGCACGCCATGCTCCCGGCACGCCGCCGCCACCGCAGACCAGTAGTCCTCTGTCGGAACGGCGGCGGCCAGGGTCGCACCGGCGATGGGCTCGGCCATGAAGGCCGCCACCCGTTCTGGCCCGATGCGCTCGAACGTCTCGACGAGCCGGTCGGCGTGCCACTTCCCGCAGCCGGCCGGATGGTCCGGGCTCGGGCACCGGTACTCGTAAACCGGCGGGACGTGGACCGTTTTGCCCAGCCACGGCTCGTAGGGGTTCCGCAGCCCGGGACGGCCCGAGGCGTCGAGAGCGCCGCGGGTGTTGCCGTGATACGAGCCGAGGCGGGCCACGACCACGTGCCGGTCCGGCTTGCCTCGGGCAAGGTGGTGCGCCCGCACCAGTTTCAACGCCGTCTCCACCGCCTCGGCGCCGCCGGAGACGGGGAACACGTACGGATCCCTCACCGGCAGGACCTCGGCCAGCGCCGCGGCGTACTCCTCCACCGGAGGCGTCGTGAAGGCGCTGGCATGGACGTAGGCGAGCTTCCCGGCCTGCTCCTGCATCGCCGCGGCCACAGTGGCGTCGCCGTGGCCGATGCCGACGGCGATCGCTCCGCCGGCGGCGTCGAGGTAGCGGTTGCCTGCGGCGTCGATCACCCAGGCGCCCTCCCCCCGCACGGCGAGCACCGGCTCGGCGGCGGTGCGGTGGAAGACCCCGCTCATCCGAGGTAGGTCCGATCCGGATCGAGGTCCCGCACTGCAGCGAGTTCGGGGGCGGTGGGCGGCGGTGTCTCCGCCACCGTGGCCGGCACGGCGAGGTCCCAGCCGCACGCCGCCCGTACGTCGTCGAGCGCGACCCCCGGGTGAATGCTCTCGACCTGCATGCGACCGCCGGTGAACTCGTAGACACCGAGCTGGGTGACGACGAGCGTCGGACCGGCCCCCCACCCGTGGGGGCGGCCACCCGGTGGATGGCCGGTCGTGGTGACAAAGTCGACCACCGGGACGAAGGAACGTGCCGACTGCCGCATGACGACGAAGAGCTTCCCGGCGTTGATGCCGATCTCGCAGGCGCCTCCCGAGCCCGGGAGCCGCACCTGCGGTGCGGCGTAGTCCCCGATGACCGTCGTGTTGATGTTGCCCACCGGGTCGATCTGGGCTGCACCGAGGAAAGCCACGTCGACCATTCCGCCCTGCAGGTAGTAGGCGAAGAGCTGGAACATCCCGGTGACCGCCGACGCTCCGCTCGCCAGGGTCGGGTCGCCGATCGAGAGCGGCAGCCGCACCGGATCGGCCCCGTACACGCCCGACTCGTAGACCAACTCGAGCCCGGGATTGACGGTGCGCTTGGCGAGCGCACATGCGATGTTGGGCAACCCGATGCCGACAAAGCACACCCGCTCGGTCGTCAGCCTTCTCGCCGCGGCGATCACCATCATCTCGGTCTCAGACCAGCCGCTCATCGGTAGCTCCCGTAGTCGACCCGGCCCGACGGCGCCGGGACCGGGGCCAGCGACTGCCAGCGGTCCTCGCCCAGCTTGGCGGTGTAGTCGGCGTGGTCGGCGAGGGCGAACACCCATTCGTCGAGCCAGCGGTCGAGGATCGCGGGGTTGCGGCTGATGCCGTCCCACGCCAGGTAGAAGGCGTTGTCCCGGTCGTAGTAGCCCTGGGCGTAGGAGGGGTGGCACCCAAGTGGGGCGACGACGACGGCATCGACCAGCAGCCCGGGGATCAGGGTGCGGTTGGGGTCCGCCCGCACGACGGCGTCGTCGACGAGCTCCTCGCACACGACGATGACGCGCTTCGCCGCAAAGGCCGCCTCTTGCTGGCAGCCGGTGAGGCCCCACACCTGGGCGTCGCCGGCGGATGTGGCTCGCTGCACGGCGACGATGGTGACGTCGGGGTTCAGCGGCGGTACGGCGTAGACGGTCTCGTCGCCATAGGGGCTCGGCAACGGCACGATGTTGGCGTTGGCGGCGGGGAGATCGCTCCCCGCGTAGCTACGGAGGGGAAAGAAGGGGAGGCCCGCGGCTCCGGCCGTATAGCGGCCGACCATCCCGAAGTGGCTGTACTCCTCGATCTCGAGAGGCGCAGGATCGGCGTGCTCGATGCGCCGGCGCAGGGCGTGCAGCGAGCCGACCCCGGGGTTCCCCATCCACGAGAAGACGAGCTTGCGGGCGACACCTGCCGCCACCATCTGGTCGTAGACGAGGTCCGGGGTGAGGCGGCACAATGTGAGCTCGCGGCGCCGCTGGCGGATGATCTCGTGCCCGGCAGCGAAGGAGATGAGGTGCGTGAAGCCCTCGATGGCGACCGTGTCTCCGTCGCCCACCAGCGCCGCAATCGCATCGCGCATCGAGGCGACCTTGCTCACGCGGTCATCCTCCGACGATCGTCCGGCTCTGCTCCCGCATGTACTGAGCGATGTAGTAGGGACCACCCCCGGCCTTGCCGCCGGTGCCCGACCCCTTCCACCCTCCGAATGGCTGCACGGCGGGCCAGGCGCCTGTCGTGGCACCGGCGCGCCGGTTGACGTAGACCACACCGGCATGGATGCCGCCGAGGAAGCGGTCGATCTCTTCGTCGTCCTCGCTGAAGAACCCGGCGGTGAGCCCGTACTCGGTGTCGTTGGCGCGGGCCAGGCCCTCGTCGAGGTCGTCGATGCGGCCGACGGCGACAAACGGAACGAACAACTCCCGGCGCCACACCCACGAGTCCTGGGGTGCCTCGACGATGGTGGGGGCGACGTAGCTGCCCTTGGCCATCTCCTCGTCGACGAGGCGCCGACCCCCCGTGACCACGGACCCGATGCCCTCCACCTCGGTGACGGCCTCGAGGTAGCGCGCAACCGCTGCTTCGTCGATGACCGGCCCCAGGTAGACGCCGCGCTGGAGTGGGTCGCCGGCGACGATCCGGGAGGTCTTGTCGACGAGCCGGTCCATGAGCTCGTCGTACGCAGGCGCCTCGACGTAGACCCGCGAGCACGCCGAGCACTTCTGACCACCGAAGCCGAACGCGGAGCGCATGATGCCGTCGGAGGCGACATCGAGATCGGCGTGGCGGGAGACGATCGCCGGGTTCTTGCCGCCCATCTCGCAGATGGCGGGCTTCGGGTAGGCGCCGGCGAAGGTGCGGTACACGCTCATGCCCACCTCGTACGAACCTGTGAAGGTGATGCCGTCGACGAGCTCGACGAGGGCGGCGCCGGCCTCGGGACCGGCACCGGTGACGACGTGGAACGCACTTGGAGGAACGCCGGCCTGGATCATCGTTCGCCACAGCTCGAGCCCGCTGAGCGCACCGGTGTTGGAGGGCTTGAGGACGACGGTGTTGCCGGCGACGAGGGCCGCCCCGGCGGGACCGGCTGCCAGCGCCATCGGGAAGTTGAAGGGCGAGATGACCCCCCACACCCCGTACGGCAGCATGACGTCCCGGGTTGCTTCGACCGGCGAAAGGCGCTTCATCGGCTGGTCGAAGCCGGCGTGTGCCTCCATCTCATGGCAGTAGTAGCGGATCAGGTCGGCCGACTCCTCGACGTCGCCGAGCGCCTCCAGGCGGTTCTTACCGACCTCGAAGGCCATGAGGGCCGCCAGCTCGTTGCGCCGCTCGCTGATCCGATCGGCGGCGCGCATCAGGAGTACCACACGCTCCTGCCACCCGGTCGCCGCCCAGTGCGGCTGGAAGGCACGGGCGGCCGAGACCGCATCGGCGACGTCCCCCGCCTTTCCCTGGGCGAAGGCGCCGACGACGACGTCGTGGTCGATCGGGGACGTGGATGCGCGGAACCCGGACCCGATGCGCTCCTCGCCGTCGACGTAGAAGGGATGCTCGGCGCCGAGCCTCCTGCGCGCCGCTTCGATCCCCTCGTCGTAGGCCTCGTGAAGGGAGTCGTCGTCCGCCGCCATCGTGGCGTACGTGACGCGGAATCCTGCGGTGTCGCTCATTTCCGACCCTCCTGGATCGCGCACGTCGGAAAGCTAGTGCTCTCGGGGGTCGGTGCGGCGAGGAAAGCGGTAGGTTTGCCGGCGATGACGCACCCAAGGCTCCGTGACCGCGGGATCACGATCGGCGATCTCCCAACGGGTGAGCACAACGCGATCACCGACGTACCGGAGGTGCAGGTGGGCCACGCCACGCTGGTGGCCGACGAGCCCCGCACCATCCGCACCGGCGTGACCATGGTCGTCCCCCGCGCCGGCGAGATCTGGCACGACTACGCCTTCGCCGGGCACCACGTCTTCAACGGCAACGGCGAGGCGACGGGCCTCCTGTGGCTCGCCGAATCGGGGATGCTGGGTTCGGCCATCGGGATCACCAACACCCACCAGGTGGGCATCGTCCGCGATGCCCTCGTGCGGCACTCGGTGGAGATCGATGCCCCTGAGGACTTCTTCCTCCCCGTCGTGGCCGAGACCTGGGACGGCTGGCTCAACGACATCGCCGCGTTCGCCGTCACCGAAGACCATGCGCTCGAGGCGCTGCGCACCGCCCGAGGCGGACCCGTCCCGGAGGGCAACGTCGGCGGCGGGACGGGCATGATCTGCCACGAGTTCAAGGGCGGGATCGGCACGGCGTCACGAGTTGTCACCGTTGGTGACGAGCACTTCGTGGTGGGTGCGCTCGTGCAGTCCAACTATGGAGTGCGCGGCCAGCTGCGCATCAGTGGGGCGCCGGTCGGCAAACGGATCGGCCACGACGTGGTCCCGGCACCCTGGCCCGCCGAGCGCACGACCGGCTCGATCATCGTCGTCATCGCCACCGACGCCCCGCTGCTCCCGGTCCAGTGCCGGAGGGTGGCGCAGCGGGCAACGGTGGGTCTCGCGCGGGTCGGCGGCATCGGCCACAACTCGAGCGGCGACATCTTCCTGGCCTTCGCCACCGGCAACCACCTGCCCGCCGGTTCACGAGGGCGGCGCAGCGTCGAGATGCTGGACCACTCCCGGCTCGACGGGGTCTTCGCCGCCGCCGCCGAGTCGACCGAGGAGGCGATCCTCAACTCGCTCTGCGCCGCCGAGACGATGACGGGCCACGAGGGGCGGACCGCTCATGCGATGCCCCTCGACGCAGTGGTGGAGGCGATGCGCGGCGACTGAGCTGCTGCGGTGCGCTGCTCCGGGGGTCGTTCAGCTCGAGTCGGCGGGTAGCCACCCCGGTTCGGGTTCGCCGAACTTGGAGAGCAGGTAGTCGCGCGATGCCTCGACCGCACGACGGGGCGCATCGAGCGACGCCTTGAGCTTGAAATCCTCCTTCAGCACCTCGCCGTCGA
This sequence comes from Acidimicrobiia bacterium, assembly GCA_041611095.1. Classification (GTDB taxonomy): domain Bacteria; phylum Actinomycetota; class Acidimicrobiia; order Spongiisociales; family UBA5794; genus UBA6912. The sequence continues at coordinate 18,111 of JBFINP010000003.1, read as the reverse complement.
CGATCACGGTCTTCACGTTGGAGATGTCGGCGGCGCAGACGACCGCACCCACCGGGTCGATGATCGGGGCCATGTTCACCGCGGACCCGTCGAGGACGACGACGTCGGCCTTCTTGCCGGGAGTGAGCGACCCCGTGCGGTCGGCGATGCCCGCCACCTCGGCTCCCCCGATGGTGGCCCACGCCAGTGCCTGGCGTGAGGTGACGAGACCCGGCGAAGGCTCCTGGCCGTCGAGATCGCTGTCCCATGCATCCTGATGCTTGCGTCCCCGTTCCGATCCGAACACGGCGTGCATCTGGGTGAACTGGTCGGCCGATGCGGTCGTCGCCACGTCCGACGAGAGCCCCACCGGTACGCCGTGGTCCGTTGCGATGGCCGCCGGCGCCCATCCGTGGCCCATCTGGATCTCGATCTGCGGAGCGAGGCTGACGTTCCCGCCGGAGTCGCGGACGAGCCCCCACTCCTCGTCGGTCAGGTGGCAAGCGTGGATGTAGGTAGTGCCGGGATACAGGAGATCCATGTCGCGCAGCGTCGTGACCTGACCTTTGGTGTACCCGAAGCGGTCCATCGCCACGTGCACGGTGATGTTGATGCCGAGCTCCTTGGCGAGCTCCCAATCGTGGCGAACGACGTCGGGCTTGCAGAAGCCGGGTCCCCGCGTGGCGAGGGACATGGTGACCCGGCCGTCGTCGGAGCTGAAGTACTGCGAGCGCAGCCGGCGAGCCTCGTCGCCGTCGGAGGTGAGCACGCTGCCGGCGTAGTCCGGACCGAACCACCAGTCGACGAGGGATGTGTTGGGGAACCCGTAGGCGAAGACCGACCTGATCCCGGTGTCCTGCAATGCGCGCACCGATGCGTCGGCGTGCTCAGGCGTGTTCATGATGTGCGCCCAGTCGACCAGTGTCGTGATCCCGGCGTTGATGCACTCGAGAGCTCCCCACTGAGTCGCCGAGTGCACGTCTTCGGGCCGGTAGTGCGGGGCGAACTTGTCGAGGATCGCGCTGAAATAGGTGATGAGGGCGAAGTCCGGTGCGCAGGTCCGGATGCACGTCTCCCAGGTGTGGCGGTGGGTGTCGATGAACCCGGGGATGACGATGTCGCCTGACGCATCGATGACCCGGGCGTCGCCGGCGTCGAGATCCGGGCCGACCGCGGCGATCGTGTCGCCCGCGATGAGCACATCGCCATTCGCCATCTCGCCGAGATCGGGATCCTGGGTGAGCACGATTCCGCCCCGTATGAGCATCCTGTCAGCCATCGATCAGTCCCTTTCTCCAGCGAGCCGCGGTGTCGGGCCGCGAGCCCGACCGTGCAGGGGAGCGTACTCCGCGGGCGCTCTTCGTTCCGGGGAGCGTCTCCTTTCCTTTGGGTGTCGGCGAGCCTCACGAAAAGGTGTGGAGCCAGTCTTCGACTCGACGACGGCCGCGCCCGCGCCGCGCCGGGTCCACGTTTGGCAGAAGCGGACCACGGGTAGGTGTTCGCCGAGCCGGGAGGGCTGCCGCAGATGATCGACCAGGCCCATCGAATCGACGAGCCCAATGTGGCCCAGGTGGGCCTCAGGTGGCCGGCGCCTCGTTATTGGTTCGAGATCGCCGCCGGTGTCATCGGGATCGTCATCTCCGTTCTGCTCGCAGTGAAGCTCCAGGGCGTGTTGCTGGTAGTGATCGCGTCGTTCGTGCTGGCGCTTGGCATGCAACCATCCCTCGAGTGGCTCGAGCGGCGCGGTCTTGCTCGCTGGCAGGCAATGGGCGTCGTGCTCGTGAGTGGCGTCGCCGCCGCAGTGGCCGTGTTGCTGGCATTGGTTCCGATGCTGATAGCCCAGATCGACGAGATCATCGCCGCGCTGCCCGCCGTCCTCGACGACGTCCGCGCCGGCGGTGGGCCGCTGGCCACGCTGGTCGACCGCTTCGATTGGACGGCCATGGTCGATGCCGGACCAACCGGCCTCCTCCCGGCGGTCAGCGGCGTCGCCGGTGCCACGTTCAACGCCGTCACCGTCCTCATCCTCACCCCGTACTTCGCTTACGCCTTTCCCTCGATCAAGCAGTTCATGCTGCGGCTGCTGCGCCGGGAAGACCGTCCCGAGTTCCTGCGGATGGTCAACCAGTCGGTCGACAAAGTCGCGGGATACATTGCAGGCAACCTGACCGTCTCGGTGATCGCGACCGGCGTCTCTTTCGGCGTGCTGTGGCTGATGGGCATTCCGTACCCTCTTGCACTTGCGCTGTGGATCGGTGTCACCGACCTCGTGCCCGTAGTTGGGGTCTTCCTCGGCGCCGCACCGGTCGTAGCGCTGGCGGCGAGCGAGGGCACCGGTCTGATGATCGCCGCCATCGTTTTCATCGTCGTCTACCAGCAGATCGAGAACTACGTGATCGCTCCCAGAGTGATGAAGCGGGCGGTGGATCTGAGTCCACCGTCCGTCATCCTTGCGCTGATGATCGGCGGCAGCCTCGCCGGGGCGCTCGGAGCGCTCCTGGCGCTGCCCGTGGCCGCCCTCGTGAAGATCGCCATCACCGAGTACGTGATCGCCAGGCGCGTCGAGGACGTGCGCAACGCCGCGCTCAACGGCGATCGGCCCGCTCCTCGCCGCCGTCCCAGCGAAGCTCGCCCGCTGCCGTGAGGCCAAGGAAGAACACGCCGGCGGAGCCCTCCGCCGCGCAGCTTCCGTACCCATGGCCCCGAACCTCTACGGGGCCACCCCTGACCTCCTCGCCGGCAATGGCTACTTCCTCGAGCCGAGGGACATCATCGACGTGAAGAGCGACGTCTCCTCGCCGCTCTGACCGGTGTCCGAACGAGCGTGCGCGACCTCAGGCGCTGCGCAATATCGAACCGGCCGGGCTCCGCGATACTTGTCCAGGCATCTCTGAGGGAAAGGACGCAGGATGGCTGCGGTCGCCACTTTCGACTTCCATGTCACGTCCGAGTGCAGCCAGGCGTGCGCCTACTGCTGGGGCCCCCAGGGGATCCCGGGCGCCGACACCGCCACCGCCCTTGCCATCGTGGCCAAGATCGCCGCAACGGGGAGCCGGCGGATCGTCTTCACCGGCGGCGATCCGCTCCAGCGTGCCGACCTCGGCGAGCTGATCCGCCACGCCGCCGCCCACGGTCTCGAGGTGGCGGTGTCGACCACCGGCGACCGGCTCACAACCGACTTCCTCGACACCTACGGGGATGACATCGACCTGATCTCGTTGCCGCTAGACGGCGCCACCGAGGAGGTGTCCCGCCGCACCAAAGAGCCGGGCCACTTCGCCGCCGTGATGGCGGCGCTCGCACTGCTCGAGCGCCATCCCGGGATCGACGTCAAGGTGGCGACGCCGGTCACCCGGTCCAACCTCGACGACGTACCCACCATCGCCCGCCTCCTCGACCAATGGGCCGATCGGCTACCGGGGCGCCTCTTCTACAACGTCTTCCAGGCGTTCCCCCGCTCGATGTCCACCAACGTGGACTGGCCGCAGGTGATCGTCAGCGACGCCGAGTTCGCCGCCCTGCGCGGCGACGTAGAGGCGGCGCCCCACGCCTACCGCATCAACTGGCTGAGCCACGAGACCCTCGACCGGCTCTACGCCATGGTCTTCCCGGACGGGAGCCTCACCGTCCCCTCCGGGAGCGAGTTCCGCAACTACGGCCCGATCCTCGAGATCGATGATGTCGCCGGGCTCCTCGACCGCACCGATTTCGACGCCCCGAAGCACCAACTCCACGCCGACGGCTGGAGCCGGTCCTCCTGAACGCCCATCGACCTCATCGGTAGCTCCCACGTGACGCGGCCTATAGTCCTCGTCCATGCCGAGCGGGGCCAGTCGGGCCTACTCCGGCGCACCACGCCATAGGGAAGACATGCTCAAGGGATTATCTCCGGCCTTCTCGCCCGAGCTACTGGCGACGATCTACCGGATGGGACACGGCGACGAGATCGTCCTCGCCGATGCCCACTTCCCCGGCCACTCGGTGAACGAGCTGGTGCTGCGCGCCGATGGCCTCGAGATCCCAACGCTCCTGGATGCGATGCTGCCGCTCTTCGAGCTGGACCGCTACGTCGAGGATCCGTTGGTGATGATGAGCGCCGTCGAAGGAGACACGCTCGACCCGGCCGTCGAAGCGGCCTACAGGGAAGCAATCGACCGCCACGTCGCAGCCGCACCCGCCATCGCCAGAATCGACCGGTTCGCTTTCTACGACCGGGCTCGTCTGGCGTTCGCCGTCGTCATGACCGGCGAGACCGCCAAGTACGGCAACATCCTCTTGAAGAAGGGTGTGACACCGGTCGACGACCGCTAGATCGGCACCGGCGTAGACCCGAGGAGGCCGAGAAACGCCATGGGGAGCGACCTGCCAGACTCGCAATCCGCTGCAGGATCCGTCGAACCGGCGCTCGTACCGCAACGGGCGCTCTACACCGGCGCCACGATCCCCGCCATCGGCCTCGGTACCTTCGGATCTGATCACGTCCCGGGCGCGAAGGTGGCCGAGGCGGTCATCGGCGCAGCTGCGGTGGGATGCCGCCACTTCGACTGCGCTTCCGTATACGGGAACGAGCACCTGATCGGCGAGTCGTTGACGCACCTGATGGCGCGCGGCGTCAACCGCGAGGAGTTGTGGGTGACGTCGAAGCTGTGGAACGACATGCACGGTGAAGGCGATGTACTGATCTCATGCCACCGGACCCTTCGCGATCTACAGCTCGACTACCTGGACCTCTACCTGGTCCATTGGCCGTTTCCCAACCATCACCCGCCCGGCAGCGACGTCACGTCGCGTAGCCCAGACGCCAAGCCCTACCTCCACGAGGCCTATATGGCGACATGGCATCAGATGGAGCGTCTCGTCGACGAGGGCCTCGTCCGCCACATAGGTACCTCCAACATGACGATTCCCAAGCTCGAGCTCGTTCTCCGCGATGCATCGATCAAGCCCGCCGCCAACGAGATGGAGCTCCATCCGCACTTCCAGCAGCCAGAACTGTTCGACTACGTCGTCGGCCACGGGATGCTTCCGATCGGATACTCGCCGCTCGGGTCTCCTGGTCGCCCGGACAGAGACCGCACGCCGGCAGACTCCGTCGACATGGAAGACGAGGTGATCCTGTCCATCGCAGAGCGGCACGGGTGGCATCCGGCAACCGTATGCATCAAATGGGCGGTCCAGCGCGGGCAGGTTCCGATCCCGTTCTCGGTGACGCCGCGCCACTACCTCAGCAACCTCCAGAGTGTGGTCTCTGCGCCGCTGAGTGACGAGGAGATGAGGGCGATCGCGGCCACCGACAGACAATGCCGGCTCATCAAGGGTCAGGTGTTCCTCTGGAAGGAGGGGCAGGACTGGAAGGACCTGTGGGATCCCGAAGGCCACATCACGCCACCCTGATCCGTCCCCGGCCTCGAGGAGCGGAGGGCCAGTACGCTCCGACCGGAGGAGGCGAAAGCGGAGATGACCTTTCCACAGACCATGCGAGGCGTCGTGCTGCCAGGCGACAGCTCGGCGCAGTTGCGGGAGTTCGATGTCCCGGTCCCCGGCCACGGCGAAGTGCTGATCCGCACCAAAGCGTCGACGATCTGCGGTTCGGACATTCGCGCCATCTATCACGAACACCTCGGGAGTGGTCCAGAGGCGTACCAAGGCGTCATCGCCGGCCACGAGCCTGCCGGGCAGATCGTGGCGACCGGAGAGGGATGCCGCCGCTTCGAGACGGGCGACCGCGTCATCGTGTACCACATCTCCGGCTGCGGGTTGTGCAACGACTGCCGCCGCGGATACATGATCTCCTGCACGGACGAGAGGTATCGGCGGGCGTACGGCTGGCAGCGTGACGGCGGGATGGCGGATTACATGGTGGCCGAGGAGAAGGACCTGGTGCTTCTCCCCGAGGAGCTCAGCTACGTCGATGGCGCCCAGGTCGCATGCGGATTCGGCACGGTGTACGAGGGCTTGGAGAAGATCGGTGTCACCGGCAACGATGCGGTGCTGGTGACCGGCCTGGGGCCTGTCGGTCTTGCCGCGGCGATGCTCTGCCGGGCGTTGGGGTCGAACCACATCATCGGGATCGACGTCAGGCCGGAGCGAATGGCCCTGGCGATCGATCTCGGTCTGTGCGACGAGGTCATCACCGCAGGCCCCGGCAACGTCGAGGAGATCCTCGAGCTCACCGCCGGACGCGGGGTCGAACGGGCAGTCGAGTGCTCGGCGCATCCGGCGGCGCGCGCCGCTGCCATTCGAGCGACGGGGAAATGGGGGCGCATCGCCCTCATCGGCGAGGGTGGCTCGATGGAGGTGAACCCCTCTCCGGACATGATCCACGGTCAGAAGACCGTGTACGGGTCGTGGGTCACGTCCATCTGGAAGATGCAGGACCTCGTTGGCCGCCTCGTACGCTGGGACCGGCATCCGTCAGAACTCGTTACACATCGCTTCACGCTCGAACAAGCCGGGGAAGCGTATGCCGTGATGGCGTCAGGTGACTGCGGGAAGGTCGCAGTGTGCTTCGATGAAGAGCTGGCTTCAGCATGAGACGCGTCGAGCGGCGGCCGAGCGGCGAGAGCCGATCGTCCGGCGAAGCTGACGTGCAGCGATCGATGCTCGTGGAGGCTCCATGCCGACGCCCATCGTGATACCCGAACTCGGCAACGCAGGTGACGACGTGCTGATCCTGGAGTGGCTCAAGAGCCCAGGTGACGAGGTCACCGCCGGGGAGGTGTTGCTCCAGCTCGACACGGACAAAGCAACGGTCGACATCGAGAGCCCTGCGTCGGGGACCCTCCTGGCAATCCTGCGCGAGGCGTCCAGCGAAGTTCCCCAGCACACCGTCGTCGGCGTGATCGGCGAGCCGGGAGACGACATCTCTGGCTTTGCGCCTTCCCAGGGGCAGGGAGCACGTGACGCCGTACCACGCGGTGGCCCAGAGAGCCGGCACGCGCACGTACCGGCATCGGTTCCGACCGGATCGGTCGCAGGTGTCGCGAGACCCGGAGTGTCGCCTCGAGCTGCGCGACTCGCCGACGAGCTGGGCATCGACGTCGGCGGAGTGAGCGGCTCCGGCCCCCAAGGGCGAATCATCGAGCGAGATGTGCTCGCCGGATCGCCTTCAGGAGCGGGAGGCGATGCGCGGCACGGTGCCGTGGCCGCGGCGGCTGGTGCCACGGCCCAGACCGGCATCGAGGCGCACCCGGTCGTAGGTACGCGCCGGGTGATCGCCGAGCGCATGCTCGACTCGCTCCACACGACGGCCCAGCTGACGCTCCATCGAACAGTCGATGCGACCGGCTTGTTCGACGCCATGCACCGCACCCGGGGCGACGCGACGCCCGGAGCCGCCGCCGTGACCCTATCGGACCTGATTCATGCGTTGGTGGTACGAGCGCTGCAGGAGCGACCGGGGCTCAATGCATTGCTCGACGAAGGCGTTCTCTACCGCCACGCTGCGGTGCATCTCGCATTCGCGATCGACACGCCGGGCGGCTTGCTGGCTCCGGTCATTCGCAATGCCCATCGCATGTCGCTGGCGGAACTCGCGTCGGAGCGGCAACGGCTTTCCGCAGCCTGTCTGGAGGGAAGCGTCAGCCCGGACGAGCTCGGCGGTGGGACCTTCACAGTGTCCAATCTCGGCCCGAGCGGCGTGGAGTACTTCACGCCGATTCTCAATCCTCCCCAGGTGGCGATTCTCGGGGTCGGGGCGTTGACGGAACGACCGGCTGTCGACCCCGGCGGCACCCTGCAGATGGCTCGCCAGATCCCCCTCTCGCTCACGATCGACCACCAGGTGGTCGACGGAGCGCCGGGGGCTGCCTTCTTGGCGACGCTCGCTCACGCCATGGAAAACGCACCCGAGCTGGCACGAACCGACCGTGACGCTGGAGCCCACGCTCCCGGCTCCCACAACGGCGGTGAGGACCTGAAGGGCCCGCGATGACGAAACGAATTCGCGTCGACCCGGAGGAAGCGCGCCGCGCCGGTGTGCTCGACGCACCGCTGGTGCCCCTCAACGCGTATCAGTCCGATCCCGCTCAGGAAGCGGCGGTATACGGTCGAGACGGGCTGACCACGATGTTCAGCGACATGGCGCTGATTCGCGAGTTCGAGGAGGCGCTCGACCAGGTCAAACGCACGGGACGGTATGAGGGCATCGCATGCGAGTACGTGGGCCCCGCTCACCTGTCGATCGGGCAGGAGGCGGCCGCCGTCGGCCAAAGTGCCGCCCTGGGCGTCGACGATCTGATCTTCGGGTCGCATCGCAGCCATGGCGAAGTGCTCGCCAAGAGCTTGTCCGCCAGTCGACAGCTTTCCGCCGAAGCGCTCCTCGCCGCTATGGAGGACTATCGCGACGGGGCTGTCTTCAAAGTGGTGGCGTCCCTCGGTGGAAACGATCCAGTCGCTTTGGCGATCGACTTCGCGCTGTACGGCCTACTGGCCGAGATCCTCGGAAAGGACACGGGCTTCAACCGGGGTCTCGGCGGTTCGATGCATGCGTTCATCACGCCGTTCGGTGTGATGCCGAACAACGCAATAGTCGGCGGCTCGGCGCCCATCGCTACCGGCGCAGCCCTGTTCAAACGGATCAACCGCCGGCCCGGGATCGTCATCGCCAACGTCGGAGACTCGGCACTCGGCACGGGCCCGGTGTGGGAGGCGATGACCTTGGCGGCGATGGACCAGTACCGGACGTTGTGGGATCCGGCGCTCGGGGGCAATCCACCGATCCTCTTCAACTTCGTCAACAACTTCTATGGGATGGGCGGCCAGCCCGAGGGCGAGACCATGGGACAGGGACCGATCGCACGTGCCGGTCTTGGCATCAACCCCGACGGCATGCACGCCGAGCGGGTCGACGGGTACAACCCGCTCGCGGTGGCCGATGCGATCCGGCGCAAGCGGGCCATCTTGGAAGCCGGGCAGGGACCGGTGCTGCTCGAGACGATCGCGTACCGGATCTCCGGCCACTCGACGTCCGATGCGTCCGCGTATCGCGACGCCGAGGAGCTCGAGCTGTGGACGGCCGTCGACCCACTTCGTACGTTCGGCGACTACCTGATCGACAACGGCCATGCCGACCGTGCAGAGCTCGACGAGATGAGGGCGAGCGCAGCAGAGCGGGTGGTCAAGATCTTCGAGGCGGCGGTGTCGCCTGCGCTGTCACCTCGAGCCGGTCCGCCGACCGCCTCGATCGCCGACGTGATGTTCTCGACGGCAACGGCCGCTCGCTGTGGCGACGGTGAGCCGGATGTCCTGCTCCCGTTGGGCGAGACTCGGTTCGCCGTGACCGCAGCGAAACATCGGTTTGGCCTCGACGACGCAGGTGAGCCTCGCAGTGGGCGGATGGCGGTCACCTTCGCCGAAGCCCTCTTCGAGGCGATGGTGCATCGCTTCTACGAAGACCCGACGATGGTGGGCTTCGGGGAGGAGAACCGGGATTGGGGAGGAGCGTTCGGCGTGTACCGCGGGTTGACGGAGTGCCTCCCCTACCACCGGCTGTTCAACACGTCGATCTCGGAAGCCGCGATCGTCGGGTCGGGCGTTGGCTACGCGATCAGCGGCGGTCGAGCAGTCGTCGAGCTCATGTACAGCGACTTCATCGGCCGCGCCGGTGACGAGATCTTCAACCAGATGGCGAAGTGGCAAGCGATGTCCGGAGGTGAGCTCGCCATGCCGCTGGTGCTTCGCGTCTCCGTCGGATCGAAGTACGGCGCCCAGCATTCGCAAGACTGGAGCTCGATGGTGGCGCACGTGCCCGGTCTCCGAGTCTTCTACCCGGCCACGCCGTACGACGCCAAGGGGATGCTGGCTCTCGCCCTGATAGGCACGGATCCTGTGGTGTTCTTCGAGAGCCAGCGGCTGTACCCGATGGTGGAGACGCTTGTTCCGGGCGGCGTCCCGGTCGACCACTACGTCGTCGAACTCGGCCAACCGGCCCGCCGCAGGACCGGAGACGACCTCACCCTCGTGACCATTGGCGCCACCTTGTATCGAGCCCTCGAAGCTGCCGGCGAGCTCGAAGAGCGGTATGGCCTCTCTGCGGAGGTGATCGACGCCAGGTTCCTGAACCCGCTCGACTACACGCCCATCCTCGATTCCGTCCGGAAGACCGGCAGGGTGGTGTTGGCGGCGGATGCGGTAGAGCGAGGATCGTTCCTGCACACGATGGCAACGACCATCGCTGGGGCGGCATTCGACGATCTCGATGCGCCTGTTGTGGTCCTCGGCGCACGGAATTGGATCGCTCCGCCGGCAGATCTCGAACCCGAGTACTTCCCGCAGAAGGAGTGGATCGTCGACGCCATCCACGAGCGGATCCTTCCCCTTCCCGGACATCAAACGACCACCGTGCAGACAGACGCCGAGATTCTTCGGCAACGGCGCACCGGGGTCTGACGTGTTCAGTGCTTGACGGCACCCACGAGAAGGCCGCGGGCGATGTAGCGCTCCAGGAAGATCGCCATTGCGATGACGGGCACCGACATGATGATTATCAGCACCGACATGTTCCACCATTGTGGGCCCCGGGTGGCGTTCTGGGACACCACCAGGAGCGGCATGGTCTGAGCGTCTGCCGAGCTGAGCACTGTTGCGATCAGGAACTCGTTCCACGCAAAGACAAGGATGAACAGGAATGTCGCCACCAGGCCGGGTACCGCAAGGGGCAGGATGATCTTGCGCAGCGCCTGAAAGCGCGTGGCGCCTTCGATCGCCGCCGCCTCCTCGAGGTCGATCGGGATGTTGGCGAAGAAGTCGCGGAGTAGCCAGATCGCAATTGGCAGGTTGGCGCCGACGTAGGTGATGATCAAGGCCAGTTGGGTGTCGAGCAGGTCGATCTGCTGGAAGAACACGAAGAGGGGGAGCACGATGGCGATCGGAGGCAGGATGCGCTGCGAGATGAGCCAGAACGCAATGTCGTCGTTGGTCAGGCGGAATTGGTAGCGCCGAGCCCATGTCGCCACCGACGCGGCAAACACGGCGGTCCAGACGAGTACGGCAGTTGGCCACGGGAGGCCCAGCACGATGAGGAACACGGCCAAGACGCCGGATCCGATGAAGGCGGCGACCGAAGACAGTCTCGGCCGATACTGCATTCGGGACAGCCCGTAGGACGCGGCAGCGCCAACCGCTACGGTGATCACTGCGCTCACGACACCGACGACCAAGGTATTCACAAAGGCGCGTCGGGTTTGGTTTCCCTCGGTGTTCAGTGCCCAATCCCATGCATCGAGCGTCGGCTCGTAGTCGACCCCCGGCAGATACACGGGGCCCGAGTTGACGTCGAGCGGCGATTTCAGCGATGTCGTTGCGATCCAGTAGATCGGGAACAGCACGACCAGCGTCCAGAAGATGAGTACGACGTACACGCCGACCGTGCTGCGACGCGACAAGCCGAGCGCGCTCCGCCTCCTGGTGGCACCGGCAGCCGTCTCGCGGAGCTCCGTCGGTGCGGTACTCATGAGATGGCGGCCACCGCACGACGGTGGCCGTAGTTGACGAGGATGAGGGCGAAGAAGGTCGTGAGCACGAGCATCGCGTACGAGATGGCGGCAGAGCCGCCCAGATTCAATGCCCGCCACTCGAGCACGGCCCCTAATGCCAGAGACTCCGTGGCCGTGCCGGGTCCGCCGCCGGTGAGCACCTGTGGCAGATCGATGATCTTGAACGCTTCGATCGAGCGGATGAGCAGCAGCGTCAGCGACACCGGGGCAATCATCGGGAGGGTGACGTAGCGGAACTGATGCCAGGCCTTGGCACCGTCTACCTTGGCCGCTTCGAGAAGCGCGTCCGGCACGCTCTCAACCGCGGCCACCAGGATGATGAACATGAAGGGCGTCCACTGCCATGTGTCGGCCACGATGATCGCGATCCTGGCGCCCCAGGGGTTGTCCACCCACGTGTATTGCCCGGCGCCGAAGAAGAACGACCACAGAGGCTCGAGCGGCCCCTTCCCCGTATCGGAGATCATGCGGAACATGTAGGCGGCGCCCACCGGTGTGATCGTCATCGGTATCAGGAACACTGCGCGAAAGAAGCGCTTGCCACGGAGCGGCTGGGACGCGGCCATCGCCAGACCGAGCCCCAAGGTGTACTGGAGCGCCACACCGGCGAGAACGAAGACAAGAGTGACGACGACCGATCCCGGCAGACCGTCACCCTGGAGCGTTTGGATCATCAGGGCCAGCAACGCGGTGCCTGCGATCGTCACCACGCTTCGCGAGACGGCGATGCGCACCCGCTTCGCGGGTGCCGAGCGAACCGCCCGAACCCCGGTCCATGCCATGGAGCCGACGAAGCCCACCAGGGCAAGCCACCCCCACCAGGGGATCGTGCCGATCCTTCCGACGAATCGCCGGCTCTGGCTGCCCGTCAGCAGCTTGCGGAAGTTGTCGAGCCCGGTGAACGTGATGTCGAACCCGTCGGATACGAACTGAAACCGCGAGAACGCCAGATACGCCGAGATGATCAGCGGAAAGATGCTGAGCAGGATCACCAGCACCACCGCCGGGGAAGTCAGCAGGCGGCGGGTGGAAGCTTCGCGAGGAAACAGCGTCCGTTCCCCAGCGCTCCGCGGCGCACGCCGAGCGTCGATCGCATCGGGCAAAGCCATCAGCGGTGGGTTGGCACTCGGGGCCCGGAAGCGATGCGCCCGGGCCCCGAGTGATCGACCGTCACGAGCCGAGCGTGCTCTTGTAGGCCGCTAGCTGAGCGTCGCGCCCGAGCTCTTCTGTGATCTCTTGCCATTGGCTGAAGATCTCAGCGGCGGCCTCCGCTGCGGTCAACTCTCCGGCGACGAACTGCGCCAGGATCGTGTCGAGCACCGTCTGCTGATAACGCTGGTTCTGTGGGACCCGCAGATCGAGAACCATGTTCGGGTTGTTCAGGCTATCGGCGATAGCCCCGAGATAGCTGTCAGCCGCCGCCTCGCTCATCCCCGCCTCGAGCCACAAGTCCATGTTTTCGAACTGTGAGACCCGGTAGGGATTGAAGCCGGTGATGCCGATCGTCACATCGGAGTTCGCCTGTTCCGGTTGTGTCATGTACGACAGGAACGCAAACGCCGCATCCTTGACTTGAGGGTCGGCGGCTGCGTTGATCCCGCCCGACCATCCGCCGAAGGACGCAAATGGCGCATGGTTGACGCCGTTGATGGCAAATGGGCAGGTCGTGTCATCGCAGTCGACGAGAGCGCCGCTGTCGTCGATGACCTGGGTGGAGCCTGGAGTGATCACGGCACCGACTTTGTCCTGGACCACGGATGTCTCAGGATCGAGCGCCAGCGTTCCGATGTCACCCCAGTCGAGTGTCAGCGCACAACGACCGGCGGTGAACAGGCCACGAGTATCGCCAACACCGAGGTTGGACTCATCGGGCGGCCCGTAGTCGCCCGTCTCACCGTAGATCTCGAGGGCTCGGATGAAACCCTCGTTGTTGACGAGTGGGTCGAAGGTCTCGAGGTCGAAGAAGGCCCCAGACGCAGTGCCTTGGCTCTGGATGAACGGAGCTGCGATCGATGTGATCCACCAGTACGACTGCTGACCACGTGCCTTGGAGATGCAACTTCCGTAGTCCGCCTCGCCGTCCTCGTTCATGTCTTGACCGTTGACTGCCGCCGCGACGGCGAGGTAGTCGTCCCACGTCTGGGGTGGCTCCAGCCCGGCCGCTTCCAGCACGTCCGTCCGGTAGTAGACCATGTGGAAGTCACCGTCGAGCGGAATCGCACGAATCGTGCCCTCGTAGGTCGCCGAGAAGTCACGGAAGAAGGGAGCCACATCGTCCCATGCGATGTCGGGGTCGTTGTTGACTCGGTCGGTCAGGTCCTCGACGTAACCCGGGATCGCAAAGTCGACGAGCCATTGCGGAGCGAAGACCCAAGCATCGAAGCTGTTCGTCCCCGTTGCTGCGTCGGTCAGGATGTTCTGGAACAGCTCCGAGAACGGGACCGTGGTCACGTTGACCCTGGCACCCGTCAACGCCTCGAAATCGGGCGCCCGACGCTGCAGCGGCTCGGCGATCTGGGGGCCGGTGAACGTCAACACCTCGACCTCGACGCCATCGAACTGCATGTCGCCGGCAGCCTGCGTCGTCGCGGGGGCATCGGTATCGGCCGTGGTGTCTCCGGTGTCGTCCCCGGTCGTGGTGTCATCGTCGCCGCTGCAGGCGGCAGCGATGAGGGCGAAGATGGCGATCAAGGCAAGAAACCTGAATCTCGACAGTCGGTGGTTCACTGTCTCTCCTTTTGTGGCGGAGCAAACACCGTCCGGTTCGGGAACCCACGGTGCATCTGGACAACTTAGTTGACGGGGATGGCCCACGCATTGCGGCCTAAGGCAGCCACGACGTGGTCTGGGTAGGCTTTCGCATCGATCCTGGACGGAGGCTGAGCGGTGACGGAGCAATCGTTCTACGTCGGAGTCGACGTCGGAACCGGCAGTGCCCGCGCCGGCGTGTTCGACCGCTCCGGTCGCCTCTACGGCATCGGCGTTCAGCCCTTCGAGACGTGGAATCCTGAGCCGGATTTCTACGAGCAGTCCTCAGACCAGATCTGGGATGCGGTCGTCGCCGCCCTACGCGCCGCTCTCGAATCGGGCGATGTCGACCCGGCCGGCGTCGCCGGTGTCGGGTTCGATGCGGCGTGTTCGCTGGTCGTACTGGATGCGGATGGTGCACCGGTAACCGTCAGCCGGTCTGGAGACGACGACCGGAACGTGATCGTGTGGATGGACCACCGGGCCACGGAGCAGGCGGCCGCGATCACCCGAGGCGGCGACGACGTTCTGCGCTACGTAGGCGGCGTGATGTCGCCCGAGATGCAGACCCCGAAGCTCCTGTGGCTGAAGCAGAACATGCCGCAGGTGTGGCAACGTGCCGGTGGATTCTTCGACCTCGCAGACTTCTTGGCGTGGCGCGCCACAGGAATCTCGGCCCGGTCGCTGTGCACGACAGTCTGCAAGTGGACCTACGTTGCCAGCGAGACCCGCGGCGCAGAGCCGGGCTGGCGAGCGGCCTACTTCGAAGCGATCGGCCTCGGTGACCTCGCCGAAGAGGGATACGCTCGCATCGGCTCTGCGGTGAGCGCCGTGGGGGACCTGCACGGCCCGCTCAGCGAAGAAGCCGCCGATCAACTCGGCCTTCGAGCAGGGATCGCAGTGGCGGTGCCGGTGATCGATGCGCACGCCGGTGGAATCGGGCTCCTCGGCACCGACGTCGGCGACGGTGAAGCGATCGATCTCAGCAAGCGACTCGCTCTGATCTGCGGCACGTCGACCTGTCACATGGCGGTGTCACCCGATCCGAGATACGTGGAGGGCGTGTGGGGGCCGTACTACTCCGCGCTGCTACCCGGGATGTGGCTGACCGAGGGGGGACAGACCGCAACTGGGGCCCTGCTCGACCACGTCATCGGTTCGCATCACCGGGGCGAGGAGCTCGCCAAGCAGGCGGCACATCGCGGGGTGACCGTCCACGACGTGCTCAACGAACAGCTGGAGCAGCTGACCGCATCGCTCGACTTCCCGGCAGCCGCCACCCGTGACTTGCACGTCCTCCCGTACTTCCATGGCAACCGATCCCCGCGGGCCGACGCATCGCTCCGCGGCATGGTTGCAGGGCTGAGCCTCGACGATTCGGTGGACGGTCTGGCGGTCCTGTACCTGGCTGCGATCCAATCCCTGGCCTACGGGACCCGGCACATTCTGGAGAGCTTGAACGGTGCCGGCTACGCCATCGACACGATGATCGCCACCGGAGGCAGCGCCCACAACGACGTGTACCTGCGGGAGCACGCCGACGCCACGGGGTGCCGCATCATCCTGCCAAAGGAGGCCGAGGCGGTGCTCTTGGGGGCGGCCATGCTGGCCGCATCGGCTGCCGGGGCCTACTCGAGTGTGGCCGAGGCTATGGAGGGGATGAGCGGCATCCGCCACATCGTGGAACCGGCAGGTGGAGCGGTCGGTGAGTATCACCACAAGAAGTACGCCGTGTTCAAGCGGATGTATGACGACTTCACCGCCTACCGCGCTCTGATGGCCTAGTCGGCGTTGGCCACGACTCGCCTTTGCGGGCACGCATGAGTCGCTCGTACTCTGGCCGTGGCTCGTACCGTATCGACGAGGAGGCGGACGCACCATGCCGCACGGAGCGACAGCCGCACCAGGCGGGGCGCCTCGGCAGCGCCGCCCGGAGCGGAGAGCGTGAGCGCCAGCGAATCGGCGGTCTCGATGGCGGTGGATCTCGGAGCCTCCAACGGGCGCGTGATCGCAGGACGAATCGACGGTGACCACCTCGAGCTCACCGAGCTGCATCGATTCGACAACGCACCCGTACCGCACGGCTCGACGCTGCGTTGGGATCTGAAGGGACTGTTCGCCGAGATCCTCATCGGGTTGGCCGTGGCTCAGCGCACGTTCGGAAGCCGCTTCCGTCGTGTCTCAGTCGACGCCTGGGGCGTGGACTATGGGCTCGTGGACGACGCCGGCGACTTGGTCGACCTCGCCTACTCGTACCGAGATTCCCGCGTTACCGGCGTGCCCGCCGAAGTCTTCAGCATCATCCCCCCGCACGAGCTCTATGCGACCACGGGCGTCAGCACCATGCCGATCAACACGATCTTCCAGCTGTACTGGGCGGCGCGCCACGATCCGGCATTGCTGGCGCGGGCGAGTCGTCTCCTCCTGGTCCCAGACGTGATGAGTTACTGGCTGAGCGGTGTCATGACGAACGAGTACACCATCGCAACCACCAGCCAGATGGTCGACGCACGCACGGGGCAGTGGGCCACCGGCACAATCGAATCGTTGGGACTCCCCACGGCGCTGCTCGGCGACATCATCCCGCCCGGCACTGCGCTCGGCGAGCTCAGCGGTCCGACGGCTCGCACGCTCGAGAGGAACGACGTTCAGGTCATCTCCGGGGCGAGTCACGACACGGCGTCCTCGGTAGTTGCCGTGCCCCTCGCTGGCGCGGACTGGGCATTCCTGAGTTCCGGCACGTGGTCGATCATCGGCGTCGAGTCGAGCGCGCCGTCCCTCGACCCGCGGAACGAGTCCTTGGGAATCACCAACGAGGGAGGCTTTGGGGGCCGGTTCCTGACGATGAAGAACCTGCCGGGCCTCTGGCTGCTGCAGGAATGCATGCGACAGTTCTCGAGTGAAGGGCTCAGCCTGAGCCACGACGCCGTGGTGGCCGCGGCAGCGGCGTCACCACCGTTTCTGGCAGCCATCGACACCACCGATGCGAGGTTTG
This sequence comes from Acidimicrobiia bacterium, assembly GCA_041611095.1. Taxonomy (GTDB): domain Bacteria; phylum Actinomycetota; class Acidimicrobiia; order Spongiisociales; family UBA5794; genus UBA6912. The sequence continues at coordinate 894 of JBFINP010000003.1, read as the reverse complement.
TCGAGCCCGGCGACATGCCGAATCGCATCCGCCGCTACTGCGTCGAGACCGGACAAGCCGAACCCCAGACCCACGGCGAGATCGCTCGGATGATCCTCGAGGGCCTCGCCATGTCGTGCCGGCGGGCCCTGGACGATTTGGAACAGGTCACCGGCCGCCCCATCGCCGGACTCCACATCGTCGGCGGCGGATCCCGCAACGAGCTGCTCAACCAGATGACGGCCGACGCAATCGGGCGTCCGGTTGCGACCGGACCCAGCGAAACCACTGCGATCGGCAACGTACTCGTGCAGATGATGACGGCCGGAGAGCTCAGCGGCGTGGAGAGAGCAAGGGCCCTCGTCCGCAGCACCTATCCCTCCACGATCTTGGTTCCCGGCAACGAGGACGCATGGTCCGGAGCGTATGCTCGCTTGGCCGACATGGAGATCCTGTGACGCAGCACCAACTCGTCCAAGAGCTCGTGACCCTGTCCCACTGGTTGGGGCGCGAGGACTTGGGGCTGACGATCCTCGGCGAAGGCAACGCCAGCGTCCGGCAGAGAGACGACTCGTTTTGGATCAAGGCCTCGGGAGCAAGGATGGCTCAGCTGACGGCAGCCGACTGCACCCGCATCGACCTGGACCAATCGCTGAAGCTCGTCGACGACGACTCGCTGAGCCCAGTCGAAGAAGCGGCCGAAGTACCGCCGCACGACCCGGCGCACAGGCGCCCCAGTGTCGAGACCTTTCTCCATGCCGTCTGCTACTCCGAGACCGCGTCGCAATGGGTCGGTCATACGCATCCCACCTCGGTGCTGGGGCTGCTGACGACGGCGGAGGGAACCGAGGCGTTCCAGCGACACATCTACCCCGACGCCATTGTCGTTTGTGGCCGGCATGTTGCGATAGTGCC
>JBFINP010000002.1:0-150499 GCA_041611095.1 Acidimicrobiia bacterium | reverse complement strand
TGGGGCCGGCTGCAATCGCGGCAGCGCGCCCGGGCGACGCCCGCCGCCGGGGTGGCGTCGGCGAGGCGCTGCGGTGCGAGGCGGCCGACGGAGGGCTCTCGTTCCGTCGACAGGTCGGGCCGCGCCACGGCCGTGGCCGCCTGCGGCGTCGCGGCCGGGTCCGCGTCGTCGGACGCCTTCGAGCCGTTTCCGGACTCGGCGGGCCCGGTCGGCGGGCGCGCCGGCTCGTCCGAGGCGAAGCGGAAGACGAGGCCTCTCGCCGGGCCGCCCCCGGGGGGCGGCCCCTCTCTGATCACGGTCGATGTGTGCGCTCAGCTAGCGAACACATACACGTCGAGGTCGGTGTTCGGCGTCTCGCCACCGTCGTAGGTAGCGATGCGGAAGCTGGCCGCCGCCGGCTCACCGGCGTCCACGAACTCGTACGGGCCACCTTGGCCGTCGTAGTCCGGGTCGCCACCCGCATCGATCACGGCGATGCACTCTTCGTAGCTCGTGCACTTTTCGCCGTCCTTCGTCACGCCGTTGATCTCGGCGGCGACTGCCAGCGGATCGTCCGTACCGGCTACCGCCGCAGCCAGCGCCACGATGATGATCGCGTCGTAGGTCTCGGCGCCGTAGGCGAAGACGCCACCGACACCACCCTCGTACGCCTCATCGAGACGGGCGGTGAAGTCGGAGATGGCGCCCAGGTCGACGCTCGGCTCCGTGCCCTTCATCCCGGCGATGATGCTCGGATCGGCGAGCTCGGCGCCGATACCACCGATGTTGCCGTCAACACCCCACACGTTCGTGTCACTCGTCGGGCCGATGCCCCGCTCGTGCATGGTGGTGAGGATGTTGGCCGACTCGGCGAAGCCGATGACGACAACGGCATCCGGGGCCGCCGCCACGATCTGGTCGACCTCGGCGTCGAAGTTCTCCGTGTCCACGGCGTAGGCCAGGAACGGATCCACGATGCCGCCGAGCGCCTCGAAGTTCTCCTTGAAGGCGTCGGCCAGACCCTGGCCGTACGACTCTTGGCGGAACAGCACGGCAACCGACTGGTTGCCTTCCTCAGCCACCTGGTCGGCGAGGACCTTGCCCTGGAGCAGGTCCGACGGCGCCGTACGGAAGTACAGGCCGTTGTCGTCGTAAGTGGTGAAGTCAGGCGACGTGTTCGCAGGCGAGAAGTGGATCACGTTGTTACCCGTGATCTTGTCGATCACCAGCTTCGACACGGCCGAGCTGGCCGCACCCATGATGGCGTCGACACCCGCCGCCAGGAGGCGGTCGACCTCCGGGTTGGCGATGTCTTGGTTCGTGTCGCCGGAGTCGCCTTCGACGAGTACGACGTTCTGCCCGAGTACGCCGCCTGCGGCGTTGATGTCCTCGATGGCGAGACGAGCGCCCGCTACCTCGGGTGGTCCGAGGAAGGCGAGGTCGCCCGTCACGGGAAGCAGTGTGCCGATGGTCAGCACGCCGTCGACGTTGGCGCCGCCTGAAGGCGGTGTGGTGGTATCTGGTGCGGCTGTCGTGTCCGGTGCAGCAGTCGTGTCCGGTGCTGCGGTCGTGGCAGTCGTGTCGCCGGTGTCGTCACCGGCGTCGTCGTCGCCACCACACGCAGCTACGACAAGCACGAACGCGAGCAGCATCGCGAGCAGCTTGATCGGTCGCTTCATGTGCGTCCTTTCCGTTTACGTGGTTACGTCCATACCGAGCGCCCCCGGAGCGGGGGTAGCACGGTTGGATCGGTGGAAGCATACGCATTCTGCGGCTCACAACCAACCGATTCCGGGTCGGGCGGCCCAGAGCCGTGCCGCACGGCGCGGAAGAACCCGGAGAGCTTCAGCGCCTGAGCGCCGCCGCAAGGGACCTTCTTGCGGTCTCCGGGTTCCGGTGGTCCGAGTAGGAGTCGCCACCTGTGCCGGCGGTCGATGCCGCCGGCGAGACGACCCCTCCTAGAGGCTTTGCTAGGAACGGCCGCCTAGCGCTCGGCCACCTCCAGGGTCCTGTAAAGACTGTCAGTGCAGATTTGGACCACCTCCTTTCTCTGGTGAGGGGATTCTGCCATAGATCTCGAGACTTGCGCCACACTTTCTCGATGATCGGTCTCCGTGGTCGCCCGACGCTTCGCGTCTGCCCCGGCCACCCGTCGCACGGTCGGTATGATCCTCAACCACCATCGGGGAGCCAACGTGGCAAAGAGCATTGGAATCCTCACCGCCGGCGGCGACTCGCCCGGTCTCAACGCGGCCATCCGTGGCATCGGCAAGGCCGCCATTCGTTCCCACGAGATGGCGGTCATCGGGTTCCGAGACGGGTTTCGCGGCCTCATGCAGCAGCGTTTCGTCCGTCTCGACAGCGAGACGCTGTCCGGCATCCTGACCAAGGGCGGCACCATCCTCGGCACGAGCCGCGAGAAGCCGCACAAGATGGACATCGGCGGCAAGGTCATGGACATGACCGACTCGATGCTCGAGAACTTCGCCTCGCTCGGGCTCGATGCCCTCGTCTGTCTCGGTGGTGGCGGCACGGCCAAGAACGCTCTGCGGCTCTTCGAGAAGGGCCTGCCGGTGCTCACGCTGCCGAAGACCATCGACAACGACGTGTGGGGAACCGACGTCACCTTCGGGTTCGACACTGCGCTCGGCATCGCCACGGAGGCCATCGATCGGCTGCACTCGACGGCGCACTCGCACCATCGGATCATCGTGGTGGAGGTCATGGGTCACAACACGGGATGGCTGGCGCTCGGGTCGGGTCTCGCCGGCGGGGCCGACGTGATCCTGATTCCCGAGATCCCCTACTCGGTCGAGGCGATCGCCGAGTCCATCCTCGACAGGAAGACGGCGGGTAGCACGTTCAGCATCGTCGTGGTGTCCGAGGGTGCTTCGCCGGCACCCGATTGGGCTCGCCTCGACGAGCTCGAGGCCGCCATCGCCGCCGGGAAGAGCGACACGAAGGACGACGAAGCGGAACTCGCCGAGTTGGAAGCCGCCCAAGCCCATGGCACCGACCGGCTCGCCCACCGTCTCGAGGAGCTCACCGGCCTGGAAGCCCGCGTGACCATCCTCGGTCACGTGCAACGCGGGGGCACGCCGTCCGCGGTCGACCGGCTCCTGGCCACCCGCCTGGGCACCGCCGCCGTGGAGCTCATCGTCGAAGGGGTGTCGGGGGTGATGGTCGGGATGCGCGGATCCGATGTGGTCCCGGTCCCGCTCGAAGAGGTCGCCGGGAGGCGCAAGACGGTTCCCCTCGACCACCGTTGGATCCAGGCGGCGCGGTCACTGGGCGTCGGCTTCGGCGACGTGAGCGCATGACGGCGGACGGCGACATCGAGCAGACCGTCAGGACCGCCGTCGACCGACTCGACCTCCCCCACGAGATCATCGACTGTGACCCGGCGCTGGCGGACACGGCCGAGTTCTGTGCGCACTACGGCTATCCCGAAGGCCAGAGCGCCAACACGATCGTCGTCGCGTCGAAGCGCCCTCCCGGACGTCATGCGGCGTGCGTCGTTCTCGCAACAACCCGCCTCGACGTCAACCGGACCGTGAGGGACCTGCTCGGTGTTCGCAAGCTCTCGTTTGCGCCACCGGACGTGACCGAGGACGTCACGGGCATGAAAGTCGGAGGAGTCACGCCGTTCGCTTTGCCCAAAGAGCTGCCGCTCTATGTCGACGCCGCGGTCATGGAGCTGCCGTGGATCATCCTCGGAGGCGGCAGCCGGTCGATCAAGGTGAAGATCGATCCGGCGGCACTCCTCGACCTCGGCGGCGAGGTGGTCGAAGGTCTCGCCACGCCCGCCGCGTGAGCACGCCGTCCGTCGACCGGCTCGGCGCCGACGACGCTGCCTCCATGGTCGCCGCACTCGCGTTTCTCTACGAGCGGACGCCACCTGGTGCCGATCGCGCCGCAGAGGTGCTCTCCGGCGAGGACAACGTCTTCGTACTGGCGCGACTCGACACTGAGCCGGTGGGTTACGGCTTCGGCCACATCTTGGATCGCCTCGACGGGCGCCGTGCCCTCTTCATCTACGAGGTGCAGACCGCCCACCGACACCGCCGTCGCGGCGTTGCCTCGGCGGTGATACGCACGATGCTCGGCGTCGCAAACGCCCGAGGGTGCGCCAAGGCGTTCCTCTTCACAGAACGGTCCAACGAGGCGGCGGTTCGTCTCTACCGGTCGCTTGGCGCCGCTGCGCCCCACGACGACGACGTGGCGTTCTCGTGGCAGCTGCCATCTACCAGTTTCATCCATTAGACAAATGAGCGCCCTCCGCTACGTTCCGGTGCGGTCACGCGCCCGTCCCGGGCGTCGCCGAGTGGAAGGGGAGGCCACTCATGCAGCGCTCGACGTCGCGATTCACGCGGTTCCTCGTCGTGCTCGCCATGCTCACATCGGTGGTGGCGGTGCCTACCGCGGCCAACGCTGGGCAGGGGTTCTTCGACGACGATGAGTCGGTCTTCGAGGCCGACATCGAAGCCATCTCCAACGCCGGCATCACCTTCGGGTGCAACCCGCCCGACGACACCTTCTTCTGCGTCGACGATCCCGTGACCCGAGGCCAGATGGCGGCCTTCATGGTGCGGGCGCTCGGCCTGACGGATCGCGGCGCTGTCGACTTCGTCGACGACGACGGATCGATCTTCGAAGCCGACATCGAGAAGCTGGCGGCCGCCGGCATCACCCGCGGGTGCAACCCGCCCGCCAACGCCAAGTACTGCCCCGACGGCCCCGTGACGCGCGGACAGCTCGCCGCCTTCCTGGTCAGGGCGATGGGTTACGACGCCACCGCGGGCGGCAACAGCTTCACCGACGATGACGGCTCGATCTTCGAGGCGGACATCGAGAAGCTCGCCTTCGCCGGCGTGACCAAGGGCTGCAATCCGCCCGCCAACACGAAGTTCTGCCCGGCCGACAACGTGACCCGGGGACAGATGGCCGCGTTTCTCACCCGGGCGTTCGATCTGCCCAAGACGCCAGGCAGCGGCTTCGCTCCAGAGACCGGCGACCTGGCACTCGTCGCCCGCTATCACGTCCTCGATCACGAGAACGGCAACGAGATCGACGTCGACGACATGAAGTACTGGCCGCGAGGGTTCGCCAAGGGACTCGACATCGAGCCCGACGACTCGGTGGACGTGGTCGACAGTACCGGGCGCTACACCGGATGGGACGTCCTGTCGCCCTCGACACGGTGGAAGTACAAGAACCTCGTGGAGAAGGACGACTGGTTCCACTTCGAGCTCAATCGTGCCGCAGTCGTTGGCGTCGTCTGGCGCGACGAGCTCCCCCTCCCGTCGTGGCTGAGCGGCTGGGCCGAAGGCGGGACGGTGTCGATCGACGGCGACCTCGTGCCCGTCTACGAGCAGGCCTTCCCCGCCGGCGAGGTGGTGCTCGGCAGCGTCGAGTACACCGGCGAGTGGCGGGAGATGTACCTCGTCCTCCTGGCCGAAGGGGACGGTACGCCGTCGCCCGAGCCGCCGGCACCCGATGGCTTCAGCGCAGCCGAGCCCAACCGGCCCTGCCCGTCGTGGGTCCACGCCCTACACAGCACGGCCGGCCCCGATGGCGAGACCTACGGCACATGGCACCCGCAGATCGACCCGGTGTACTGGTGCTGGTTCGGGCACGAGCACGGCTCCAACCCCGACCTCATCCCCGGATCGCCCAAGGTTCCCTACGGCTACGTCGCCGACAAGCTCGGCCAGGACGAGCCGAATGTCGGGTTCAAGGAGTTCATCTTCCAGGACATGACGAACGAGCACTGGGTGCGCTTCGTGGTGCACGCCGCGACAGCATCCCATCGCCGGGTCTGTGCTCGGTTTCACACGCTCCACGTCGAGGTCTACGACCTCGACGGCGTCCAGCAGTTCGCCGCCGGGTTCAAGGCCGACTACGGGTTTGCGGAGGCGACATCGGACGGTGGCGACGGGCCGTTGATGCCTACCAATTGCGGCTACTCGATGCCCGCGCTCGCCGCCCAGCTCGACGCGATGCTGTCCCCGGCGCCGAGTCGCTCCATCAACGTCGGGGCGGAGTCGAACAACTACGAGCGATGGGACGCCCGCGCCGAGACGGACGCCACGTTCAACCTCGGCATGGCCGAGTTCGATCACGAGTTCGACATCCGTGACCCGATGTCGCACTGCCCTTCGATGACCTGCGATGGCGTCGTGGTGCGGAACCCAGACCGTGACAATGCAACCAAACGCACGTTGTCGATGGCCTCGTGGCGTGCCGACTTCGTCTTCGATGCCGACCATGCGCTCGGCTCCGGCGAGTATTACACGGACCCCTACGGCTCGGCGGCTCGTAGTTCCGGAGCCTCGGACGCCGTACGGCAGTATGTGGCACCGGGGTTCGAACTGGAGTTCGCCAAGAACTCGACGGCGAACCGGATCGAGTGTGTCGCCTTCGACCCCTGGACCTACCGATACACGTGCTACCAGATCGGCGGTGTGGGGAACATCGAGGACCTGCCGAGCCCGAACGACATGGCCATCGAGCGATCGCTGTGGAGGAACTGAGACGGGCGCCCCATCCCTTGCCCTGCGCGCACCGGTAGAGTGCTGCCGGTCTCCGAGCCGGGAATCCACATGACACGCCACAGCATTCGTCGTCGCGCCCTGGCCGCGCTCGTGACCGCACTCGGACTTCTGGTGGTGACGGCACCGGTAACGGCGTCAGACGACCCGGCGATTCAGGAGGAGCGTCGCACGGCCGGAGTGAGCGCCAACGACCTTTTCCGGGATCCGACGCTCTCCACGACTGCGGAGGCGCTGGCCGAACCCATCGACATCGTTCAGCAACAGCCCCCGCTCTCCGCCCAGTACATGGCGCCGAGCACCGAGTTCACGGGCGATCCGCTCGGGCTCGTCGTGTACCCGCTCGAGTCGCGCCGCTACACCCTGGGCACCGACAAGATCGGCGTGTACGTGTGCACCTGGCCGGGGGCGAGCGGGACCGTCGACCTGGCGGCGGCGACCGCCGTGCTCAACGGCGCCGTGAAGGACTACTTCGTCTCGATCTCCGGTGGCCGCTACACGCCGTCGTTCACCGCCCGCAAGACGGTGACGATCTCGGGCGACAACGAGTTCGATTGCGAGGCGGCGATCGCCGCGTCGCCTTCGGTCACTACCGACAACGCGATCATGGGCGTGTTGAACAACAAGAACAACGGCGGCGTCGCCACCTCCGGGCAGTTCTGCGCTCTCCCCTGCTCGGGCGGCAACGAGGCACCCTCGACGTATCCGGCCAACCAGCGGTGGGCGATCGTCGACGGCGGATCGCTGTCGACGCCGGACTTCGTGTTCCCCTTCGACGAGCCGCACCTCACGACGGCCGTCCACGAGGTCGGGCACACCCTCGGCTGGCCCCATTCGTACTCGGCTGAAACCTTCAACCAGTACGACAACCCCATCGACGTCATGTCGGCGAATGCCACCGAGGACTTCGTCGGGCGCACCGACACGCCGTATGCAACGGTGGCCTGGAACCGCTACCGCGCCGGATGGATCGACACCTCCGACGTGCTGGTCTACACGGGCGGAGTGAAGAACGTCACCCTTGCCCCGGCGGGGGTCGCCGGGCTCCAGATGATCGTCCTTCCGACCGAGGGCGAGTGGTCGTTCATCACCCTGGATGCGCGCCGCTCCCTCGGTGTCGACGGCATCCCCGACGCCTTCGAGGGCGTGAGCGCCCACTACGCCGAACAAGTATGCCTCGACCCGCTGAGCGGGCAGGTTGTCCTCTGCTGGGGAACGGCGGCCGGCCTGTTCTCGTACCCACCCTCGCCCGATGCCATCGACCACGTGGTAACCCCCGGTGAGACGTTGTCGATCGATCTCGACCAGGGCGAGCCTGCGATCGCCGACGGGAGCATCGTGAAGATCCTCTCCGGCAGCGATGCCGGGTACGTCGTTCGCCTCGTCGGATTCGCCGACATCGGTGGCACGAACTTCCTCAACGACATCATCTGGCTCGCCGACGAGGGCATCACGCTCGGCTGCAACCCGCCGGACAACACGAACTTCTGCCCGGGCAACGGCGTGACCAGGGGACAGATGGCTGCCTTCCTGGTGAGGGCGCTCGGGCTGACAGCCATCGATCCCGGCATCGACTTCATCGACGACAACGCCTCGATCTTCGAAGCCGACATCGAGAAGCTCGCCACCGCCGGCATCACCTTCGGCTGCAACCCGCCGGACAACACCAAGTTCTGCCCGGACCAATCCGTCTCCCGCGGCCAGATGGCGGCATTTCTCGTCAGGGCCTTCGGGTTGACCGACCGGGGGACCACGGATTTCCTCGACGACGACGGCTCGATCTTCGAAGCCGACATCGAGAAGCTGGCCACCGCCGGCATCACGCTGGGCTGCAACCCACCCGCCAACACCAACTTCTGCCCGGGAAACTCGGTGACACGGGGCCAGATGGCGGCATTCCTCAAGCGGTCGGAGCCGTTCCTTCCCTGACCGCACCGGTGTCCACCGCCTGATGGCTGCGCAGCGCCTTCGCCTCGGCCAGTCCGAGGACGAGCACGAACGCGGAGAGGGCACCCAGCACGGCCTTCCCGCCGGCTCGCATCGTGTCCGGCACCGCGATGATCGCCGCCGCCGCCACGACCCAGGCGAAGTCGGCGACGGTGATGATCAGGGCCGCACCCCGGTCGACGGGGTCGCGCCGAGCCGCGGCCCCTACGAATGCGGCGAAGGACAGGAGGGACACCCCCACGGACGCGACGAGGACCTCCGGCAGGTCGCCCAGACGACCAATCGGACTGGCCAGCGCGATCAGGAGCGCACCGGAGACTGCGGAGAAGACCGCATTGATGGTGAGGGTGACCAGGAGAAACGTGGGCTCGTGAGGCAACTCGGCTCCTTGGGGTGACGTGCCACCAGGATGAGCTCGGTGCTGCATGAGATCAATAACCTGTTTGGTTATGGAAGTCATGACCGCTTAGGGTACGTCGGATGGCGGGATCGTTCGGGTCGAAGCTCAGGCGGTGGCGCCACCACCGGCGCTTCAGCCAGCTCCAACTGGCGGCTGCCGCCCAGGTCTCCCAGCGCCACCTCTCCTACCTGGAGACCGGTCGCGCCACGCCGAGCCGCGAGATGGTCCTCCACCTGGCAACCATGCTCGAGGTACCGCTGCGGTCTCGGAACGAGATGCTCGTCGCCGCCGGCTACGCCCCCGCCTACACCGAGACCCGCCTCGAGGAGCCCGCCATGGGTCAGATTCGACGAGTGCTCGACTTCATGATGGACGCCCACGAGCCGTACCCCGCCGTCGTCATCGATCGGCGGTGGAACGTCGTAGCGTCCAACCAGGCCGCAACGCAGCTTCTCGCACACCTCATCGACCCGGCAGCGGCAGCCGTTGGACCGGGGCCCAACCTGGCGAGGCTCACGTTCCACCCGCAAGGCCTTCGCACGGTCACCGTGAACTGGGAGGTGACAGCAGGCGCGGCGCTGGCACGCCTCGAGCGTGAGACGGTCGACCGCGCTGAGGACGGCGAGCTCACCGAGCTTCTCGAGGAAGTGCTGGGATATCCGGACGTCGCCCAGCTCCGCCGGGAGCCTTCACTCCCCAAAGCCGCCGACCTGCTGCTGCCCATCCACTACCGGACCGGGGCGTTCGAAGCGCGCCTGTTCTCGACGCTGGTGACGATCGGCGCCGCCTACGACGTCACGCTCGAGGAACTACGCCTCGAGACCTTTTTCCCCGTCGATGCGGATTCCGACGAGGCGCTCAGACTCCTGGCTGGCAGCTGAGCACTCTCATCAGATCCCCAATGACAAGCTGGGCAGATCGATGTTCGGGAATACTTCGGCGATCTCGACGCCTGCAACCGCCAACAGCGCAAACGTGATGAGCGCGATGAGCAAGACGCCCATTCCGAACTCGATGGCCATGGCCCCCCTCTCGTCCTCGCGAACGAGGCGGGCGAGCAATCCGCGTTGCCCCATGACAACCCCCCTCGAACCCGGCGCAACCGCGGATGCGGTTTCCCCCATGACCGGGCTCCTTCTGGGTCACATTCTAGGGCGCTCGCCTCATTGTGAGAACAGGCCTTCCGGCCCATGTGAGGAATTGGGTCGCTCGACCCACACCGCCTGCGACGGAACGGCGGGACGTAGAAAGACCCGCAGCAAGTGCGGGTCTCTCTCTCCATGAGTACACGACGCTCGTGCCCGGGCCGTCCAGGTGAGGGTGAGGACGACCCGGGATGGTGGCCGCTTACTCGGGGTACATCAGCTCGTCGACCAGGCGCTCCTCGACATAGGTACCTGCCGGATTGAAGCGCAGGTGAGAGAAGTCCTTCTCGAACTGGACGTCGATGCCGTGCTCGCCGTCGCGGTTCTTGTCGATGCTCACCACCGAGTACAGCCTGAACTGCTCGGCCCGGATCGGGTCGAAGGCGCTGTGGAGTTTCGAAACGGCGTGGTACTTCTCGTTCATCATCAGCACGACGTCGGCTTCGTACGCCAGCCCGGCGGCGCCCCTCAGATGGGAGAGTCGCAGCCGGCGCACGCTCAGCCCCTCCTGATCGCCGGCGACGATCGCCAAGACGGCGACGTCGTTTTGGAGGGCGATCTCCTTGAGCCCCGAGGCAGCGCGAACGATGCGCTCGAGATCCGAGGTGCGCTCCGTGACCGGGATCTTCTGGAGGAAGTCCACGACGAGCAGGCTGCCGCCGCCGGCTTGTTTGGCGGCGTCGTCGAGCTGCTCGATAGCAGTGTTGAGCGGTGACGCCCGCAGCAGCCACAGCTGGTCGGCATACTCCGTCACCCGCCCGTGGGCGGCCCGCAGCAGCAGGTTGCTCGCCAGCTCCGCGTCCATGCTCCGGGAGCCTTGGACGACGGCACGCAGCGAAGCCCGCGCCAGCTTCGATGCAGACGAGCCACCCTCGACCAGGTCACCTATCTCGAGCAGCAGAAGGCGCTCGAGCAGCGCCAGACGGTCGTGCTCGTACGATGCGTACACCACGTTGCGGCCCGTGGCCGCCACGTTGCGCGCCATCTGGAGCGTCAACGCCGACTTGCCTGTGCCCGGGAGCCCGCCGACGACGGTGAAGTGCTGCGTACGCAGCCCGCCACCGAGCGCCTCGTCGAGTGGATGGAAGCCGGTGGGCACCGACGCAGAGCCGACGCCCCCGTCGTCGAGGAACCGCAGCACGGAGGCGGCCGTCCTGAGCGGTGTCTTGTCGTTGTGCAGCTGGATCATGTTTGGTCTACCCCCTCACGGGTGATCACGGGTTCCGCCGACTCAGAGCGCACCGCTCATGTCACGGAAGATTCGGATGGCTGCCGGACCCAGCAGCACGATGAACATCGCCGGGAAGATGCAGAACGCAAGGGGGAAGATGAGGAGCACGGGAATCTTGAGCGCCCGCTCCTCCGCACGCGACCGCCGCTTGTCGCGGAGCTCGTCCGACTGCACCCGGAGAACCTTGGCCACCGGGATGCCGTACGAGGACGACTGAACCACGGCGAGGACGAAGCTGTCGAGGTCTTGCACGTCGGTACGGTCGGCGAGATTGCGCATCGCATCGCTCCGCGGAACACCGAGCTGGATCTCGCGAAGCAGGCGCCGCAGCTCGTCGGCCAGGGGTCCCTCACCCGCATGGGCCGCCCGATGCATGGCCGCCTCGAAGCCGAGACCGGCGTCGACGCTCATGCGCATCTGGTCGAGGGTGTCCGGCAGCTCCCGCTGGATCCTCTGCTGGCGCTCCTTGCCCTTGCTGTACACGAGAAGGTCGGGAACGAAGAACCCGAACGCGGCCAGTGCGAGGATCCAGAATGGCTTGGCCGCCGGAGCTCCGACCGACGGGCCGAAGATTCCAACGACCGCACCGAAGCCCGAAAGCGCAAACTTGGCGAGCAGTGATCGCTCGAGCGCATCGCCGCCTTGGAACCCGGCGAGCGTCAAGTTCTTGCGCAGGTTGTCCACCCAACCGAGCGGGGTGATCCGCCGAATCGTGCCGCTGAGGCTTTGCAGCGCTGGGATAGCGAGGCGCTCGCCGGCGCCTCGCATCAGAGCGAGGTCGCGCGCGTTCTTGACGTCGCCGGCGATCACTTTCTGCCGGCTCATCACAGTGCTGCCGCCTCCGCCGCGCGCCGCACCGACCGAGATCCACAGAAGCGGGACCGAGGCACTGACTGCGAGGGCGGCGAGAATGATTTGAATTGGCATGTTCCCTACCTCCTCAGAACTTCAGGTTGGTGATGCGGCGCATCCAGGCGATCCCGATCACCATGGCGACCAGACCGCCCACGATCATGGTTATACCCATCGTCGAGCTGGTGAGCTCGAGCAGGTATGTCGGGTTGAGGAACGTGATCACGATGGCGAGGGCGAACGGCAAGCCGCCGAGGACCACGCCGGAGATCTTGCCCTCGGCGCTCAGCGCGGAGATCCGCCGCCGAATGCTGTTGCGATCCCGGATTGTGTCGGTAACGGTGTCGAGGATCTCGGCGAGGTCGCCACCCACCTCACGGTGGATCTGGATGGCCTCCACGATCCACTTGAAGTCCTCGCTGTCGACGCGGTCGGCCATCTCCTTGAGGGCGTCGTCGACGTCCTTGCCGAGCTGGGTCTCGATCTTGACCCGGCGAAACTCGTCGCCACAGGGTGAGGCGACCTCGGAGCCCACCGTGGACACGGCCTGCATGAAGCCGAAGCCTGCCCGCAGGCTGCCGGACATCAGCTGGAGTGCGTCGGGAAGCTGCTCCCCGAAGAGCTTGGTCCGCTTGACCGACTTGTGGTTGAGCCACCACCTGAACAGGAAGGCCATCACGAGAGCCGCCACCAGCCCGATCGGGGGGCTGAAGAAGAGCATGCCGAGCGCCGCTGCAGCCAGCGAGATGCTGATCGCCATGACCATGAACTCGCCGGGACGCATGGCAACACCTGCGCGATCGAGCTTGGCGTTGAGTCCCTTGCCGCGCTCGCCCTCGAGGCCCTTTTCCACGAGCGCCGTGGCGCCTTCGGCGAGACCGCTGAGAGCGGTCTTCTTGCCTGACCGCAGCTGCTCTGCAAACGCGGCGGCTCCGCCGTACTTCGCTCCGGAGCGCTTCCGGCCGATCCCGGAGAAGATGATGATGCCGATGGCGGCCAGGATGAGGGCCGCCACACCGACATACATGAAACTCTTCGATTGGTACCAGGCAACGGCGGTCACGCCGCCATCGCGCAGGGCGAAGACGTCGACCGGAGCGGGAGCCGGCGCCGGGGCCGGCGACGGGTCGGCTACCACCGGGGGCAGCGTCGTCACCGGCACCGCGGGGGCGTCGGGATACTCCACGCTGCCCCGGGCCGTGACGACCGTGCCGTTGGTCGTGACCTCGACCGACACGTCGGTGCTCGAGTACGACTCCGACGTGTAGGTCAGCACGTAACGGTTGGTGATCTGGGCGCCGATCTCCTCGAAGACGCTCGAGAGTGCCGCGGGGTCGTCCGTGCCGAGGACGGTGCCCTCGGTCGCCGTCGCCATCTGGGCGATGGCGGCGCCGTCGTTCTCCGGGCTCTCCAGCTCGATGGCGTAGAACGCCACGTCTGTCTTGAGGAGCGACGCGATCGCATCACCGATCGGCGCTTCGCTGATGGTGTCACCACCATCCGACAGCAGCACGACCACACGACGAGCCTCGACCGCAGGGTCGAAGACGGACGTCGCCGTCAGCACGCCGTCGTAGAGCGCCGTCTCGCCGGCAACCTCGATCCCTTCGATGGCCGTCGCCGTTTCGGCTCGGTCGGTCGTGAACTCGCTCAGCACCTGCGTCTCGCTGGCGAAGGAGACAACCGCCACCTTCACGGAGCTCGGCATCACGTCGAGGAAGCTCTGCGCGGCGTCCTTGGCCGCCGTCAGCGGCTGGCCCCGCATGCTGGTCGATGCGTCGAGCACGAGCACGACCTCGAGGTCGTCCGTGGACACCGGAGAGACCGCGAATTGGCGCTCCTCTCCGTTCTCGAAGAGCGTGAACGCACTCGAGTCGAGCTCGGTTGCGCTGAGCGCGGGCGGGAGGCTCACCGTCACATCGACCTCAGGGTGACGTGAAGCATCGAGCTGCTCGATGCGGACCTCGCTGTCGCCGCTCTCGACCGTCTGGGCGTTGGCCGAGACGGCGGGGGCGACGACGAGGAGCGCCAGCAGCGCGAGCGCTGCAGAGAGGCGCTTCGTCATCGCTTCTTCCCCCCTTTCGTGAGGAAGTCGATGTCGACCACACCGAAGACGTCGGACGGGAGCTGGATGCCCTGGTCTTGGAGACGATCGCTGAACAGAGGCCGGATACCTGTCGGCTGGATGACGCCGCGGAAGCGGCCGTGCTCGTCCATGCCGGCGCTGTAGTCGAACGAGAAGATCTCCTGAATGGTGATGTTCTCGCCCTCCATACCGACGACCTCGGCGACCTCGGTCACACGGCGTGTGCCGTCCCGCATACGGGTGATCTGGACGATCAGGTCGACGGCGGAGGCGATCTGCTCGCGAATGGCTCGCGAGGGCAGGTCGACACCGGCCATCAACACCAGCGTCTCGAGACGGGACAGGCAGTCCCGTGGCGAGTTGGCGTGAATCGTGGACAGGGAGCCGTCGTGACCGGTGTTCATGGCCTGGAGCATGTCCAAGGCCTCGCCGCCACGACACTCACCGACGACGATGCGATCGGGCCTCATACGCAGCGAGTTGCGCACGAGATCTCGGATCTCCACCGCACCCCGACCCTCCACGTTGGCGGGCCGGCTCTCGAGGCGAACCACGTGATCCTGGTGGAGCTGGAGCTCGACGGCATCCTCGATGGTGACGATTCGGTCGCCATCGGGAATGAAGCCCGACAGCACGTTCAGCAGCGTGGTCTTACCGGTACCGGTACCACCGCTGACGAGGACGTTGAGTTTGCCGCGAACCGTCGCCTCGAGGAGGTCGGCGACCAGCTTGGTCAAGCTGCCGAACTCGATGAGGTCGTTGACCCCGAACGGGTCCTTGGAGAACTTCCGGATCGTCAGCGAAGGCCCGTCCACCGCCAGCGGCGGGATGATCGCGTTCACGCGGGAGCCGTCCTGGAGACGGGCATCAACCATCGGCGAAGACTCGTCGATGCGGCGCCCGACCTGGGTGACGATGCGGTCGATCACGCGGCGCAAGTGCTGCTCCGACATGAACCGCGTCTCCGTGCGGGTGAGGCGACCGTCGCGCTCGATGTAGATCTGGTCGATGCCGTTGACCATGACCTCGGTGACCGACGGGTCGTCGAGGTACATCTGGATCGGACCGTGACCGAGCAAGTCGTCTCGTATCTGAAGGGCAAGTGTCCTGCGCTCTACCTCGGTGAGCGGAACGGAGTCGAGGCCCATGGCACCCGACAGCTCCTCCGCGACGAATCGCTGTATCTCGTCCTCACCGAGGCTGGCGTCGTACAGACGCATCCCCAACTTGGCGAACAGCGCTTCCTGTGCCCGCACCTTGACGATGGCGAACGGGTCGTCCGACTTCACCTTCTGTTCTGAGGCCCTACCGTCACCACCGGAGCTCTTCGAGCCCGACGACGGCTGCGGCTTGTTGGCAGGACGCGCTGCGCCCTGCATCGGGTCCTGCCCGGTCTGTGCTCGCTTGAGACGTTCGTTCAGCCTCATGACCTACCTCCAGGAGAAGAAGGAGCGCTTGGGGCGCTCGACCTCGGGGAGGAACAGCTGGGCTGCCCTCGTGTAGCTTCGGGCGGCGGGCGATCGAGGAGATGCCTCCACGACGGGCTCGCCGTGGTTCATCGAGAGCGCCACCGCACGGGAGTACGGGATCTCGATGTCGACTTCCATGCCCACGAGCTCGGCAGCCTCGGCAGGCGTGATACCCACCTTGGCGTCGGAGCGGTTGACCACGAAGTGGCGGCGCGGTCCGTCGAACCCGAGCATGTCGATGGCATCGATCACCTTTCGCAGGCTCTGGAGCGACGACACCGACAGATCGCACATGAACACGAAGTCGGTCGAGTGCTCCATGGCGGCCAGCGTGGCCTCGGTGAGGCCGGCCGCGGTGTCGACCACGATGTGCGAGAAGTCTGCGCTCAGCAGTCGAATCACTCGCTCCACCGTGACATCGCGCACCTCGTCGCCTTCTGCCGGCGAGTCGGGAGCACACAGCACGTGCAGGTTGTCGCCACGAGGCGTCATGAACACCTTGAGTGCCGTTGCCGTGACGCCACCTTGGACCTTCGCCAGGTCGGCGATCGAGTGCTCCGGATCGAGGCCCAGACCGCTCTGCACGTCACCGAACTGGAGATCGAGGTCCAGCAGTGCCACCTTGTTCGCACCGAGCGAGGAGAGCGCCACCGACATGTTGGTGGTGAGCGCCGTCTTGCCGGTGCCACCCTTGGGGGCGATCACCGCGATGATCTTCGACTTGTCGGCGGGGTCGACCGTGTCCGCCACCAGGTTGTGGTAGCGGCGCTGTGCCGCCTCGCTGACCCGGTCCACCGTTGCTCGGATCTCGTCGTCGTCCGCTTCGGGCGACAGCACGTCGCGCACACCGGAGCGAAGCGCCGCCTGCCACAGATCCGGGGTGGGATCGGCGACGACCACGACCTCGATCTCCGGGTGCTCCTGGTCGAGCGCCTGGGCGAGGCTCAGCGCCGCATCCATGGCCACGTTGGGGCCGATGAGGATGACGTCGGGCGTCGCCAGCGCCAAGTCCTTGGCCGCCGCCAGCGGATCGATGTACATCACCTCGGAGTCGTACCGGCTGATCGCACCGTTCGTCGAGCCCATGGCTCGCCGGGTTCGCTGCTCGAACGCCAGGCTGTTGGTTGCGAGAATGATTCCACTCATCGTGCCGCCTCCACCGGGTTGTCGTAGATCGAGACACGGGTCTGGATCTGCGTCGTGCCCTCGGGGGTCGACTCCTGCTCGGCGGCGAGCCAGAGCGAGCCGAACTCGGCCGTGAAGATGATGCGCTCGGCGTTCTCGGGCTGCGTTCCCAGGGTCACGAGCAGGTTGCCAGTGGGCGCCAGCGAGAAGTCGGAGGCGTCCTCACCCTCGACCGGCTCCGTCGGGAGACGCTCGACCTGAACGTTGGTGATGATCACCTTGTGGATGAGCAGGCCCGTCGTATTCGGCGTTTGGGGGTTGTCCTCCTCCGCACCGGGCAGGATGACCTCGGTGATGTCGGTGGGGAGGTCCTCGCTCGTGGGCTCGGTACCGTCGAGCTCGAACGGATCGAACGACGCGAGCACGGCGACCAGATCGCCGGGACGGAGCTCGCCGCCAACCGCACGATCCGGTGACAGCGACACCGTCACCTCGACGAGGCCATCGGGCACCTCGAACTCACCTTCCGAGGCGAAGACCTCGGGCTCGATGAACCGGCTCAGGAGGAGCTGCTCCCCCGGGACGAGGTCAACGGCGGCGACGGTGCCGGTGAGTTGATCGAGCGTGGCGACACTGCCCGGCACCTGCGTCTTCGCCGGCACGAGCGCCGTCTGCACGAGCGGCGCCAGATCCTCGGCCGAGGTGCCGGCGTCGACAGGCTCGATGACCGTGAGGATCTCGATGGTCTCCTGCCCGGCAAGCGCCCGCTCGTCGGCGCTGTTGACGTAGTTGACGAGGACGAAGGTGCCGATGGCGGCGAGCGCCACTGCGATCACGACTCCGATCCATCGCTTGTTGTTGTTCATGGCCCTTGTGCTCCTACCTGGTTGCGTGCGTTGTTTGCTTGTGCGTTGTTGGTTGTGTCTGGGCCGGGCTCAGCCGGCGAGTCCGATGATGTTGAGACCGTGGTCGTTGCCTCCGCCGATGTCGGACCCTCCCGCGGCGACCCAGTCGCCGATGAAGTAGCCCTGGATGCATCGGTTGCTACCGCCGCACGGGAACTGCCCGGTGATGATCGACTTCTCCTTGAACTGCCCGGAGAAGTAGTACCCGGTGACGAAGAACGCCCCGAACCCGCTGACGCGATACTTGGCGTTGTTGCCGGTCCCGTCGTACTCGTCGAAGTACGGGATGAGCTGCACCGAGCCGATCATGTCGTAGAGATCGATCGGGTCACACCCGTTGGACGGCGAAGCACCCGGGTCGATGGTCGACCACGTGGTCGAAGCAACCTCGAGCGCGCAGACGCTTCCGGAGTTGGTTCCGGTGTCCAGCCACCCGAAGCCGCCGGGCAGATCCTGACCGGACGGGCTGTAGTGGCAGTTTCCCCCCTGACCGTGGAACCGGATCGTCACGAACTTGTTGCGATACGGGTACGCCGCATTCGTTATCAGGCCGGTCTCGACCGCAGAAGAGCGGTGCAGGAAGTTGGTCACCGGATTCTCGTCCACGAAGCCTGGATTGCCGAAGCTCTCCCACTCGCACTCCGAGTAGATGAGCGGAAGCGCCTTTATCTTCCCCGGCGGCCCCCAGACCGCAGTCGCCTCGGCGCCGACGGTGAACTCGTCGACACCAACCACCCGGCCGAAGACCATGTCGAAGTTGCGGTTGCCGTTGGCGTCCTCGTTGCCCGTCACGACGCGCACGCGCTGTGCCGCCATGTCGAGATCGGCCTCCTGGATCCAGGACATCCCGTCAGGGCTGTTGGCGTCTGCGTATATGTCCGCCTCGACCATGACGTCGTATGCGGCGATACAGGCGCCCTTGGCGCAGTCGCGGGCAACGGCCAACGCCGCCGCCTCGGCTCCGGTCTGGAGCTGGCGACGCTCGATGTAGACACGACCGAAGTCGAACGAGAACGCGGTCATCGCCAGCAGCCCCACCAGGCTGACGGTGATGAACACGGTGGTCGCGCCACGTTCGTGGCGCCCGGCACGGCGGCGTGAATCTTTCTTGTCAGTGCGGTTCAGCCACCGCATTTCATAACTCCTTGTGCAGTAATCGTGATCGGGTTCGATGGGAAGAACGGAATGAAGAGCTGGAACGGATACTCGATCTGCATCGACGTCGGGGTGCCGATGACGCATGGCGTCGTGGTGAACGTCATGAGCGCCGGATCGAGGGTCGTTGCGGCGAGCTTCGCCGTCGCCTCGCCCTGGGCGGCGTCCTGGGTGATCGCATACGTCCGAACCCCTTCACGTGCCGCATGGGTCAGCGTGAGCTGGTTGTTGTACGCCCGGCCGAACTCGATGATCCCGAACACGAGGAGCAGGAGAACGGGGAGGATGATGGCGAACTCGACCATCGCCGCCCCCTTCTCGCGGTTGATGTGCTTGCGCACGGTCGTCACTCCTTTGCTCACAGCTTTCCTGTGGTTCGTGTTGGGCGAGGCGGTGCGGCGATCGGACGAGCGCCCGTACGCCGCACCGCTCGATCCCTCGGTCTGCCTACGGCGTCGGCGTCAGCGGGCCGGCGCCCGGATCGATGTTCTGCTGGCTCTGGTCGAACGCATCGAAGACGTCGACACCAAGCGCACCAATGACGAGGATGGAAACGACCGCGATCAACGCGACAACGATCCCGTACTCCACCATCGTGGCGCCCTTCTCAGATGCCTTCCAGGCCTGGATGGCGGTGAAGAACTGCAGCATTCGGCTGCCCCTTTCGTGTCCCATGTCGTGCCCCGCCGGCCACTACCGCCGACCGGGCTTGCCCAGACTCATGGGATTACCTGGCCCACGAGTCCCTACCTGAGCGAATCATCGCCGAGGCGGTTCCGGCCGTCATCAGCAAATCTGATGAATCGGCCCGGACGCGTTGAGGGGGCGCCCATCGGGCGCCCCCTCGAACGTCAGGGCTGGAGTGAACCCGTGATTACGGGGTCGGGGTCAGCGGACCCGCACCCGGATCGATGTTCTGTTGGCTCTGGTCGAACGCATCGAAGACGTCGACACCAAGCGCACCAATGACCAAGATGGAGACGACCGCGATCAGTGCGACGACGATGCCGTACTCCACCATCGTGGCGCCCTTCTCGGAGGCCTTCCAGGCCTGAAGAGCAGTCCAAAGCTGCAGCATATGATGCTGTCCTTTCGTTCCCTTTGGCCCCACTGGCTCCTACCACCCTGGCTGTGAGACCACTTCCTAGACCCGCGGGAACACCCACGAATCCCTACCTGCCGTGAATCATCATCGACCCGGCGAAACGCGTCATCACCAAAACTGATGAAAGGATCGAGTGCCGGATCGGCGGGACGCGACCGGGGGGCGTCGCGTGCGACGCCCCCCGTGGGTCCGTACCATGTGTCTTCTACGGAGTCGGCGTCAGCGGGGCTGCGCCTCCGTCGATCTGCTGCTGGCTCTGGTCGAACGCATCGAAGACGTCGACGCCGAGTGCGCCCACAACGAGGATCGAGACGACGGCGATGAGCGCGACGACGATGCCGTACTCCACCATCGTGGCGCCATCCTCCGAGGCCCTCCAGGCCTGAAGAGCAGTCCAACTATTCAGCATGTGGTGCTGTCCTTTCCCATGCGGATGGCCGCGTCGAGCGGCGAAGCCCTGGCCATCTTCTCTGACCCGCGAGATCCGCGAATCCCTACCTCCCCGGGATGCTGTCACACCTCCGCACCGCGGTCATCGCCAATCCTGATGAACCGACGGCCTGATGAACCGACGGCCTGATCAACCGACAGCTGATGAACCGAGTGAACATTCAGGTCGGGCACGAGGGCCGCACCCGGCCTCCAAACGCGCCGGAGGGGTGCAACTGCGTCCACCACTCCGCAGCTACACCCCTCTCGGATCTATTGACGCTAGGGGGTTGGGGAACTTGGTCCTGCACTGTTGAAGCTGGACTGCGCCCCGTCGAATTGTCCGAAGACATCGACTCCGAGGGCGCCGACCACCAGTACCGACAATGTACCGATGAGGACGACGACGAGGCTGTACTCGACCATCGTGGCGCCGCTTTCGGCATGTGCCCACGATGTCACTCGAATCCAGGCCCCTCGCATCGTATGCCCCGCTTTTCCTTCCTATACGTCATGGTGGCCCGCCACCAAGGAGGTCAAACCCTCACCGTTGATCATGCGGGCCGAGACGGGAGTTGTCATCCGCAACATTGATGAAAGACCAGAACGTCCCTCTACGGGCTGTGCCAGCCGAGGAGTGGTGCGACCCGGCGGGCGCGGGCGCCTTCCGTCGGACGCGTTGAGGGGGCGCCCATCGGGCGCCCCCTCGAACGTCAGGGCTGGAGTGAACCCGTGATTACGGGGTCGGGGTCAGCGGACCCGCACCCGGATCGATGTTCTGCTGGCTCTGGTCGAACGCATCGAAGACGTCCACACCAAGCGCACCAACAACCAGAATCGAGACGACGGCGATCAGTGCGACGACGATCCCGTACTCCACCATCGTGGCACCCTTCTCGGAGGCCTTCCAGGCCTGAAGAGCAGTCCAAAGCTGCAGCATGCGATGCTGTCCTTTCGTTCCCTTTGGCCCCACCGGCTCCTACCACCCCGGTCTGAGACCTGATTCCTAGACCCGCGGGAACACCCACGAATCCCTACCTGCCGCGAATCATCACCGAAGCAACGGGCGGCGTCATCACCAAAACTGATGAAAGGATTGGGATCCCCGCGGCTAGGCGGAACCCGCTCGCGGAAGCTGCGCCGACTCGAACTGCTCCAGCCATCCGGACTGTCTCGCCTCGGCTGCAGCAGCGAGCTGGGAGCGGACCCCCAGCTTCATGAGGATCGACCGGATCTGAGAGCGCACCGTCGCCAGCGACACATACGACTCCTCGGCGATCTCTGCGGCGCTGAGCCCGTCACAGATCAACTGGAGGACCTCGGCTTCACGTGGTGTGAGCTCGTCGAACCGGTTGAGACGCTTGCTCTTCCTCGCTCGCTCCTCTCGCAGCATCGAGATGAGCTCCTGGCGCTCGGCGTCGGTCACGATCTGCCGCCCGGCAACGGCCTTGCTGAGCCCCTCGAGCACGGCGCCTGCGGGTACGCCCTTGTTGAGGACGCCGGCCGCTCCGGCCTCTAGGCACTCGGCCACAGTCATTCGATCCATGTCTCCGGTTACGACGAGGACGGCGATCCCGAGATCGACCATCGGGCCGATCAACGGCGTCGACCGACCGATCTCGCCGCCGAGATGGAAGTCGAGGATCACGGCGTCTGGCCGATCCTGTTCCAGATCGCTGAGGATCTCGTCGGAGGTCGTGCCGTCGACGTTCCTTGCCGAGACGCCGTACGCCTCGAGCACGTCGACGAGAGTCTCGGCCAGGAGCCGGTGGTCGTCGACGATTGCGACGCTGCGCACCACTCCCGATTCATCAGATTCGGCGATGCGACGCTGTGTCGGGTCCGGTACAAATGCGCTCAATGGACACCGCCGTTTCGACCAGAGTACTCATCGCGATCGAGCCCTATTTGCTCGCCACCGCGCTGGCTGCCCTGCTCGACCGTGTCGGTATCGCCGCCGAGGTGTACGAGCAACGAGCCGGCTTCGACTCCGGAAAGCACTTCTGCGTCGCCCTCGTCGACGACACGGCTCCTCGGGAGCTTCGTCGTACGACGACTGTCGCCCTGCCCCCGGGCAGCGAGCTCGGAGAGGCGGTGATCAGCAGCGGGGACGGCAGCGTGGCGGTTGTGTTCAACCGCCCGGCTGAGATCCTTCGCATTGTCAAGAACGCCCTGGCTGCGAGCTCTTGTTGCGGTTCCGGAGAGACCCTGGCTCTGGTGTGCTGAGACTTCGAGTCGAAGGTCGGGCTCCTGCCGGCCTTTCGTCGAGGTAGGCATACTCCGGCCTCTTCTCCCAAGCTGTAACGGACTTCAATCGCACTCCCCAGATTCCCGTACCCCTCGGGGTTGCGACCCGGCCAAATGATGGCAGATGGCGTCATTGGCGCCAAGGGCCTGGCGGCCCATTTTGCGAATGCCCGCTTCGCGAATGCCCGCTTCGCGAATGTCGGCCGCCTTCCGTCCGACCGTGTCCGCCCCCGCCCCACCGAGCGATGCAGAAGAGGCGAGGGCCCCTTTGCAGGGGCCCTCGCGGTGGAGGTGGGGGGAGTCGAACCCCCGTCCCATGAGGTTTCAGCGCCGGCATCTCCGAGCGCAGCCAACAGCGAGCTTTCGGGCCGTGAACCGCTGTCGGCACGTTGTCCACAGCCCTAGCCGGAGGTGATCTTGACCGTCGGTCACCGGCACCCCGACGGCTGCGTCCTGCATTGCGTTGCCCGTTCCGGCGAGGCAGGCACCCCCCGGGCGGACAGGCTGCTAGTTGTTAGGCAGCCAGTGCCAGATCGTTGTCGGCACGTATGTGTTTCCCGGCTCTTTAACGAGGACTCCGGGGACCTCGGCTCGCTTCCGGCGCATCGACCCTCACAGTCGAAACCGCGTCACCCCCGTGACGCCGCACCTTGTGCAGCCCGCACATGGTAACCGATCGTCGGGACCAACGACCCCGCCCTCCCCAACCAGCGGGCGGAGATAATCGTGGCCGTGACATCCGAGTCGACCACAGCGGCATCAGCAGACACCGACCCGCACCAGAGTGAAGCAGCCGGCACCACGTTGAGCCGGCCGCGCCGCTCGATGCCCTGGACGGTTGTAGTCGCCATCCTCGCCGTCATCGCCGTCATCGCCCTCCAGATCGTGAGCCTCCGCACGGCAGGCGACGCACGAAGTGCAGCCGATGAAGCCTCCGCACGGGCTGCCGATGCGCTGGCGGAGGCAGAACGAACCGGGGCGGCGTTGGATGCGCTCGAGGCCACCGTGGGGGACCTCGAGCAGGAGCTGGACCTGGCCAACCTCGCCGTACCGCTCGACAACCAGGCGACTTCGGACCTGGGTGCGGACCCGTCGTTGCCTCCGTATCCATCGGCCGGACCGGACATTGCCGTGGCCGAGGGACTCGCCATCGCTGCGATCGAAGGCGACGAGTACTACTCGGACGAAACGCTAACGATCATCCCCGACGGTGAGACAGCCACCGTGTGGCTCGTCTGGGCCCATTGGTGCCCACACTGCCAGAACGATCTGCCGGTACTGCAGGATGTGTGGGTGACCGCCGCGCCGGACCTGCCTCATGTGCAGATCGTCACGATCACGACGGCCATCGACGAGAGCAGAGGCAATCCCCTCATCCCCTATCTCGAAGCCTCGCAGTTTGCGTTCCCGGTCCTCGTGGACACCGATGGCAGCCTGGCGGCGAAGCTGGGCACGAATGCGTTCCCGTTCTGGGTCATCACCGGACCGGACGGTCGGGTGATCCTTCGCCGACCCGGGGCACTGGGGCCCGATCAGATCCAGGGGCTCCTGTTCGACCTCGAGGACTTCGCATCTCGTTGAGGTCAATGGCGGGAGGCGTCGTCAGGACGAGGCATCCCCGTCGCCTTCGTAGCCGTCGCGGTGCTCGACCGCTGCGCCCTGGCGATTGTGGCGGCTCGACGATGCGGCGGCCAGACCGCGCCACACCCACACACCGGCGAGCCCCAAGAGGCCCACGAGCCGGACCCAGTCCGTGCTCCCGCCCGCAGGCGCCGAAGTCGCGGACACGGCCACGAGAGCAGCGACGTTCATTGGATTGCGCCTCCTGAGCCCGGGGACCGAACCAAAGGGCAGCGTACGGACGATGCGACCCACGCAAAAGGGACGACCGCACCATTCTCGGTCCAGGTGCCGGATCAGCGCGACCGCCGACCGCGGGCCCGATCCATCTCGCGCTGCAGCTCCCGCTCCTTGATCTTCTGCCGCTTGTCGATCGTCCGCCGGCCGCGGGCCAGCGCAAGCTCGACCTTGGCGAGCCCACCGGACAGATAGACGCTCATCGGGATCAAGGTCAGGCCGGCCTCGTTCACCTTGCCGATGAGACGTTCGATCTCGCGACGATGCGCTAGCAGCTTCCTCGGCCGCTCCGGGTCGTGACCACCATCTCGCGCATACTTGTACGGGGCGATGTGGGCGCTGGTCAGCCACAGTTCGCCGCCTCGGATCTCGGCGTAGGCGTCCTTGAGCTGCACCTGGCCGGCCCGCACGCTCTTGATCTCCGAGCCGGTCAGGGCGACCCCGCATTCGAGCGTCTCGAGTACGTCGTAGTCGTGACGAGCGCGACGGTTCGTCGCCACGACCTTGCGCCCGCCGCCGCTCTTCCGGGCCATCGTCAGAGGTAGGGAACCGGATCGACCGGTGTGCCGCCCACGCGGACCTCGAAGTGGAGGTGGGGCCCGGTCGACAGACCAGTCGAGCCGACGGCTCCCACCTTCTGGCCGGCGGTCACCTGGTCGCCGTAGCCCACCGCCAGCTCTGATTGATGGGCGTAGAGGGTGGCAACGCCCCCGCCGTGGTCGACGACGACCGTCTTGCCGTAGCCCCCGAAGGTGGCGGCAAGGATCACCCGTCCCGATTGCGCAGCGCGTATCTCCTGGCCGTACGGAGCGGTGAAATCCACTCCGGTGTGCATCCGGACATAGCCGAGGATCGGATGCGTGCGAGGGCCAAAGGCCGACGTGACGCGCCCCGGCACCGGCCTGACCCAAGCCGAGGTGGCAGCGTCACCGCCGCCTCCGTCCCCTCCTCCGCCGGACGACTGCTCGGCGGCGATGGCCTTCTCGATACGCGCCTGCTCCGCCTCCAGCGAGGCGAGCTCGCCCTCGAAGGCGACGATCTCGGCATCGAGCGTTGCCAGGTTTGTCTGCTGGTTGTGTAACTCCGCCTCGACCGAAGCGTGCTGCTGGGCGAGCTGGTCGTTGAGGGCGGCGAGCTCTTGTTCGATATGGCCGAGCTCGGACACCTCGGCGGCAACGGCCTGCTCTTTGTCCGCTACCCGCGTGGCCAGCTCCTGCTCCAGCCGGCGCAGCGACTCGTACACGAGGATCGCCCGGGAGTTCTCCGTTGCTATGCGGTCGAGATACTCGAGGCCGACCGCGATGTCACCCAGGCGTGAAGCCTCCAACGCCAGATATGCCTCGTCCTGGCCTGCGCTCATGTAGATCTGGCGGGCCCAGGTGATCGCGTCGGCGTTGCTCTCGTCGAGCCGGGCCTGGGTGTGAGCGAGCTCGTCGTACAGCAGGTCGAGCTGAGCGCGGACTGCGGCCAGGATCCCCTGTTGCGTCGTCAGCTCATCTGTGATTGCTGCGAGCTCGAGCTGGGTGCGGCCGATCTGGACGAGGAGCTCGTCGAGTCGGGCCTCGGTCCCGGCGATGTCCTGGGTCACGCCGGTGCGGGTCGTCTTGGCGGACGCGATCTCGGCGGATACCGCCTCGGCCTGGGCGTGGACGCGATCGAGCTCCTCTTTGAGGTCGTCGTGGGCCGCCACGGGAACCGTGGTGGCGAGGACTGCGAGGACCACCGCAAGC
The DNA here is from genome assembly GCA_041611095.1 of Acidimicrobiia bacterium. Lineage (GTDB taxonomy): Bacteria > Actinomycetota > Acidimicrobiia > Spongiisociales > UBA5794 > UBA6912. The sequence continues at coordinate 124,286 of JBFINP010000002.1, read as the reverse complement.
ACCGAGAAGCGCAACTTGCGGATCATGTTCTGAGGTATCGATGCACCGCCAGGCTGAGGCTCGAACCGATGGCTCCGACCAGCACGCCAAAGCCCAACGTGAGTACTCCCCAACGCACCAGGAACTCGCTTCCGATCTGGATGTCGATGAACGAAGGTAACTCCGTCAGTCGATCCAGCGACAGCCGGTAGACCCCGACCGCCACCCCGATGGCGATCACGCCACCGAGTAGTCCCTCGATCATCCCCTCGATCAAGAAGGGGATGCGGATGAACCAGTTCGACGCTCCTACTAACCGCATGATCTCGATCTCCTCGCGCCGTGCGTAGATCGCCATGTGAATGGTGTTTGCGATCAGCGCAACAGCGGCAACGCCGAGCGCCACCGACAGGAGCCAGAAGACGACCCGCAATCCGTCGCGCAGGCGTGCCAAGGCATCGACCTGGGGCCCTGCCGTGATGATCCGCTCGACTCCCGGCGAGCCTTGCAGACGCTGGACGATGGTGTCGTACTCGACGAGATCGACCGGTCTCACGCGCAGCGACGCCGGGAGTATGGTCGGTTGCTCCTCGATGACCCGGCGGGCTGCTGCGTTGTTCTTGAGCAGTTCGAGCGCCTCGTCGTACGCCTCGGCTTTCGACAGATAGAAGACGTCGGCGACCTCTTCCCAGCCTTCGACCTCGGCTTGGAGCGCTTCCGTGTCCCGAAACTCGTCGCGGAGGAACACGATGACGCGGACGTCTTCCGACCAGCGCAGTGTGTTGATGCGCGCGATCTCACCGAAGATGAGCGTCCCGAACATCAACAGCAACGAGATGAAGACGGCCAAGATCGCCCCGAGCACGACGAGGGCGTTGCGGCGGATGTTGTTGAACGCCTCGATGAAGACGTACTGGAGGCTCACCTACCCTCTCCTTCAGGTGGTGCATCGGTCTCCACCACCTCCGGCTCCACCGGACCAGGGAGCGTCTCGTCCACCGCCTCCACCGCCGGCGGCACCGGCGGCACCGGCGGGGTCACGGGTGGTATGGGAGCGAGCTCCTCGGTGATCTCTCCTGCCGTGCGCGAGCGGCGCTCGTAGACGCCGCTGTGCTGATCGCGGACCACGCGGCCCCGTTCGAGCTGGACGACCCGGCGGCGCATCGCATCGACGATGGCGTGGTCATGGGTCGCCATCACGACAGTGGTACCGGTGCGGTTGATCCGATCGAGGATGCGCATGATGCCCACCGACGTCCCGGGATCGAGGTTCCCCGTGGGCTCGTCGGCGAGGAGGATCAATGGCCGGTTGACGAATGCGCGGGCGATCGACACCCGCTGCTGCTCACCGCCCGAGAGCTGGCGCGGGTAGCGGTCGGCGTTGGCCGACAACCCCACCAGCTTGAGGACCTGGGGCACCTGTGTGCGGATCACACTGCGGGGCCGGCCCGTCACCTCGAGCGCAAAGGCAACGTTCTCGTACACGGTCTTCGTGGGGAGCAGCTTGAAGTCCTGGAACACCGTGCCGATCGAGCGGCGGAGATGGGGGATCTTCCAGTTGGCGAGAACCGAGGCGTGCTTGCCGGCAACCCAGATCTCGCCGTTCGTAGGACGCTCCTCGCGCATCATCAGCCGGATGAGCGTCGACTTGCCCGAACCGGAGGGCCCGACCAGGAAGACGAATTCGCCCTTGGAGATCTGGAGGGCGACGTCTTTGACCGCGACGACGCCACCGTCGTATACCTTCGTCACATTCTGGAGCCGGATCATGGGTCCTCGCTCGGGGGGAAACCGGCGCAGCGCGCACCGTTCCCCGTTCCTGTGGCTGAGCCCCTACTCCGCGTGCCGGATGCTACCGCCGGCAGGGTCCAACACAAAGCTTCTCGGCTCGGTGCCAGGGGGCAAGTGCCACCGTGCCTCACTCTGCCTCGTGGTTGGCCCGGCGCCACTGCAAATAGGCGTCCATGAACGGCTCGATGTCGCCGTCGAGGACGCCCTGAACGTTGCCGACTTCGAGATCGGTTCGCAAATCCTTGACCATCTGATAGGGCTGGAGGACGTATGACCGGATCTGCCGGCCCCACGCCGCCTCGGTCTGCTCACCCCTGATCGCAGCGATCTCCTTGGCCTGTTCGGCCCGAGCGTGCTCTGCAAGACGGGACGCAAGGATCTGCATCGCGCGGTTCTTGTTCTGAAGCTGAGATCGCTCGTTCTGGCACGCCACCACGATGCCCGTCGGCAGGTGGGTGATGCGCACCGCCGAATCGGACGTGTTGACGTGTTGGCCGCCTGCTCCCTGAGAGCGGTACGTGTCGATGCGGAGATCCTCGTCGTTGATCTCGACGTCGGACACCTCGACCTCGGGAACGACGTCGACCCCGGCGAAAGAGGTGTGGCGGCGAGCGGCGGAATCGAACGGGCTGATGCGTACCAGCCGGTGGACGCCTCGCTCCGCCTCGAACATCCCGTAGGCGAAGTCGCCCTTCACGGTGAGCGTCGCCGACTTGATGCCCGCCTCCTCCCCCAGCGACACCTCGTCGATCTCGAAGCCGAAGGAGGAGCGCTCCAGGTAGCGCACGTACATCCGCAGCAACATCTCGGCCCAATCGTGGGCGTCCACCCCCCCGGCTCCCGCGTGGATGGACACGATGGCCGGCCGGTCGTCGTACTCACCGAAGAAGAGCGTCTCGCGCTCCAACCCGGCGAGATCCCGCTCGACGGCTTGGATCTCGGCCACGACCTCGGCCGCGACGGCGGCATCGTCTTCCTCGGCGGCGAGGTCGAGGAGCACCTCGCCGTCCTCGATGCGAGCCTCGAGGTCGACGATCCTCCCGATCGTCGCCTCGTGGCGGGCGAGCTTCCGAGTCACCTCGAGCGCGCGATCCTGGTCGTCCCAGAGGTCAGGTGCGGCCGCGGCCTGCTTCAGCTCCTCCAGCTCGGCGGTCTTGCCTTCGAAGTCAAAGGAACCTCCTGGCGTCGTCGAGCCGGGATTGCAGCTCCTTGAGCTTGGCGCGGGGATCGAAGTCGGTCGTCATCGGGTTTTCCAGTGGTGGGGTGGCGTGATGGTACCCGTGGGTTCGTGGCGTTCCGCTGCGTCGGCGAGATCGACGGCCGGTTCAGCCTGTCGCATCGAGCGGTTCGGCCCCAGGGCGACCGTGGCACTGCTTGTACTTCTTGCCGGACCCGCACGGGCACGGCGAGTTCCGGCCGATCTTGTCCTTCACGCGTACCGGCTTACCACGCGACGTGGCGCCGGGAGCGTTGGTCTGCACCGCCTGCGGGCGTGGCGCCTCCTCCTTGCGCACCACCTCGACGTGGTAGAGGTAGCGCAGCGAGTCGGCCTTGGTGGAGTCCACGAGCTCGGAGAACATCTCGAACCCGTCGCGCTGGTACTCCGTCAACGGATCCCGCTGCCCCATGGCCCGCAAACCGATCCCGGCACGAAGGTAGTCCATCAAGGCGAGGTGCTCGCGCCACTTGTTGTCGATGATCGACAGCACGACCTGGCGCTCCAGTTGCCTGATCACCTGCTCCCCGAGCTCGGCCTCTCGCTCTTCGTACGCCTCTCTCGACTCGTCGAGGAACGCCTCGACCACCTCATCCTCGGTGAGATCGTCCGGGTGATCGAAGGACGACCGGGACAACTTCGTCGGATAGATCTGGGTGAGCCGGGCCAAGAGGTCGTCCCAGTCCCAGTCGACCGGATCACGGCCGGAGGTCATGAGCTCGACCTCCCCCGCGATCACCTCGGTGCGCCAGGTGTCGAGCAGTCCGGCCGTGTCCTCACCGTCGAGGACCCGGTTGCGCCAGCGATAGATGATCTCGCGCTGGGTGTTCATCACCTCGTCGTACTTGAGGACGTTCTTGCGGATCTCGAAGTTCTGGCCCTCTACCTGGCTCTGCGCCCGCTCGATCGCCTTCGACACCATGTTGTGCTCGATGGGGACGTCGGGCGGGATCTTGAGCCTGTTCATGATGGCGGCGACTCGCTCGTTCGCGAAGCGGCGCATCAGGTCGTCCTCGAGCGACAGGTAGAAGCGCGATTCACCCGGGTCACCCTGCCGGCCGGAGCGGCCCCGCAGCTGGTTGTCGATGCGGCGTGAGTCGTGACGCTCGGTCCCGAGGACGTACAGCCCGCCGCCTTCGAGGACCTTCTCTCGCTCGATCTCCGTCTCGGCCTTGAAGCGATGGAGGGCCTCGCGGAACGCATCCTCGTATTCGTCGGCGCCCGGCTCGATCTCCATCCGGCGCAATTCGCCCTTTGCCAGCTCCTCGGGGTTCCCGCCGAGCTGGATGTCGACGCCGCGGCCCGCCATGTTCGTCGCCACCGTGACTGCGCCGAACTTGCCTGCCTGGGCCACGATGTGTGCCTCCCGGGCGTGCTGCTTTGCGTTGAGGACCTCGTGCTTGATGCCCTGGCGTTTCAGATAGCCCGACAGGCGCTCCGACTTCTCGATGGAGACGGTACCGACCAGGATCGGCTGTCCGGCGGCGTTCCGCTCGACGATGTCCTCGACGAGCGCGTTGAACTTCGCATCTTCGTCGATGTAGACGAGGTCCGGTTGATCGGCCCGTGCGATCGGCCGGTTGGTCGGGATCTCCACGACGTCGAGGTTGTAGATCTCCTTGAACTCGCTGGCCTCCGTGATGGCGGTGCCGGTCATGCCCGCCAGCTTCTCGTACATGCGGAAGTAGTTCTGGAGGGTGATCGTGGCGAGCGTCTGGTTCTCTTCCTTGATCTTGACGCCCTCTTTCGCCTCGATCGCTTGGTGCAGGCCCTCTGAGTAACGCCGGCCTTCGAGTACGCGGCCCGTGAACTCGTCGACGATCTTGACCTCGCCGTTGCGGATGAGATAGTCGACGTCTCGCGTGTAGAGCTCCTTGGCCTTCAAGGCGATGTCGAGGTGGTGGATGAGGTCGACGTTGGCGTAGTCGTACATGTTCTCGACGCCGAGGATCTCCTCCACTCGGGCGACGCCGTCCTCGGTCGTGATCACCTGGCGCTTCTTCTCGTCGACCTCGTAGTGGTCGTCGCGGCGCAGCCGCTGGGCGATGCGTGCGAAGTCGCGGTAGTACTTGGCGGTCTCCCCCACCCTCCCGGAGATGATCAGCGGCGTGCGGGCCTCGTCGACGAGGATCGAGTCGACCTCGTCCACGATGGCGTAGGCGTGGCCACGCTGGACGCGATCCACCGGCCGCATCGCCATGTTGTCGCGCAGGTAGTCGAAACCGAACTCGTTGTTCGTGCCGTAGGTGATGTCGGCGCCGTATTGCGGCCGCCGCGTCGCCGGGTCCATCTCGCCTTGGATGAGGCCGACCTCGAGACCGAGGAAGCGATGGATCGCACCCATCCACTCGGCATCGCGGCCCGCCAGGTAGTCGTTGACGGTCACCACGTGTACGCCACCGCCGCCGAGAGCGTTGAGGTAGGTGGGCATGGTGGAGACGAGCGTCTTTCCCTCGCCGGTCTTCATCTCGGCGATCATCCCGCGATGAAGTGCGCCAGCGCCGATCACCTGGACGTCGAAGTGACGTTGCCCGAGCACCCGCTTGGCCGTTTCGCGCACGACCGCGAAGGCCTCGCACTCGAGGTCGTCGAGCGTCTCACCGTCGGCAAGTCGCTTCCGGAACTCATCGGTCTTGGCGGCCAACTCGGCGTCGCTGAGTGTCTCGATGGTGGGTTCGAGGTCGTTGACACATTCGACGAGCCGATTGAGCTCCCTCAGCCGCTTGCCCTCACCGATTCTGAGGACCTTGCTGAAGACTGACATACGGAAGCCATGATAGGGATGCCCCTGCGTTTGGGGACCCCCGTCGACATCGCCGCCTCAGGCGGGTTCGATCAGGCCGAGGGAACCGTCGTCACGGTGGTAGATCACACAGTGCTTGCCGGTGTCGGCGTCGAGGAAGAAGAAGAACGAGTGCCCGATGAGGTCCATCTGCAGCGCGGCCTCGTCGACGCTCATCGGGCGAAGGACGAACGTCTTGCGCCGGACCACGGTGGTGGCATCGGCCAGATCGTCGACGGGCTCCTGGTCGGCGACGGGAGGGGTGGGCCGTGACGACGGGCGAGACCGCTGGACGAGGCGCTCCTTGAGGCGACGCAGTTGACGCTCGAACTTGTCCACGGCCATGTCGAGGGCGGCGCGGTCGTCCGCCGACGACGCCTCGACGCGAACCGTATGGCCCTTCGTGTGGCTCGTTATCTCAACCCGGTAGCGGTCACCCGACTGGCGCGGGTTGGTGCGCTCGGTGAACTCGACATCTGCCGTACCCCCGTCATCGAGGATGCGCGCCGCGTGGCGCACTTTCTCGTCTGCGAGATCCTGCGTCACGTCATCGACCTGCATGTTCTTTCCGTGCACCCGAACGTCCACCGAGGCTCCTTTCCTCAAACGGCGTTACACCGGGAGGCGCGCCGCTCCGCACCTGCATGTCTACCCGGATTCTCGGCCCCACCGTGAGGCTCGTTCGCACCGCATACCGCTCCGGAGTACCACCGGGGGCTGCTCAGGCCTGCGCTGTTCCCTCGAGATCGGTGCCACGACCCCACGGGGACACTCTACTCGGCGAGGTGGCGGCGACCGCCATCCGCACCACGGATCCGAGCGCAGCGGATGCCGCATCGATGGTCGTTCCGGTGGTCACGACGTCGTCCACGAGTACCCATCCCGGATCTGGCGTCCCGGCGGCCCGGAACACCGCTGCCGACCGAGAGTCCGCACGGCGGCCGGCGTGGCGCGGCCACCATGCCGCGGGCCGCAGCGCGGCGACGACCGGAAGACCCGTCGTCCGAGCCATGGCGTGCGCCAGGACCCGCGCCGGGTCGACGCCGTGGCTCCAGCGCCGCAGCGTCGCCCGGGGTACCGGCACCAGCGCAGAGGCCGAGGCCGGGACGTAGAACGCCATGGCGGCGCCGAGCACATCACCTGCAGTGACGATGCCGTCATACTTCAACCGGTGGACGAGCGACCTGGCCGGGCCGGCGTGCCGCAGCGCAGCCCACGTCATGACACCGCCGCTCGTCACCAGCGGCCCCCCGGTCTGTAGGCCGTCGCCACACGGCGCACACAACAACACCCCCGTCCACGAGCCGCAGGACGCACATGCAACCATGGCTCGATTGTCCGGCCTCGGTGTGACAGATCCTCGAGCGGGTCGCCACCGGCACCGTGCCTGGTCAGGTGCCGTGCTGCCAACTGGCGAGGTAGCGAGTCTGCTCGGCGGTCAACAGCTCGAGCCCACCGCCCATGGCCTCGAGCTTGAGACGGGCGACTTCGTGATCCAGCTCCTTGGGAAGGACGTAGACGTCGGGTTCCAGCGTCTCACGGTTCTGCACCAACCACTCCGCGGCGAGCGCCTGGTCGGCGAAGGACATGTCCATGACATCGGCAGGGTGACCCTCGGCAGCCCCCAGGTTCACCAGACGACCCTCCGCGACCACCAGGAGGCGTCGGCCGTCGGGCAGGGTGTACTCGTGGAGGTTGTCGCGGAGCTCGCGCTTGCTGGAGGACATCCTGTCGAGTGCGGGAAGGTCGATCTCCACGTCGAAATGGCCCGCGTTTGCGAGCAGCGCCCCGTCCTTCATGTCGACGAAGTGCTCGTGTCGGAAAACGTGGATGTTCCCGGTGGCCGTGATGAACACGTCACCGACCCGCGCCGCATCGGCCGCCGTCAGCACCCGGTACCCGCTCATCGCCGCGGAGACCGCGCGAATCGGATCGACCTCGACCACCACGATGTTCGCACCCAAGCCTGCTGCGCGCTCGGCGATGCCTGAGCCACAGTCGCCGAAGCCGGCGACAACGACCGTACGCCCTGCGAACAAGATGTTCGAGGCGCGGAGGATCCCGTCCAGGGAGGACTGTCCCGTCCCGTGGCGATTGTCGAAGAGGTGCTTGGTGTCGGAATCGTTGACCGCAATGACCGGGTAACGCAGCACGCCGTCCTCCGCCATCGCCCTCAGCCTGATCACACCGGTCGTCGTCTCCTCGAGGCCGCCCATGATCTCCTGCTCCGAGCGCTCCTTGTGCAGGACGGTCGTCGTGTCGGCCCCGTCGTCGAAGACGATGTCCGGATTGGTGTCGAGCACGTTGTGGATGTGACGGTAGAACGTTGCCGCATCCTCACCGCGGACGGCAAAGACGGGTACACCATCATCTACGAGGGCAGCGGCCACGTCGTCCTGCGTGGACAGTGGGTTGGACGCACACAGCGCGACCTCGGCTCCACCTGCACGCAGGGCGAGCATCAGATTGGCCGTCTCGCTGGTGACATGCATGCAGGCGCCGACGCGGATCCCACGCAGCGGCTGCTCCTTCTCGAACCGCTCCCGGATGGCGGCGAGAACCGGCATACGCCGCGCCGCCCACTCGATGCGACGGTGACCCAGATCGGCGAGCTGCTCGTCTGCGATGTCAAAGTCCACGGTCAATCCTCTCTTGCGCTCGTTCGAGCCCGGCATGCGGTCTGTGCGGAGGGAGGGATGGTAGGGGCCTGCGCAGGCGAACACATCCGGCGGACAACCCGTTCGAACGGAATCGCCTGGTGCGTGCTGTATCGTCACGACGGCCGGGACGCACCACGATCGGTGTGGTCTCCCGGCATCGGAACGGCAACCGGCACGGGAGGTTTCGTGGAGCGAGTCGACAAGCCATGGGGCCACGAGCTCATCTGGACCGCGAACGACGCCTATGCAGGCAAGCTCATCGCCATCAAGGACCGGAAGCGACTCTCGTTGCAGTACCACGAGCGGAAGCAGGAGTCGGTCTTCGTGTTGAGCGGCAAGCTCCACCTTCATCTCGAGAACGACGCAGGCGAGATCGAGGTCCATGCGCTCGGGCCCGGCCAGGCCGCCGAGATCCCGGCCGGTCGGATCCACCGTTTCGAGGCCGTCGGCGACACGGAGCTGATCGAGGTGTCGACGCCCCATCTCGACGATGTCGTTCGGCTCGAGGACGACTACGGACGCGAAGGCACCTCGGCGCCCTGACCCGCTCCGGGATCGCCTTCCCCGCTCGGGGTCGCCTCCTCCTCCAGCATCACAGGGATCCCCTCGCGCACCGGATAGCGCAAGCCGCACTCCGTGCAGACGAGTGACGGTGGGTCGGCGACATCATGCAACGATCCTCCGCACGCGGGGCACTGCATGATCGCCAGAAGGCGCTCGGGCACTCCCGACCCGGTCACGATCCAGCACCCTCCACGAGGGCCCGGACACGATCGACGACCTCGTTCACGCCGGCTTTGTCCGGAGCTTCCGCGTTGAGCCGCAGCAGCGGCTCGGTGTTCGACGGCCGCAGGTTGAACCACACCCCCTCGCCGAGATCGACGGTGAGACCGTCGAGGTGATCGGCATCCGCGCCGGCGAAGGCTGCTTCGACACGAGCGAGGGCGGCCGCCTGGTCCGCGACCTCCAAGTTGATCTCGCCGGACTGGGCGTACGGCTCGTAGCGGCGTCTCAGCACGGACAGCGGCTCTCCTCGCTCGGACATCACCCTCATCAGGACGAGCATCGCCAGGATGCCCGAATCCGCACGGAAGTGATCGCGGAAGTAGTAGTGGCCGGAGTGCTCGCCGCCGAAGATGGCCCCCGTCTCCGCCATGACCTGTTTGATGAACGAGTGACCGACGCGCGTCCTTATCGGGGTACCACCTGCGCGCCGCACGGTCTCCGGCACCGCACGGCTGCAGATCAGGTTGTGGACGACGGCAGCGCCCGGCTCCCGGCCGAGAAACCACTCGGCCACGATCGCAGTCGTCGTGCTGCCGGGGAGGGCGTCGCCCCGCTCGTCCACGAAGAAGGCCCGATCAGCATCGCCGTCGAACGCTACGCCGAGGTCGGCCTCCTGGCGTTCGACGAGCTCGAGCAGGTCCACCAGGTTCTCCGGGCGAAGAGGATCTGCGGGGTGGTTGGGGAACGTCCCATCCGGATCGAGGTAGATCGCCTCGAGCTCGGCGGCGATGCCGTCGAACACGGCCGGCACGGCAACGCCCGCCATTCCGTTGCCTCCGTCGACGGCGACGCGAAGGGGGGCGATGCTCTCGGCTTCGACGATCCCCAGCACGTGACTGACGTAGTCGGCGGCGACGTCACGATCCGTGACTTCACCCGAGGGCGTGACGGGAGGGAGGCCCCGTTCGGCATCCTCGCGGATCTGCACGAGCCCACTGTCCTCGCCCACCGGAGCGGCGCCCGCCAGGCAGAACTTCAACCCGTTGTACTCGGGGGGATTGTGCGACGCCGTCACCATGACACCGGGCAGGGACATTGCACCGGAGGCGAAGTACATCATGTCCGTCGTCACGTGCCCGAGCCGGACCACTTCCACGCCCTGGTGAGTGATACCTGCGATCAGCCCCGTCACCAGGCTTGGAGACGACAAGCGGCAGTCCCAGCCGACGGCCACACCGGTTGCGCCGGCGAACCGAGCGAACGCCGCACCGATCCGTTCGCTGATCGACTCGTCGAGCTGGGGCGGCGCCAGGCCCCGCACGTCGTATGCCTTGAAGATCGCCGAGAGGTCCATCGAACGCGCAGTCTATCCCAGACGCTCCGCAGCCCTCGTGGTGAGCATGATCCGCATTCGGGGAAGATCGGCGAGGGAAAGCCGTGCCGAGGGAGTCAGGCGTGTGAAGCGAGCCGTGACCTCTACCTACAATGCCGCCGCCATGACCCCGAGCCATCGCCCGTCGGTCTCGGTCGTCATCCCCGTGCACAACGAGGCCGACTACCTACCTGCCGCCATCGATCGCCTCTTCACCGAGTTGCGGGCGGTCCCCGCCGACGTGACCGTGCTCGTGGCGGAGAACGGCTCGACCGACGGCTCGGCTGCCGTGATCCGTGGTCTCGCCGAGCGTTATCCGCAGCTCGCCGTGCTCGAACTTCCAGATGCGGACTACGGGGCGGCGATGCGAGCCGGCTTCCTGGCCGCGACCGGAGATTGGGTCGTCAACTTCGACATCGACTACTTCTCAGGCGAGTTCCTGACGGCGGCGATCGCTCGAGACGACGCCGATCTCGTACTCGGCTCCAAGCGCGCCCCCGGATCCGACGATCGCCGCACCCTGCTGCGCAAGCTGGCCACGTGGGGCTTCAACATCATCCTGCGGTCGGTTCTGGCCTCGGGAGTATCCGACACCCACGGCATGAAGGCAATCCGGCGCAAGGTCATCGATGACGTCGCACGGCAAGTCGTGGCGACCCAGGACCTGTTCGACACCGAGCTGGTGATACGGGCCGAGCGTGCCGGCTATCGGATCGTCGAGGTGCCCGTCGTCGTCGAGGAATTGCGCACCAGCAGGTCGCGGCTCATCAAGCGCGTCCCCCGCACGCTGCGCGGGGTGTGGCGGATGCGGGGAAACCTCCCCTGAGACACCCCTGAGGTCATGAGCCCGCTGCGGACGTCACTCGGTCTCAGTGTGGGCGGCGTTCGCCGGGGTGCGCTCTTGCTGCAACGCCCGGCGGAACACGACGTCCCGATATGACGCAAACTTGGGAACGAGGATGATCACGGCGGCGACGACCGAGGCCACGTTCTCGCCGATGGTTCCCAAGGGACCGAACAACCGGTCGGCGCCGGTGACGATGAGGATGGTGACGCCCCACGCGACCAGGTTCACCGCATAGAACTCGACCGTCTCACGCATGGAACCCGCGTTCTCGCTGAGGCCGAAGGTCCAGCGCCGGTTGAGCACGTACGATCCGAGCGTCGCAGCGGCGAATGCGATCGTGACCGACCAGAAGAGCGAGACGCCCATCGGACGGAGGATGTTGAACAAGAGGAAGTAGTTGGCGGTGTTCACCACGCCGATGATGGCGAGCCGCGCCATCTGAGAGCCGGCATCGCGCGTGGTGAAGGAGCGCAGGTAGTTCTTCACGAACGGCGCCTCCGCAAACGCAGCACGCCCCACCCGGCCAGTCCCAGCACGCTGGCACTGGTGAGGGCGAGACCCAGGTTCTCAGGGGCTCGATTGACGAACTCCAAGACGACGTCCTCCTGCGTCGGTACCACCACCATGAGCGAAGGAGCGGCTCGATACGGCCCCTCGGCTCCCTGAGCCGTCCAATTGGGGAAGTATGACACCTTCACGAGGTGGGGGACACCCACGGCTGACGTGGTGAAGCTGATCCGGTGGTCGTCCATCTGGACGTCGGTGACCTCGGCGCCGGTCGTGTCGTAGCGGGCATCCAGGACGAGACGGTCGTCGACGGCATCAACCCGTGGCCACTCACCTGGGCCGTCGGCGACGAGCCACTTGTCGAGATTGTCGATGTCGTCGTACCACTCGAGCGCGGCGTCGAGGAACGGCAGCTCGCCGTCGTACACCGCCGGCACGAAGGGAGCAACGTCGATGGGGCTCGACTCGGGCAGCCTGTAGATCGTCCATGGCTCGGCACGGCCGAGCTTCTCGAGTCCTTCGGCGTCGGCGAGGGTGACCGCCTCCTCCGTCCAGGCGAGGTAGTAGTCGACGTTGTACAGCTGCAAGTGAGCTACGCCACGATCGAAGTCCAGCGTGTGGTAGTCGAGGCCGCGAACGGGGTTGGACGGTCGCCGGCTCACCTCGGCTGCGTTGAGAAAATGAAAGGGCGTGGTGAGCGAGGACTCGAAGAACAGACCCTCCATCGAAGGGTGCCCCTCCGACCAATAGGGCAGCAACATCAACGCCATCGGCGTCCCGTAGCGCCCCATGTCACTGTTGGCCTCCCACATGATCCTCCCCGGCGGTAGCTCGTCGACCGCCTCCATGAGGCCGGCGTACTCGGCGTACACGCCCTTGCCCTCGTAGCCGGTGTAGTTCCAGCGGACCCAGCCCGGGACGTCGTGGATCCCGGCCAGCGTGACGTTCGCCACGACGATCAGTGCCACTGCCGCGCTGAACGCAACGGCGGTGCTCCTCCCCGGCAGGTAGCGAGCCAGCGTACGAACGAACAGCCCCACGGCGATGCCGGCGAAGACGTACACGCCGAGGTACCAGTACGGCAGGAGCCTGGCGTTGTAGACCTTGGTGAGCTCGGCGCCTTCGAGCTGGAGCAGCCAATAGCCGACCAGAGGCAACGTCGTCATCGCGATGAGCACCGACACGTCGTCGCGTCGAAGCATGGTCCACACCAGCCCGATGATCCCGAGTGCGAGAATCGGGATGAACTCGTTGGGGAGCGGCGTGGCCACGGTCCCGGGTGACGAGCCGTCTCCCAGGAGGCCTCGCACCGGCGCCCAGTTCATATCAGATGTCATCCCCTGAAAGACCCTGACACCGAGCGGGAGCGCCCAGAAGGCGGCGATGGCGAACCCGAGCCCCCACGTGCCGATCAACGTCTTGGCGCCGGTGCGCCGGAACAGCAATGGGAGCGACGCGACGACCACCACGATCGTCGTGATGATGTGGGTCAGCGCCGCCAGAGCCAGCACGACCGCAGCGAGCGGAGAGAAGCGTCTCCCCTCCCTCGTGTTGCGTATGACGAGCCCGAGATAGACCAGCGACAGCGCAAACGACCAGCTGAACGAGAACTCGCCCGCAAGTGTCGACTTGATGTTGCCGCCGAAGATGCTGAAGCTCTCCATGAAGACGTAGCTCGATGCGAACGAGGCCGCGAGCGCCGACACCAGGCGGGCGAAGCCGAGGGAGCGGATGAAGAAGTAGAGCGCAGCCGGGAATCCAAGCAGGCCGACGATGGTCGTGAGCTTGAAGGCCACGCCGTACGGCAGCGCCACGTCGAGGAGAACGGTGAACAGCGCCGGAAGCGGGAAGTAGAAGTACAGGACGGGGAATCCCGCATACCAATCGTTGCTCCAGCCGAGGATCCGGCCGTCCGGGAGCAGCGTGTCCTTGAGGTACTGGGGGAGGTAGACGTGGGCGCCCATGTCGCCCCCGGTCGGGGTGTTGGCCAGGAACAGCGCCGGGGTATCGATCGAGATCTCGACGAACGGGAAAGTGGGCACGGCCCTCACGAACTCGACCGTTCCCGACATGACCGTTGCGATCAGCAACGTCGGGAGGGCGAGCGCCGCGAGCACGAGCAGCTTCTCGCCGCGGTTCGTAGCGCGCACAGGCGCCGGCGGCGGCCCGGCGGGTGCCGGCGCGTCGGGTCGCGTCAACGTTGTAGCCACGCGAGGAGGCTAGTTGCGAACGGGCCGTACGCCGTCATGGTTCCACCGCCCGATGGCGACGACGGTACGCCGTTCGGGCGGTCGGAGCCAGCTCAGCCGGGGATGCGCTCGGCGGCTTCGGGGACGTCTTCGAGCTTCCCGATGTAGCGGGAACGCCGCTTCCCGTCCTCCCACCAGTACGCATACCAATATGGGCCGTGCGGACAGCGCGTGCACGTCTGCTTGCCGCACCGCACCTCCTGCTGCCGCAAGGTCACCTTGGTCCCGCCGGGCTCCCCGACGTGGACACCGTGATGCTCCAACCTGGCCTGGGCGAGGATGAACAACCGGCGGAGCTCGTGCTCGTCCATCTCCCGGACGGCTTCGAGCACATCGCGGTCGATCGGCACGGCGACCTCAGGCCACGCTGGTGGCCAGGAAGAGCGGCGGTTCCACGTTTCGGTCATCCACCATCACCCAGCCCATGGGCACGACGAGGCGCTCCGCGTGCATCTCGCACAGCGGGGTCTCGGTGAATCGGTCGTGTGATCCGTCGAGATCGCGCAGCCACACGGTGCGCAAGGCATAGGCGAAGCTCATGACCACCTGTGCCGGGTCCGAGCATTTGGTGCAAGACGTCATGGGCGCAAGGTAGGCGCAGCTCGTCCGTTGATCAAGGATCGTCACCGTGCCGCCATGGGTGCCGCCGGTCGATCAGGCCGCCGCCCCGCCGAGCTTGGCGATCGCCCGCCTCAGACGCCTCATTCGGGGCACGCCGACTACCTGATCCAGAACGCTTCCGGTCTCGTCGATCACCACGGTGAGCGGGACGGCGGTGACGCCGGCTCGCTCGATGATCTGGGGCTCGAGCTCCCACGTGACCTCGCGCATCGGGACCCCCGTTCGGCGCACGACGGCAAGGGCGTCCTTGCATCTGGCACACTCGGTCGACGTGAAGATGACGATCCCCGAGGGGAGCCCGAGCCCGTGCACGTCCACGCGGTCGTGGGTGGGGCGCTGCCAGCGCCGGGTGGCGATGGCGACGGCTACGACTGCGCCAGCGCTGCCGGCGACGAGAAGTATCTGATCGAGCTGGTCACTCATCGACCGCGATGCCGGCGACGAAGGCCGCACCGTCGCTGCTCTCGACGCTCCACGCCGCCGAGATGGGCTGAGGGGCGGCGATCAGGTACCCGGCGATCTCGCCTCCTTGTGGCAGGACCACGCGGCTGACCGTCTCCGCCTCCAGGACGATCTTGTCGGGTTGGAACTCCGTGCCGCTGAGCGGCTGCACGGTGACGCTGACCTGATCGGTCGACGTGTTGAGCAGCCACAGCGCCGACGAGGCCGTGGGAACGACCCCCGGGCCCGGCAGAAGCCAGCGCACGGCGGGAGATGCGGCTCCGATGGTGCCCGCGATACGCGAGGTGGTCGGGGCGGTCGCCGCCTCACCGCCCTCGTCCTCTTCGGCGACCTCCTCGACGACGTCCTCGGAGACGACCACCGCGGCGATCGGCTCCGTGGAGCGGACTCTGACCGCGAAGAACCGGTCGGCCAGGTCGCCGACGCTGAGACGCAGCGGGCGGTGCGCCTCGACCGTCGCCGTCCGCGCCGCCGTCGTGCCGCCTTCCTCGGTGTATACATCCAACTCGATCTCGGCGTCCACGTCGCCCGGGTTGGAGAGGATGAGGCTCGGCACGAGACCGGTCTGGCGCACGACGGGGAACTCCCATGTCGTCGAGAGACCGGTGCCGGGCCAGGTGGCCTCGTCGAGCTCACTGACCACGACGAGCGTCGGGATCACCAGCCCTTCCTCGCTGCTCACCGTCAGGCTCAGGTCGTCGAGCAGAGGCACCGACTCGTTCAGCGTGAAGTCGCTCCAGGATCGACCGGCCACGTCGACCGACGTGAAGCCCGCGAGCCCGATCTCGCCGAACTCCGACGATCCGCTCACCGTGACCTTGGCCGGCTCCGGGAAGGGATTGAACAGCCGGAGGATGGTGGTGCGATCGGGCCGGGTCGTGCCACCGGCGAGGTGCCACAGCTTCGGGACGGAAGCGGTACATCGGTCACCGGCGACGACGGTGTCAGAGGTGAGGATCGCCGCCACGGCTGCGGGCCCGTCGTCGAACTCGACGAACCCGGGCGCATCGCCGCGGCGAACGATCGACGCGACCTCGACGAAGTCCGCGGTCTGCTCGCCCATGGTCACGAACGCACGATCGGGGGCTTCGTTGGGAATCGGGTTCGGAAGCGTGATCCCCACCTCGACCTCGGCCTCGGCGGCGAGCATCACGTACGAGTCGCGTAGGGCGCCCGCGTTCATCCACGGGCAATACCAGACGCTGCCCGCGCTCTCCGCCGAATCACCGGCGAGCGCCGCGCCCTCGAAGTCGGGTGGCGGTGGTTGCGGTGGCGCCGGCATGAGCACCGCACCCGCCGACAGGGCGGCGGCCGCCACGAGCAAGATGGCCCTCCTCATCGGCGCCGACCCCACCACGAGAGCGCAACGAGCGCGACGAACGCGCCGAAGGCGGTGGCCGCCTGGGTGCGCCGGCTCCGGATGGGACGGAAACCGACGGAGCCCTCTGCGGCCGAGAGGCGGCTCCCCCAGCCGTCCTGTACCCAGTCCGGCTGCCAGCGAGAGTTGGCGGCCTCGGCGACGAACACCGTGGCGTCTGCGTCGGGCTCGCCCTCGTATCCGGTGCCCGTCCGTCGCCATGGCCGGCCGGTCGACGCAACGGCACGAACCGGGTTCTCGGCTTCGGACACGAACGTCACAGCTGCCAGTCCCTCCAAGGGCACCAGGTCGAGCTGACCATCCAGCACGGCTCGCAGGGGGCTGTCGCCGACAAAGATCACCCAGCGGATGCCGAACTCGGAGAGGAGCTCGCCGGCTCGAAAGGAGTCACCTGCGATCAACACGTCCAGCGCACCCTCGAGCGCATCGTCGGCGGGCCGAGGTGTAGGTAGCCATGCCTCCCACAGCGCCGGCTCGGGTGCCGACACGACGCGGTAGCCGGCACCCCGGACGGTGCGCGAGTCGCCGGGGAGTTCATCTGCAGAACCCACGAGAAGGACGCGGGACGATGCGGGGTCGTCGGTGGCGGCGGCAGTGAACCGCATGGCGCGTCCCAACTCGTCGGACGGCAGCGCCGCTCGCCCCGGGAGGAGCACCAGCACGACGCTCACGGCCACTGCCCCGGCGGCGATGACACCGATGCCGCTCAGGAAGCGCCGCCACCCGGCGACCTTGGACATGTGGCGGACGACATCGAGCGTTGCGCCGACGACGACGGCGCTACCCAACGCCGCCAGCGCCATGCCGGCGAGTTGGACCTCGCGCCCGGCGCCCAAGTCGGCGGTGCGGGCGACCAGGACGCCACCGGTGGCGAGCACGCCGCCCCAGCCGGCGATCTGAGCGAGACGCTTCGGGGCGGTGACCAGGGCGACGACCAGCGCGATTCCGGTTGCCACCGCCAGGAGCAGCCCGGGTTCCCAGAACGCCGCACCGGAGCGAACGTAACGGAGCAGGTCGGTGTTCGTGATCCATGGAGCGAGCATGGCGGCAGCCAGGACCGAGCCGCCGAGGCTGAGTCCGAACGATCGCCATTGTGCCGACTCGGCCGGCGTGATGAGCGCCAGGATCAACAACGCAGCGGGCGGCGCGAGCAACAGCAGCGGTGAGGCGGCACCGAGAAGCGCCGACACCCACACGATTGCGGCGAATCTGCCCAGCCGGGCTCTCCACGTGTGCGGCCATCTCGCCAGAGCGACCCTCATAGCCCACGGGAGCACTCCCACCGCAACAATCGTGCCGATGCCCGTCTCTTCCCCGATCCCGCGCGTCGCAGGACCTGCGATGAGAACCAGCCCGGCGACCATTCCCGGAACCGCTTCGACCCCCCACGTGCGGAGCAGCCGGGTCATGCCCCATATCCCGGCGAGAAGTGACGCGGCGATGAGCAGGCCCGAGGCGAGGTCACCGCGATCGAAGAACACCGCCTGCACGAGTCCTGCCAGACCGAGGAAAGGTTGGAGGGGCTCGACGCTGCCGAAGCCTGCCGGGTTCCAGCCGCCCGCATAGGCACCGACGAGGGTGCGCCCGGAGGGTGGCAGCGGCAGGCTGTAACCGACCGATGGGAACCCAGACCACAGTGTGCGCGACGCCACCAGGACGAAGCCGAGCGCCAGCGCACCGACGACGATCGCAGGTTGGCGAAGCTCCCGACCCAGTTCGACGAGCGTCAGCCGGTCGTCGCCGGGCAGGCGCTCCCGGAGCCGGGCGCCGACCTCCCCTACGAGCTGGCGAAGATCGGCCGAGCCCCGAAGCTGGAATCGGAACAGCTCTGTGTCGCCGACGGCGCGGTGGTGGCGGGCGAGCCGGCGTAGCCGCAGCGTCGAGGCGATGTGGAGCAGGTTCCAAGCCCAGGCTCGCACCCATCGAAATAGCGTCCACCGGCCCAGGAAGGGTGCGACGATCGCTCCCAAGAGACCGAGCAGGAGACGCGAGGGCAGCGCCCAGAGGAGCGTCATGGGGCTGTACACCTTGATCATTGCGCGAATCTGGCCGGCCTCCTCCTTCCAGCCGGAGACCGGGTCGGGTGCGACCAGAACCTCCGACGAGGGAACAACGACGATCCTCCCCCCGCGCAGACGTGCTCGCTGGCACAAGTCGATCGCCGCCGCACCGGGCGGCAACATCGGATCGGGACCTCGCAGGCCCTTGGCGAGGTCTCGCCTCATCAGCAGCGAAGCTCCGCCGACGGCGGCCACATCACGAACCACGTCGTACTGGCCCGCGTCGATCTCGCCCTCGTCGAGGCCGGTGTAGGGCGCGTCGAAGACGTCGGTTGCCACGCCGACGGACACGAGTCGCTCCGGGTCACGGGCGTCGAGCAGCTTGCTGCCGGCAATCCCCGCCTCCACCCTTTCCGCTTCGACGACCAGAGACCCCAGCGCATCAGTTCGTGGCTGGGCGGACGAGTGCAGCACCCACACATGGGTGGTCGTGGGTTCGAGTGCACCGAGGGCGGCCGACACGGACGGCACCCACTCGACATCGGCTTCGTCGGCCGTTTGGCGCGCGTCGCGATCGCCGCCGGCGATGACCACCCGCGCCGGCTCGTACACTTGACGACGGACCGCGGCCAGAGTCGCCGGAAGCCCGTCGAGGTTGTCGACGACGATCGCGACCACCACCGAGATCGGAGGAGCTTCCGCCGGAGCAGCAGACATGGAGGCGCCATTCTGGAAGCACGTCGCGAAAACCGCAATCTCTCGGTCACACTGCTCAGCGGGGGAGTCGGTGGTGCCCGGATGGCTCGCGGATTGCAGGCGCAGGTCGTAGGGCAATCGCTGGCCATCGTCGTGAACGTCGCAGATGACGACGACGTCTACGGCGTTCGCGTGTGTCCCGATCTCGACACGGTCACGTACACACTCGTCGGCCAGGAGGGCCCTCACGGTTGGGGGCTGGCGGGAGACACCTTCACCGTGATGGAGCATCTCGATGCGATCGGCGTCGACACGACGTTCCGGCTGGGCGATCGCGACCTGGCCCACTGTCTGCACCGAAGCGCACGCCTCGGGCAAGGCGAGCCGCTGTCGGCTACAACCGCAGAACTGACAGGCCGGCTCGGCGTGGCCCCGCGCCTTCTCCCTGCGACCGACGAGCCGCTGCGGACCTGGCTGCAGATCGCCGATCGGTCATGGATTCCCTTCCAGGAGTACTTCGTCCACCGCCGCCACGAAGATGACGTGCGAGCGGTCGTCTTCGAGGGTGCGATGGCGGCACGCCCCGCACCGGGCGTCGTGGATGCGATCGCCGGCGCCGATGTCGTCGTGATCGCACCCAGCAACCCGGTCTTGTCCATCTGGCCGATCCTCGCAGTCGCCGGCATCCGCCGCGCCGTCGAGGAGCACCACAACGTCGTCGCAGTGAGTCCGTTGTTCGGCGGCAAGCCGCTCCGGGGCCCGGCCGATCGGCTCCTTGTATCACAGGGCCTGCCTCCCGGAAACGAGGGCGTGCTCGCCGCCTACGAGGGGCTTCTCACCGACCTCGTCGTGGATGTCGGGGATCGGGACGACGCGGCGCGCCTCGCCGACGACGTCCGCATCCACGTCGCAGACACTCGCATCGGCGACGCGGCGGCCGGGTCGGCCCTTGCGGCGACGCTCCTCGACATCGCCGGCGGCGGGCAGCCATGACGGCGAGGGACGAACAGGACGGCGTGTGGCTCATCCCGTTACGAGGCATAGGAGAGGTGGGTCCTGGCGACGATATCGCCGCGGTCATCCTCGGGGCGCTCCAGACCGCCGAGCTGGAGCTCCGTGCCGGCGACGTGGTCGTCGTGACCCACAAGATCGTCTCGAAGGCCGAAGGCCGGATCGCGGCGATCCCCGACGAGGCGTCCTATCGCGAGCTCAGCGCCGCAGAGGCCGCTTCCGTGGTGCGGCGGCGGGGCGACATGATCATCGCCATCACCCGCCACGGATTCATCTGCGCCAACGCCGGTGTCGACCGCTCGAACGTGGCCGCCGGCCATGCGGTGATGCTGCCGATCGACCCCGATGCGTCCGCGCATCGCATCAGGCTCCGACTCGAGCGCACGACCGGTGTGCCGCTGGCCGTCGTGGTCACCGATACCTTTGGACGCCCCTGGCGGCGTGGTCTCACCGACGTCGCGATCGGCGTCTCGGGGATCGATCCGATCCTCGACCTCAGGGGGACGACCGACACGGCCGGCAGGGTGCTCGACGTGACGGAGGTCGCCATCGTCGACGAGATCGCAGCTGCCGCCGACCTCGTGCTGGGCAAGGCCACGGGCATCCCGGTCGCCATTGTGCGCGGTCTGGATTGGACGCCCGGGGACGGCCGGGCGACGGATCTCGTGCGCCCGGCCGGCGAGGACATGTTCCGGTGAGCGATCTCGATGCCTGAGCTGCCCGAGATCGAGGCGTACCTGGCCGCCCTCCGCCCCCGCGTGTACGGCGAGGTCCTGGAGAAGGTCCGCCTCCAGTCATTCTCACTGCTCCGCACGTTCGATCCGCCCATCGACGAAGTCCACGGGAAGCGGGTCGAGGGGTTGCGCCGGCTCGGCAAACGCATCGTGTTCGGGCTCGAGGACGACATGTTCCTCGTGTTGCACCTCATGGTTGCCGGCAGGCTCCACTGGTTCGACGAGAAGGGGAAGGCGCTCCAACGCAAGTATGGACTCGCCGCGTTCGACTTCTCGACAGGAACCCTCACCTTGACCGAGGCGGGGACCAAGCGTCGCGCCTCGCTCCACGTCGTGCGCGGGGACGAGGGTGTTGCCGCCCTCGACCCTGGCGGCATCGAGGTGGCCGCAAGCACGCGGGACGAGTTCGTCGCAGCCCTGACCGCGGAGCGTCACACGCTCAAACGCGCCCTGACCGACGCCCGTTATATCTCGGGGATCGGCGGGGCATTCGCCGATGAGATCATGCACCGCGCCAAGCTGTCGCCCCTCCAGATGAACACGAACCTCGACGAGACCGAGCTGACCGCCCTCTACGAGGCGACGACCTCTCTCCTCGACGAGTGGACGCGGATCCGGATCGAGGACACGGGTGACGGCTTCCCCAAGAAGGTGACGGCATTCCACCCCCGCATGGCGGTCCACGGCAAGTACGGCCAGCCGTGCCCCGTCTGTGGTGCACCCGTGCAGCGGATCGTCTACGCGTCCCGGGAGACCAACTACTGCCCCGGGTGCCAGACCGAGGGCAAGGTACTGGCTGACCGATCGTTGAGCCGCCTCTTGAAAGACGATTGGCCACAGACCCTCGACGAGCTCGAAGGTCTGACCTGAAGCCCGCCGTCAGAAACCGGGATGGTGGCGAAACCAGTCCACGGTTCGCGCAATACCCTCTTCGAGCGGCACGTAGGGCTGCCACCCGAGCACCTTGCGTGCCTTGGTCGAATCGAGGCACGAGCGCGGCACGTCACCCGACTTCGCCGGCCCGTACTCGGGGGCGCTCTCCGACCCCACCGCCTTGGCGATCATCGCGTACAGATCGTTGATCGACGTCTCCTGCCCCGTTCCGACGTTGACGTACACATCGCCGCCGAGCTCGGCGGCACGCAAGCACGACTCCACCACGTCGTCCACATAGACGAAGTCCCGCGTGATGGTGCCGTCCCCGAAGATGGTGGGCACCTCGCCGGCCAGCAGTATCTGGCTGAAGATGGCCACGACTCCTGCCTCACCGTGGGGGTCCTGCCAGGGTCCGTAGACGTTGGCGAAACCGAGCGACACGTACTCGAGCCCGTGGGTACGTGAGAAGTAGCCGAGGTAGTCGTCGGTCACCTTCTTGGCGACGCCGTAGGGCGACTCGGGCCGGCGCTCCTCCGACTCCGGGGTGGGGAGCACATCGGTTTCGCCGAAGCTGGCGCCACCCGAGGAGGCGAAGACGAAGCGGCGAGCTCCCGCCTCGACGGCGGCCCGCATGACGTTGACGCCGCCGACGAGGTTGATCGACGCATCGTTGACCGGATCCACGACCGAGGCGCGAGCGTCGATCTGCGCCGCCATGTGGAACACGATCTCCGGCTCGAACCGATCGGCGATGTCGCTCAGCTCCGGCTTGCGGATGTCCATCTGGTGGATGTGGACCATGTGGGACGCTCGGGCTCGGACGTCGGCGAGCCGCTCGAGACGACCCGTGCTGAGATCGTCGACCACGAGGACTTCTGCGCCGTCGTCAACCAGGCGGGTGACGAGGTTCGATCCGATGAAGCCGGCACCGCCGGTGACGAGAGCCTTGGTGATCATGGGGCGAGGTTCGCGGGGCTCCCCAGGTCGTGCAAGCCGGACCGGGTGGCGCGCGGGTGCGGCCGACCCATTGCCGCTCGGTCGCCGCTCCTTACACTCGCGGACCAGCCGCCGGTGCCCCGGGACCGTGCGGACCCGTGTGCGGTCCGCTCGAATGATGCGCCGCCGGCCCGACGAGACACGTAGGAGGGACGACGACGATGTCTGCCGACGGATGGCTGACGCTCGTGGTCCTGCTCGGGGTCGTCGTGACGATGGCGCGCGGGCTGCTTCCGCCCACCGTGGCGGTGCTCGGTGGCACGGTCGCGCTCTTGCTGACCGGCGTCATCACGGCACCGGAGGCGTTTGCCGGTTTCTCCAACCCTGCCCCGCTGACGATCGCGGCGCTGTACATCGTGGCCGCGGCCGTGACCCGAACCGGCCTCCTCCGGCAGCCGCTCGGTGGAGCATTGGCCCCGGCATCGTCTGACCGCGGAGCCTTGGCACGACTCCTCCCCGGGGTGGCCGCCGCCTCGTCGTTCCTCAACAACACGCCGATCGTGGCGATGCTCGTGCCCGAAGTCGGCGGATGGGCGCAGCGGCGCGGCCGCTCCCCGTCCCGGTTCCTGATGCCCATCTCTTTCGCCGCGATCCTCGGCGGGACGGTGACGCTCATCGGGACCTCGACCAACCTCCTCGTCAGTGGGCTGCTCGACGCTCGCACCGGCGAGCCGCTCGGGTTCTTCGAGATCTCCCCCGTAGGCCTGCCGCTGGCGCTCGTCGGGGTGGTAGCCGTCATCGTCCTCGCTCCCCGAGTGCTCCACGACACCCGCACGCCCCGCGAGGGGTTGTCCGAGGACTTCCGGCAGTTCCTCGTGGAGATGGCGGTGCTCCGCGGGGCCGCTCTCGATGGAGCGTCCGTCGAAGACGGAGGGTTGCGCCACCTGGCCGGGGTGTTCTTGGTCGAGATCGTGCGCGGGGACCAGGTCATCGCCCCCGTCACGCCATCGACGCTGCTTGCGGGCGGCGACCGGCTCCGCTTCGTCGGGAAGGCGAGCGAGGTCGTCGACCTGCTCGAGATGCCCGGCCTCGAGTCGGCGCACGCCGACCAGCTCAGCGGCTTCGACCTCGTCCGCAGCAACTTCTACGAGGCGGTGATCGGCCCGTCGTCACCCCTGTCCGGGACCACCCTGAAGGACGCCCAGTTCCGTAGCCGCTACCAGGGTGCGGTGATCGCCATCCACCGCGCCGGCCAGCGCATCGACGCCAAGCTCGGCGAGGTGACGCTGCGCCCGGCCGACACGCTCGTCGTGCTCGCCGACAGCGGGTTCCGGGAGCGACATCGGGATCGCCACGACTTCCTCCTGGTGTCGGCACTGGGCCAACCCGTCATGTCGGAGACGCGGCACCGCCTGACCGTGCTGGCCGTCACGGCCGGCATGCTCGTCCTCGCCGCCGGAGGGTTCATGCCCATCCTCAACGCGGCGCTCCTCGCCGATGTCGCGATCCTCGCCCTGGGCGTTCTCACCTTCTCCCAAGCCCGCGATGCGGTCGACCTCGACGTCGTGCTCCTCGTCGCCGGGTCCTTCGGTCTGGCTGCGGCCATGGAGTCCTCTGGGCTCGCCGCGCGCCTCGCCACGGGACTCGTCGGCGGGCTGGATGCCCTCGGCACGGTCGGCGTCCTGACCGGCGTCATCTTGGCGACGCTGCTCCTCACCGAGTTGGTGTCCAATGCGGCCGCCGCCGTCGTGGTGTTCCCGATCGCCTTTGCGGCTGCGCTGGAGTTGGGGGTCGATCCGCGAGGCTTTGCCGTTGCGGTAGCGGTCGCCGCCTCGGCGTCCTTCCTCACTCCCGTGGGCTACCAGACCAACATGATGGTCTACGGCCCCGGAGGCTACGAGTACACCGACTACGCAAAGCTGGGAGCACCGATCACAGCGATCGCCATCGTCGTGACCGTCGTGATGGTCCAGATCCTCTGGCTGTGATCCGGTCGTCTACGCCGGAGCCGGCGGCAGCCGCTTCTCGAAGAACCCGGTGAGCCGCTCGATGGCGTCGACAGCCGTCTCCCGGTCGTAGCCGTCGCTGTGGTCGTCGAGGAAGTCGTGGCCGGCCGCCGCGTAGACCACCATCTCGGCATGGGGGGCAGCGGACCGAACCTGTTCGACCATATCGACGGGCACGACCTCGTCTGCCCGCCCGTACATCCCCAACAGCCCACCGGTGAAGGAACCGAGCCGGGTGGCATCGTCGACATCGACTGCGACGTAGGCCAGCGCCAGCGCTACGGCGTCGTGGCGCCCTGCGGTCCGGATCGCCGCGCTCCCCCCGTTTCCGATCCCGAGCACGCCGAGACCGTGCTCGGCGCTCGACCAGAATCCGGCCGGGTTCGTGATGAAGGCCACGAAATCGGCGAGATCGCGATCCACCCGGCCGGCGGGGAGCTGCGCAAAGGCGGCGAGGGCATCGTCGTCCGAGGTCGAGGGCGACGGTCGCCTCCCGTCGTAGAGGTCCGGTGCGATCGTCGCGAAACCCTGACGGGCGAGACGCCGGCAGACGTCTTTCACGCTCGAGGAGACCCCGCGGGCCGATGCGACGACGAGAACCGTCGGCCACTGGCCGCTCAGGTCGGGTCGGGCGAGGTAGCCGCCGTGCACCCGCGAGGCTACGGCGACGCTCGTCGATCCGAACAGGATCGGTACCCGGCCTTCACCTTTGAGAACGGTCAAATCGTCGCCTCCGCCTCATCACGTAGCGCCGGGAACTGTAGCGAGCGGTGTCAGTGAGGGTTCGCCGGACGCAGGGACCTCACCTCGCCCGAGGTGAGTGTCAACCGTCCCCCCTTCGTCTCCACCACGAGCCCTCCGCGTTCGTCGATGTCGACGGCAGTGGCCGGACCGCCGCCATCCCACTCGACCCGGGTACCCAGCGTCGCACACGCGCTGCGGTATTCGTCTCTCCCCCAGGCGGACGGGTCGCCTGCGGCGACGTCGAGGAGGCGTTCGACCCATCGTCGCGCCAGGTCTCCCGCCAGCCCCGCGCCGGGATCGGAGGACGACGCGGCGGCGATCCCCTCCGGCGGGTCGGGCCACCACAGGTTCACGCCACAACCGATCACCACGATGTCGCCCTGACTCTCGGTGAGGATCCCCCCGAGCTTGCCGGCCGGCACGATCAGGTCGTTCGGCCACTTCAGCCCGACCTCGACGCGGAGCAGCGCGACGAGGGGGCGCCGCACCGCAAGCCCGGCGACCAGGGTGAGCCGCGGCAGCGCCTCCACCGGCCACCCGGGGCGGAACGCCAGCGACGAGTACATGGCCCGAGGCGCTTCGAGCCAGGTGCGCCCGGTGCGGCCCCGGCCGGCGGTTTGACGACCGGCGACGACGAGCACGGCATCGCCGCTCTCATCGGCGCGCCGGCGCGCCTCGTCCTGGGTCGACGGGAGAGTGGGGAGCGTCACGAACGCGTAAGGTGTAGCCAACCTCGGTCCGATCGAGTCTGAGCAGGAGAGGACCCTACCCCCCGGGAGAGCTGTGAGCACCGACGAACGCATCGAAGCGCTCCGCCGGCTACGGCACGAGGCCCTGGAACCCGCGACGCAGCGCGCCATCGATCGACAACACGACCAGGGCAAGTTGACGGCGCGAGAGCGTGTCGACCTGCTGCTCGACAAGGGCTCGTTCCAGGAAGTCGACATGTTCGTCCGGCATCAGGCGTCGGGTTTCGGGATCGAGGAGCGGCGCCCCCTCGGCGACGCAGTGGTCACCGGATGGGGAACCGTCGACGGGCGCACCGTCTTCGTCTTCGCCGAGGACTTCACGGTCTTCGGCGGCAGTCTCGGCGAGGTCGTCGCCGACAAGATCTGCAAGATCATGGATCTGGCGATGGAAAACGGTGCACCGCTGATCGGCCTCAAGGACTCGGGCGGCGCTCGAATCCAGGAGGGCGTGGTGTCGCTCGACGGCTACGGTCGGATCTTCGAGCGCAACGTGCGGGCCTCCGGCGTGATCCCGCAGATCTCCGTGATCATGGGGCCCTGCGCAGGAGGCGCCGTCTACTCCCCCGCGATCACCGACTTCGTGTATCAGGTCGCCGAGACTTCGCACCTCTTCATCACGGGACCCGATGTGATCAAGGCCGTCACGGGTGAGGAGGTGTCGTTCGAGGAGCTGGGTGGCGCCAACACCCATGCCGGGCGATCGGGCGTCACCCACTTCGTGTCGTCGACCGGTCGCACCGCGCTAGAAGAGGTCCGGTATCTGCTCTCGTTCTTGCCGGCCAACAACATGGAAGTCGCCCCATTCTTCACTCCCGTCGACCGGCCCGATCGCATGGAGGAAGATCTCACGTCGATCGTCCCGGACTCCCCCAACCAGCCATACGACATGGTCGAGCTCATCGAGCTCGTGGTCGACGACGAGGAGTTCTATCAAGTCCACGAGCACTTCGCCGGCAACATCGTGGTCGGATTCGCCCGCCTCGACGGGTATACGATCGGCATCGTCGCCAACCAACCGAGCGTCCTCGCCGGCACGCTCGACATCGATGCGTCGGTCAAAGCCGCCCGGTTCATTCGGTTCTGCGACGCCTTCAACGTCCCCGTGATCAGCTTCGTCGACGTGCCCGGATTCCTCCCCGGCGTCGACCAGGAGCACAATGGGATCATCCGGCACGGCGCCAAGCTCCTCTACGCATATGCCGAAGCGACGGTGCCGAAGGTGACGGTCATCACCCGCAAGGCGTATGGCGGTGCCTACGTCGTGATGAACTCGCGGGCCGTGCGGGCCGACGTCGTCTACGCGTGGCCGACCGCCGAGATCGCCGTCATGGGTGCCCAGGGTGCGGTGAACGTGATCCACCGGCGCGACATCGCCGACAGCAACGACCCCGAAGCGCGGCGCACGGAGCTCATCGACGAGTACGAGGAGCGTTTCAACACCCCATACCTCGCAGCGGAACGCGGATTCGTCGACGACGTCATCGAGCCCAGGGAAACACGGCCGCGGCTCATCCGAAGCCTCGAGATGCTCCGTAACAAACGCGAGGCAATGCCTCCCAAGAAGCACGGCAACATACCGCTGTGAGGCACCACCGGCCGCTCCGGCACGGCGCGACACCCGAGGGCTGCCACGAACCGGCGGGTGGTGAGGAGCGCCGGACCCCCGCCTTCTAGGATGCGGCGCATGGAGTCGGTCCTCATCGCCAATCGAGGGGAGATCGCGGTCCGAGCGATCCGCGCAGCCAAGGAGTTGGGTCTGCGCACGATCGCGGTGTACTCCGAGCTCGACCGGGACTCCGCTCACGTGGTGCTTGCCGACGAGGCGTGGAACATCGGGCCCGCCCCCGCCGCCGACTCGTACCTCAACATCCGGCGCATCATGGAGGTCGTGCGCGAGTCGCACGCCGGGGCCGTTCACCCTGGGTACGGGTTCCTCGCCGAGAATGCGAACTTCGCACGCGCGGTCATCGACGCCGGGATCAGCTGGGTCGGCCCACCCCCCGATGCGATCGCCACGATGGGCGACAAGATCGCATCCCGGCGCGCCGCCGAGGCGGCCGGGGTGGCCGGCGTGCCGGGGACGCTCGAGCCCGCCCAGGACATCGCCGAGGTGATCGCATTCGGGAAAGAGCACGGCTACCCGGTCGCCATCAAGGCGGCCCACGGCGGAGGCGGCAAGGGCCTCAAGGTGGTTGCCGGGCCCGAGGAGGTACCAGCTGCGTTCGAATCGGCCCGGCGCGAGGCCGACGCCTACTTCCGCAACCCCGAGGTCTATCTGGAGCGCTACCTCGACCGGCCCCGTCACATCGAGGCACAGATCATCGCCGACACGCACGGCCGCACCGTATTCCTGGGTGAGCGCGACTGCACCATCCAGCGGCGCCACCAGAAGCTCATCGAAGAGACACCGGCGGTGCGCATGGCCGACGACTTGCGCGCGGCGCTCGGCCAAGCGGCCGTCAGCGTCGCCAAGGCCGCCGGGTACGTCAACGCTGGGACGGTCGAGTTCCTCCTGCACGGGGACCGGTTCTACTTCCTCGAGATGAACACGCGCATCCAGGTCGAGCACACGATCACCGAGATGGTGACCGGCATCGACCTGGTGAAGGAACAGCTGCGCATCGCCGCCGGCGAACCGCTCTCGTTCGACGACGTCGAAGTACGAGGCCACGCCATCGAGTTCCGGATCAACGCCGAGGACCCCAGCACCGGTTTCCTGCCCAGCCCGGGCACCATCGTCGACTACCGCGAGCCCGGCGGGCTCGGGATCCGGGTCGACTCCGGGGCTCACGCCGGCTCCGCCATCAGCCAGTACTACGACAACCTGGTCGCCAAGCTGGTCGTGTGGGGCCGCGATCGCGGCGAGGCTCTGGCCCGAGGCCGCCGAGCACTCGAGGCGTACACGATCACCGGCATAGCCACGACCATTCCCGCACATCTCCGCATCCTCGATACCGACGAGTTCCGCGACGGCACCCACTACACGAAGCTCGTCGAGGACAAGCTCGATTTCAGCGACCTCACGCCGGCCACGGCTCCGACCCTGCCCGAGGACGAGGAGCGGGAGGAGCGGACCATCACCGTGGAGGTGGGTGGTCGCCGCTACTCGATCCGCTACTGGGCGCCGGTCATGGCTCCGGCTGCGACCGGTAGCCAGAGGCTGGCGCCGCGACGCCGCCCTCCGAAGCTCGAGCGGCGAAGCGGCACGTCGGAGACCGCCGGCGTGGTCACGGCACCGATGCAAGGCACGATCGTCAAGGTCCACCAGCCCGCCGGGACCACCGTGGCCGCCGGCGATCCGGTCTGCGTGCTCGAGGCGATGAAGATGGAGAACGAGATCAAGGCTCCGATCGGCGGCGCCATCGTGGACCTCCGAATCCAACCCGGCGACACAGTTGCCGCCGGGGCCGTGATGTTGGTCATCAAGTAGCCGGGGCCGGCCACTCGGTTCCATGGGCGAGACCCGCATCGCTGTGACCCGCATCTCCAGCTCCGAGCGCAGGCGACGGCTTGGCCGCCGTCACTTCCTGGATCGAAGAGCGCCCGGCGTCGAGGCCGTCTCTGCCGCCATGGTCGGTCTACATTCGAGCGACCCGGCCACGGTGTATCTGACGGCACGGGCCCGGGTCGGAGGATTCCGCCCGGAGCACCTCGCCGATGCTCTGTACGAACGGCGCTCCCTGGTCAGGATGCTCGGCATGCGGCGCACGATGTTCGTGGTGCCGCGCGACCTGGCCGCAGTGATGGACAACGCGTGCACCAAAGCCATGCTCGCGCCGGAGCGGAGACGGCTGCTCGGGTGGCTCGCCGATCAGCCGCCCGCCGAGGATGTGGCCCGGTGGCTGCGCCGGGTGGAGAATCGCACGGTTGCGGCGCTCACGGCTCGAGGAGAGGCGACGGCCGCGGAGCTCAAGGAAGACGTACCCGAGCTCGCACTCAAGCTCACCGTCGGTGCCGGTCAACGCAACGAGACCACCGTCGGGCTGTCGACGCGGGTGCTGTTCCTACTGGCAACGTCGGGTCGCATCCTGCGCGGCCGCCCACGCGGCACGTGGCTCTCGACTCAGTACCGGTGGGCGACCACTGAGACCTGGCTCGGCGAGCCCCTCGAGGACATCGACGAGCGTGACGCCAGCGTCGACTTGGTCCGCCGCTGGCTGGGCTCGTTCGGCCCGGGCACCCTCACCGACGTCAGGTGGTGGACCGGCTGGACGCTCGGGAAGACTCGAGAGACGCTGGCGGCCGCCGGGGCAGTCGCCGTTCAGCTCGACGATGGCGCGGGGTTCGTCTTCCCCGACGACACGGCGGCCGAACGACGCACGAAACCGTGGGTGGCGCTGCTCCCGAGCCTCGACCCCACCGTGATGGGCTGGAAGGATCGGCATTGGTATCTGGGCGGCCACGGGCCGGCTCTGTTCGACCGTAACGGCAACGCCGGCCCGACCGTGTGGAGCGACGGCCGCATCGTCGGCGGATGGGCGCAGACGAGCGACGGAGCGATCGCATACCGGCTCCTCGAAGACGTCGGGACGTCTGCCGCCCACGCAATCGAGCAGGAAGCGGACCGCCTCGAGACCTGGCTCGGAGACACCAGGATCATCCCTAGATTCCGCACCCCATTGGAGAAGGAACTGACGGCGTGAGCGAGCGGCACCGTCGAAGCCACCTCAGTTCGGCCGGGCTGACGCCCGTCCCACCAGCTCCCCCGAAGCGGAGCCATTCGGAAGGCGATGCGAAGCGAGCCCAAGGGGAGGGTGAGGGGGAAGCTCCGCATCTCCCCCTCACCCCGGCGCGACCAGCGCGCTGCGATCCGAGAAGAACGCGGCCGAAGGCCGACGACACAAACTCGCTCGAAGCCTGGCTTCGAGCGACACTCTCCCTAGGTCGATCGCCTCATATCGCGTCGCACCGAGAACTCGACGGTGGCAGCGGCGAACAACGCCATGACAGGGTCGAGGGACCTCCACTACACACCCACACCCTCGGCACTGGCAGCGGAGTGACGACAAGCGCCGGGATGCCCATTCCCCCTTCCCGGTCCTGGGGATCGGCCCCCCCACCGTCACCCCCACAGGAGAGAGCGCCCTCGCCCGGGGGTGTCCGAGTTCTACCTGGCTTGGACGCCTCGGGGCGGACGGCGTTTTGGGGTCAGGAGGGCCGGCGCCGGACTCATTCGGCCGCCTCCGCAATGCTCTCCGCGAGCGAGGGATGCACCATCAGCGTCTCCACCAGAGTGTCGACACGAAGCCGCGCCTGCACGGCGAGAGCAATCGTTGCTATCAGCTCGCTGGCGTGATGGCCCACCACGGTTCCCCCGAGGACGACTCGAGTGGCAGGGTCGGAGATCACCTTGGCGAAGCCGCGCGGGTTGGCCTGGATCAGAGCGCGCGGGTTTGCGGCGAACGGGACCTTGGTGATCCTCACCTTGCGCCCCAGCGCCGCAGCATCGACCTCCTCGAGACCCACCGAGGCGATCTCGGGCTCCGTGAATACCGCCTGCGAGACCCGGTTGAGATCGAGCGGGGTGACCTCATGGCCCGTCAGGTGCCGGGCGATCTTGCGCCCTTGCATCGTCGCCACCGACGACAGCGGCATTTGACCTGTGACGTCGCCCGCGGCGTAGATGTTGGGAAGCGACGTCCGTTGCCATTCGTCGACCGGGACGTACCCGCGGTCCACGGTCACCCCCACGTCCTCGAGACCGAGCCCGCCGGTATTGGGAACAGACCCGACGGCGAGCAGCATGTGGGAGCCCGCGACGGTGCGCCCGTCCTCGGTGGCCACCTCGACACCGCCGTCGGTCACCTTCACCGATGAGGCCCTGCTCCCCTTGAGGAGTCGAACGCCGCGCTCGATGAAGTCCTCCTCGAGCACGGTTGCCACTTCGGCGTCCCGATGCGGCAGCACGTGGTGGCGGCTGACGAGGAGCGTGACCTGGGAACCGAGACTCGAGAAGATGTGCACCATCTCGACACCGGTCACTCCCGACCCGACGATCACGATGTGCTCGGGAAGCTCGGCGAGGTGATACGCGTGGCGCGTCGTGAGCACCCGCTCGCCATCGACCGGAGCCCAGTCGGGCACCCAGGGCCGTGAGCCCGTGGACACCAGAGCCACATCGAAGTCCAAGGACACCACCCCGGACTCGGTCTCGGCCTCCACCCGGTGCGGACCGACGAATCTCCCCCTGCCCATCACGATGTCGACACCCTGGGACAGCAGCATGTCCGTGAAGCCCTTGGCGAGCGATCCGGTGATGTGATCGAGACGGTCGGTGAGCCGCACCATGTCGAGGTCGACCTGGCCGGCGTCGCTCAGGCCGAGGCGGTCTGCGCTGCGAATGGCGGCGATGCGCATCGAGCTGGCCACCATCGCCTTGGAGGGAATGCAGTCCCAGAGGTGCGCCGCCCCTCCAACGATCGCATCCTCGACAACCGTCACCTTGGCGCCGAGAGTGGCGGCGCCGGTCGCCGCCGCATGGCCTGCGGGCCCGCCACCCACGATGACAAAACGAAGCCGCTGATCCTGGTCGCCCATGGCGACCAGCCTAGGGACCGCCGGAACCGCGCCGCCGCCGTGGGGCGTGCCTCACCGCATCGGTCGGTGGCGACCGAACACACCACGAAGCACGTCGGATACCTCGCCGACCGTTGCCATCGTCGCCAGCGCATCCTTCATCGGGTAGAGGAGGTTGCCGCTGTCGGTGGCTGCGTTCCGCACGGCCTCGAGGGCCTTCTCCACCGCATCGGCGTCTCGGTCTGCGCGGACCTGCGTAGTGCGCGCCACCTGCGCCTCCTCGAGCGCCGGGTCGACCGTGAGGACAGGGGTCGGGAGCTCGTCGCCGGTCGCAAACCGGTTGACTCCGACGAGTACGGATTCGCCGCTCTGCTGCCGCAACGCCTCGCGGTAGGCGGCTTCTTCGATCTCGCGCTGGGGGAAGCCGAGATCGATGGCGGCAACCGCCCCGCCGAAACGATCGATGTGGGCGATGAGCCGCATCGCCTCCGTTTCGATCGCGTCCGTCAACGACTCCACGTAGTACGAACCGGCCAGCGGGTCGACGGTGTCGGGCACGCCCGACTCGTAAGCGAGGATCTGCTGCGTCCGAAGCGCCAAGGTCGCCGCCTCTTTCGTGGGCAGGCCGAGGGCCTCGTCGAAGGAGTTGGTGTGGAGCGACTGCGTCCCACCAAGCACCGCGGCGAGCGCCTGGTACGAGGTGCGCACCATGTTCGTCAGCGGCTGCTGCGCGGTCAACGTCGATCCGGCCGTCTGCGTGTGGAACCGCATCCGCCACGACGCCTCGTCGCGTGCGCCTACGCGCTCTCGCATCAGCGTTGCCCACAACCGCCGGGCTGCTCGGAACTTGGCGACCTCCTCGAAGAGATGGTTGTGCGAGTTCCAGAAGAACGAGAGCCGCGGGGCGAAGTCGTCGACATCAAGCCCCGCATCGACGGCGGCGGCGACGTAGGCGAGCCCGTTCGACAGCGTGAAGGCCACCTCCTGGGCCGCCGTCGATCCCGCCTCGCGGATGTGATACCCGCTGATGGAGATCGTGTTCCACGAGGGAAGCTCCGCTGCGCAGTAAGCGAAGAGGTCGGTGACGAGCCGCATCGACGGCGCGGGCGGATAGATGTAGGTGCCGCGAGCTATGTATTCCTTGAGGATGTCGTTCTGGACGGTGCCGCGAATCGCCGGTGGCTGTGCACCCTGTTCCTCGGCGACGAGCTGGTAGAGCAGGAGCAGCAGCGCAGCGGTCGCGTTGATGGTCATCGAGGTCGACACCCGCTCGAGCGGGATGCCGTCGAAGAGACGTCGCATGTCTGCCAGGGAGTCGATGGCGACGCCTACCTTGCCCACCTCACCCGACGCCATCGGATGGTCCGAGTCGTAGCCCATCTGGGTCGGGAGGTCGAAGGCGACGGACAGCCCCGTCTGTCCGGCGGCCAGCAGGGCCGTGAACCGCTCGTTGGTCTCCTCGGCGGTTCCGAACCCGGCGTACTGGCGCATGGTCCACATCCGGCCGCGATACATCGTCGGGTACGGGCCGCGGGTGTACGGGTAGCCGCCCGGCTCGCCGAGCTTCGTGGCGGGGTCCCAGCCCTCGAGGGCCACGGCGTCGTACGTCACTCCCACCTCGACGCCACTCGAGGTCTGACGGTATTCGGCGTTGTCTCCAGACATCTCTATCATCCCCGAAGCGAGACCGCGCCGATGGTACCCCGGGAACTATCTCGCAACCTGCGGCGTCGTACAGTCCGGAAACCCCGATGGATCCCAACATCCACCTCATCGAACGCCGCGACCGTCGCGGGCGACGCCTCCCGTCGCTTGCGCTGCTCGTCGTGATCATGTTGCTCGGCGCCGCGACCGTCGGGCTCTTCGGGTTCCTGGAGACGAACGCGGCGTACGGCACGGCCCAGGATCTCGAGGCGAACTACATCTGCGACCCGGACGACTACCAGCTCGAGTTTCCGGACCTGTCCCGGCTGTCGGAGGTGTACACGACCGACGGCGTCCTGCTCGGCAAGCTGAGCGAGCGAAACAGTCAGCCGATCAGCATCACCGAGGTACCGGACAAGGTGAAGTACGCGTTGCTGGCCGCCGAGGACGCCGACTTCTACGACCACGAGGGCATCGACTTCAAGGGCATCCTGCGGGCTGCAGTGGAGAATGCCCGCAGCGACAGCGGCCTCCAGGGTGGCTCCACCATCACCCAGCAGGTCGTCAAGAAGAACTTCCTGACCGACGAGGTGACGCTGGAGCGCAAGATCTGCGAAGCGGTCATCGCCGCCGAGATGGAGCGCCGATACACCAAGGACCAGATCCTCGAGTTCTACATGAACTCGGTGTTCTACGGCGCCAACGCCTACGGCATCCAAGCTGCCGCGCAGGAGTACTTCGGCAAGGGTCTCGAGGACGTCTCGATCGCAGAAGCCGCGGCCATGGTCGTCCCCATCCGCAACCCGTCCTTCTATGACCTTCGCGACGAGCCCGACCGCGTGATCCGTGCGCGCAACGCCGTCATCGACCAGATGGTGGAGCATCGTTTCATCACCGAGGCGGCAGGCGAAGCCGCCAAGGCCGAGCCACTTCGCCCGATCGCCCACGAGGAGTTCGAGGAGATCTCGCCGCAGGTGATCATCGCGGCGCGCGAAGAGCTCCTCAACGACCCTAGGTACGGGCTCGGCGACACCTTCGCCGAGCGCAAGACCGCGCTGTTCGGGTGCCCGGCCAACGACACCGAGTGTGAGGGCGGCGGCGGCCTCAAGGTCACCGTCACGGTGAACCAGGAGTGGCAAGACGAGGCGAATCGGATCCTGCGGGCCTGGTTCCAGGACCTCAGCGGACCGACCGGCGCCATCGCCATGATCGACAATCGCACGGGTGCGTTGCGGGTCATGGCGAGCGGACTCGATTTCGGTGACGACGTCGAGGCGGGCGAGCGCCCCTACGACCTGGTGACCAAGGGTCGTCGTCAAGCCGGATCTGCGTTCAAGCCGATCGCCCTGCTGGCCGCGCTCGAGTACGGTGCCCAGGCGGGCTGGCCGATCACGCTCGGCACGTATTGGGACCAGACGTCGCCGCAGCGGATCGAGTGCGGCTTCCCGTGCAGTCCGCAGGGCAACGTGTGGACGGTGCGCAACGCCGGCGGCGGGGGCTCCGGTATCCGCACCCTGGAGAGCGCCACGTTTAGCTCGACCAACACCGTGTACGCCCAGGTTTCGCTGGCGACCGGCCCGGAGAACATCGTGGAGATGGCCCACCGCGTCGGCATCGAATCTCCCCTCAACCCGGTGCTGTCGATTGCCCTCGGCACGCAGTCGGTGAGCCCTTTCGAGATGGCGGCCGCGTACTCGACGATCGCCAACTACGGGGAGAAGGTCGAGCCCTACCTGATCGAGAAGATCGAGGACACCGACGGCAACATCGTCTACGAGCACGAGGTCGTGCGGGAGCAGGTGTACGACCGCACGATGGGCGCCGCCGTGGTCCGCACGCTGGAGAAGGTCGTGTCCCAAGGAACGGCGACCCGGGCGAATATCGGCCGTCCCCAGGCGGGCAAGACGGGCACCGCCCAGAACTTCCAGGACGTGTGGTTCATGGGGTTCATCCCGCAGTACACGACGGCGGTGTGGGCCGGCTATCCCGATGCGCAGATCGAGTTGACCAACTTCACGGTGTTCAACGAGCCGACAGGCTCCGAGCAGTACTACTCGAGGGCGTTCGGCGGCACGCTGACCGCACCGATCTGGAAGCAGTTCATGCTCTACATCACCGAGGGTCTTCCCGTCGAAGACTTCGCAGCCGAACCCGAAGGCACGAGCTCGTGGTTCCAGGTACCGCTGACAGAGGTTCCCGACGTTCGCGGGATGAGCCAGAAGGAAGCCAAAGACGCCATCTACAAGGCCGGCCTTTTCGCCTCTTTCGCCAAGGTCGCCTCGTCCGAGCCCGAGGGCCGCATCCTTGGCCAGAGCCCGAGCCCCGGCACGCAGATCTCGCAGGGGAAGACGGTGACGGTGCGGGTCTCCTCCGGAATCCCGCCGGCCGTACCGAACTTGGTCGGCCTCAAGCTCGAGCAGGTGGGTGACGCCGTCGCCGCTCACAACGCGAGCAGCGGCACGTCGCTCACTTGGACGGTGGCCGGGCAGCAGACCGAGAACGAGGCGCTGTGGGGCGTCGTCGTCCGCACCGACCCCCCCGTCGGCGCCCCGATCTCCGAGTCCGGAGTGATCCAGGTCTTCGTGGGCGAGCCGCCCCGCGGTGGCGGAGGCGGAGGAGACGACTGAGGTCCGTCGGATTGGAGCGTCTCTCGCGGGTCGATCGACAGGCGAGTGACATGGTCAGGCATCGGTGAGTTTGCGTGCGTGTTCCTTGCCGTATTCGATGAAGGCGATGGCGGCTTGCACGCTTCCTGGGCGTGGAGGCTCATCGCAGGGGACCGGCCGGTCTGCGAGCGCTTGGGCGATTAGGTCCCGCTCCGTCGGCGCGAGTTCCTGCTTCCCCCACTCGAGGGCGGCCGGCTTCGAGGTCACATCGCCGGTCGCGACGGTGTACAGCATGCGGCACATGGATTCCACTGCGTACCGCTGCGTTCAGATGATGGCGAAGCTGGTCCTGCTCAACAGGTCCTCCAGGAAGGACTCCATTGAGATGGCTGAGGGGCTGAGGCGGGGGCCGACTAGCCTCCCTTGTTGCCAGCAACGAGGGAGGGACCCGCTCATGAAGCCAGGGCGATTGATTCTGCTGGCGTTGTTGATTGTCGTATCAGCTTGTGGGGGAGGCTCGGACGACGATTCGGGGGGCGACGGTGGCGACACCGGCACCGGCAGCAATGGCGGCACGAGCTCCGAGGTCGACGACCTCGGATACGACTCGAGCTTCGGAGAGGAAAACCTGCCCGCAGGATTCCCGAGCGAGCTCATCCCAACCAGCTTCTCCGCCGGCCAGGTGAGCACGCCCCCTGGACTGGATACGCAGGTCGTTGCATTCCTCAGCGAGCAATCATTCGACGACGCCCTAGAGCACTACACGGGACTGCTCGGCGAAGGCCAGCTGATCGAGGCCGGAGGCTCCCGGCAAGCTCAGTGGCTCACCGGTCCCGACTGGGGAGTCGCCTTGTTCGACGAAGGCGAAGGTCCGCTAGTGATCACCTTCAGCGAGATCGTGGACTGAGCCAGGGGCCAAAGCAGCGCGTCGATTGCCCTGGTGAAGGCGGCGTGTCATCGCCTTCAACGTAGCGGCAGCGCCTCAAACTGGCTCCCGCACGAGTCGAGGAGCTGATGGCCGGCCTACCCTTCGCACGCCGGGTCACCACACGAAAGACGCGCCCGCCGACATCGCCGTGATCCGCGAGGTCACCACGTCGGGGCTGCCATCGAGCGTGACCAGAACACGCCGCCCCACCTCGGAACCCGGGTTGTCGAGCCACACGAACCAACTGTGCAAACACTCATCGTCGAACCCGGCGGGGGACGGTGATCTCGTGGCCGTAGGCGGGCATCAGCCCTGATCGCTCAGCACTCCACGGCGATGCGCCGCCCCGCAAGCGCCGAGCAGCCGCTCCGGATGGAGGCGGGTGATGCGGGCCGTGAGTGCCGCCTCCGGGAACGTGCGGAGCTTGTCGAACGATGCGGCGCATGTGACGGGCATGCCGTCGTCGGGCCCGAGGCGCAGCTCGCTGGGGATTGGCCGGACGGTTCGCGTGACCGGGGCGCACACACTCTTGTCCCTATAGCCCTTCAAGCGGGTGCGGGTCTGAAGGGGCAAGCGATGCGTATTTGACGCCGCACAGATCAGCTTCGGCACGGACCGATATCGCGCACTCCGTTCCGAGCCGATCCGGCAATCCCGCGCGGCCTCGACCCCCGGCGAGCCACGCCGGACGGGCCGCGGCTCGGCGCTCGCCACGCGATGCGCGGCAAATCAGCCTTCGCCGAGCCGTAGCGTCAGCTCGTCGATCACTTCGTCGACCAGCTCGGTCAGCAGCTGTGCGCGCCTACCCGAGGACGTCGCTTCGAGCAACCGCTGCCGGTCGAGCTCGCCGAGCGGCGCCAGCGAGCACATCTGCCACAGCGCCTCAACCGGCTCCTCCGGAGACACGGGCTCTGCCGCGCCGACATCGGCACCGAGCTCCGACGCCAGAGCCCGCACCTTTGCGAGCCGCTTCTCGAGCTCGTCGAGCGCGCCACCCCGAAACGAACCGCGATCGTCGGGGTAATCGATCACGGAAGCCATCGGATATGGATCGTCAGGAAGCCACTCTTCGACCCGGAAGCGCTTCGACCCGACGCCGACCACCGCGTATTGACCTTCTCCGAGGACGGCGGCGTCGGTCACCTCGGCGAGGGTCCCGACGTCGGTCCGCTCCTCGCCACCACCGACCTCCCAACCACGGGCGATGAGCACGACGCCGAACCGGCGGTCCCGGGCGAGTACGTCTCGCATCATGGTCACATAGCGCGGCTCGAAGACCCGGAGGGGCACGAGCTCGCCCGGCAACAGAACCCGGCCCAGCGGAAACATCGGCATCGCACGGTCGGCGCCGGACATTGCATCAGTATGCGCACCGTCGCCTGCCTACCGGGCCACAAGTAGCCTCCACCGCAGCATGGCGAGCCGGACCCCACCACTACGCAGGCTGTGGCGATATGCCACGGGCCACCGTGCCCAGATGATGCGCGCCGCCATCTACTCCGTGACCAACAAGGCACTCGATATCGCCCCACCCTTCCTCATCGGCATGGCGGTGGACATCGTCGTCAACCGCCAGGGGTCGTTCCTCAGCCGCTACGGCATCGGAGACCCCCGGCAGCAGCTCGTCGTGCTCGGGGTACTCACCTTCGTGGTCTGGGCGCTGGAGTCCTACTTCGAGTGGCTGCAGGCGGTTGCATGGCGAAACTTGGCGCAGACCATCCAGCACGAACTGCGCATCACCGCGTACAGCCACATCCAGCACCTCGAGATCGCCTATCACGAGAACCAGTCGACGGGCGAATTGCTGGCGATACTCAACGACGACGTCAATCAGCTCGAGCGCTTCCTGGACCACGGGGCCGACGACGTGCTGCAAACGGCGACGGCGACCCTCCTCATCGGCCTCACGTTCGTGTTGCTCGCCCCCGAGGTCGCCTGGCTCGCGTTCCTCCCCATGCCGTTCATCATCCTCGGCTCGATCATGTTCCAGGCGCGTATGGAGCCTCGATACGCAGCCGTCCGCCAGCAGGCCGGCGCCATCAGCGGCCAGCTCGCCAACAACCTCGCCGGCATCATGACCATCAAGGCATTCACCGCCGAGGACCGCGAGACGGAGCGAGTCGCCACCGAGAGCAACCGGTACCGGGTCGCCAACCGCAGGGCGATCGTCCTGAGCTCGGCATTCTCTCCGCTCATCCGGGTCGCCATCCTCGTCGGCTTCACGGCGACCCTCATCTGGGGAGGGTTCCAGACGCTCGACGGGGGCCTCGCCGTCGGTGCCTATTCGGTGATGGTGTTCCTGACCCAGCGCCTCCTCTGGCCACTGACGCGGCTCGGCGAGACACTCGACCTCTACCAGCGTGCGATGGCCTCGACGACCCGGATTCTCAACGTCCTCGACATCGAACCGGCGCTCGAGGACGGGAGCGAGCCCCTGACGGGCGTGGCAGGCCGGGTCACCTTCGACTCGGTCGGGTTCTCCTATGTCACGGGAACACCGGTCCTCCACGACGTGTCGCTCGACATCCCCGCCGGCGACACCTTCGCCATCGTCGGCTCCACAGGCTCCGGCAAGACGACGTTGGTGAAGCTGCTGCTGCGGTACTACGACCCGATGAGCGGAGCTGTACTGGTCGACGGCCATGACATCGCCAAGGTCAAGGTCCACGACCTCCGGTCTGCGATCGCCCTCGTCAGCCAGGACGTCTTCCTGTTCCACGGCACCGTGGCCGAGAACATCGTCTACGGACGCCCGGACGCGACCAATGACGAGATCGAGCACGCGGCCCGACTCGCCGAGGCTCACGAGTTCATCCTCGACCTGCCCAATGGCTACGACACGATCGTCGGAGAGCGCGGCCAGAAGCTCTCGGGCGGCCAGCGTCAGCGCATCTCGATCGCCAGGGCGCTCGTGTCCGGAGCCCCGATCCTGGTGCTCGACGAGGCGACGAGTGCCGTCGACAACGAAACCGAGGCGGCGATCCAGCGGTCGCTCGCCCAGGTCGCCCACGACCGGACGACGATCGTCATCGCCCACCGACTGTCGACGATCAGGCACGCCGACCACATCGTCGTGCTCGAGAACGGCCGCGTCACCCAGCGCGGTACGCACGACGACCTCGCCGCCCGGCGCGGGCTGTACCGGACGCTGTGGTCCGTGCAAACCGGCGAAGCCACCACGGACGTCTGACACCCGACCGGACCGCGCGTTCGCCGGCCCCTCTCCACACCTGTTCTTTCGCGCTCTCGCTCGTCTCACTTGATTGTTATTCAGTTTATTTGATATCACATGCCCATGCCTGCAGTTCAGTCTTCGGCGGCGCCCGGGAACCCCATCGATGATCGTCCTCCCATCGTGCCCAGCCCGGGCGTCGCCGAGCCCTTCAGACGTCTCCGACCGACCGTGTTCGACCGACTCGCCGTCCGTCCCGCGATCTGGGACGAGCATCGCGATCGCGGGTTCGCCGTCACGCATCCGTACGTGCGGCGCTACTGGACGCCCGTCTTGGGGCCGGGGGCGGTTGCGGATCTGCTACGGCTCGCCACCGCCGCCGCACGGAACCGCCCCCTGCCCCGACCGATCCACCTGACCGAGCTCGCCAAGGTCGGCTTCGTGAGGATGACGCACGGCGCGCTTCTCGTACGCACCCACGTGCCCGCCGTGCCGCCGGCGCTCCAGCGCCGGCTGCCGCCACGGCTCCGCCGCGAGCTCCGCTCGTACCCCCGGATGCCGGAGCCTTCCTCGTCCGGGGACTCTCGCACCGAATGACCGTCGATACGCGGCCGCTCGCGCCCTAGGATGCCGCCAGGAGGCAGCAGGCCAGGGGGGCGACCAAGATGGCAGTTCCACGGCTCGTGGTGGGCTTGCCCGTGTACAACGGAGAGAACTTCCTCGAGGAGACCATCGCGGCCGTTCTCGCACAGACGTTCACGGACCTCAGACTCATCATCTCCGACAACGCATCGACCGACCGCACCTCCGCCATCGTGGCCTCGGCCGCGGCTCGTGACCGCCGGGTGACCGTCCTCACGCAGCCGCACAACCTCGGCGCCGCCCCCAACTACAACGCCGTCTTCGCCGCCGCACCGAAGAGCGACTACTTCGTGTGGGTCGCCCACGACGATCTTCCACAGCCGACGTTC
The DNA here is from genome assembly GCA_041611095.1 of Acidimicrobiia bacterium. GTDB lineage: Bacteria > Actinomycetota > Acidimicrobiia > Spongiisociales > UBA5794 > UBA6912. The sequence continues at coordinate 82,107 of JBFINP010000002.1, read as the reverse complement.
TTCGAGGAGTGCATCGCTGCGCTGGATGAACACGGTGCGGCGGTGCTCGCGTTCTCCACGACGACGCTCATCGGTCCCACCGGCGACGACCTGGGGACATTCCCGCGACGCCCGCGACTCGAGTCACCGGAGCGCGCGACGCGATTCTTCGATGCGCTCCACCACCTCAGCAACCATCCCATCTTCGGCGTCATGCGCCGCTCTGCGCTCGATCACACTCGCCTGCACGGCTCTTACACCGGCAGTGACCGAACGCTCCTCGCCGAGATGGCGCTCCTCGGGCCGTTCATCGAGCTCGACGAACCTCTCTTCCAGCTGAGGGAGCACCCTGAGAGGTCGGTTCGCGCCGGCATGAGCATGAATCACCAGGCGAGGGAGGCCTGGTTCGACACCTCGCGGGCGGGAAAGCTCGCATTCCCGCGGTGGCGTCGCCTCCGTGACGTGGCCGGCGCCGTGCTCCGCACCCCGATGCCGACATCCGACCGGCTGCGATGTTTCGGTGCGCTCGGCAGGGGCTTCTTGGGCGGTGACTGGAAGCCTCTCGTCATCGACCTGGTCGTGGCGTTTCGCCAGACCATGACGAAGCTCACCCGACGCCGGCCGGAGCAGGCCCGGCCGAGCTGACGTTCAGCCGAAGACGAGCTTCGGGGCAAGGAAGCCCTCTGCGTACCCCGTCGGGGACGCCGCCTCGACACCACGTAGGCGCATGAGCCCACGGAAGGACGCCTCGTCGAACCACGGCTTCGTCTTCTGCGAGGGAAACGCAGCGAACAGGCGCTCGACCTTGGTGTCCACATCTGCCGGCGTGACCGCCACGTATAGGTTCACCGGAGCCAGGTCGCCGTCGTACTTGGCGATCTCGTAATGGAGGAGCGTCTGGCGGCGGTAGACCTGCCCGACCAGCTCGCCGATGAAGCGATGGTCCTGGTGGGCGTCGTCTGGACGCGGGGCGAAAACGATGTCCGGCGTGAAGCCCTCCCGGTGTTCGACGAGTGCGTCTTTGACGGCGGCGGGATCCTCGTACGGCAGGTAGCCGTCACGAAAGCGGAGCCCGGTCAGCGGAGTCGCAGCACCGAAGTACAGCTCGGCGGAACTCGTCGCCTCGCCCGTCCGCACATCGTCACCGGTCAGTACGAGCCACCGCAGATCGACGGCAGGGTTCGCCTTCTGCACCGAGAGCAGGGTGGCTCCACAGCCGATCTCGATGTCGTCAGGATGCGCTCCGATGGCGAGGATGCCCTCCGCCGCGGCCAGCGTCTCGACGCCGAACACCGTCACTCCGCCTTCTTCCAGACTTCCCACGGCGCCCATCCGCTCGCCCACAGGTCGTCGAGGCGCTGCTTGTCCTTGAAGGTGTCCATCGGAGCCCAGAAGCCCGGATACTTGCGCGCCGCCAGTCTGCCGATCTTCATGAGGCGCTCGAAGGGCTCGACGACCAACTCCTCACCCATCTTGACGTGCTCGAAGATCTCGCGACGGAACACGAAGTAGCCGCCGTTGATCCAGAAGTTCGATCCGTACACGGGTTGGATCTCCGTCACCTTGCCCGCATCGTCCGTCTCGACGCGGTGGTAGCTGAGCGGAGGCTGGACGAGCAGAAACTGAGCGATGTCGTCGGAGTTCTCGAAGACCCGGATGTAGTCGTCCAGGGGCAGGTCGGTCAGCCCGTCGGCGTAGTTGCAGAGGAACATCTCGTCCTCCTCCACATACCGACGTACCGCGAGGAGCCGCTCGGCGATGGTTGCGTTCGACCCGGTGTCGACGAAGGTGATCGTCCAGTCGTCGATGTCGGTCGAGAGCATGTCGATCTGACGGCCGCCGGCCGACATCGTGAAGTCGTTGGAGATCGCCTCGTCGTAGTTGAGAAAGAACCGCTTGATGACGTCGGCCTTGTAGCCGAGCGCAAGGATGAACTCGGTGTGCCCGAAAGAGGCGTAGTACTTCATGACATGCCACAAGACGGGGCGGTACCCAAGCGGCACCATCGGCTTCGGGACGTCTTCGGAGTAGTCGCGCAGCCGGGTCCCGAGCCCACCGCAGAACAGCACCACCTTCACGACGTCACCTCCGGTGGATCGAGGACCGCGACCTCCGGGATCGGGACGACGAACCGGCCGCCCCACTCGGCGATCCCCGCCATCTGACCCATGATCTCGTCCTTGAGGTTCCACGGAAGGATCAGGACGTAGTCGGGCTTGGTCACGAAGATCTCTGCGGGCTCGTGCACGGGGATGTGCGTGCCCGGCAGGAACTTGCCGAACTTCGCCGGGCTGCGGTCGACGGTGTAGGCGAGGAGGTCGGTCCTGATCCCGCAGTAGTTGAGCAAGGTGTTGCCCTTGCCGGGTGCGCCGTAGCCGACGACCGCCTTGCCCTCTTCCTTGGCGGCGATGAGGAAGGAGAGGAGGCGCCGCTTGGTCGCCTCCACGCGGGTTCCGAAATCGGCGTACGTCGACAGCTCGTCCACACCCCAACGCTCCTCTCGCTCGAGCATCTCTCGCACCGGGTACTTCACCAAGAGGGCCTCGTTGTCCGCATGGCGGCCGTAGATCCGCAGCGATCCACCGTGGGTGCGGAGCTCGTCTACGTCCCACAGCTCCAAACCATGAGCGGAGAAGATTCGGTGGGCCGCGGTGAAGGAGAAGTACGAGAAATGCTCGTGGTAGATCGTATCGAACTGGTTCTGCTCGATCAGTTGGACGATATGGGGAAACTCGATGGTGAAGACGCCCTCGGGTGCGAGCAACTTCTTCATCCCGGCGACGAAGCCGTTCAGATCGGGTACCTGGGCGAGGACGTTGTTGCCGCACAGCAGGTCTGCCTGCATCCCCTCGGCAAGCAGCCGATCGGCCAGCGCCTCATCGAAGAACTCGACGAGGGTCTCGATCCCACGCTCCTGGGCGACGGCGGCCACATTGGCGGCGGGTTCGATCCCCAGGGAGGGGATGCCCTTGGCGACGAAGTTCTGCAAGAGGTATCCGTCGTTGCTGGCGATCTCCACCACCTGCGACGAACCGGTCAAGCCGAGGCGACGGATCATCGACGCGGCGTATCGCCTGGCATGGGCCAGCCAGCTGTCGGAGTAGGACGAGAAGTATGCATAGTGTCCGAAGATCGACGCCGGGCTCACGTACTCCTCGAGTTGTACGAGGGAGCATCGCTTGCAGACGAACACCCGCAGAGGGTAGAAGGGCTCCATCTCGTTCAGCTGATCGGCGGTGAGGATGGTTTGGCAGAGTGGCGATTTGCCCAGGTCGACCATCGTGAACGACAGATCGGCGCCGCAGAACCGACAGGTCGCCGTCGTCGCCGTGTCCTCGGTCACCCCGACATCATTCGTCGCGATCATGCGCCGACCGGCTCCCGGTTGGCCACCCAACGAAGATCATCGTCGAGCGCCCCCGACGCGAGCAGTGTCTGCAGCCTGCGCAGTCGCACGTACCGATCACCCTGGAACTGCTCGCCGTCGAGACCCTCTGCCGTGTACGCCTCGTAGAGCTCCCGGGCCCCCCGCCGGACGTCCCACGTCGGCCGGAAGTCGGGAAGCAGGGCCTCGGCTCTCGAGAAGTCGACGCGGTAGTCGCGTGTGTCCGGCTCGCCGCCCTCTGCGAAGGTGACGACGCTGCCCGGTACGGCGTCCCCGACGATCTCGGCGACCTCTCGGATCTGGTAGTTCTCGCCATTGCGCCCGATGTTGATCGCAGCATTGTGGATGTTCTCACGGGGCGCGGTGAGGCACGCCATGAACGCCGCAGAGATGTCGGCGACGTGTACGAGGGGCCGCCACGGTGAGCCATCGCTGAGAATCCTGACCTGTCCTGTGGTGACCGCCCAGCCGGTGAGGTTGTTCACGACGATGTCGAGCCGGAGCGCCGGGGAGGCTCCGTAGGCCGTGCCGTTGCGGAGGTAGACGGGGCTGAAGTCGTCGTCGGCCAGCTGCGCCAGGTCCCGTTCGGTACGCACTTTCGACTCGCCGTACGGCGTGACCGGGGCCATCGGGGCCTCCTCGTCGAGAAGGCCGGTGCCCCCGGCGCCGTAGAGGCTGCACGACGATGCGAAGAGGAACCGTTCAACCCCTACGTCCTTGGCGGCCCGAGCAAGGCGCACGACGGCGCGATGGTTGATCTCGTATGTCAATTCGGGGTCGACATCCCCAAGCGGATCGTTGGAGAGTGCCGCAAGGTGGATGATCGCGTCGAAGCCCTCGAGGTCCGGCGTTCGTACGTCGCGGATATCGTGGCCGATCGTGGGGATGGGATCGGGTGGCGCACCGAAGTCGCATCCCCGGAAGAGACCGCTGTCGAGGCCCACGACCTCGTGGTCGGCGTGCCTGAGCAACGGCGTCAACACGGCGCCGATGTACCCCCTGTGGCCCGTGACGAGGAGTCTCATTCGCGCTGTCCCCCTTCGACCTGAACCTAGTGTGCTCGACCGCTGGGGATGTCCGGACGCGCAGGCCGATCCCCTCCGCAACGGCGAGGCCTTGTCCGAAGGGTAACGGCGGCGGCATCGGCGGACTATGTGTCGGGCGGCCTATACGCGCCGATACGATATGGGTCGACAACGCCAACCATGGCACGAGCCGCCACTACGCTCGGAGACGATGACGCGGTCCTATCGAGAGCTCGTGGCGGCGGCCAAAGCGGAGATCCGGGAGATCGCGCCCGTCGCGGCGTGGGACCGGGTCGCAGGAGGCGCCGTACTCGTCGACATCCGCGAGCCGACCGAGCATGCCGACGGAGTGCCCGCCGCTGCCGTGCTGATCCCACGTGGGGTGCTCGAATCCGACCTCCCCAATGCGGTTCCCGAGGCCGACACGGAGATCCTCCTCATCTGTGCCGCCGGCAACCGGTCTGCGCTCGCTGCGAAGACGCTCGCCGAGATGGGGTATCCGAACGTCGCCTCCGTAGCTGGTGGCACGGTGCGGTGGAAGACCGAAGGGCTGCCGTGGGGTGCACCGCGCGGCCTCTCGATGGAGCAGCGCACTCGCTACCACCGCCATCTGATGTTGCCCGAGGTGGGACCGGAGGGTCAGGAGCGGCTATTGGCGAGCAAGGTTCTCCTCCTCGGCGCAGGTGGCTTGGGCTCACCCGTTGCGCTGTATCTCGCCGCGGCCGGTGTCGGGACGATGGTCATCGTCGACGACGACGCCGTCGACGCCAGCAATCTCCAACGGCAGGTCGTCCACAGCGTCGACCGGGTAGGCGTCTCGAAGGTCGACTCCGCTCGCGCCACGATCACCGCCCTCAACCCCGACGTCACCGTCGAGACACGGCGCGAACGACTCAAAGCGGGCAATGTCCTCGACCTGATGAAGGACGTGGACGTGGTGGTCGACGGTGCGGACAACTTCCCGACCCGGTACCTCGTCAACGACGCCTCCCTTCACCTGCGAGTACCCGTCGTGCACGGGTCGGTGCTGAGGTTCGAGGGTCAGGTCGCAGTGTTCGCGCCGTACACGGGGCCGTGCTACCGATGTCTGTACCCGGAGCCGCCGCCGGCCGAGCTGGCGCCGTCGTGCGCCGAGGCCGGTGTGCTCGGCGTGCTGCCGGGCGTAATCGGCACCATCCAGGCGGTCGAGACCCTGAAGCTCCTGCTCGGCGTCGGCGAGACGCTGGCGGGGCGCCTCCTCACCTACGACGCCCTCGATCAGTCGTTCATGGCGCTCAACGTTCGCCGCAACCCGTCCTGCCCGGCGTGTGCTGACGAGTCGCAGCCGCCGCCGCTGGTGGACTACGACGATGCGTGCCGGCCGACAAGGGAGGCGCGCTAGCAGCGCACGCGCTCGGACGTCCAGGCCGCACGGTGTCAACTTGGGGTCGGCGAGCCGTCCAATCCCGACGCCGCGGTGCGGGCGAGCTCGACGGCCGAAGCCAACGGGAGCCCCCGGCCCCTCGCCACGCCGGCCGCCACCGCGGCCTCACCGACGACCCGAGCCGCTCGGGTTCGGGCGTCGTCGAGGTTCACCGAGAGCGGTGTCCAGCCGCCACCGATCCGCTCCCTCGCCGACTCTGCACCGCCCACGAGCCGCAGAGCCGTCTCGATGTCGCCCAGCTCGACGAGCGCAGCCGCCATCCATTCGAGGGACCACACCTGTAAGAACTCGTCCCCGACCTCGTCCGCAAGCTCCGTAGCCTCGAGCCCGAGGCCGACGGCATCGCGCAGCCGTCCTTCGTGCAGCGCCACACCGACGAGCGCGAGGATTATCTGAGCCGCATACACCCGGTGGCCGACCTCTCGGTAGAGCTGAACAGAGCGCTCCAGCGAGTCCCTAGCCGGTGAGGGGCCTTCCTTCCTGAACGCCGCAAACGCCTGGGCTCCTGCGATATGGGCCAGCCCGATGCTGTCCCCGGCCGCCGTGTAGAGCCTCTTGGCCTCCTCGAGTGGTGCGGCGACGTCGTCGAACTTGCGGCTCAGGATCCGAGAGGTGGCCAGCCCGTAGAGCGCATCAGCGGCGAGCGTGGTCTCTGCATTCTCGCGGGCGATCGCTACCGCCTCCTCGTAGTCGCCGATCGCAAGCCCGGCATCGCCGGTCCAGTAGCGCAGTGCGGCCTGCGCCATCAGCCCGCGCGCACGCTCCGGCGTGCGTTCACCCGCTCCCGGAAGGGCAAAGAACCGATCCAGCCAGAGCAGCGCCTCGTTGATTCGTCCGCGGCCCTGCATGAACCGCCATATCGAACCGATCATCGCAAGCCCGCGACGCGCATCCGACGATGCGTGGAGCCGTGACAGGACGGCACGGAGGTTCTCCCAGTCCTCGGAGAGCTTGGCGAGCCACAGGGGGAGGCGCTCCCCCTCCAGCTCCCGAGCTGCCTCTGCGGCCATCGCAAAGAAGAAGCCGGTGTGCCTGGCGGTCACTCGGTCGACCTCGCCGGCGGCGGCGAGCTCCTCCGATGCGAAGACACGGATCGCCTCCAGCATCCTGAAGCGGGATCCGGACAGATCACTCAGCGAGCGGTGGATGAGGCTGCGATCGACGAGATCCGCCATTGCGGAGAGGGCGTCGACGCCGTCGCCCACGACCGCCTCGGCGGCATCGAGCGACATCCCACCCGAGAACACGCTGAGGCGGCGCAAACCGGTCCGCTGGGCCGTGTCCAAGAGATCGAGGCCGGACGCCATTGCGGACCGGAGCGAGCGGTGCCGGTCGTCGACGTCGGATCGGCGGCTGGTCAAGACGTCGTCCCGACCGCGCACTCGCTCCAGGATCTGTGCCGGCGTGAGGAAGCTCGCCCACGCGGCGGCGAGCTCTATCGCAAGGGGCACGCCTTCCAGTGCGACGACCAACGACCGGACGTCGGTCTCGTAGTCGGTCAGCTGGAACGACGGGTCGGCTGCACCAGCCCGATCGGCGAAGAGCTGCATCGCCGGAGCAAGTTCGTCGTCGCTCGAAGCATCGAACCGCAACGGCCGCAGCGGCACCAAGTGCTCACCTGCGATCCGAAGCGGACGTTGACTCGTCGCAAGCACGCGCAACCCAGACGCTGCGGCCAGCAGGTCCGCTACGACCGGCGCTGCGGCGGCCACGTGCTCGAAGTTGTCGAGGATGAGAAGCAGCTCACGCCCGCCGATCCACGCGGCGAGCCCTCCGGTGGTGGCGTCCGCAACGTCGAGAACCGCAGCGATGGCCGCCGTCACCAGATCTGGATCGTCCAGGGGCGCCAGATCGACGGCATACACGCCGGCGGTGAATCGTTCGAGCACCTCGCCGCCGACGTGGAGCGCCAGCCGTGTCTTGCCGAGACCGCCCGGACCGGTGATGGTGATCAGCCGCTGGCGGGCGAGGAGAGCAGCGATCATCTGTGCATCGTCCGCGCGTCCGATCAGCGGCGTCGCCATCGCGGGAAGGTTGTGGGAACGAGCCGAGGCGGTCCGGAGCGGTGGGAACTCGGCCGCAAGACCGGAAACGGCGACCTGGTAGATCCTCTGCGGAGCCTCGAGATCCTTGAGCTCATGTGTGCCGAGATCGATGAAGTCGAAGCCGCCCACGACGGCCAGCATGTGCGTCTCGGCCGACACGAGCACCTGCCCCCCGTGGCCCGCAGCCGAGATGCGAGCAGCCCGATGGACATCGATGCCCGAGTAGTTGTCACCGCCGATCTCACCCTCGCCCGTGTGGACGCCGATGCGCACCCGTACGGCGCCGGTCTCCGGCCATGGGACATCGGCCAGGGCGGTCTGGATCGCCGCCGCCGTCCTGACCGCATCTACGGCAGAGGTGAAGACGCAGAAGAACGAATCGCCCTCGGTGCTCACCTCGATCCCACCACCTGAAGCGACACGCTCCCGGATGACCGCGGCGTGGGTTGCGAGCACGTCGCGATAGTCGGGGCCAAGACGCTGCACGAGGCGCGTCGAGCCCTCGATGTCGGTGAAGAGGAACGTCACCGTTCCCGTGGGCAGTGCGGTCGCGGTACCGGTCACCATGTCTCGGACAACGCTACCGAGCCTGGAGCAGGAGGCCGCTTCGATTGTGCTTTCCCGGGCGATCGTGACGCACGTGAGCACAGTCGACCCATGGGACTTCACACCGCGTACAGTCGGGAGATGGCCATCGAGCCGCGGCTCGTGTTCTTCGAGGACCTCCGCGTCGGCATGGAGATGTGGGGGACGACTCAGATCGCCGATCGGGACGAGATGGTCGCCTACGCCGAGCGCTACGACCCCTGGCCGATGTACGTCGACGAGGACCAGGCCGCTCGCTCCCGGTTCGGGAGGATCACCGCCAGCGGCGGCTACACGATGAGCCTGTGGTTCCGGTCGAGCCACGGGATCTGGCAGCGGCCGGAGTGGACGCTCGCGTTCCTCGGCGGCACCCACTGGGAGGCGCAATACCCCCAGCCACTGTATCCCGGCGAGCTGGTCAGGGCGCGGTCGGCGATCACGCATCTTCGTGCGAGTTCCCGGCCACGCCGTGGCGTCGTCTCCTACACGTCGGACCTGCTCAACGACGCAGGAGACTCGTTCCTCACCGTCGAGGCGGCGTTCCTGATCGCGACCACGCCTGGAGGCGGTCGATGACGACGCTCAGATCAGCTTGCGATCGTGTGCCCACCGCCCGAGCTCGTGGCGATTGGACAGCTGGAGCTTGCGAAGCACGGACGACACGTGGTGCTCGACGGTCTTGGGCGAGATGTAGAGCTGGTCGCCGATCTCGCGGTACGTGTACCCGCGGGCGATGTGCTGGAGGACCTCCCGCTCCCGCGGCGTCAGCTGGTCGAGCTCGGGGTCGACGTCCTTGATCGGGATGGATGCGAAGGCATCCAGGACGAACCCCGCCAGCTGAGGTGAGAACACGGCATCGCCGCCGGCGACCCGCCGCACCGCCTCGGCGAGCTCGGGAGCCGAGATCGTCTTCGTGACATACCCTCGAGCCCCGGCGCGGACGGTGGCGACGACATCCTCGGGAGCGTCCGAGGCGGATATCGCCAGAAACCGAATATCGGGGTTGCTCTCGTGGACCTTCGTGATCACGGCCCTGCCGCCCCCAGCCGGCATGTGGACATCGACCAGCACGAGATCCGGGGTGCGCTCGCAGATCATCTCGATCGCCGGCTCGACCTCAGACGCCTCCCCGACGATCTCGATGTCGGCGGGCAGCTCGCTCCTGATGCCGGCTCGGAACAGATCGTGGTCGTCGACGACGAATACGCGCAGGCCGCTCTCCGCCGTCATGTGGCCGCCTCCTGCACCTCGATGATCACCTCCGTGCCGGCGCCCGCCGCCGAGTGGATCTCGACGCGGCCGCCAATTGCCTCGATGCGATGCACGATCGACTCGGCGATCCCCTTGCGGGCCGGGTCGACCCGTTCAAGATCGAAGCCGCGACCGCGATCACGTACGTACACCACCATACGGCCGGCATCCGCCTCACCGTAGACGGAGACGTCGTCGACGCCGGCATACTTCGCCGCATTCACCAGGGCTTCGCGGGTTGCCTGAACGACGGCATCGACCGCGCCGGACCACACGCGATCGCCGACGACCACACAGGAGACTGCCACATCCGAGAGATCCTCAACGTCGGCACAGGCGGCTGCGAGTGCCGCCCGGAAGCCATCGGCCGTTGCTCCAGGGGCGCCGTAGAGCACGTGACGAAGCTCCCGCTCTTGACGTCTGGCGAGGCTTGCCACCTTGTTCGCATCGTCGCGGTCACGCTGGATCAGCGCGAGGGTCTGCAGCACTCCGTCGTGGATGCGGGCGGCCAGCGCGGCACGCTCCTCTGCCCGAATCCGCTCGGTGCGCTCGTCGAGCAACGCTTCCTCGGCGGCCACTCGCAATGCGTCTCGGCTGCGAATGACGCTGAGTGCCCAGGCCGCCGCAGCGGCTGCAAATCCGTAGACGAGAACCGCTCCCGACGATGCGGTGAGGTCGGCGACGTCATCGGTGTTGACCTGCCACAGCGCCAGCAGGCTGAGCGCACCGGCGGTGCCGAGACCTCCAGCCCAGCCGTGGGCGTAGACCCCGTGGAACACCGCGGCCAGTGCGTACCCGCCGGCAAACGAACCCGTGCCCGCCAGCTCCGGAACGAACAGCGTGATACCCGCGAGCATCGTGTCGGCCACCAGGTATTGGAGGGTACGCAGCGCAGCCGAGTGCCGGAGTGAAAGCCGGATCGTGAAAGCCGTCCACGCCGCCACGGAGACGGCAGTCGCCACCACCAGCCACGGTCGGTCGACGGGACCCGCGCCGGCCAGGGTGATGATGGCCAATATCGTCAGCCACGCCGCCCCGAACACCCGATACCCCACGACGACGCGACGCAGCGAGACATCGATGTTGCTGCGCATCCGCGGTGTCTGCCGCATGCGAGCAGGGTAGAGATCCGGCGCCGCACCCCGAGCCCATCCGGGAACCGAATAGGGGCACTCCCCTATGGATCGCAGCGCTCGCATGGGAGACCATACGAGGCGTGACACGCTCCAGGAACTCCGCAACGGCGCCGGCATCGGCGCCTACTGACGAGAAACGCCGCCGCCCGTGGTGGATCGTCGTGGTGGCAGCGGTGGCCGGTGCGGTGCTCGGTGCGATCGCAGGCGAGGATCCTTGGGATCTCGCCTTTGGCGCCGGCCTCATCGGCGTCATCGTGATGGCCGTCGTGAGCGACGGCCGGAGGGTCCCCAAAGAGCCGAGAGCCTCGGTCTTCCTGCGGGAAATGGCCAGCAACGGGGTCATCGATCCCGATACCTACGAGAGGCTGATGGCCCAGCTCGTAGCGCGTGGCGTTGAGGTTGCCGCACCGCCACCGCCGCCTCCCGCCGGCGACATGGTGCCATCCGTGGTGAGCGTGCCCACTGCGCCCGTCGGACCCCCGATGCGGCCGGCGCCGATCCGATCCTCGACGCCCATATCGGCGGGAGCGGCGGCGCGCGAGCGCCGAGGGCGCCCGAGTCCACCGGCCTGGCTCGCCCCGGCAGGGCGCTTCTGGCACTCGCTCGTGACCGACTTCGCCGTCCAGGGTCTCGGCTCCCTCGGGGTCCTCCTCGTCTTCACCGGGACGCTCGGCTTCGTGATCTTCGCCTTCACCGAGGTCGGCGCCGGCCTCCGCCCGTTGGCGGAGATCTTGCTGCCGGCGGTGCTGGCAGGCCTCGCCGCCTTCCTGTATCGCCGTGACGCCACGTTCGTGGCCGCTTCGCTCGAGTTCCTCTTCGGTCTACTCACGCCGGTCATGGCCTTCGCTGCCTTTGCCGACGGCGTCGCGTTCCCGCCCGACCTGGAGCGCGGGGCCCTGGTGGCCACGCTGTCGTTCATCAGCCTCGTCCTCGCCGCCGGCTATGCGGCGCTGGCGCGCCGGAGACCCTCGTCGCCGCTCCGCTTCCTGGTCGCTCCTCTCGTCTGGGTCACCGCAGGCGTGCTCGGGCTGGCCTTCGAGGAAGGCGTCTCGGCGGCACAGATGGCCGGGGTGACCTTCAGCGTCGCCGGCTCGGCGTGGCTGGTGCAGCGTCTGACCGGAAGCATCGCAGCCGCAACAGCCCGCGTAGCGGTGCCCGGTCTCCTCCTCGCCTACACGCTGACCCTCGCCACGGCGTGGACGGAGGGATGGCCCGTCGTGCCGCTCCTCGTCGCTCTCGTCGCCGTGGTCGCAGGCGTCGAGTCGATGGCCGGACGCATCCCCATGCCGTGGCTGGCTCAGGCCGCAGCGGTGATCCTGGCCGCCGCCCCGCTTGCCACGTCGCTTGATTCAGGTTGGGTGGCAGCGGGTGGGGCGCTCGTGATGCTCGCCCTCGCGGAGCGATGGGCTCCCACTCCCGCACCCGATGCGGCCATCGCATTGCTCATGTCTGCCGCCGGTGCCGGTGCACTGCTCGCCTTCGAGGAGCCGGGGGCGCTGCTGATGGCCGCGACGCTTCTCAGCATCTGGGCAGGATTCCGCCGTCGCACCCCGCTACGTGCCTCCTTGACCGGCGCCTCGATCGCCATCGCCGCCATCGCACCGGCCGGCATCGTCGTGGCGCTGGAAGGTCTGCTCGGGCTGGACACCGCACTCCTCCTCTCGGCCGCTCTGGCGGCTGGGGGAGCCATGGTCATCAGGCGTTGGGCGGCGGGCGACGTCTTCTACGCGCTCTGGGTCCCCACTCTCGCCGCCGGCCTGGCGACGGCGACGTTGCTTGCGCTTCCCGCTCCGGCCGATCACCGCCCATCGGTCACCCTCCTCCTCGCCGCCCTCGCCGTTGTCGCCGGACGCCTCCTTCCCGTCGGCCTTCGCACCTGGGTGGCGGTCTCGTTCACCACGCTCGCCGCGGCGATCTCCGCGGCGGTCGAAGGTGTCCCCTACGAGGTTCGCATCACCGTCCTCGCGGCGACCGGCATCGCCCTCATCGCCGTGGGCGCAGCCGTGAGAGAGCGAATCGGCGGCCACCTGGCCGCGACTGGGCATTCCCTCGGTGCGGTCGCGCTCGGCGCACTCATGGTGGCTCTCGGTCTCGATCGGCTCACCGGTGGCTGGCTGGGAGAAGAGGCCTGGCTGGCCGTGACATCCGGCGCATGGGCTGCGGGATGGCTCGTCGAGGTGGCGACGGGACAGACTTCCTCTCCCCTGCAACGCCTGGCAAAGACCGAGGCGACGCGACGAACGATCGACGTCGGCCAGACGACCGTGCTGATCATGAGTCTTCCCGTCACTGCGGTCGCAAGCGCAGCAAGCATCTGGGACAACGCGGCCACGGCCGCCGCTATAGGCTCGCTCGCGGCTCTCGCTCCTGCGTACGCAGCGCTGTCCCTGGTCGCCGGCTTGCGGCCCGACCTGAGGCGGTGGCTCGCCAACGGTGCCATGGCGGTGTCGGCGGCCGCCACGACGTTGCTGCTCGCATGGTTCGATCCCGACGCCTCGGTCGACCGCTGGGTCGCAATCGTGGTGCTCGGAGCCGCCACGAGCGCCTCGGCGGCAGCCTCCCTCCAGCTTCGCCACGCGCTCGTGCGCTGGTACGGATGGGCGGCGTCTGCGCCCTTCACCGTTGTCGTCGCTCGCCAGATCGGAGTCACGTGGGCGGCTTCCCACTGGACACTGTTTGCGTGGGGTCTGACGGTGGCGGCGTTCGCTCTCGTCCTCGACGACCGCCGCAACGGGCGTCGCTCCCCGGGAACGCTGACGGCGGAGCCGTGGCTGGCCCCGCCGGCGACGCTCGGTATGGCGGCTGTGGTGGGAGCGACCCTCGTCGGTCTCAACGTGCCGCTCGCTGCCATGTGGCCGGGGGCAACGGCGGCCGCCGGGGCAGGTTTGCTCCTTGCGCTGATCCTGCGGCTCGGACTCGTCTCGACCGCAAGCTGGGGCTTCGGAATACTGGCGATGGCCTCCGGGGTCGTCGCCGTAGGGCACGACCTCGCCGACCAGCCATGGCCCCTTGCGGTCGCGGCGACCATCACGTTGATCGCCGGGCTCGCCCTCTCCCCCGATGGTGCCCCGATGGCGAGGTGGGACATCCCCGCTCTCGTCGCCGGTACCACCGCCGCCATCGTCTCGGTGACGCTGGGCGGGTTGGCCGGCGCTACGTCGACCACGTGGGTGCCGGTGGGACTGGCGTCGCTCGCCGTTGGTGCCCATCGCCGGCAACCGGTCCCGCTGGCGCTCGGCTACGGCCTGCTCGTCGCGGCCGCATACCTCGCGGGGGCGGAGTGGTTGGCAGGCACCCTCGCCGCCGGTTCCGCGGCGGCCGCCGTGAGCGCCTGGTACGTCCCCACCTGGCGGCAGCCGCTGTTGTGGACCTCTGCGACGGCCGCGATGGCGGCCTGGTTGGCAACCCTCGAGGCGCTCTCGGCGACGCCGCAACTGACCATCGGTGCGCTCCTCGGAGCCTCCGCCGTCGTCGCCGTCACCGCCGCGGTGGCAGTCGCAATGCGTCGCGACGTGGCATGGGCCGTCGAGTGGCTCGTGCCGTGGGCCGGCGTCGCCGCCCTCACGCTGGGCGCGGCCACGGTGGCCTCGGTGGTGAGCCCGAGCGAGGGTGTGCTGTGGATCCAGGCCGGTTCCCTTGCGCTGTGGGCGACCTCGCTGGCGGTGAGCGGATCGATCCTGGATCGAGATGGCCTGCGCGTGAGCGCCACCTTCGCCGGGTTGGCGTCGGTCGGCTCGACAGGTCTCGCCCTCGACCTGGACACGTCGGAATGGGTCGCGTTGCTCTGCGTCGCAGCAGTCGTCGCAACCGTCGTCGCCGTCGGAGTGTGGTACCGGCAACGCTCGACGAGAGGCTGGGTCGTGGTCTTGGGCGGCGCCGCCATCACCGCGCAGGCGCTGGCGCTCGTTCAGGCGGCAGACCTGCTGCCGTCGCGTGCGGCGCTCGCCGTCGTGTTCCTCGTCGCTGCGGCCCAGAGCCTCGCGGCCGGGCTCGTGATGCGCGACGTGCGACTCATGCAGCTGAGCTCGCCGCTCTTGTTCGCCTCGTGGGCCACCATTGCCACTCAGGCCCTCAACGGTGACATCCAGTGGATCACGAGCCCGCTGGGCGTCGCCGTCCTCGCGGTCGTCGAGCTGGGCCGCTGGGACAGGGCCCGCCGCGGCCTCGAGGCCTCGACCGACAATCTGCGGATCTCCGAGGTGGCCGGTATGGCGATCTTCGTCGGACCTGCGCTCTTCCAGACGCTGGTCGTGGCTACTGGATATGGATTGATCGCGATCCTCCAAGGCGTCGCTCTCGTCGTGTGGGGAACCGGCAGCCGTGTGCGGCGGAGGGTGTACGGGGGGGCTGCGGCCGCCGCACTCGGCGCCGCATTCATGATCCTGGTACCGCTCATCTCCATCGTCCCCGAGATCAGGGGACCGGCGCTGTGGGCGACGATTCTGGGCCTCGGTGCTGTGCTCCTCACCATCGCGGCAACCATCGAGCAGATGCGGCGCGGGGTGGCGGGCGTGCGCCGTTCGCTGCACGGGCTCATGGAGGGTTGGGAGTAGACCCGAGCGTTTCGGTCAGGCCTCTGCCATCGCCTCGACGAGCGCCACGAGGGTCCGCACCGCGAAGCCGGTGCCGCCCTTTGCGATGTAGTGCTCCGCCGTCTCGGCGCGCGCCGGGCCGGCGATGTCGAGGTGGGCCCACGGGCCGTCGCCGGCGAACTCCTTGAGGAACAGCGCAGCGGTGATCGCTCCCCCCCAGCGATCGGCGACGTTCTTCATGTCGGCGACCTCGGATTCGAGCTTGGAGCGGTACGACGCCTCGATCGGCATCCTCCACAGCGACTCCCCCGCCGCATCCGCAGCTGCGAGGAGACGGTCTGCCGTCTCGTCGTCGGAGGCAAACAACCCGGCGATGCTCTTCCCAAGGGCCACCATGCACGAGCCGGTGAGCGTGGCGACGTCGACGATGAGATCCGGCTCCGCCTCGACGGCGAGGCTGAGCCCGTCGGCCAGTACCAGCCGTCCCTCGGCGTCGGTATTCAGCACCTCGACCGTCTTCCCGTTGCGGGCAGTGAACACGTCGCCGGGACGTTGCGCACCTCCCCCCGGCATGTTCTCGGTCAGCGGGGTGATGACCACGACCTCGACGGGCAGCTCCAACCGGGCGATGGCGCCGAGGGCGCTGAGCACGGCGGCGGCTCCCGACATGTCGGTCTTCATCGTCTCCATGCCGGCTGCGGGCTTGATGGAGAGACCGCCGCTGTCGAACACGATGCCCTTGCCGACGAGTACGACCTTGTGCTTCGCCGCTGCCGGCCGGTAGGAGGCGGTCACGAGGCGGGCGGGTTCGTGGGATCCAGCGGCCACCGCCATCAGGCCTCCGAGGCGCTCGGCGGAGATACGCTCTGGGTCCCACACCTCGACCTCGACGCCGAGTCCCTCCAACTCGGCAACCGCCCACTCGGCGATGGTCGCAGGCGACTTGCCGCCGGCAGGCTCGTTCACCAGGTCCCGGGCCTTGCCAACCGCAGCGGCGAGGATCGCACCGCGCTCGCCCGTGTCCTCACCGCCTGCGAAGACGAGTGTCTCCAGCGCCCGCATCTTCGGCTCGCTGAGGTAGCGCTCGAACCGGTAAAGGCCGAGCTCGAACCCGAACCTGACGAGGTCGGCGGCGCCATCGATGTCGACCTGATGGAGCGTCGTCACGACGGTCGAGAAGCCCGTGGCGGCCTTGGCGGCTGCCGCTCCACCGCGGCGCAGCGCCTCGGCGTCCACCTCCTCGCCCAAGCCCACAAAGGCCACGCTGTCATACTGGAGCGCGTCTGTCGCCGGCACCACCGCCACCTGGCCGGCCTCACCTGTGAACTCGCGCGCCTCCAGGTGCGGCCCGACCCACTCGCCCAGCGCCTCGGCGACCCAGTCCGCACCAGGCCCCCAGGTCAGCTCGGCCATCACCGGAACGACGAGAAGGTTGCCCTCTGCCTCGGCAACGCCCGGCCCGGTCCTCACATCCACCATCAGCTCTCCTCGGTTCGACTCGGCGTCCAGGCAGCCTCCGCCGCCCTGGCTGCCATGTACAGGTAATCGGCCAGCCGGTTGAGGTAGGGAACGACATGGCTGCCCTCGGCGCCTGATGTACGAACGTGGGCGACGGCTCTTCGCTCCGCACGGCGCACGACACTGCGGGCGAGGTCGATCGCAGCCGCCAGCGGGTTTCCGCCCGGAACGACGAACTCCGTTGGCATTCCCCTGACCTCGACGATCTCGTCGATGAGCGCCTCGAGCTGGGTCACCATCCCGTCGTGGACGCGGCTGACGCCCGGCTCCAGCTTGTGGTGGTTTGCCGGATCCGTCGCCAGCTCGGCGCCGACGACGAAGAGCTGACGTTGGATCTCGAGGATACGCTCGGCGAGCTCGGGGTCGGAGTCGAGGGCCGTCGCCCGCACGACCCCAAGCGCCGAGTTGGCCTCGTCGACCGTCCCGTACGCCTCGGGTCCCGCGGCGTCCTTCGTAACCCGGCCGCCGTAGAGCAGCCCGGTCGACCCGTCATCGCCCTTCTTCGTGTAGATCTTCATCGAGGGTGGAGACTAGGTGCGTCGATTGTGCTTCCACGCCTCACTATCGCCCGTGTAACAATCGTCACCAGCCGATCAGCCTTCCCACCACGAGCACGCCGAGCGAGGTCAGCACTGCCAGGTAGGCGAGGCCGGTGGCGGCCATGACCCCGGTGTACCGCGGCTCGCGGAGCGAGAACCAAACGCCGGTGACGAGGAGGGCGGTCATGGCGGCGAGGGCAACGTACGCCCACCCGAAGATGGTGTCGGTGTGGATCCCGTTCGATGCGACCCGCGCCCCGACCGCGACAACATCGACCACCAACCCCGCAGCACCGGCGGCCGTCAGCCGGAACAGCGCCCACCGCGGCAGTCGCGGGTCGACGAGGTACCAATGCCCGAGGAGCATCTCGGAGGTGATGCCACCCGCCATGACGGCGCCACTGACGGCGACGCCCAAGGGCGAGTCGGTCCACGCCACCGCGACGAACGCCAGGGCGGCGACGGCGAACGCCGCTGCGCTCACCGGCGGGCGTCGTGCGGATACCCCGGCGACGACGGCGGCGACGACGCCGGCCACCGCCCACGCTCCCCCACCGGCGACCACGACGAAGATGCCGACGCCGGCGGTGACGCCGGCGGCCAGCCACCCGTACCCGGGACCGACGACACGCCATACCGCCACGGCTCCCCCGCCCGCACCGAGTCCGGCGGTCCACATGGCGAGAATGAGGGCCGGACCGAGATCCATGCCGAGGCCGGCTCAGCCGAGCCAGGCGGCGATACGATCGGCCACGGCCGGAGCGGTGAATCCGAGCTTCTCGGCGATCACCTCGGCGGGCGCCGATGCACCGAAGTGGTCCACGCCGATCCGCAGGCCATCGGATCCAACGATGTCGGCCCAACCGAACGTCGTCCCTGCTTCGAGTGAAACCCGCGGCTCATCGACGCCGAGAACACCCATGCGATACGTCTCGTCCTGGGCGTGGAACGCCTCGACGCACGGCATCGAAACGACGCGGACCGAGATCCCCCGCCCGTCGAGCAGGTCGGCGGCGCCCAGTGCAACCCCCAGCTCACTACCGGTGGCCACCAGAACCACGTCGGATCCTCGACGAGCCACGTAGCCGCCCTTGGCGACGAAGCTCGGATCCGTCGTCTCGGCCGGCACCGGCACACCCTGCCGGCTGAACACGAGTGCCGTCGGCCCGTCGAGACGGTTCATCGCGACCTGCCAGGCGCCGGCGACCTCCCCGGGATCGCCCGGACGGATCACCCACAGGTTGGGTATCGCACGAAGCGCCGCGAGGTGCTCGATCGGCTGATGGGTGGGGCCGTCCTCGCCCAGGAAGACGGAGTCGTGGGTCCATACCCAGATCGCCGGGATGCCCATGAGCGCCGAGAGTCGCACCGAACCCCGCATGTAGTCGCTGAACGTCAGGAAGGTCGATCCGAACGCACGAAGCCCCCCGTGCAGCGTGATGCCGTTGACGATGGCGGCCATGCCATGCTCCCGGACTCCGTAGCGCACGTTGCGCCCGGCCGGATCGGCGACGGAGAAGTCGGCCTCGTCCTCGATCAGCGACTTGGTCGATCCGGCGAGGTCGGCATCGCCGGTGAGCAAGTCGGGCCGCAGCTCCCCCAGTTGCTGAATCACGTCACCCGACATCGCCCGCGTCGCCACGCCTTTCCCGGCGTCGTACTCGGGCACTGTCAAGGACACCGAAGCCGGCTGGTGGTGCGCCCGCCACGCCGCCGCCAGCTTCTCATCGCCCGCGAGCACCGCCTCCGACCGCGCTCGCCACGCCTGATGCGCCTTGCGCCCGCGGTCCATCGCCGTGCGGAAGAAGTCGTAGACCGCGTCGGGAATCTCGAACGGTGGCAATTCCCAACCCAGCCGCTCCCTCACCAGCGCCACCTCGTCCCCGCCGAGTGGGCTCCCGTGCGCTTTGGCGGTGTCCTGTCTGTTGGGGCTGCCGAACCCGATGTGCGTCTTGCAGGAGATCAGCGACGGGCGATCCGCGATGCCTCGTGCCTCGTCGATCGCCTGCGCCACCGCAACCCGGTCGTGGCCGTCCACCGTCACCGTGTGCCATCCGTAGGCGGCGAACCGTTTGGGGACGTCCTCAGTGAACGTCCATGAGGTCGGCCCTTCCAGCGAGATGCTGTTGTCGTCGTAGAGGTACACCAACCGCCCCAATCCCCAATGACCGGCGAGCGAAGCGGCCTCCGACGCCACGCCTTCCATCACGTCGCCGTCGGAGACGAGCGCATACGTCCAGTGGTCGACGAGATCGGATCCGAGCTTCGCCCGCAGGTGAGCCTCGGCGAGCGCCATGCCCACTGCGTTCCCAAAGCCCTGGCCGAGCGGCCCCGTCGTCGTCTCGATGCCTCGCTCCAGCTCGTACTCCGGGTGACCGGCCGTCGGTGCACCCCACTGCCGGAAGTTGCGGAGGTCGTCCATCGACAGGTCGAAGCCACTCAGATGGAGCAGGGAGTACAGGAGCATCGAGCCGTGGCCGTTGGAGACGACGAATCGGTCGCGATCGGGCCACTCGGGATCATCGGGGTCGACGGTCAGGTAATCGCCCCACAGCACGACCGCCAGATCGGCCATGCCCATCGGCATGCCGGGATGCCCGGAGTTGGCGCGCTGGACGGCGTCCATCGAGAGCACCCGTATGGCGTCGGCGGCGAGACTGGCGGCGTCGCTGGTCACGTTGGTCCTCCGGTGGGGGCGGGATCGGCAGGGTAGTTGCGACGGCGGTGGACCCGGTTCGGCGGAAGGCTGAGGGTCACTCGACGAGGTCGTCCTCCGGCGCCGTGTAGGAGGGCATCACCAGGTGGTTCAGCCATTCGCCGGGGTCGTCGGACCAGTCCATCGCCGCGATCTGGGCGAGGGAGCGGCGGCCGCCGGTGGCGCGAAAGAGCTCGAAAGCGGTCGCCCGCAGCGCCAGCTGCGGCTCCTCGCGCCCGATGCGGTACTCCCGCTCACCGTCCGTCGGGTGGAGAACGAGCGGCGGCAAGCCGAACGCACCGCCGACGAAGCGCAGCAACCCGACGTGGGAACGCAGCGCGAGCATCACCGCGTGGCTCGTGCGAGCTCCGGGCTCGCCGAGACCGCCGCGGATGTCGTGCTCGTGCATCGCCGCATCCGTCACGATCATGTCCGGCCACGCCGCCGACGCCACCGGCCCGAATGCGGTCATCAGCGGGTCGGGGAGGCCGGCGGCACCGGGTTCGGTGAGGATGGCGCCGAGACGCGGAGCGGAGGATTCCCATTCGGCGAGGACTTCGGCGAGTGGCCGCCCCGATCGCTCCTCGACCTGGCGCGCCGTCCAACCTGCCGACGCATACGCCTCGAGGTTCCCCGAGACCCAGTCGGCGGCGAGCCCGGTGAGATGGGCGACGAGGTCCTGCACCGACCAGCCCGGCGTCGCCGGTACCGCCGCCTCGGGCCCGTGTGTGGCGAGCTCCGCGATGCGAAGCCGGGCCTGCTCATACGCCTGCGCATGATCGGCGCTCATTCGACCACCACGAGCTCCCGACTCGACACATTGAGGCGTTCGGCGCCGTCCTCGGTGCACACGACGATGTCCTCGATGCGCACACCGAACCGACCGGGCAGGTAGATGCCCGGCTCGATCGAGAAAGCCATGCCCGGCTCGAGCGGCTCGGAGTTGCCCTCGACGAGGTAAGGATCCTCGTGACCGTCGAGACCGATCCCGTGCCCGAGGCGATGGATGAAGAACTCGCCGTACCCCGCTTCGGTGATGACGCTCCTGGCGGCGGCGTCGACCGACTCGCAGCTGACGCCCGGTGCAACCGCCTCGACCCCGGCCTGCTGCGCACGACGGACGACTTCGTGAACCTCGCGGTACTCCGCCACGGGCTCGCCGACGTGGAAGGTCCGGGTCGTGTCCGAGCAGTACCCGCCCACCTTGCCTCCGAAGTCGACGACCACGGCGTCGCCATGCTCGATCACCCGCGACGTCGGCTCGTGGTGAGGCGAGGCCGCGTGGGGACCGGCGGCAACGATCTTGAACGTTGCGAGCTCGCTCCCCGCCTCGAGCGTCATCGCCGCGACGAGATCAGACAACTCTCGCTCCGTTCGATCGGAGAAGCGCATCGATGCGAGCCGACCGACCACCTCGTCGACAGCTCGAGCGGCGCGGCGGAGCAGCTCCACCTCGGCCCGATCCTTCCGGATGCGCAGGGCCCGAGAGATGGGACGTGCCGACGTGAAGCGCGTGGTTGACGCCGCGTCCTGCAGTTCCAGCAGGAACACCGACCAAGTCTGGTCGGTGATCGCCGCAGTGGCGGCGCCGGACATCGCCGCCGCCACGATGGCGACCGGATTCTCGGTCTCGCCCCACGGCCGTATCTCGAAGTCCCCTGGTTGGGGGACGACCCGCGGTGCCTCCAACTCGGGAACCACCAGGGTCGTCGGCCCGGTGGTCGGCAGCACCAGCATGGTGAGGCGCTCCAGAGGCATCGCTTCGTAGCCGGTCAGGTATGGGAGGTCGGCTCCCACCGAGGCGAGGAGAACGTCGATCTCGCCGGCCTCGAGATGAGACCGGGCGGCCTCGATCCGGGCCCCGTAGTCGAACTGCCGGTGGAGGTCGCTCACGTGGCAGCGGCGAGGGAGTCGCGAGCGTGGTACGACGAGCGCACGAGGGGACCCGACTCGACGTGCGGAATCCCGAGGCGGTCGCCCTCGAGGCGGTAGCGCGCGAACTCGTCCGGGTGGACGTAGCGATCGACCCGGCGGTGACGCGTCGTGGGCCGCAGGTACTGACCGATGGTGACGATGTCTACCCCGACGGCGCGGAGGTCGGCGAGCGCCCCGAGGATCTCGGTCTCGGTCTCGCCCATGCCCACGATCAGGCCGGATTTGACCGAGCGGGCCGGGTCGTGCCACTTGGCGCGAGCCAGCAAGGCGAGGGATCGCCCGTAGCTCGCCGCCGTACGGATGTCGCGTTGGAGCCGGAGAACGGTCTCGGTGTTGTGGTTGAGCACGTCGGGCTGCGCATCGAGAACGGTCACCAGCGCAGCGTGGTCGCCCTTGAAGTCCGGGATCAGCACCTCGACCGAGCAACCCGGCAGCCGATCCCGGATGCGCGAGATGGTCTCGGCGAAGACGGCCGCCCCGCCGTCGGGGAGGTCGTCGCGGTTGACGGAGGTGAGAACGGCGTGGCTGAGACCCATCTTCTCGATGGCTTCGGCAGCTCGTCGTGGCTCGTCGAGGTCGACCTCGCCCGGTCGTCCCGTCGTCACGTCACAGAAGGCGCAGGCCCGTGTGCAGCGGTCGCCGAGGAGCATCAGCGTCGCGGTGCCCTGCGTCCAGCACTCGTAGATGTTGGGACAGCCCGCCTCCTCGCAGACCGTGTTGAGCTCGAGGTCCCGCATCAGCTCCTTGAGATCGGTGTACCCGTCCGACCGGATGCTCGCCTTCACCCGCATCCATTCCGGCCGCGGCGGCTCTCCGGGCAGCACTCCGTTGATGGCGATCGGGACCTCGGTTCGGGCTTGCGGCGAGAAGACGCCCGCCGCCACCATCTCGTCGACGTCGTACGGGCGCCGCCGGGCGCCCCTGGCGAAGGCACCGAGTTGAACCTCCGTGCTCTGATGCCCGAAGATGCGTGGAATGTGCGGCAACAGGGCCGTCACCACCTCCTCGAGTGTCACCTCCCGGCCGAGGATGCCGCGCATCGACGCCACCGGGCGGTCCGTGATGCCGCAGGGCACGATATGCCCGAAGTAGTCGAGATCGGGGTCCACGTTGAGGGCGAACCCGTGCATCGAGATCCCGCGTGCAACGCGGACTCCGATGGCAGCGATCTTCCCGGCCGCAGTCCATACACCCGTATACCCCGGCTCGGCCCAGGCCTCGATGCCGAACTCGGCGACGGTGGCGATCAGCACCTGCTCGATGCGGCGCACGTGGCCGACCATGTCGTAGCCGCCTGGAAGCTTCGGTACGGCGAAGATCGGGTAGCCGACGAGCTGGCCGGGGCCGTGGTACGTGATGTCACCGCCACGATCGACGTGGTGGAGCGTTGCACCCAGTGCATCGAGCCGCGCCGGATTCGCCAGCAGGTTCGATCCATCACCGTTCCTCCCGACCGTGTAGACGTGCGGATGCTCGAGCAGGAGGAGGTAATCGTCCGTCGTGCGCCCGTCGCGCCGGCCCTCCCAGAAGGCTCGCTGCAAATCCCAGGCCTCGTCGTAGGGCAATCTGCCGAGCCAGCGGGCGCGGAGGACGGGAACCGGCGGGGAGGTCACGCCAGCTCCTGCGACCAATCCCAAGTCTCGAGATTCTGCTTGATCCGGTTGAGGAAGAGCACTGCCGTGGAACCGTCGAACACGCGGTGGTCCCAAGTCAGGCCGAGGTAGCCGATCGGGCGGATAGCGATCGTGTCCGATCCGTCCGGAAGGCTCACGACGGTCGCCCGCTTCTTCACCGTATCGGTCGACAGGATGGCCGCGTTCGGCACGTTGATGATGGGAGCACTCATCAGCGACCCATAGGGACCCGGGTTGGTGATCGTGAACGTGCTGCCCGACACATCATCCGGCTCGAGCCGCCCTTCACGCGCCTTCTCGGCCACCGTGCGGATGCCGGCGGCGAGCTCTTTGAGCCGCATCGCCTGGGCATCTTTGAGGGTCATCACGACGAGGCCCTCCTGGTTCATGTCGACTGCGATCCCGAGGTTGACTCGGCCGTGAAACACCTGCTTGCCGGCGTCCAGGTAGAAGGATGAGTTCACGACGGGGAACGCCGCCAGCGCTTCGAGCGTCGCACGGGAGATGAACGGAAGGTATGTCAACGAGTAGCCGTGCTCTTCCTTGAATGCGGCCTTGTGGGCGTTGCGGACCCGTTCGACGTTGTCGTAATCGACCTCGACGGCTGTCCATACGTGAGCGGCGGTGCGCTTGGCGCTCACCATGTTGTCGGCGATCCGCTTGCGCATCCTGCCGATGTCGACGAGCTCGTCGCCGGGTTGTAGCGGAATCGACGGCGCCGCCGGCGCAGCGGGCTCCGGGGCCGCTGCCGGGGCAGGCGCCTGCGCCGCCGCCGGTGCAGGAGCGGCCACCGGGGGCGGGGCGGCCGCGGGAGGCGGAGCGGCCACAGGGGCCGGAGCGGCCGCCGGCTCGGGCGCCGCGGGCGTCGTGGCAGCCGGAGCAGCCGGTGGGGCAGCGGCAGGTTGCGCCGCCGGTGCAGGTGGCTCTGCGGCGACCGGTTGGGGTGGCTCGGCGGCTACCGGCGCCTCAGCCTCCGCCGTCTCCGGGGCCGTGGGCGCCGCGGCGGGGGCAGGCGCCGCGGCCGCCGCCGGCGCTTCAGGCTCCACTGCGACCTTGGGCTCCTCCTCCGAGTCGATGTATGCCATCACGTCGCGTCGGGTGATCCGGCCACCGTCGCCGGTTCCCTCGACATGATCCAGGTCGATCCCGTGCTCGGCAGCGATCTTTCGCACGACCGGTGAGAGCACGCCACGACGGGGCGCTTCCTCCGTGGGCTCCGGGGCGAAACCCTCTGCGGCCGGCACTTCGGGTGGAGCCGGCGCCGGAGCCGGAGCCGCCTCGATCGGAGTTGGAGCGGGAGCCGATGTCGCGGCCGGTTCCTGCTCAGGCGCCGCGGCGGCCGGCTCCGCCGAAGCGGGGACGGGCGCGATCGGCGTCGGTGCGGATGCGGGTTCGGGTGTGACCTCACTGATGGGCGCCGGTTCGGCGGCCGGCTCGGGCTCCGCTGCCGCCGGTGCCGGCTCGGGGGTGGCGGACGGCGCCACCGCTTCACCCGGCTCGGCGATGACGGCGAGCGGCGTGCCCACGCTCACGGTCTCGCCCTCGGCGACGAGGATCTCCACGAGCGTGCCTCCCGCCGGGGAGGGCACCTCGGTATCGACCTTGTCCGTCGAGATCTCGAGCAAGACCTCGTCCTCGGCAATGGTGTCGCCTGGCTGCTTGGCCCAAGACAGGATCGTCCCCTCGGTGACGGTCTCACCGAGTTGGGGCATCGTCACCGTGATCGCCATCTGACTCCTTCTCCTTCTCCGTCACCTTGATTCAGTGGAGCGGGCGGCCCGCCGCGCTCAACAACGTCTCGCCGATCGCCTCCGACAGCGTCGGGTGGGCGTGAATCAGAGCCGCCGCCTCTGCCGGCAGCGCCTCCCATGCCACCACATACATCAACTCATGGATCATCTCACCGGCCGAAGGGGCAGCCACCGTTGCACCGAGGATACGGCCGTCGCGCTCCGCAACCACCTTCACGATCCCGCCGGTGTCGCCGTGGATGATGGCGCGGCCGACGCCGCGCATGCCGTGGTCCGTCACGACGACGTCGTGGCCGGCTTCGCGAGCCTGGGCCTCGGTGAGTCCGACGCTCGCCACTTCCGGGTGGGTGTACACGACCAGGGGAATCGCTCGATAGTCCACTGGGGCGGGCTCGCCGGTAGCAATGTGCGTCACGGCGGCGATCCCCTCCGCGAAGCCCGCATGCGCCAGCTGCGGCGTTCCGGCCACGATGTCGCCCACGGCGTACACGTTGGGCTGATGGGTGCGCATGGTGACGAGATCGGCGAGTACGTAGCCGCGATCGACCTGGACCGCCGTGTGCTCCAGGCCGATGTCGGCCGTCACCGGCGACCGGCCCACTGCAACGAGCACGACGTCCACCTCGACGGATGCGTCGCCGTACGGCACGACGACGCCTCCGTCGTGCACCTGAGGCGGGCCAACGGCCACACCGGTCGTCATCGAGATGCCGAGCTTGCGAAAGTGGCGGGTGAGCACCTTGACCGCATCGGGATCCGTCCCGGGGAGCATTTGGTCGAGCGCCTCGAACAGGTGGACCTCGGCACCCGTCTCGGCGAGCAACGAGGCGAACTCGCATCCGATCACGCCGCCGCCGATGATGGCAACGCGGTTGGGGCGCTCTCCCCAGTCGAGGGCCTCATCGGAAGAGACGATGCGATACCCGTCGAACTCGTAGCCGGGGATGGAGCGGGGCACGGAGCCTGTGGCGAGGATGATGTTGCGTGCCTCCACGCGCCGTACACCGCTGTCGTCGACCACCTCCACGGACCCGTCGGGCGCCAGGCGACCGTAGCCGTCGATCATCTCGACATTGCGAGCCTTCAGCAGGCCGGAGAGGCCGCGCACCAGCCCGTCGACGATGCCGTTCTTGCGCTCCAACGCGGCCTTCCAATCCAGACCGGGCGGTTCGGCGACCACGCCGAACTCGGCGGCGCGCTTGACGGTGCTGTATACGTTCGCCGTTTGAAGCCAGGCCTTCGCCGGTATGCAGCCGCGAATGAGACACGTACCACCGACCCGCTCCTTCTCGATCAGTGCAACCGACAGACCGAAGTTGTGGGCGTAGAGGGCCGCGGCGTAGCCGCCGGGACCTCCGCCGATGATGGCAACGTCGTACATGCTCCTCCAGATGGGGTTTCGCCGCAGTGGGAGCCTAGTGCCCGGACTCTCGCCATAGGCCCGGTTCCGTGACCGCCCCGGCGGCAAATAGACCCTGTGGGGCGCATCGCCGGCAGGGCAGCCATACGGAGGCGAGAAACCGCTCATCGTCTCGTACCATGCCCCGGTGCAGACCCGCTACCTCATACTCGCCGCCCTCCTGACCGGTCTGGCGATCATCGCCGCGGCAGCCATCTGGTTCCTCCAGCTGTGACGGCTCGATCGTGAGTGAACGGCTGCGTGTGCTCGTTGTCGGCGGAGGAATCGCCGGGGCCGCAGCCGCCCACTTCCTCGTCGATCACGCCGACGTGACGCTCGCCGAGCGCGAGTCGTCCCTCGCCTTCCATACCACGGGCCGCTCGGCCGCATTGTTCTTCGAGAACTACGGCCCTCTGCCGATCCGGCCGCTCTCGAAAGCAAGCCGCTGGTTCCTCGACTCGCCTCCGGCAGAACTCACCGAGCACCCGCTCGTCAGCCCGCGCGGTGCCCTGACCATCGCAGCCGAGTCCCACCTGGACCATCTCAACTCCGTGCTCGAGGAGGGCCTGGCGACGGGCACGGTCGTGGAGCGCATCTCACCTGAGCGTGTCCGACAGATCTGTGGTGTGATCCGGCCCGAGGCGGCGGCCGCAGGCCTGTGGGAGCCGGACGCCGCCGATATCGACGTCGCCGGATTGCATCAAACATTCGTCCGTGGAACCCGGCGTGGCGGCGGTGCGATTCGCCTGGAAGCGGAGGTGCGCCGCGCAGCTCACGGACGCCGAGGGTGGCGAGTCGATCTCGGCGACGGCCGATGGGAAGGCGACATCGTCGTGAACGCCGCCGGCGCCTGGGGCGACATCGTCGCCGAGCGGTGTGGCGTAGCCCCGGTGGGCCTCATGCCGCTGCGGCGGACCGCCTTCATGGTGGCAGGGACCCCCGAGAGCTCGAGGTGGCCGCTGGTCGTCGAAGTGGGCCATTCCTTCTATTTCAAGCCGGACGGCGCTCAGATCCTCTGCAGCCCCGCCGACGAGACGCCCTCGCCGCCTTGCGACGCCCGTGCGGACGAGATCGACGTGGCGCTTGCCATCGAGCGCATCAACACGGCCACGACCCTCGACATCCGGCACGTCCGGTCGCAGTGGGCGGGGCTGCGAAGCTTCGGTCCCGACCGGGGCATGGTGATCGGCCCCGATCCCGTGCAGCCCTCGTTCGTGTGGCTCGTGGGTCAGGGCGGGACGGGCATCCAGACCGCTCCTGCAGCGGGCCGGCTGGCAGCCGCCCTGGCGGTCGGTCGGGGAATCCCCGAGGACCTCGCGGACGCCGGCGTCGATCTCGCCGCGCTGGGTGCCGGCCGTCTCCGTCCAGAGGACGGTGGCGCAGCGAGCGACATGCGCCCGACCTAACCTCGGCCCGATGCTCACGCTGCCCGATGCCGAGCTCCGAGCCCTCGCGATCGGCGAGACCATCACTGCATTCGTGGGACGTGGCGAGCTGGACGAGGGCGACGAGGTCGAGCTGAGAGGAGCGGGCTCCATCCCGGAGCAGCGTCTCGCCCCCGCATACCGGCGCTGGGCAACGGCGGGGTCCCCGGCCGGTCGATGGGTCGCGGTCGTGGACGGCATCGAACCGGCGGCCGTATTGGATCCCGTCGCGGGGGCCGCCCGCCACATACGGACGGAACCTGGTGACGGCGATCTGGCGCTGCTGCGCGTCTACGGAGACGACGGTCCCGTCCTGTCGGACGCCGCGTACGCCGCACGGCGCCGCTCCGTGATCGGCGCGTTGACGCAATGAGCTTCCGGCTCGATGCCGGAGACGTGTCGCTCGAGGCTCGATGGGACACGCCCGCGGAAGCCCACTTCGTGGCGGTTCTCTGCCACCCCCACCCGCTCCATCGCGGGACGATGACCGCACCGCTGATGGAGGCGGTGGCGCGCAACCTGTGCATGCGGGGGTTCGCCGTGCTGAGGTTCAACTTCAGGGGCGTCGGTGCGTCGACCGGATCACACGACTTCGGCGTCGGCGAGGTCGACGACGTACGGAGTGCCGTCGCCGCCGCGGCGGCCGAGTATCCACAGCTCCCTCTCGGCATCGCCGGGTGGTCCTTCGGCGCAGCCACGGCGCTGCGGTATCAGGCCGGCTCGAGATCAACACATCCCTATGTCGGGATCGCTCCCCCCGTCGCCAGCGAACGCAGCCCGGCGCTGCCGGCCGCACACGAGCTCGCACCGGCGCATCGAACCTTCGTGGTCGGTGACCGCGACCAGTTCGTCACCGTCGTTCAGCTCGGCGAGTACGCATCAACCATCGGTGCGCACCTCGAGGTGCTGGAGGGATCGGACCACTTCTTCCACTTCAGGGAAGACCGGGTCGCCGCCGCTGTGGCAGACGGCCTCACCGCCGGGGAGTGAAGCCCCGGTTGCGCGCTTCGGCCAGCGTGTCGGGCCCGAAGGTCTGGAGGAGGTTCCGGTCGAAGAGCCCGCTCTCCTCGACCCGTGCCGTCAGCTCGGCGAGCTGGTCCGGGTCGTCGCCGTCGTAGACGACCATCGTGTCGCGTGCTCCGATGAAGCGATGGTGCTCGAAGCGCCTCAGCCGGCTCATCCACCCTCCGTGTCGCGGCGAATCATCGTACCGCCGGAACCACGTCGCGCCGGATCATCGCGCGGCGCGAAGAACGACCTGGGTGATCTGCTCACCGACGAGGCTGAGGTCGAGCGTCCCGGAGATGTCGTCCTTCTCGTACGACATAGTCCATCCTTCTGCACCTTCGGCCTCGGACGCCGTGACCTCGTAGCCCCTCGCCTCGAAGTTGGACTCGAAGAACTCCACCACCGCCGGGACGGGGGCGGGAACCCGCACGATCAGCTCGGTCTGACCGGACGTGCGGTTGATCATGCCGGTTCCGATGACGCCCTGAGCGGGCAGCGGGAAGTCCGACGGCAGCGACTCCGGGATGGTGCCGTCGGTGAACTCGACATCCTGGGAGCCCGCTCCCTGGTTGGAGCCCTCGGTGACGCCTTCGTTTCCACAGGCCGCGAGAAAGAAGAGCAGGGCGGCAGCGGCCGCGATCAGCCGCGTGGTGGGAGCTCGAGACACGAAGCCTCCTGGTCGGGTGTTCGCGCAGCGGAAGTGTATCGGGGCACGGCGTCACACCGGTCGCGCGTCAGCGCCGAGCCGTTGCGGGATCGAGCATGCGCATGGGTGCGCCCACGGGGAGCGTCACCGCATGCCGGATCGCCGGGTCGAGACGCCACGGCTCGACAGTCGAAGGCGCCAGGGCGAGAAAGGCGGCGAGAAACGCTTGCGAGAGCAGCGCACGGCCGTGGGTCCGTACCCGGGAACGGTGACCGCCGTCAGACACGAGGTGGTTCCCGGTAGCTACCGAAGACGGTCTTCAGGGTCTCGACGATCTCCCCGAGGGTGGCTCGTGCCCGGGCCGCGTCGATGAGGAGCGGCATCGTGTTGGCTTCGGAGCGGGCACCCGCCTCGAGGGCACGTAGGGCGGTGGCGACGGCCTCTGGGTTGCGGCCGCCGCGCAGCCGGTCGAGACGCTCCCGCTGCGCCTTCTCGATCTCGTCACTGATACGGAGGATGTCGAGGGGCTCCTCGATCGTCCTCACATAGGCGTTGACCCCCACGATCACCCGTTCGCCCGAGGTCACCGCCTTCTCGAACTCGTATGCGGCGTCGGCGATCCGTCCCTGGAACCACCCCTCCTCGATGCCGGTGAGCACGCCATCGAGCATTGAGCCCTGCCCCAGTCGCTCGACGGCGGAGAAGACGTCCTCCGCCTGAGCCTCCATGCGGTCGGTCATCTCCTCGACGTACCACGACCCGCCCAGGGGGTCGATCGTGTCGGCCACCCCGGTCTCCTCGGCGATCACTTGCTGGGTTCGGAGCGCGATCTCGGCGTTCCTCTCGGTGGGCAACGCATAGACCTCGTCCATCGCGTTGGTGTGCAGCGACTGGGTGCCTCCGAGCACCGCGGCGAGCGCCTCGATCGCAGTTCGCACGATGTTGTTCTCGGGTTGCTGAGCGGTCAACGACACCCCGGCGGTCTGGGTGTGAAACCGCAGCTTGAGCGACCGTTCGTCCTCGGCGCCGTATCGCTCCCGCATCCAACGGGCCCAGATGCGCCGGGCTGCGCGGAACTTGGCGATCTCCTCGAAGAAGTCGATGTGCGCATCGAAGAAGAAGGAGAGCCGGGGAGCGAAGTCGTCGACGTCCATGCCGCGGCGGATCCCGGCCTCGACGTACGCAAAGCCGTCGGCAAGGGTGAACGCGAGCTCTTGCGCGGCGGTCGCTCCGGCCTCCCGGATGTGGTAGCCACTGATCGAGATCGTGTTCCACAGCGGGACCTGCTCTGTGCAGAACTCGATCATGTCAACGATGAGCCGCATGTGCGGCTCCGGCGGGAAGATCCACTCCTTCTGGGCGATGTACTCCTTGAGGATGTCGTTCTGGAGCGTGCCACGAAGCCGCCGCCAGGCGATCCCCTGCTCCTCGGCGGCGACGAGGAGAAAGGCAAAGAGCACCTCGGCAGGTCCGTTGATCGTCATGGACACCGAGACGTCACCAAGTGGGATCGCTTCGAAGAGGTCCACCATGTCCTCGGCCGAGCTCACCGCAACGCCGCAGTGCCCCACCTCGCCGAGCGCACGGGGATCGTCGGCGTCGAGACCCATCAGCGTCGGCATGTCGAAGGCCACCGAGAGGCCCCCCTGCCCCTGATCGAGCAGATAGCGAAATCGCTCGTTGGTGTCGGCGACCGAGGCGAACCCGGCGAACTGGCGCATCGTCCACAGCCGGCCCCGGTATCCGGATGTGTGGACGCCCCGGGTGTACGGGTAGATCCCGGGGTAACCAATGCGCCCGTCGGGTTCAGCATCCTGCGGGAGACCAAGCGGCGGAACGTCGACGAAAGACAGCGTCGTGAAACGATCCTTGCGGGGCTTCGAGGCCTCGTACGCCTCTTCCCACTCCTTGCGCCCATCCACCATCCTCATCCCTCCTGCTGCTCGAACCGAGCGATGATCTCACGTGCCTTCTCGTCGTCGGCCGGCTCGCCGACGGCGCCCAGGGTCTGGAGGTACTCCGCCTGCAGATCCAGGACCTCGATGATGAGCGCCCCGTCGTATGCGTAGCCCTGCGCCATGGCCTGTTCCTGGGCGAACTGGGCCGCTTCGAGGCCGCCGATGACCGCGGCATCGCCGTCCCGGAGGTCCGGGTCCTGAAGGTACCGCATCTCCCACTCGAGGATGCGGCGCACGTCGTTGCGTCCCGCGACGTTTCGTGCCGACTCGCCGAGCCGCCCCATGACGAATTCGAGGGCATCCTCGACGCTGTAGATCACCTCGCGCTCGGGGAACGAAGTGCGCTCCTGCCACCAGAAGGCGACAGCCACACTCAACAGAAGACCCAAAAGGACCAATGCCAGTATCAATGCAGGCACCCGGCAATGGTACCTTCGCGGGCAATCACTCCCTCCGGAGGCGGGCCATCTCGTTCGAAGTCATGCGTCGCTTCTTCGCCATCCTGGCCGTCGGCGCAGGACTGGCGGTGCTTTTTGCGCTGGTGTTGCTGGTTGCATCGCACCGCTCACCGCGGGCAGCCGAGCTGCGGGGGCGGTTCCAGGAGTCCCTCGCCGGGCGAGAGCTCACCCTCGCCTTCGTGGTCGCCCTGACGGCGACGGTGGGCAGCCTCTACCTCTCCGAGATCGCACACCTCGAGCCCTGCAAGCTGTGCTGGTTCCAACGGATCGCCATGTATCCGCTCGCACTCGTGCTCGGCATCGCCGCCTGGCGGCGCGACGAGGGGATCCGCGTCTATACGGTCCCGATGGCGGTCGTCGGCGGCGCGATCAGCACGTACCACTACCTCCTCCAACAGTTTCCGAGCCTCGATTCGGGGGCGTGCTCGGCCACCGTGCCGTGCACGGCCGCATACATCTGGGAGTTCGGATTCGTCTCCATCCCGCTCATGGCGCTTGCAGCATTCAGCTTGGTGCTGGTGCTGCTCGCCGTGGCCAGGAGCAATCAGCGGGAGACCATGCAACCCGATCCAATCAATGAGGTGATCACGTGACCACTGCCCAGAGACGCCGCCCCGGCTCAGGGGCAGCCCAGCGCCAACAGCGGAAGATCCCATGGCTGGCCATCGCCTTTGGTGCCGTGGCCGTCGCCCTCGTCGCCGCCGTCCTCCTCAGCTCCGACGAGCCGATCGGAAGCGAGTTCGGAGAGGTGACCGTGACCGGGCAGTCACTACCCCCGATGCAGGACGGTGCTGCCGATCCCGCCATCGGGGTGACGGCACCATCCCTCGCCGGCACCGATTTCGACGGCGACGCCGTTGCGATCACGGCCGGCGGCACCCCGAAAGGGATCGTCTTCCTCGCCCACTGGTGCCAGCACTGCCGGGCCGAGGTGCCGCGAGTCCAGGCGTGGCTCGACTCGGGCGGCGGGGTCGACGGCGTCGAGCTGTACTCGGTATCGACGTCCATGAACTCGGCCCAGCCCAACTACCCGGCGAGCGCCTGGCTCGAAAACGAAGGCTGGACGGTGCCGCTCATCCGGGACGATCAGGACTCGACGGCGATGGCGGCCTTCGGCGGAGGAGCGTTCCCCTATTGGGTGTTCCTCGACGCCGACGGCAACGTCGTCCGCCGCAGCTCCGGCCAGCTCGAGATCTCCACCCTGGAGGCCTACCTCACCGAAACGAAGTAGTCGATCCAAGACGGCGCCGGCCGAACCTGCGGCGTGGAGCCACGTCTCCGATTGCAGGGGCGGAGCTGCTCTGCAATCGACTTCGCTCACGGCGTCCAACGGAGGTCACCATGGTGAACGGAAAGCATGGCGACAACCCGCTGAGCGACTTCGTGGGTTATGGGGAACACCCGTTCCCGTCGGACATCGAGGAGATGCTGCGACGGATCGACGCCGTTGGCCGTGCGGCCGGCTGGTCGCCACTCGGTGCGAATTGGCCTTTCTCGCCAAGAGAGTTCCATTGGGAACGAGGCGACGATCTCGACGAAGCCCGTCGCGATCTGTCCCACCTTCTCGAGATGCTCGAGGCCGGGCGCGCCGAAGAAGTTCTCGTGCACCCAAGAACCCGGCGCCCGTTGAGGAAGCCAAGGGAGTCTGACTGACCACCGGAAAGGGATGCCGGCGGCGAAGCCGCCGAAGTCAGCCAGGGTCTGTCACAGCTCTATGCGGTCCGCCAGCTCGGCACGCCAGGCGGCAGAATCGCCGAACATGAGTTGCGACGACTTCGCCCGCTTGAAGTAGAGGTGAGCATCGTGCTCCCAGGTGAAGCCGATGCCGCCGTGGACCTGGATGTTCTCGGCGGCGACGTTGAAGTAGGCGTCCGAGCAGTACACCTTGGCCAGCGGGGCGGCGACCCTGAGGTCGGGATCGTCCACCGAAGCAGCCCATCCGGCGTAGTACGCCGACGACTTGGCCGACTCGACCGCGACCAGCATATCGGCGCACTTGTGCTTGATCGCCTGGAACGAGCCGATCGGGCGGCCGAACTGCATCCGCTCCTTGGCGTAGGCCACCGACATATCCATACAGACTTGGGCACCGCCGACCTGCTCGAAGGCCATCGCGGTGACGGCGAGGTCGTAGAGCCGCTGGAGCGTTTCCGGTGCCGAGCCTCCAAGACGGGCTTCGGCGGGAACCCTGACCGCCTCGAGGGCGACGTTCGCCTGCTTTCGCGTCATGTCCATGGTCTCGAGGCGACGTCTGGTCACTCCGGGAGCGTGGCCATCGACGAGATAGAAGCCGACGGCGCCATCGTCCTCGCGGGCGGCAACGGCGATGGTGTGTGCGGTGTGACCGTCGACGACGTACGACTTGGTGCCGTTGAGCACGATGTCGTCGCCGTCCCGCGTGGCCTTCGTGATCACCGCCTCGGCGCCCCACCCACCGTGCTCTTCGACGATCGCAACCGCCATCGTCAGCTCGCCCGAGGCGATGCGACCCAGGTGCTCCTTCTTCTGCTCCTCGGTGCCGGCAGCCAGCAGGAGGTTTGCGCCGAGCACTACGGACGACAGCATCGGGGAGGGGGTCAGCATGCGGCCCATCTCCTCGAGGACGATGCCCAGCTCGAGGTGCGTGAATCCGGCGCCGCCGTACTCCTCGGGGATGTGCATGGCCGGCCAGCCGAGCGCGCCCATCTCCGCCCACAGCTCCGGGTCGTAGCCCGTCTCCGTCTCCATGAGCTCGCGCACCTTGGTCATCGGTGCCTTGGCTTGAAGGAAGCTGCGGATCGAGTCGCGCAACATCTCCTGCTCGGCGGTGAAAGCGAAGTTCATGGGCCCCTCTGGTCGTCGTGCGCAGGAGGCATTGTGCCAGAGCCGTCGGCGCTATCCGCCAGGGGCTTTGGTCCCCGCCGTCTTGGTGCGCAGCTCCGGCCACCCTACGCTCCACGCCCATGCCGGCACCCTGGCACTACGAAGACGGCGACGTGCGGATCCGCAAGCTCTGCGTCGGGCCCTACGAGAACAACGTCTACGTCGTGGCCGACGCCGGGGGACGAGACGCCGTCATCGTCGATGCGGCGTCCGAACCGGACCGCATCATCGCCGCGACGGCCGATGTCGCCCCGCTTGCGATCTTGACGACTCATGGCCACTTCGATCACGTGGGTGCGGTGGAAGAGGTGGCCACGCGACTGGGCATCCCGTTCCGCATCCACCCGGCCGATGCCGACCTGGCGGGGAGGGCGCCTGATCAGCCGCTCGAGCCCGGCGTCATCCACGTAGGCGGCCTCGAGCTGCAGGCGATCCACACCCCCGGGCATACGCCGGGCTCGATGTGCTTTGCGACCCGCGGCGTCGTCCTCACCGGGGACACCCTCTTCCCCGGTGGGCCCGGGGCGACCCACGGCGATCCCGGCGACTTCCACACGATCATCGCCAGCATCGAAGAGCACTTGTTCACCCTGCCCCAGTCGACCCTTGTGATGCCGGGCCACGGGCTGGACACGACGATCGGCACCGAGACCCCGGCACTCGCCGACTGGGTCAGCCGGGGCTGGTGACCGGAGGAGGAAGGATGGAGCTCGGATTCATGGTGGAGCCGCAGATCGGTGGCAGTTACGCCGATCTCGTCCGCCTCGCAACGTGGGCAGAAGCGAACGGCTTTGCGTCATTCGCCAGGGCGGACCACTACTTCTCGAGCCGGCCCGCTCCCCACGTGACCGATGCGCTCACCTCCCTCGCCGGTCTCGCCCGCGAGACCACGAGTATCAAGCTCACCGTCCTCGTCACCCCGATCACCTTCCGCCACCCTGCCGTGATCGCCAAGACCGCAGCGACCCTCTCGGAGATGGCCGACGGTCGCTTCGAGCTCGGAGTGGGCACGGGCTGGATGGAGCTCGAGCACGAGGTCTTCGGGCTGGACCTGCCACCGCTCGGCGAGCGGTTCGATCGGTTCGAGGAATCCCTCGGCTACTTGTGGTCGGCCTTCGGCCGCAGCCATGGAGGCTTCCACGGCGAGCATTTCGTGCTGGCCGACGTCGATGTGCTCCCGACCGTTGGCACCAGTGTGCCCTTGGTGATCGGCGGATCGGGAATGAGGCGCACGCCTGCGCTCGCCGGGCGCTATGCCGACGAGTACAACATGTTCGTCACCGGGCAGGAGGTCTTGGGGAAGCGGCTCGCCGTCATGCGTGAGGCAGCGCGGACCGCCCAGCGGGACCCGGACCGCATCAAGGTGTCGATGGCCGTTGCCCCGGTCGTGGGCGATGACCGGGCCGACTATCACGCCCGTCGTGACGAGCGGGCGGCGGCACGCAAGATGGCGCCGCCCGACTACGAGGCGATGCTCGCCGAACGGCACATCCCCCACGGCACCGCCGACGAGGTCGCCTCCCAGTTCGCCGAGATGGCCTCGTGGGGTGTTCAGCGTATCTACCTTCAGCAGCTCGACCCACTCGACGCGATCGATCTGGACGGAGTCGCCCGAACGGCGGCGTTGCTCGCCGGCGTCTGAGCGCACGATGTCCCCGGGAAGTGAGCAAACCACCCCTCACTACACTCAGGGCCATGCCAACCCCACCCCTCCTGTCCATCGAAGATCTGCACGTCCGCGCCGCCGACACCGACATCATCAAAGGTCTCGACCTCACCGTCGACCGTGGCGAGATTCACGCCCTCATGGGCCCGAACGGCTCCGGGAAGAGCACGCTGGCGTCGGTCCTCATGGGCCATCCCTCGTACGAGGTCACCTCCGGCCGGGTTCTCTACAAGGGTGCGGACATCGCCGAGTGGACGGCGGACGAACGGGGTCGGGCAGGGATGTTCCTCGGTTTCCAGTACCCGGAGGAGATACCGGGTGTCTCGGTCGTCAACTTCCTCCGCACCGCCCTCTCGGGGCGCACCGGCACCGACTACACCGTCCTCGAGCTCCGTCTCAAGGTCATGGACGTCATGCGTGAGCTCGGCATCGAGTCGTCCTTCGCCGACCGCTACCTCAACGAGGGCTTCTCCGGGGGTGAGCGGAAGCGCAACGAGGTGCTCCAGATGGCCGTGCTCGAGCCTGAGCTCGCCGTGCTCGACGAGACCGATTCCGGGCTGGACATCGATGCGCTCAAGACCGTTGCCGAGGGCGTGAAGCGCCTCGCCGACGAGACGCGCGGGTTCCTCATCATCACGCACTACCAGCGCATGCTCGATTACATCGAGCCCACCCATGTTCACGTGTTCGTCGACGGGGCGATCGTGGAGAGCGGCGGCGCCGACCTCGCGGCACGCGTCGAGGCGACCGGCTACGACAGCTTCAAACCCGTCGGGGCAACCGGGTGACAATGCCGGACCTGAGCCACCTCCGCGCCGACTTCCCGATTCTCTCCCGTACGTTCGGGGGCCGCCCCCTCGTCTACCTCGACTCCGCCTCGACGAGCCAGAAGCCGACGCAAGTCATCGAGGTGATGGACGCCTACTACCGGAACACGAACGCCAACGTCCACCGCGGCGCCTACCGGCTCGCCGAAGAGGCGACCAACGCGTACGAGGGTGCCCGGGCCAAGATCGCCGCCTTCGTCGGTGCTGCGAGCAGCTCGGAGATCGTCTTCTCGCGGGGCACGACGTCGGCCATCAACACCGTGGCCTACGGGTGGGGCCTCAACCGGCTCCGCACCGGCGACCGCATCGTGCTCACGGTGATGGAGCATCACTCGAACATCGTCCCGTGGCAGCTCGTCGCCCGGCACACGGGCGCCGAGCTTGCGTACCTCAAGCTCACGGACGACTACCAGGTCGACCTGTCGAACCTGGGTGAGATCGTCGACGAGCGCACGAGGATCGTGGCGGTCTCCGGCATGTCGAACGTGACAGGTGCCGTTCCGCCCCTCGCTCCGATCGTCGCCGCCGCCCGTCGCGTGGGAGCCATCGTCGTCGTCGACGGAGCCCAGGCGGTCCCCCACATGCCGGTGGACGTCTCCACACTCGGAGTGGACTTCCTGGCCTTCAGCTCGCACAAGATGCTCGGGCCCACCGGCATCGGGGCGCTGTGGGGACGCCGAGAGCTGCTCGAAGAGATGGAGCCGGCCGAGGGCGGCGGTGAGATGATCTCGGACGTCGGGCTGTACGAGTCGCGCTGGGCGCCGGTGCCTCACAAGTTCGAGGCGGGCACTCCCCCGATCGCCCAGGCCGTTGGGTTTGGCGCCGCCATCGACTACCTCGACAAGATCGGTATGACCACCGTTCGCGAGCACGAGGTGGAGATCACCGGTTATGCCCTCGACAGGCTCGGCGAGGTGCCGGATCTGGTCGTTCACGGCCCCACCGACCTCGCGGTTCGGGGTGGAGCGGTGTCGTTCACGCTTGCCGACATCCACGCCCACGACCTGGCGACCATCCTCGATGAGGAGGCGGGCGTCGCCGTCAGGGCGGGGCACCACTGTGCCAAGCCCTTGATGCGGGAGATCGACGTACCCTCGACGGCGCGAGCCTCGTTCTACGTGTACACCAACCACGAGGACGTCGACCAGCTCGTGGCGGGACTTCATCGGGCACGGCAGGTCTTCGGCCTGGAGCCGTAGCAGCCGATCCCGGCGTCGAGGGTGCAACTCGACGCCGGGATCGTCCCTACCTCACCGTCCCGCCTCGGCGGGTGATGCCCTCTCTCCTCGATCTGCTACAGCCAGCCCTCGGCACGGTGGAGGAACGCAGCCATCTGCGCCCTGGTGACGAAGTTGTTGGGACAGAACATGTCGTTGGCCGGCGGGTTGCAGCCCAGCGTGATGCCGGCGGCCGCCAGTGCCTCGATGTCTGCCTCGAAGATCGAACCGTTGTCGTCGACGAACTTCTCGGGTCCTGGGGGGAGCCCCAGGGCCCTGACGAGAAACGCCGCCATCTGTCCTCTGGTCACGAAGTTGCCCGGGCAGTACTTGTTGTTGTCCGGCGGGTTGCAGCCGAGGGTGATCTCGGCTGCCGCCAGCGCTGCGATGTCCGCCTCGAAGATCGAATTGTTGTCGTCGATGAACGGATCGGCTGCGCTGGCAGGAAGCGCGAGTGCCCGGTTCAGGAACGCCGCCATCTGGCCGCGGGTGACGTTGTCGTCGGGGCAGAAGAGCGTGTTGTCCGGCGGGTTGCAGCCCAGCGTGATGCCCGCATCCTTCAGCCACTCGATGTCCTCTTCGAAGATCGAGCCGACGATGTCGTAGAAAGCGGCACCCAACGGCGGGATGGACGGGGGAGGCGGCGGCGTCGGGTTCGACTCGAACACGGGAATGGCCGTCTGGGCTCCCGTGCCGACGAACTGGTAGGCGGTGTTGCCGTCCTGGACCCGGATGACCGTGTCGGGATGGATGTTGCTCCGGTCGAAGTCGGCCATCGTGAGGCCGCACTCCACGAAGGAGTAGCGCCCGCCGGCGGCGTTGGAGCCCTCGTCGAAGACCACCTGGCCGAAGTCGCAGAAGGAGAACTCCACCTCGTTGCCGTCCAGGATGTGGGGAAACACATGGAGTGTGTCCCCGCCCGTGGTGACGGCCGACCACTTCTGGGTGTCCGTGCTGCCGTCGGCGGCTGCTTTGCCGAGCGCGTGGGAATGGATGACGTCGATGTCGTTCTCGAGCAACGTCAGGTTCTTGTAGACGTAGGAGTTGGTGTAGGCGCCGTGATCGATGGCCGCCGAGGCGTGGTGGTAGGCGGTGAAGCCATCGATGACGTGGTTGCCGCCCTCGTCCATGCCCTGGGTGTTCTGCCACACGAAGATCCCGTGGCTTGCGTTGTTGTGTGCCACGTTGCTGACGAAGGTCCATACGCCGCGGTCCTTGCTCGGCCAGTGGTAGGCCGACACGTTCTGCCCGCTGTCGCCCATGCCCACGACGACCGAGTTCACGATGGTCATGTTGTCACCGGCGCCGAGCTGGATGGCGGCCGCCGAATGCTCACGTGCCGGATTCGGCGTCACCTTGGCGGCCACGATCGAGTCGTAGATCAGGTCGTCGGTGGTGTTGCATCCGTCGTCTTCGCCGCAGGCATCGACGGTCGACTCGTCCCACCAGTAGGCCTCCGACGTGACGTTGTAGGCGATCGTGTCGGTGAACGTGATCCCGTGGGAGGCGTGGGGCACGAAGGCGTGATTGTCGGCATCGCGGATCACGACACCCTCCACGATGGAGCCCCGTGACCCACCGTCGTTGTGGTGGAAGTGCAGCCCGTAGCGTCCAGTCACGTGACCACCGTCATCGCCCACGTCCTGGAACCACGGCGCCACATAGCGGATGGTGGCGTACTTGATCGTCTGCGGCGACGTCGACTTGATGAAGATGTGGGTCTTGCCGCTCGCCGTCCCTTCGATGCGGACGTTGCGGGTGAGGTTCAGCAGTTCCGGCTCGTAGCCGAGTGAATTGGCGGCAGGAACGGCACCGGCGCCGTCGACCTGGGTGAAGGTCGTATAGTCGCCCTTGTTGACGGGAGCCGCGACGATGTCGTCGGAGGACGACCACCCACTCGCCCAGTCGTACGACCAGGACGTCTTGGCAGTACCGGAGATGTCGAGCTTGCCGGCACCGGTCACCCACAGGCCGACGTCGGACGCCAGAGGCGTCGATCCACCACCGACGAAGCCAGACTCGTTGATGCCGGTGAACTGGAGGAAATGCTCGACGCTCCCGCTCGACGGGCGCATCCGGAGCGTTCCGTTGACGATGACGTTGCCCGACACAGTGACGTGCGTATCGGCGCTCGGGTTGAACTCCCAGGTCTCGCCTGCAGGAACCGTGAACCCGTTGGGGAACGACTCGCCGTCGGTGAGCACGCGGTCGGCGGCTGCCGCCGGACCAACGCCGGCCACCAGCGTCAGGTGGGTGGCCAGGACCATGAGAACCAGAACGGAGACGAGGCGCCTGTGCCCGCTCCAGACGGCGGCGAGCGACACGGCGTTTCGTGAGTTGTGCACGGGGGACATCCTCCTCGGGCCCCCGGAGACGCGAAGGGTCGCCGGGTTGATTTTTCACCACAACGGCCCGGAGGAGAGAGGAGCCGTCGCCAGCACCGTAGCCCGCATCCGTCCGTAAGACGAACCGAAAAAGCCCCAGTGACGCCGGAATCCGGGGCTCGTGCGCCCTAGGCTCCCCGGGTCGGGCCGGGCGACGTTCGGGTAGGAGTCGAGCCGTGGACAAGTTCATCCAGGATCTGATGGCCTCCGATGCCTTCTGGCTGGGCCTGGCGCTCGGGGCGACGGGTCTGTTCGTCGGCTGGCTCGTCGTGGTTCTTTGGCCGAAGCTCCGGCAACCGCCGATCGCCGGCGCGTTCTACTCGGCGGCCGTCCTGTTCGTGCTGTGGGTCGAGTTCGACGCGCCGGTCTCGATGATCGGTGGCTGTGCCGTGATGGTCGGCGGCATCTTGCTGGGCACCGAGATCTGGGACCGTGCATTGGGGGCATTGCCTGGTGCCGCGATGGTGGTCTTCCTGGGTGATGCCGGCAGCCGTGCGGCCGGCGTCGTCGTGGTCGTCTCGATCGCCCTGGGGGCGGCCTTGGTCGTGGACTTCGACCACGCCTACCGACGTACCGGCGTTGCCATCCCTCTGCTGGCAGGCTCGGTGTTCGGCGTGCTGGTGACCGTGCCGGACACGGAGCGGGCGTTTGCACTCGTCGCCGTGGCGCTCCCGCTGATCTTCCTCGGGTGGCCAAAGCCGGCGGCGTCGCTCGGGGCGGGGATCGCTGCCGCGATCGGGGCGATCGGCTGGGTCTCCGGTCTCGCCGGGCAGGCGAGGCCCGGTGCGGCGATCGGGGCGCTCGCCGGGCTCGGGCTCATGCTCGGCGAGCCGATCGGGCGCCGGCT
The DNA here is from genome assembly GCA_041611095.1 of Acidimicrobiia bacterium. Classification (GTDB taxonomy): domain Bacteria; phylum Actinomycetota; class Acidimicrobiia; order Spongiisociales; family UBA5794; genus UBA6912. Next base: position 39,978 of record JBFINP010000002.1, on the reverse strand, counting down.
CCGCCGCAACCGGCCCTCGGCGCTCTCGAGGCTGTCCGGCGCCGGGCCGGGCCGGGCGCTGATCGTGATCGCCATCCACGGTGTGCTCGTCTTCGGGGCGACGCGCATCGCGGGCCTCCAAGAGAACGCTCTGCCTGCGATCGGGCTGGCCCTCCCCTTCCTCGCCGTCGGGGCGCTGCTCGGTGCGGCACCCGATCCGGCGGCACGCCGCCAAGACATGACCGAGCACGCCGATTGATCGGGTCGATAACAGCCGCGTCAACCTAGGCTCCCCGGCGTGAACGGGTCACGAAGGTGGTGGGCTCCCCTCGTTGCAGGATCCGTACTGCTCGCCGTCCTCTTCGCCGCCGTGCCGGCGCCGGCGCAAGAACGCGGCCGGGACTGCAGCCTGTCTTCGGTGGGGCTCGTTCCATTGACGGATCTCGGGTCCGAGCTCTACAGGGGCGAACAAGGCGGCCTGTATCCGGGCGGCGTCAACGAACCTCCCGCGGACCACGTGAGGGTCGGGCTCATGCGAGCCTCGATGATCGAGCCGCTGGATGCGGCCGGCAAAGCGTCGCCCGACGGCAAGATCGTCTTCGCCTCGGTCGGGTTCTCCAACCCGCAGCGCGAGTTCATCGAGTTCCAGCGCATGGTCCCGAGCGTCGACAACCTCGACGCCGACGTGGTCGTGGTGAACGGAGCCCAAGGGGGCGAGCACATCCTGGCGTGGTCGGATCCGAGGGGTCGGCCGTGGCAGGGCCTCGAGACGGAGCTGAGCCAAGCAGGCGTCACGGCCGAGCAGGTGCAAGGCCTCTGGGTGAAGATGACCCAGCGCGCGGGCGTGTCGCCCGATCTCCCCTTCCCCGACAACGCCCGCACCTACGAAGCCGAGCTGGAGAAGGTGGTTCTGCTGCTGCAGGAGCGGCTTCCCAATCTCCAGGTGGCCTACGTGTCGAGCCGTGCATATGGCGGCTATGGCGGCGAGACATCGCCCAGCCCGGAGCCCGTGGCCTACGAGGAGGGCTTTGGCGTCAAGTGGCTGATCCAACGCCAGCTGGAGGGGGATCCTGCGATCAACCCCGACCCGGCCGCCGGCCCTCTCGAGGCGCCCTGGCTGGCCTGGGGGCCCTACCTGTGGGCCGATGGCGCGAACCCGAGGAGCGACGGTCTGACCTGGTCGTGTTCCGATTACCGCAGCGACGGCGCCCACTTCGTGGCGAGCGGCAACCAGAAGGTCGCGACGATGTTGCTCGACTTCCTGCAGGGCGAGCCGACGGCGGCCTGGCTCTTCTCCGATCGGGAGCTGCCGGAGCCACCCGAGACGAGTGCACCGGCAGCCACGACGACGACCGTCGCCGCCGCCGAACCGACAACGACGACGGCCCAATCCCCGGAGACCCGGCCGCCTGCGACGACAACGACGATCGGCGCCGGCGTCGACACGCCGGCCCAGGCGGAGCCTACGGAAGATGGCCTCCCCGTCGCCGTGTGGGTCGCGCTCGGCGCCGGGGCGGGCATGCTCATGGCAGCCGGCGTCTTCCAGGTCATCAGCCGGCGCCGATCCGGGGATCAGCCCTGAGCGAGGATCAGAGGTAGGGCTCCGCCCGGTGCAAGAAGGCCGCCATCTGGGCCCGGGTCACGAAGTCGCTCGGGCAGTACATCGTGTTGGCGGGCGGGTTGCACCCGAGCGTGATCCCCGCTGCGGCGAGGGCCTCGATGTCGGCCTCGAAGATCGAGCCGTCGTCGTCGGTGAAGCTCTCCACGCCGGGCGGGAGGTTGAGTGCCCTGACAAGAAACGCGGCCATCTGGGCCCGGGTCACGAAGTCGCTCGGGCAGTACATCGTGTTGTCGGGCGGATTGCACCCTCTGGCCACGTCGACGGCGGCGAGGGCGTCGATGTTCGCCTCGAAGATCGACGTCTCGTCGTCGACAAAGGCGTCCGGTCCGTCGGGGAGACCCAACGCACGATCGAGGAACGCCGCCATCTGCCCGCGACTCACGAAGTCGTCGGGGCAGAACTTGGTGTTGGAGGGCGGATTGCAGCCGACCGTGATGCCCTCTGCGGCCAACCACTCGATGTCCGCGTAGAACGTGTGGGTGAGCGGCACGTCGACGAAGGACCCGAAGAGGGAACCACACTCGGAGGGATCCGCGAGGAACCATTCACACGAGGTGGGCTCGGACGAGAAGAAGTCTTGGAGCATCGTGGCGACCTTGGCTTCGCCCGATCCGGAGGGGTGCACACCGTCCTCCTCGAGGTCGTCGCATTCCCAGATGAGCCCGTCGCCACGTGGATCCAGGCCGTCTGCCCACAGGTAGGGCCCCCAGGCCGCCCACACGGGCTGGGTGCCGTCGATCGAATCCTGGACGACGGCCTTCACCGCAAAGCCGTTGTCGTAGCCCGTCATCGGCTCGGCGTGGATCGATGTGTCGGCCGAGTACCCGGCGTAGATGCGCGAGGAGACGTAGACCCGCTGGAGGTTGGGGAAGACGGCGGCGGCGTTGTCGATCACCGCGTTGAGCCACCGCTGCTCGGTGGCCACTCGTTCGTCGAAGGTGTCGTCGCCGAGCTCACCGAGCCGCGATCCCATCTTCATCCAGACGACGCGTACCTGATCCGCCCGGATGCCCGCCGCGGCCACATCCGCGACCGCGTTGTCCCAGGCGTTGTTGGCGGGATTGGCCCACAGCGCCATCGACTTCCCTGATTGGGCTCCGTTGGCGAAACGCAGGTTGGAGGCGAGATCGTTGCGGCTCGCGATCTGCTGGAGGAACTCGCCCCACTCCTGCTGACCGTTGGACATGCCCAGCGAGATGACACCGACGATGCCGTCGACAGGGGTCACCGCCGGCGCCGCGGCGCCGTGGGCGGCCGGCATCGTATTGCCACCTGCGTACAGGTCTCCGGTGTTGGTCAACGGGACGCTCCCCGTCGACGTGTTGTTGCAGTTGCCCCCGAGGGCAACGCCCGGCGCCTGGGGCGCGGCCAGCAGCGCGGCGGCGACCAGGGCGACGACGAGTGCGTAGCGGACGACTCGGGAGGACATGGTGCGATTCACGGGCGGAAAGCGTAAACGGATCCGTGATCAATCCAAGCAGGCAGGAGTGCAGCAGCGGAGGGCCGCCCTAATGATTCGTCCGCCCTATATCGGTCTGTTGACGTATCGCGCAAGGGTGCCCTACGTTGTCCGCGGCTGGGAGCCCGAGGGGCACGACGCTGCAGCCGTCCCCGAGCGCGCACGGACCCAGGGCGAACCCACGCGAGGGGGATTCGAGTGACGGACGTCATCATCATCGGAGGCGGACCCGCCGGATCGGTGCTCGGCTGCTACCTGTCGAAAGCCGGCGTGAGCAACATCATCGTCGAGAAGGTGATGCATCCGAGACCCCACGTAGGCGAGTCCCTGGTTTCGTCCACGGTTCGCATCTTCGACGAGCTGGAGCTGCTCCCGCTGATGGAGGAGCAGGGCTTCATCAGGAAGTACGGAGCAGCGTGGCATCCGACGCAGGGTGTTGGTGAGTTCTACATCGAGTTCGCCGAGTTCCCCCAAGAGGGCGTCAACCAGGACTACACCTACCACGTCGATCGCGCCACGTTCGACCACCTCCTCCTCAAGCACGCCCGTGACCTCGGATCCAAGGTGATCCAGGGCGTCGGCGTCAAGGAGGTGCTCTTCGACGACAACGACTACGCCTCGGGTGTCCGCATCGACATCGAGGGCTCGACCACAGAGATCTACGCACCGTTCGTCATCGACTGCAGCGGGCGCAACACCGTTCTCGGCACCCAACGGCGCCTCAGGGAGAAGGACCCACTCTTCAACCAGTTCGCCGTGGTCGCCCACTTCGAGAACGTGCATCGCGGCGACGACCCCAAGACCAGCGACTACATCCACATCTACTTCCTGCCGGTCGAGCGCGGCTGGGCATGGCAGATCCCGATCAGCGACGAGATCACGTCGATCGGGGTTGTCACCGAGAAGTCGATCTTCCAGGAGTCTCGCCAGCGCAAGGAGGAGTGGTTCTACGAGCACATCACCACGACTCCTGCCCTCGCCAAGGCCATGGAGAACGCCAAGCAGATCGACGACTTCAACACCGAGGCCGATTACAGCTACGCGATGAGCCGGTTCGTGGGCAACGGCTGGATGCTCGTCGGCGACTCGGCCCGGTTCGTCGACCCCATCTTCTCGTCCGGCATCTCCATCGCCGCCGAATCGGCGCGATACGCTGCCGAGGTGATCGTCGAGGCGCTGGAGTCGGGAGATCGGAGCGAGGCGGCCCTGCAGCGATACGAGGACCGGATCAAGGCAGGGGTCGCCATCTGGTACGAGTTCATCAAGCTGTACTACAAGCTGCTGCACCTGTTCACATACTTCATCCAGTCGAAGGAGCACCGCCTCCAGGTGCTGCAGCTTCTCCAGGGGGAGGTCTACGACCGGGAGAGCGCGCCTGTGCTCGACGCCATGCGCAACATCATCGAGACCGTAGAGTCGACGCCTGGACACCTTTGGGCCAAGCACCTGACCGACATCCCCATCGACTGACTCACAATCAAACGACAACAACCAAGGAGCGCCTCATGGCGGACATCAAGGCCAGCATCAAGGACTACATCCTTGAGGAGTTCGTGCCCGACGGCGACATCGACGTCGCGGACGACACCAATCTCCTCGAGGAGGAGGTCGTCGACTCACTCGGCATCTTCACGCTCGTCTCGTTCATCGAGAACAAGTTCAACGTGTCGATCGACGCCGAAGAGGTCAACCTCGACAACTTCGAGACGCTCCAGAGCATCGCCAAACTGGTCGAATCCAAGCTCAGCTGAAGCACGCACCTGCGACGAGGGGCGCCCCGGCGGGCGCCCTTCTTTGCGTTCAGGTCGTGGTCCGTCTCGATCCAAGCTCAACCGGCTCCTGCTCGCCTGAGAAGCGGTGCGACCCGGCGCCCACGGCGAGGCCGTACCTCGACCGATGAGTTGCTGCAGGCTCCAGTCGTCCCGTCTCGGCCGGTGCGGCGTGGCGGCCCGGCGTCGGGCCGAACACACGTCTGCCGATAGCGATCATCAACACCGGCCACAGCACGGCCAGGACGAGGAAGGTGGCACCAAACACCTCCTCGCTCGCGCCCGGATCGGTGAACAGCTCGGAGGCGAGCGACAAGTTCACGCTGTAGTGCAAGACGAAACCGGTGAGGACGCTCCCCGATCGAATCACGAGGTAGCCCCATCCGACACCGAGCGTGGTCGCAGCGACCATCCCGAAGAAGACGCTTTCGGGATCGTCCCACACCCAGAGGTTGGTGACATGGAATAGTCCGAACAGCACCGTGCTGACGACGAGGGCCCGGCGCGGGGACGCCCCGTCTTCGACATTGGCGAGGATCGCACCTCGGAATGCCAGCTCCTCCCAGATGATCGGGACGGCGAACAAGAGGATGGTCCACTGGTCGTCGCGGATCAACGCCGCAGGATCGGCCCGGAATTCGCCCATCGCCAGCGGTACCAGGGCCATGATCGTCATCATGGCGCCAAGCGCCAGGAGGGTGACCACAGCGGTCTTTCGGGGCGAGGAGCCAAGTGACACTCGGATGTGCGTCACGTACCGTCGCAAGCCGCCGAGACCGCGCCGGTAGCCGAACACCACGGGCGTCAACACGAACACCAGGAGTGCACCCGTCAGCATCCGGAAGACGACGTCGGCGAGCCGAACCCAAACCTCCCCTGGAAGGATCGGGCCGATGCGCTCCTGGAAGTCGATGTAGTGGGTGAGCGGGAGGAAGACGCCGGCAAGGATCGCGACCACCATGGAAGCGATCAGCGGGTGATCGCGCAGACCCGTCCAATTGGCCCTCGTGTTCGACACGGGTGTGTGATCGATGTCTGCCACGGTCGCGTCCCTTCGCCTTCCAGCGTCCCAAGACCATTCCCGCTGCACCAGAGTCGAAAGTCGATCCCGAAGCGGTGGCCGGGTGGCGGGCGCGGCAAACCACGGGCGAGGCCTGACGGGTGTGGCTGGTGCCGGCTCGGTCAAGACTCCGTTCGTGCGCCGACCACCGTGAGCAGCATGATGGTTGGCTCGAGCGCAAGCACTGCGTGCGGCAGATGGGCGGCCATCCGGACCCACGATCCGGGGCCGAGGTCGACGGGCTCGCCATCGAGGTCGAGCCGGAGCCGGCCAGAGACGACTTGTACGATCGCCGGCTTGGCTGCCGTGTGATCGGTGAGCTCTTGGCCCTCGTCGAAGGCAAACACCACAACGCGAATGAGGTCGTCTCGGTAGAGAACCTGGCTGAGTGTCCCCTCGACCGGTATCTGTATCTCATTGGCGATGTCGTGAAACACCGAGGCTGCAGATTGTGTGGCCATGACGCGCACGCTACCCGTTCACGCGGTGTGCGCCACATCGCTCGCGCAGGACCCGGTCTCACCCGAGCCACAGGCTCCGATCAGGTAGAGCGAGGTGCCTGGGTCCTACTCGCCGGCGGCCAGCTCGATCGCCTCGCGGCCGAGCAGCTGACGGTCGACCTTGCCCCGTGACGTCTTGGGTAGGTGCTCCCGGAAGTAGAAGGTCTCTGGAATCATGTACTTCTGGATCAACTCGGCGCAGTGGTTGATCATCTCGTTCTCTGCGATCTCGGCCTTCACGGCCACGAACGCCTTGATGCGGTTGGAGACGAACTCGTCGGGAATGGCCACGACGGCACACTCCACCACGTCGGGATGCGCGTTGATCGCAGTCTCGATGTCGCCAAGCTCGATCCGGTAGCCACGGTGCTTGATCTGGTGGTCACGCCTCCCCAGGAAGCGGTAGTTGCCGTCCGGCATCTCCTCAACGAGATCCCCGGTGCGGTAGACCGGATCGCCGAAGTCGGGGTCCCGGGGGTCGGTGACCAGCCGTAGCTTGGTGCGCTCGAGATCGCCCCAATAGCCTCGCATCACTGTGGGCCCGCGTACGAGCAGCTCGCCAACCGTGCCGAGCTCCACCACGTTCCCCTCGTCGTCGACCACGAAGGTGTCCACGTTCCCGATGGCCTTCCCGATCGAGATCGTCGGACCGTCCTCGGGCGGCGGTTCCGGCACCGTGTACGCGGTGCACACGTTGGTCTCGGTCGGCCCGTAGAGATTGGCAAAGAGGGCGTGGGGCATCAGCTTCATCAGCCGGGAGAGGTACTTGGTCGGGAACACCTCACCGGCGAAGAGCAACGCCCGAATGCTCGGTAGCGCCCCCTGCTCGAGATTGGCGTGCTCGACCATCATCGTCAGGATGCTCGGAACCGAGTACCACACGGTGATCTGGTGCTTGTCGATGAACCGCGCCACCTCCACCGGGAACACCGACAGCTTGGGAGGCACGAGCACGAGCGTGGCTCCGGCGCGGGCGGCCGCGTAGAGGTCGAACGTTGACAGGTCGAAGTGGAGTGGGGCATGACTCGCGACGATGTCGTCGGCGACAACGCCATATTCCTCCGCCGCCCAGTCCACGAAGGCGCGGCAGGCTAGGTGGCTGAGCATCACCCCTTTCGGATCACCCGTCGATCCCGAGGTGTACAGGATGTAGGCGAGATCCTGTTGCATGATCATCGGATCGTGTCCGAGGTCCTCGGGCTGCGCATCGATCGCCGCCGTCCCGCACAGCACCACCCCGGGAACGTCATAGTCGACATCGGGCAGGTTCATGACGATGAGGTGCTCGAGATCGACCGCTCCTTCTTGCTTGACCGCCGACCACGACCTTCGCTTCTCCTTGCCGGTGAGGATGTGACGCAAGCCGCAGTTGCCTGCGATGTACCCGACGCGATGCTCGGGGGCGCTGGGATCGAGCGGAACGTAGGCCGCTCCCGCCTTCATCACGCCGTAGATCCCCACCACGGCCTCGAGCGACTTGCGGAGATACAACCCGACCCGGTCGCCCTTCTCGACGCCCAGTGATCGCAGCAGATTGGCGACCTGGTTCGACCGGGCGTCCAGCTCGGCGTAGGTGAGCGACCGATCCCCGTCGACGAGGGCCCTCTTGCCGGGGGTACGCGCCACCGAGTCCTGGAGATAGTGATGAACGAGGTAGCGGTAGCTCATGGCGGTCACAGCTTCAGCTGGCTGGCGATGACGTTCTTCTGGATGTCGTTGGTCCCTGAGTAGATCCGGCTCGAGAACGCATCGCGTACGTCCCGCTCCAGCTCGCTCTCCACCATGTAGCCGTAGCCGCCGTGCACCCACATGGCATCGATGCTCGACTGCACCCATGCCTCGGACAGGAACAGCTTCACCATGGAGGCGTCGATGGCCTTTCCCTCGCCGCGGTCCCAGAGCCACCCGAGGCGATAGAGGAGGAGCCGACCCGCCTCGATGCGCACCTTCATGTCGACGAGGCGGTGGGACACGGCCTGGAACTTGCCGATCGACTGCCCGAACTGCTTGCGCTGACGTGCGTACGTCAGGGCCTCTTCGAGCTGGCGGTCCATAGTGCCGACCGTGTGGGCCAGGATGGCGCCGCGCTCGTGCTCGATGGAGTGGTTGAAGATCATCATGCCGGAGCCGCGCTTGGCGAGCATGTTCTCCTTCGGGACACGGCAGCCATCGAAGATCAGCTCCGACATCGGCGAGGTGCGGATGCCCATCTTGTGGAAGTTCTTGCCGACGGTGAGGCCCTGCGTGTCGGCGTCGACGATGAACGCGGTGAGCCCCAGCCAGCCCTTGCTGCGGTCGACGGTGGTGAACACGACGAAGACGTCGGCGACAGGGGCGTTGGTGATGAACGTCTTGGACCCGTTGAGCACGTAATGATCCCCGTCCTCGGTCGCCGTGGTCGCCAGGCTGTAGGCGTCGGACCCGGAGCCGGGCTCGGTCATTCCCTGCACCGCGATGAGAGAGCCGTCGATGAGGCCCGGGAGGTACTTCGCCTTCTGCTCGTCGGTGCCAAAGCGCCACACCGGCAGCGCTCCCGACCACAGGTGTGCGTTCATCGAGAAGATCAGGCCGTTGTCCCTGCACCCGTACCCGAGGGCCTCCATGGCCAGCATGGTGGTGAGGAAGTCGGCGCCCTGGCCGCCGTACTCCTCGGGGAACGGGAGACCGAGGAGACCGAACTGCGCCGCCTTGTTCCAGGCCTCGCGAGAGAACTCGTAGGAGGCGTCCCGCTCGAGGATGCGGTCGTTCAGCTCCTTCTGGGCGAACTCGATGACGGCTTGGCGGAAGGCGAGTTGCTCATCGGACCAAGAGAAGTCCATGTCCCCCCTCAGATTGCGATCGTTCCCACCCGTGGCGGAACCCGAACGACTCTACCAGTGGCCCCCAACGTGCACTCTGGGCCGGGCGGCCCGTTTGGGTCGAGCGACCCTGCTCAGCGCATCTCGGTGACCAGGGGCGCCAGGTCGTCGAGCCGGTCCAACACGCCGCCCGGGCTCGCCTGGGGAAGGGCCATCACCACCCGGGCGACACCGGCCGCCGCCAACTCTTCGAGCCGGGCCGGATCAGGGGGCCCGAAGAAGACGCCGAGCTCGATCGAGCCGGGGTCACGGCCCGCAGCTTCGGCGGCGGCGCGCAGCTCGCCGATGTGGGGCACCATGTCGTGCCGGCCGTGGATCGGCATCCAGCCGTCGCAGAACTCGACGATCGCACCGAACGTCTTCGGCCCCGGGGCGCCACCCATGACGATCGGCGGGTGGGGCCGCTGCACCGGCTTGGGCCACGCCCAGCTCGCATCGAAGGCCACGTGCTCGCCGTGGAACTCGGCCTCGTCCTCGGTCCACAATGCCTTCATCGCCAGCACCTTCTCGCGCAGGATCGCCCGACGCCGCCCGTAGGCAACCCCGTGGTGACGCATCTCCTCCTTGTTCCAGCCGTACCCGATGCCGAAGATGACCCGACCGTTCGAGATGGTGTCGAGCGACGCCACCTGCTTGGCCAGCCACAACGGATCCCGCTGCGCAACGAGCGTGATACCCGTAGCGAGCCGGAGGCGACTCGTGACGGCGGCCGCGGCGGCCAGCGCAACGAATTGGTCGTGGGTTCGCCAGTAGTGCTCGGGCAGCGGTGGGGCCTTCTTCCTCCCACCCCATGGCGTCTCACGGGAGGCGGGGATGTGGCTGTGCTCGGGGAACCACAGCGACTCGAAACCGCGCTCCTCGGCCGCCATGGCGAGGTCGGTCGGCCGGATGGTCGTGTCCGTGGGGAAGATGCCTACGCCGATGTGCATGGTGCGGGAGGGTAGGCAGCCGGCAGGCGCTCCGGATCAACCGGTGTAGAACGGTTCGACCTCGTTCACGGATCCGTCAGGACGCAGCTCCCACGCATCGCCGCCATTCTGGACCCGGAGGGTGGAGCGCTCGTTCATGTTGCGGATCTCGAAGTCTTCCGGTTCGAGGTCGCAGTCGACGAAGTCCCATCGCGAGAAGTTGTTCGGCCCTTCTTGCACGACGACACGCGAGAAGTCGCAGTCGATGAAGCGAACGGGAGCCTGCGCCGACACGGCATGGCGCCCGAGCACGATCACGGCGCCCCCGGTCTCGATGCCCGTCCATTGCTGGAGATCGACGGTGCCGTCCCGCGACGGCCGCCCCACGGCGTTCGCCTCGATGGCGATGTCCCCGCCTGATCGCTCGCCGTTCGACAGCAGCGTGAGATCGGCATAGGTGTACGAGTTGGTGTAGGCCCCGTGAGCGATACCGGCGACGCCGTTGTAGTAACCGAGGAAGTCCGATATGAGGTGAGGGTCGGAGGTGTTCTGCCACACCCGGATGCCATAGACGGCGTTGTTGTGGGCGATGTTGTCACTGAACTCCCAGACCGCCTTCTCGGTGCCGGGCCAGTGGTACCCCGACATGCTGCTCCCCCGCCCGGTGACCCCGACGGCCACCGAGTCGACGAGGACGTTGCCGTCACCGTCGGCGAGGGCGAAGGCGGAGCCGGTGCCGTTGACGGTGACCCCGGCAGCGATGACGTGCTCGTAGAGGATGTCGTCCGAAGCGTTGCTGGGCGCACCCTGGAGCGCCGGATCCCACCAGTACGCCTCCTGCTGGGTGTTGTAAGCGATGGTGTCCCGGAAGGTGATCCCGTTGGAGTTGTGGGGAACGAAGGCGTGGTTGGTGGCGTCGCGAATGACGACGCCCTCGACGATCGAGCCCCGTGAGCCCTCCCCGGCCCGGTGGAAATGGAGCCCGTAACGGCCCGTCACGTCGGACCCGACGTTGCGCTGGGTGCCGCCCTGGGCACGGTTGCCGCGGACCGCGACACCGAAGTCGGGCCCGACGTGGCGGATGGCGACGTACCGCATGGACTGCGGCTGCGTCGAGTGGATGAACACGTGGGTGCGCCCTTCAGGGGTGCCCTCGATGCGTACGTTGCGGGTGAGGTCGAGCAGTTCGGTCGCGAAGCCAAGCTCGTTGACGGCCGGGACGTCGCCTGGACCGGAGACGGAGGTGAACGTCGTGTAATCGCCCACCACGTTCGGCGCCGCCACCACCTCGTCGCCGGCCCACTCGTCGTGCCACACGTAGTCCCACGCAGGCTTCTCCTCGCCTGCGAGGTCGAGCATCCCGTCGTCGAGCACCCATAGACCCACATCGGTGTCGAGCGGGTCGTGCCCACCGCCGACGAAGTCCGATTCGTCGATGCCGACGAATCGCAACGTGTGCTCCACCGTGCCGTCGGCGGGCTTCATCACCAGCGTGCCGCGCACGGTGACGTTGGCGGCAACCTCGACGGTCGTGGTGTAGGTGGGATCGAACGCCCACACTTCGCCGGCGGGGATCTCGAAACCCTCCGCAATCGACAGTTCGCCGCTGAGAATGCGATCGACGCCGGGGAGTGACTCTGTCCGGATCTGAGGGATCGTCGTCGTGGGCGTCGGCGGCGACGTGGTCGAGGCGGGAGGCGTGGTCGTCGTGGTGGCCGGCGGGCGCGTCGTCGCAACGGTGTCCCCCACTCGGGCGGCGGAACCGGTGTCACACGCGCTGACCACCATCATCAAAGACAGCAGCGCGCCGGCGATTCGTCGCGTCGGCATATCCCCCAGAACAGTGCGCTGGACCTATCCTCTGGCCCTGCGAGCCGAGAGTAGTATCGGCGCCGGATATAGGCGCCCGTGCGTGACGGCGCCGCACATCCGCTCGACTCGGGGGGACGAGCGCCTCCACTTGGGCTGGTGGCGGAACCGGCGCTCGGGTCATCGACGACAGATCGGACGGCCTCGACGTGACCAGCACCACGGAACCGAGCATCGTCGTCGAGAACGTCGGCAAGACGTACTACCCATCACCGAAGTGGATGCAGGCGCTGGTGCGGTCCCAGATCAAGGAACCGATCGTCGCGCTCGACAGCGTCGACTTCACGGTCGACCCCGGCGAGATCGTCGCCGTCGTCGGCCCCAACGGTGCCGGCAAGACGACCGCCTTCCGAATCCTCGTCGGTCTCACGACGCCCACGACCGGGTCGGCCAGCATCATGGGCTACAACACAACGAAGCAGTCGGCGCCGGTCCGCAGCCTCGTGGGCTGGATGCCCGGCGACGACCGCAGCATGCTCATGCGGCTGTCCTGTGCCGAGAACCTCCGGTTCCACGGCCGGCTCCAGGGCATGAGGCCCAGGGCGATCGACCGCCGCGTCGACGAGACCCTCGAGCTCGTCGGCCTCGGACATGCCGCCAAGAAATCGATCTTCGCCCTGTCTGCCGGGATGCGAGCGCGCATCCAGCTGGCCCGTGCGATCTTCCACAAACCCGAGGTGCTCATCCTCGACGAGCCCACCGGCGCTGTCGATCCGGTGGCGGCCCACGGCCTCCTCAACCTCATCATCAGCATCGTCGAGGAGAGCAAGATCGCAGCACTGGTCTCCTCGCATCGCCTCGAAGAGATCGAAGCACTTCACTCACGGATGATCCTGCTCGACCAGGGACGCATTCGCTATGACGGCGACCTGCAGACGATGCGGGCAAAGCTCGATCGCCCCTGCGTCGAGATCACGTTCCGCGAGGCGGATACCGCAGGGCGGGCCGCAAAGATCCTGACCGCAAACGGGCACGGCCCGGAGTCTGTCACCCAGCATGGCGAGGTGCTCCGCTGCATCCTCAGCCATGGCACGCCGCACGGTGCGGTGCTCGGCGAGCTCGACACCCTGATCGGCGACGTGGTGTCGGTCGATGAGGTGAAGCGCCCGCTTCGGGACCTGCTCGCCGACATCTACGGGGCCGAGGACATGCCGACCGCCGAGGAGCTGAGGCGCCGGCGGCGCGAAGAACGTCAGCGCAGGCGCGAGCAGGGCGAGGGCAAGCGGTCCGGCCGGCTTCGGTCGAGACGATGAAGGGGACCACGTGACGACTACCACGGCACCAACGGACGTGCGGCCAGAGCGCCGCAAGGTGCGCCGCCGACCATCGACGTGGGCAACCGTGATGGCCTTCCTCCGCATGGAGTTCGTCGAGGAGATCAGCTATCCGATGACCTTCGTGTTCGCTCTGGCGAAGAGTCTCATGCCGCTGGTGTTGTCCTTCTTCATCGGACAGCTCATCAACGACGGCCGTGTCGGCGGCGACTACCTGACGTTCGTCGCCATCGGTCTCGGTGTGACGGCAATGCTCCAGGGTGCGCTCGTCGGATTCGGTGGCATGCTCCAGGTGGCGTTCCAGCGGGGGACGCTCGAGACCTACCTCGTCGAGCCCGTCCCGTGGACCGTGCTCCCGCTGGCGATGAACACCTGGGCGTTGGGCTTCGGGCTGTTCAACGGCGTCGCATTGATGGTGCTGGGCGGCATCCTTGGCGCCAACTACGAGCTCGGCCAGCTCCCGGGGTTCGCTCTGCTCATCCTGCTGGGGATGATCGCCACCACGGCCATCGGCATCCTGTCGGCAGCCGTGCTGATGCTCACGTTGAAGTCACAGCCCATCCTCGTGTTCTATGGCCTCGCCGCCAGCCTCCTCGCCGGTTCGGTGTTCTCGGTGTCCCAGCTCCCCGGGTGGCTGAGGTTCTTCTCGTACCTGATCCCACACACGTATGTGATCAACGGGTCGCGAACGTTGTTGATGGCCGATCCCGGCTCGTTCGACCTTCCGTTCAGCACGGCGGCGATCGTGCTCACCGTGTTCAGCGTGATCGCCTTCCCGATGGGGCTCTGGCTGTTCCGGCGAGCGCTCGAGTTCGCCCGCAAGATGGGCTTGCTGAGCGGCTATTGATCCAGCGCAAAGGGCTCTCGTGACACGCGGCGCACCGACCGTCCTGTTCGTTGCAACGCCGGGGGCGCTCGGAGGCTCCAACCGCAGCCTCCTCACGGTCATGGGGCAGCTCGAGGGCAGCGTCCACCGAGTGCTCGCCAGCCCCGCCGTGGGCTCCTTCGTCGAGGTAGTCCGAGCCGAGGGACTCGCCGACGAGTACGTGGCCCTCCCGCGCCGGCCGCGCGAGGGGATCGACCGCTGGCTGCGTCTCGTTGCGGGTACTCGGCTGGCGTGGTGGGCGTTGCGAAATCGCAAGCGGCTCACGGCGATCCACGCCAACGCCCTGACCGGCCTCAACCTGGCCACGCTGGCATCGGTGGTGACCCAGAAGCCCACGGTGGTGTGGATACACGACCCGGTCGGCTCCAAATGGGGACGTCGCCTCGGGCCCCTGGTCCGTCGCCTCCTGCCCAAGTTGCGGCTGGCTGCGGTGTCCCCCACGGCGGAGGCGGTGGCGGTGGAGAACGGACTATGTCGCAAAGGCGACGCCACCATCGTGCCGAACCCGATCGATGCTGCCGAGGTCGCCGGGCTGTGGGACCGCTCCGGCGAGCCACCGCTCCACATAGGCTTCATCGGAGGGGCAACCCCGCGCAAGGGCTTTGACCTGCTGCCGGAGGTGGTCGCCGCCATCGCCGACCTGCCCGTCACCTGGAAGCTCTACGTCAGCCTCGATCCCCGACATTTCAACGAGGCCACCTGGGAGCAGCTGCGGCGCTACCCCACCGACATCGTCAGCCCCGTCGGCAAGCTGAGCGATGTGCGGCAGGTCTATGCCGACCTCGACGTGGTGTTCATCCCGTCACGAGCTGAGTCGTTCTGCCGGGTGGCTGCCGAAGCGATGCTCAACGGCATCCCGATCGTGGGCAGCGACATCGCACCACTCAGGACGCTGCTGGGCAACGATGAGGCGGGGCTGCTGTTCCCCTCGGAAGACATGGAGGCAGCGGTCGCGGCACTGCGCAAGGTCGTCGATGCCCCGGCGATGCGGGCGAGTCTGGGGGCCGCCGGCCAACGGCGCGCCGCGGCCTTTGGCCCGTCGGCCATCACCAAGCAGCTCATGGAGCTCTACGGCATCGGATGAGCGGGCATGCGGCGCCGCGCTCGGTTCGAACTCACCGCCTGACGAGCTTGCGGACCCGGCGACCGACCGGACCGATCCGAGCAGCGGCGCGTTTGGCCTGCCATGCGGTCCTCGACCAGGCAACTCGTGCCTGGACCGCCGCGGAGGCAGTGGCGCCCGTCACCTCGTAGCCGAGGTCGCGCAACAAGTGGCCGGTGATCGCCTCGACCAGGATGACGTCGTCGGGGCTCATCTGGGTCCGCCAATCTCGCATGCCCTTGGTGATCGGTTGAGCGAGCCCGCGGAAGGCGTCGGGGTGGGCCGTGGCTTCGGCGAAGTCGGCGCCGTAGCGGTGGAACTCCAGCATCTGCGCTCGGAAAGGTAGACCGAGGAACTCACACAACACCCGTGTCGTGGTCTCGGGGTCCTCCACCATGTCCTCGTAACGCACCTCGCGGTACCGGGCAGGCCCAAGTGCGCTGCCTGCAGCCCGCCCCCGTGCGACCCGTGACGTCCAGTAGAGAGCGGCGTCCGCCATGGTGCTCGGGCCCCACTCTTCCCGGTCGAGGTATGCCAGCGCCACGTCGCGGGCGTCACGAATGATGTGCACGAAGCGCGCCTCGGGGAACTGCTCGGCGAGCACACCGAGGTGGGTGACGTAGCCCGGCGTCTTGTCCCCGTACAGAGTCTTGCCCTGCCGGGCCGCATACAGTTGGAACACGGTGCGCACCGCGTCTGCGTACGTCTGCGGTGTGACATCGTCGAGCCAGGCGAGGACCGCGTACTTCTCGAGACCCTGGCGCACGAAGTTGGAGTTCGAGTACAGATCGGCCACGAAGGCGCCGACGTCGAGGCCGCCTGCTCGCTCGTAGCGAGACCGGCGCAGCGCCATCGGGAGCACGAAGTGCGCCTCGTGAGTCATCGCCAGCTCGGGGTGGGCGTCGAAGACGTTGCGGAACAGCGTCGTGCCGGACCGCCCGCTGCCGACGAAAAAGGGGAAGATGCTGTTCACTGCGCCGTCTCGGATCTCAAACGATGCCGAGCGTTCCCAGCACGCGGTGGAACTCGGCGCCGATGGGCATCATCCGGTCGGTCGGGAAGTGGGCGAAGTCGACCTGCTCCTTCACTCCGGCGCCCTTGAGGATCCGGTCGACGTCGACGATGGAGAAGTCGAGGTCTCGCGAGAGCTCGGCGAGCGCAATCGCAAACTCGCGGCGCCGGACGCTGTGCGCGGCCTTCACGAGCTGGTAGTTGTGCGTCGGGTTGGCCGGATCGAGCACCATCGTGTTGTAGTAGACGATGGCAGCGCCCGTCCGCTCGCGAATCTCTCCGACGAGGCGAGTGTTGTTCTTCCGGAAGTCGTCCAGCGGCATGCGACCCACCCGTTTGAAGTTGGCGCGGAACCACTCGACCGCAGACAGGTCGCCGAGCACGTTGTTGAGGTCCTGGTTCAACCACCAGCCTCCAGGGTCGACGAGGAACCCTTGCTCGCGATGCCGGTACAGCTGCCGCACCTCGTCCGAGGCGATGCCGAGCACCACCACGCTCTTGGGGAACTCGCCTGCCTGCGGCAGGTTGGCGACTCGGAATGTCGGCTCGAAGAACACCGGCTCGAAGTAGACGGAGTTGAGGCGCAACTGCTCGCGGGTCTCGGCGATGGCGTCGGGAGCGAGCTCGTCGAGCGTTTGCAGGATCTGATCAGAACGGTGTCCTCCCGTTCCGGCGAACTGGCGGTTGATCGCAACCGTGCCCCGGATCCCCTCCCGGATCAGCGGCGCTGCAGTGAACGCCGATGGCATGTCGCAGCCGCCGCGCAGCTCGATGCCGCGCCGCGGCTCGGGGAAGGCGTCGGACTCGCTGACGACGACGGCTCTGGACGTCGAGTACTGCACCCAGCCGGGACCCGAGTCCTTCTTGACCTCGTTGCGAAGCGAGGTGAGGTAGCGCTTGCGCAACCAGTCCTCGATTCTGGTGTCCTCTCCGAAGACACTGCGCCAGGTCTTGAGCGCCAGCTTGGCCGGCTTCGGCAGCCCCATCAGTCCCCCTCGTCCCATTCGTCGCCCTTGCGGTTCACGACGACCCGCAGTGCCGGAGCCTCCCGCCACCGGTCGGCGTCGCCGTCGAGCGGCTCATCAGCATCGGTGGTCGCCACGGCCAGCAGGTCGCCCACGCCGATGCGAACACCTTCCTCGGCCACGATCTTGCGCAGCACGCCGGTGTCGGAGGAGGTCACCACCACCTCGAAGTAGACGCCCTCGCGAGTCTCCAGGTCGCTCTTCAGCTTGTCACGCCGGCGCCTCGTGAGCAGGGTTGCCCGCGCGGTGCGGCGCAGCACGGCGAACTCGTCGATGGCGAGCTCGCATATGTCCTCTCCGAAGGCGATGGTGTCGCCCTCTCGCTTGTGCCAGCGCAACACCTTGCCGCCTTGCATCGCCCCATCGACGGCGGGTACCTCGAGCTTCGTGATCATCCTGCTCCTGCACCCACCTGGGCAACGAGGGGGCGATCGTCGAAGAACCCGTAGTCCTCGAGAATCCGAACGACCTCGTCGGCGATGATCGAACACCCTTCGGCGTTGTAATGCGCTGGTCGGCGAACGACCGACGCGGCCCCGTGCTCGGCGAGTAGGCGGTCCACGTCGATGACCGAGATCCCGTTGGTATGCGAGACGCCGACGAGCATGAGGTCGAGGCGGTGCGCCCGCAGCGCAAACGGCTCAGGTGCCAGTCCGTGGTAGTTGGTCGTCGCATCTCCGGGATCGAAGGTCGATACGTTGGCGACGAGGATGTGCGCTCCCAGCTCTTTGATCGCAGTGATGGCCGCCACCAGGTCCTCTTGCAAGGCAGCGAGGACCTCTTCGGTGACCGCGGGTTGGTCCGCCAGCGCGGCGACATCGTCGGCCAGCGACAAGACCACGACATCGGGTTGCATCGTGTTGATCTTCGTGGTGCCGGCCGCGAGCTCTCGCCGCAGCTCGCCGAACCCATGGCTCGGTTCCGAGTCGACCGTGACGGACGACCCAGGAAACGAGGCTGCAACCAGCTCTCGCACCCCTGAGGTCAATCGCACCCCGCCGTCGTTCTTCGACAGCACGGCGTTGACGATGTCGGCATTGCCCTTGACGAAGAGTTTCAAGGTTCGCCTGTCAGACATGACACGTTGCTCCTGCGGTGGCGGGGCAACTCAAGCGACGCACCATCCCCCACCTCGTGACTCCGCTCGGGCGTCGCCCGGCGAGCGTAGCAGCGGGTCCAATCTGCCCGAACGGGCTGACCGACCCATTTCGAGCACAGGTCCCGGTCATCGCCGAGCCACCGACTCGAGGAGCGCGAGGAACTGCTCCGATGCGGCATCTGCCTGAAACCGCTCCTCGAAGATCTCACGGCTCCGCAACCCGAAGCCTTGCAGGCGTTCGGGGTCCCCGAGCAGCTCGACGATCGCCGCCCGGAGCGGTTCGGGCTGCGCCGGGGGCACCAGGAGTGCGTTCTCGTTCTCGGCCACGACCTCACGGAGAGCGGGGAGATCCGAGGCAACGACGGGCAACCCGAGGGCCAGCGCTTCGATGAGAGCGCCGCCAAGGCCCTCGTACACCGAGGGGAAGACGAACAGGTCGGCCGCGGCGAGGACGTCCGGCACATCGGCGCGATGGCCGAGGAGTCTCACCCTCTGGTCGAGGTCGAGAGTCGCGATCTGGGCCTCGAGGTCGTTCGTGGCGTGTCCCTGACGGCCGGCGATGAGGAGCTGGGCGTTGGGGCGCTCCGACGCCACCCCGGCAAACGCCGACACGAGGTGTTTGTGGCCCTTCTGGTACTCCTGCCGGCCGACCGTCAGCACGACTTCGGTCTGCTCCGAGAGGCCCAGCGCCCCCCGCATCCGGTTGCGCCGTTCGGTGCCGGCTTCTCCGAGCCGGCCTCCGTCACGCCCCCGGTACACCACGGAGATGCGGTTGCGAGCGACGCCGAGGGTCTCGACTGTGGAGTCCTTGACCGCCTCGCTCAGCGCATGGAAGTGATCCGTGAGGTGACGGGCCGTGAACCCGTCCACCGCCTGCACGAGGCGGAGCTTCTTCTCGTTGACGTTCGGATCGGCAAGGCGGGCGTCGTCGTAGGCCGTGTTGGCGAGCAGCGACATCACCGGGACGTCGAGACCGATGGCTGCGAGGCGACCCGCTATGTCGGCGTCGAAGAGCGACGTGTAGACGAGCGACGGGCGCAGCTCTCTGATCACCCGTCGCAAGGACCGGATCTGGCCCAACCGGCCATTGCCCTCGAGGATGCGGACGTCGCGACCGGACATGCGCGCCTCGTCCTCGAAGCCGACATCCTGGTACTCGAGGCACGCCACGACGGGCCGGATGCCATGCTCTTCCATCTTCGGGAGCAGCTCCACCAAGGAACGCTCCGCACCTCCGGCGCCGAAGGAGTTGATGACGAAGAGGTAGACGGGGTTGCTCACGTCACGGGCCCGTGTACTTGACGAGCTTCCGTCGCACGATGTCCTCCAGTCGCATCCCGGACCGCATCTTCCTGGTGAAGAAGAACACCCCGTCGCTGAGCTGGACCGGCACCCGGTTGAGCAGCAGCGGGTCCGTCTCTGCGCTCACGGGTGCGCCGCTCCCCAGGGTGGCGGTGGTGTAGCGCTCGCGGACAGGGCCGTCGGCCGCTTCGGACCAGTATCCCCACGGATAGGCGAAGTGGCGTGGAGTCACGCCGGTCCGAGCCCGAATGAGATCGTCGCTGCGCCCCAGCTCGTCCTCGACCTGGTCGACGGTCGCCGTGCGCAGATCGAGATGCGTGTGGGTGTGCGCCGCCAAGGTCATGAGGCCGCTCTCGAGCATCGTGGTCACCTGGTCCCATGTGACCGGATCGGCACCTCCTCCCGGGAAGAGCGCCTCCCCCGACTCCACGGGATGCGTCGTCAGGTACAGGACGAAGGGCATCCCCCTGCCGACGAGCGCCGGGTATCCATGACGGAAGAAGTCGTCGTAGCCGTCGTCGAAGGTGAGGACGAAGCGCCGCTCTGCGTGCTCCGAACCACGAGTGGCCACCGCGTCGTCGAGCGACGCGACGGTCCCATGGGTGTCGAGCCAGTCGAGCTGCGCCAGGAACGCCTTTTTCGTGACCTCCATCTGGCGGCCAAGACCGGCCTCGATCTGGTGGTAGATGAGGATGCGAGGGCCGCCGAAGCTGCCGAAGAGCGGGTCGGCTGCGGCGAACACCGCCTTGCTCGCCTTGCGGGCCGCTTCTCTCAGCCCGTGGACGGTGCGTCCCACCGGAACTCCTCACCCAACAGCTCGACGAGACGCTCATTGGGGGCACGGAGCTCGGCATCGAGGAAGTCGGCAACGGCAGGCGGTGGCGGCGGGTAGTCCGGGTCGGAGCCACCGCGATAGCTGTAGTTGCGGAACTCGGGGGGCTGCCACACGGGCAGCTCGAGGAAGTCGAGAATGCGCTCGAACGTTGCCGCCGGGCGGCTGAACAGCTCCTCACTCCGCAGCACGAGGAGTTGCTCCTTCGGATAGTGATCGAGCCATCGCTCGATCTGCTCCGCATACCTCCCACGGGCAACATAGGAGAACCGACGGAGGGCCAGCGCCGGGTAGGCCGGATCGGCCAGCGCACGCTCCACCTCACCGTCGAGGCGACTCTTCTCCGCCCGCAGCGCCGATTCGATGTCGAGGTCTTCGAGCCCGGCACGCACGCTGTGGTGGTAATGCGAGACCGCACGCTCGGCGGGATCGCGCAGCATCGCGATCAGCTTGGCGTCCGGCACGAGGGCGTGGGCACGCTGCGGCGCCCGGGGATCGAAGAGATAGTCGGGCGTCGCCTCGAAGGTCACGAACGGATGGCGTAACACGCCCGCCGCCCACCGCCGCACGCCGAGCGGGAAGTGCGCGCGATACCAGCGTTCCCCCCGCGGGTAATCCACCGAGAAGTACTGGATCTCCTTGCGCAGCGACGGCGCCACATTCGGATGCCGCCCCAGGTATTTGTAGAGCGAGCTGGTCCCGGAGCGCTGGGCGCCGAGCACGAGCACGTCGGGTACGGTTCGGAGACCTGCAGTGCGCGTGCGCGTTGCGAGCCGCAGCCTCACGAGGCGGCGCCGCAGGTGCAGGGGCGTCGCGTCCTTGAGCCGGTCGGCCGTGTCTTGACGCAGTTTGTCGGTCAGGCGAGCCATGGGTGGTTGTTCCGGATCGTGGATCACTGATCGGGCTTGTCGCCCGCCAGCGAGGCGAGCGATTGCCCCAGCCGGTCGAGCAGGCCCTGCTCACCCTCGACCTCCTCGACGGTCTCGGCCGCCGCCGTCATCGCCGCCGCTGCCGCAGCCTGCTCGGCTGCCGCACGGCTGAGGTCGCTGGCAGGTACCCAACCCCGTCGTGGTTTGATCCCGAGGAGGACGGCGCCGATGAGGCGGCTCCGACTGCCTGCGAACTGCGTGGCGAGCTGGGCGATCTGGCGCTGTCTCGTCTTGCCGACCGTCGCCACCACGACGTACGCCGACACGAGGCCGGTCATGACGTAGGCGAACGGCGAGAGGGCCGAGGGCCCAACGACCATTACGACGTCGTAGCGCTCCTGGGCGCGCTGGGTGAGGGTGCGGAACGACTTGCTGGCCAGGATGTCGACCGCATCGACCGACTCCGGGTCGCCGGGGAGAACCCCGAGGTTCGGCGCCAGCTGGACGCATGCATCCAGCACGCCAGTCATTCTTGCGGACAATGCCGCGTCGTCGGTGTCGTGCACGACGAGGTCTGCGAGCGTCGCGCCCCCAGAGACGACATCTCGGAACGCCGGCACGCCGAGCAACTGCCCGTCGACGAGCAGCACCGACCGGCCCACCGCGGCGAGGCTCTTGGCGACGTCCATCACCAGTTCGCTCGTGCTCTCCTCGGTTGTTCCGAGGGCCGTGAACCCGATCGTCGTGGGGCCTGCGGCGTGATACAGACCGAGGATCGCCGACCTGACCGACTGAATGCCCTTCTGGCGCACGGCCTGGTAGCGGCGGGGACGCAACTCCACCCGGGACCCGTGCTGTGGGACCTCGGCGAGCGTCGGCACCTGCGCCATGTCACGAGGTGTCCACACGCTCCCCTGAACCCGATCCAGCAACACGAGGAGGATGAGCCCGGCGATGACTCCGGCGACCACGCCGATGAGCCCCGCCAGCCCTAGGTCTGCCTCGGCAGGCGTCTCGTCGGTCACGACGACGTCGAGCAGGTCGATGCGGTCACCCGACTTCTCGATGTCCAGAAGGTCCTGGTACTCGGTACCGATCGCGAGCAGCCGGTTCTCGAGGGCCGACTTCTCCAGCTCCTCCGCAGGCGACAATTCGAAGGCGACGACCTCGGGCTCGTCCGGTGTCAGGCTCTCCACCTCCTGGCGGAGCTCCGCGACCTGGGCGGTCACGGTGTCGATCTGCTCCTGGATCTCCGCCCTGGTCTCGTCGCTCTCGGCGGCGTCCAGGTCGTCCTGCAGCTCTCCGATGTTGGTGAGCACGGCGCTGATGCGGTTGTTGAGCACGTCGATTCGCGCCTGGTCGGCCACCGACGGCTCCGGGATCTCCGGTGCAGGCGGCTCGACGAAGTCGTCGAGCCGAGCCTGAATCGTGGAGGCCTCGTTGATCAGCTTGGCGATCTCGGCATCGACGTCGACGGCGGTCGGGTCGACTGCGACGTAGTTGGCTCGCATCTCGGCGACGATCTCCTCGGCGAGCTCTGCCGACGGAGCGGTGGCGGAGAAGTCGAGCGTGCCGTTCTGGGTGTCGGCGCGGATCGAGATGTTTGGCTGCTCGAGCAGGACGGCATTGACCTCGAGCGCGGCCTCCTCAGCCGTCTCGACGAGGTCGGCCGCCGGGCTGGTTCCGCCACCGGATGACCCGCCTCGGCTCGGCGTGCTCGCCGTCTCCTCGGTCTCCTCGACGATGAACTCGATCGTCGCCACCGCACGATGGCGCTGCTGGATGTTCTCGTTCTGGTAGTTGGTGAAGGCGATCGCGGCCGCGAGCCCGAGCAGCGCGATCAGCACGATGAGCCACCACCGGGCCCGCACGATGCGGCGCAGCCGGCTCAGTTCCACGTTGTCAGTTCCATGTAGCGGCGTCCCTCAGGCTTCCGGTTGTGTCGACGGCGCGAAGCGCCGCACTGCGAGCGAGGCGGTGGATCGCGTCCGCGACCTGCTCGCTCGTCCCCGAGTCTGCCAGATCTCGGAGATGATCCAACTCGTCCAGCAGAATCGACTCATCCGGGAAGCCGATGGTCGCCTTGTTGATCTTGGGGTGGGTGCTCGGAGCGAGCGGTCCGTCGGACAGCACCTCTTCGAGCTTCTCGCCGGGCCGCATGCCGGTGATGTCGATCTGGATGTCCCGGCCGGGCACGAGACCAGAGAGACGGATGAGACGCGAGGCGAGGTCCATGATCCGCACCGGCTCCCCCATGTCGAGTACGAACACCTCGCTGCCCGAGGCCAGCGCTGCCGACTGCAGCACGAGCTGGACCGCCTCCGACACCGTCATGAAGTACCGCGTCATCCGGGGATCGGTGACCGTGACCGGCCCGCCGCCCTGGATCTGCCGCATGAAGGTGGGCACGACGCTGCCCCGGCTCCCGAGCACGTTGCCGAATCGCACGGCCGTGAAGACCTTGCCGTTCGCACGGGTCGCCGCGGCCTGGGTCAGCATCTCGGCGACCCGCTTCGTCGCCCCCATGATGCTCGACGGATCGACCGCCTTGTCGGTGGAGATGAGAACGAACCGCTCCACACCGAACTTCTCGACCGAGCTCAGCAGGTTGGCCGTGCCGAGCACGTTGGTCTTGACGGCTTCGCTCGGGCAGTGCTCCAGGATCGGCACGTGCTTGTGGGCGGCGGCGTGGAAGACCACCTGCGGACGCACCGCCTCGAAGACCTGGTCGAGCCGGGCGCGGTCGCGAATGTCGCAGAGCACCGGTTTGAGCGTGCCCGGATCGGCGCCCCACCGTGCGACACCATCGTGCAGGTGCGTCTCGTCGTTGTCCACGGCGATCACGTAGATGTCCTCGAACTCGAGGCACTGGCGAACGATCTCCGAACCGATCGAGCCGCCGGCACCGGTGACGAGGATCCGCCGGCCACCCAGCATGGCGGCGACGGGCGACAGGTCGGTCTCGACCGTGGCCCGCGGCAGCAGGTCAGAGAGCTCGATGTTGCGGATGCCGTCGGCAACCTGACCCTTGAGGAGGGCGTTGAGGTTGGGAACGATGCGCAGCGCGACGTCGATGGCGAGACACTCGTCGACGAGGTCGCGCAGTGTGGACTCCGACGTGCTGGCGGCGACGATCACCTGATCGACGCGATATGTGTGGACGAGCTCGGGAACACGGTCGACGCCGCTCCACACGGGGCGACCTACGAGGCGGCGTGGGTGGTGCTCGGAGGTGTCGAGGTCGACGAAGCCGACGACCTCGGTCACGGGGTCGAGGTTGGGCGCCTGCCGCGCCAGCACCGCGGCGGGCCGGCCGGTTCCCACGATGAGGGCTCGCACGGGTGCGCCGCGGTGAGCCATTCGCTGGAACGAGAACATTCGTGTCCGGAACCGGATCGCCCCCATGCCCATGAGCGTGAACATCGCACCGAGCATCGCCACGGAGATCGGAATCGGCTGGGCGACACTGAAGGCGTCGCGGCCGATGATGAGCGAGATGACGATGAAGGCTCCCGCAGCGGCCGATGCAAACCCAACACGCAACGCTTCGGCTACCGAGGCGTACTCCCAGACGTGTCCATAGGTGCCGAACGCCACGTTGGCGATGAGATGGACGAGAACGATGACCGGGAGGATGCGCCAGAACGACGGCCACCAGTCGGCGGACAGCCCGAGTCCATCCATGAAGCGGGTGACGAGGCCTGCGACGTAGGCCATCGTGATGATGAAGGCGTCCACCATCGCGAACGTGACGTCTGCCCGCACCCGTGCGGCGTTCTGTGCGGCCGCCGTGCGCCACGTTGGTCCGTGGCCTCCCCGGCGTGGTGGTCCTTCCGGCTGCATTGTTTCCCCCATGCGCTGCCTTGTCGTCTCGCCTGCTCCCGGCTCTCTGAGCGCGGGCGAGACCTTCCCCCTATGTTGCCCCCTTGTGCGTCCCCAACGCCGGCAGGGTGCCGTACCGGCGCCATCCATCGGACTGTAGTTGGAAGGCCTTCGAGCGCCCACCCCCTTTCCCGCCTCCGGGCCGAATTGAGTCGATCGCCCTACGAGGCTGATTTGCCACCGTGGTACCTTCGCTTCCACGGGTGCGCAAGCGCCTCATGGGGGCCTGTTTCTTGATCCACCAACACGCCATCGACGATGCTCGACGGAAGGCGGCGGAGCGGTGAGCCGCTCCCGCCCCACCATTCTCGTGGCGATCAAGGGGCTGGGTATCGGCGGCGCCGAGAAGCTGATCGCCGAGAGCGCACGCGTGTGGGATCGAGATCGGTTCGACTACCGCGTCGTCTACGCCCTGCCGTGGAAGGATCAGCTTGTCGAACCGCTCTCAGAGCTGGGCATCCCGGTCGCCTGTATCGGGGGGCCGCGGGGCATGACGCCGCCGTCGTGGCTCAGGCTTCGCCGCCACGCAACGGCTGCCCGCGCAGATCTCCTCCACGCCCACCTCCCGGCGATGGGTGCGGTGGCCCGCGCCGTGTCGCCGGTGCCGGTCGTCTACACCGAGCACAACGTCGCCGGCTCGTACCGCCTCCCGGTTCGTATCGTCAACAGGCTCACCTACGGCCGCAACGCCGCGGTGACTGCAGTCTCGGGGGCCGTGGCCGGCTCGGTCGAGGCCTACCCGGGTCCGGACGCCGTCGTGGTACCCAACGGGGTTTCCTGCGAGGTCTCACCCTCGGCTGCCGCCGCCGCCCGCGCCGAGTTGGGTGTCGGGCCGGACACGCCACTGGTGGTTCACGTCGGCAACATCAGGCCCCACAAGGGTCATGCCAACCTCGTGGAGGCGGTGCGCATCCTCGCCGAGCGCCTACCGGCGGTCAGGGTCGTGTCGATCGGCGGTGAGAAGAACGAGGGCGATCTCGCTCGCATCAGGGATCTGGCAGCCGACGCGGGCGTGTCGGAGCACCTGGACTTCCTCGGCCGACGCGAGGACGCGCTGTCGTTCGTGGCGGCGGCCGACGTCTTTGCGAATCCGTCGGATTTCGAAGGCTTGCCCGTCGCCGTGCTCGAAGCCATGGCGTTGGAACGCCCGGTGGTCGCCACGGCGGTCGGCGGCGTACCCGGCATCGTCCACGACGACGTCACCGGTCTCCTCGTCCCGCCCCGGAAGCCGGCGCTCTTCGCCGAAGCCGTCGCCTCCCTGATCACCGATCCAGCGCACGCCGCGTCACTTGCGGCGGCGGGACGAAAGGTCGTCGAGCGCGACTACAGCTTGGAGGCGATGGTGCGTACGATCGAGGCCATGTACGAGCAGGTGCTCGGTGGCTGAGAGCACGATCACGGTCCGCCCGTATGGGGACGCCGACCTCGAGGGGGTGCTCGCCCTGCTGCGAGTCTCGCTCGGAGAGACGGCGTTGCTGGAGCGGAGCCCCGAGTTGTTCGCCTGGAAGCACATCGACAACCCGTTCGGCCGGTCGATCCTGCTCGTCGCCGAAGCGCACGGCAAGATCGTGGGGCTACGTGCGTTCATGCGGTGGGAGCTCCGCACTCCAGATGGAGCAACGCTGCGGTGTGTCCGCGCCGTCGACACCGCCACCCACCCCGATTATCAGCGCCGGGGCATCTTCCGCCGGCTCACCCTCGCCGCCCTCGAGCAGGCGGCCGCCGACGGCGTGGCCATGGTCTTCAATACTCCCAACCCGAAGTCGGGCGCCGGCTATCTCTCATTGGGCTGGATCGCAGTCGGCGAGATCGGGGTGATGGTGGCACCCGGCCGCGGAATGACAGGACGGCGCGTGGACGCCGACGCCCTCCCCGCTCCGAACGAGTTCCTTCGCCGGCCGGTTCCGGCCGAAGGCTTGGCCGTCTCCGATCGGGCCGCAGGCGGGCTGCGGACTCCACGGACCGCGCCATACCTGGCGTGGCGCTTCATGGGGCATCCGACGGCCCGCTACTTCCGCGTCGATGCGGGCGACTCGACCGCCGTCGTCAGGCCGAACATCCGCAACGGGCGGCGTGAGCTCGTGCTGTCCGACGTGTTCGGGGATCACCCCGCCAAGGCGATCGGCGCCGTCCACCGAGCGAACCGTGCGGCCTACCTGGCCGGCTGGTTCTCCGCAGGGTCGCCGGAACGCCGCGCCGCCATGCGCCGTGGCATCCTGCCCGTCCCGCGGGTCAAGACGCTCACCCTGGTCGCCAAGCCATTGCGCACCTTGCCGCTCGACGTCGGCGACCTCGAGGCGTGGGATCTCGCTTCGAGCGATCTGGAGCTTCTCTGATGTTCGCCATGATCCCGATGTTCCTCTGGCTGTCGTTGTTCATCGGCCTCGGCTTCACCGTCGCAACGAGCTCCGAGCACATCGGTGCGGCCGTCATCGCGATCGTCGGCGCCGCGTTGTTCACCTTCGTCGGAAAGAAGGTCGCCAACGACGAGGACCGGGCCTGGCTCCCCAACTTCATCATGGTGGGGTTCGCAGCAAAGCTGGCGATGTCGTGGCTGCGGTGGTGGGTGCTGGTCGATTACTACCGCGGCTCTGGCGACGCCGTCGGCTTCCATGGCAACGCCTCGCGCACACTGGTCCACATGTGGCGCTCGTTCGACTTCCCGGACATGAAGATAGGGACCGAGGCGATGAACGGTGTCACCGGCCTGGTCTACGTGCCCTACATACCCAGCATGCTCGGCGGCTTCTTCGAGTTCGCCATCCTGGCGTTCATCGGCCAGATCTTCATGTATGCCGCGTTCCGCAAGTCCGTCGTGCCCCGCCGGCTCAAGCTGTACGCCTTCGCGGTGTTTCTCATCCCGAACGTCGTCTACTGGCCGTCGAGCATCGGCAAGGAAGCGGTGATGTTTCTCGGCATCGGCATCGCCGCCTATGGCATCGCCAAACTGCTCGCCGACGGTGCACTGAGCTCGGCGATTCCGATCGTGATCGGGATGGGCATCTCCGGGATCATCAGGCCGCACGTCTCGGCCATGCAGGCCGCGGCCGCGGTCGGAGCTTTGCTGTTCGCCAAGGGAGGCGTAGGGGTCGCAAGGATGCCGGCAAAGCGGTTGGCGCTGCTGTCGTTGTCTGGAGCCGGCCTGGCGATCATCGGCGTGATCGCCGCATCGAGCTTCGGGATCGCGCTCGAAGACGCCGCAGCCGTCGAGGGCCAGGTCGACACGCTCGTGACCAGCATCGAGGACCAGACGAGCAAGGGCGGATCACAGGTCGAGGGCGGGTTCATCACCAGCCCAGCCGAGTTCCCCGAGGCAGCCGTCCGCGTCCTCTTCCGGCCGCTTCCCTACGAGGCGAACAACCCGCCGGCGTTCGCAGCAAGCCTCGAGGGGGCCGTGCTCTTGCTCATCCTGCTCTGGAAGCTGCCGGCCATGTTCCGCCGCGGGCTGAGGATCCGCCGGGATCCGTACACGTTGTTCTGCCTCTTCTTCACCATCGGCTTCGTCATAGCGTTCTCCTCGTTCCTCAACCTCGGCCTGATGGCCCGGGAGCGGTCGCAGGTCTTGCCGTTCATGCTGGCGCTCCTCGTTGCCCTCGGCTTCGGCCCTCCCGACATCGAAGAGGAGGAGCGTCAACTCGAGGAGGAGCGGAAGGTAGAGGGAATCGACGAGCTGCTGATCGGAGGGCCGCTCCCGGTTCGCTGACGTGTTGTCAGGCGGCCGGAGAGCAGCCGGGGCGTCAGGCCCGCTGCAGGAACCCTGCCTGACCCAGCGCAAAGACGATCCCGACCAATGCCGTCGCCAGGATCGCAAGCGCCAGGATCGGCGGCGTGAACGCATCGACGAGGATGACCAGGGCGGCGATCGCCGCCTGCCCCGCGGCAAACGTGAGTGCCACTCGAGCAATCGGTAGGCCGCGGTCGTGAAGTTGGTCGTAAACGTGGCTGCGGTCGCCCTCGAAGAGCGGGCGTCCCGAGATGCGCCGCCGCGTGAGCGTCACCGCGAGATCCACGGCGAAGACCCCGAGCAGCCCAGATGCGACGAGCACGTCGAGTTCGGCGGCGGGTGACGCCTGGAAGAACCCGTACGCCAGGAAGCCGCCGACCACGTAGGCCCCGTTGTCGCCGAGGAAGAGGCGGGCCTTTGGCCAGTTCCAGATCAAGAAGCCTCCCAGCGCGGCCGCAACGATGAAGCCATATTCGATGCCGAGGCTGCGGACCGCAGCGAGCACTCCAATGCCCACCCCGGCGACGAGCGCCGAAGAGCCGGCGAGGCCGTCGAGCCCGTCCATCAGGTTCACGGCGTTGACGGCCACCACCAGGAGCACCACGACGAGGACGAGTCCGACGGCGCCACCTTCGATCGCGGGCAGGTCCGCTCCGACGGCCAGGACGATCCCCGCGGCCACCTCGATCCCGAGTCGGAGCACGCTGCTCAGCGGACGGCGGTCGTCCACGAGACCGAGGAGCAGCAGGATGCCCGACGCCGCCAGTAGGCCCATATCGAAGATGCCATCGAGCGCCATCGCTGCGTGAACGGCGACGAAGATGCCAACGCCTCCGAGCGGCACGGCGGGCACGTCGTGGGACTTCAGGTAGCCATCGGGTCGATCCACGAATCCCAGAGCGGGACCGAGCCGGATAGCGCCAGCACCGAGCATGCCGGCGACGAGAAAGGCAAGGGCTACTCCTCCCACGTGAGCACCTCGGACCGCTCGCCCGCATGCACCTCGATGCTCCCGGACGGTACGAAACCCATCTTCTCGTAGGCTGCGATCGCGATCACATTCTCGGCGCCCACGACGACCTTGACCCTCTCCTCCCCCCGCGCGCTCAGCGCCGATGTGAGCTCGGCACCGAGCCGAGTCGCCAACCCGCGCCGGCGGGCTTCCTCGTCTACCGCCATGGCCAGCAGCTCTGCGCGCACTTCGTCATGGTCGCCACCATACGTGAGGGTCTCCCAGGCGCGGCGCATGATCGATGGGCGCAGCAGACGTGGGGCGGCAGCCAGCCCGGCGCCGACTCCATGGTGACGTAGGAAGTGCTTATAGAAGGCGCCGACGTCGGTGACGCCCGCAACGAACCCAACCGGGCGCCAGGCCCCGTCGGCGATGAAGATCTCGGCGCCGTCGAAGGAGAGCATGGCTGCATAGAGCCGCTCCATGAACCCGCTCCCGAGTCGGGGAAGGAAGCCGGTGGCGATCGCCTCGGCGTGGAGCCGGGCGAGATGCGGGATATCCCGATCCTCTGCCTTCCGGATGACGGGTTCCAGCATCGGCGGCGCGGCGGCTGCGACGGCGGCCACGCCTTTCCGGCGAGCGATACCGTGATAGGCGGAGAACACCGTGTGGACGATGCGGTTCTCGTCGAACAGCCGCAGCGCACGCTCCCGGCTCGCAGCACCCATCTCAGACCGCAAGTGCGGATCACCGGCCAGATCTGCGATGGCCGCTCGCAAGGCCGCGGCGTCGCCCACGGGCACCAAGTGTCCGTTGACGCCCGGCTCGACGACCTCGCGGCAGCCACGAATGTCCGTGGCCACGACGGGAAGCCCCATGGCGGCGGCCTCCATGGCGGCTCGCGGAAAGCCCTCACGATGCGACGGGAGGGCGAACACGTCCATCGCGTGGTACCACTCGTCGACATCGGTGCGCATGCCGAGAAGTTGGACGCCGGCCGCTTGTGCCCGGGCGGTGAAGTCCCCCCCGAGGGCATCGGCCTTCTCGGGGTCCGCCGGTCCGATGGCCACGACGGCAACGCGATCGTCGAGACCCGCCGCCGCCTCGACCAGCTCGGGATAGCCCTTCTCCGCGACCATCCGGCCGACGGTGCCGACCAGCACCTGATCATCACCGACACCGAGCTCCTGTCGCTTGTGACGGCGCGTCTCTGCGTCGAACCGGGCGGGGTCGAACCGCACCAGGTCGATGCCGTTGCCCAGCAGGAAGGTGCGGTGGGAACTGCTGATCCGCAGCCGCGTCATCAGGGCGAGATCCTCTGAGCTCTGCACCAGCTCGGCGTCGGAGAAGCGAGCGGCGAGCGCCTCGAGGGCATACACGACGAGCCGTTTCGGCAACGCATCGTCCTCCGTGGCATACAACCCGTGGACCGTGTTGACGACGATGGGAACACCCGCGAGCCGGCCCAAGATACGCCCGTAGAGCCCGGGCTTGGGATTGTGGGTATGCAACACGTCGGGTCGCTCCCGGCGCAGTATCCGCCACAGATCGGCCGCCGCCACGAGGTCGGCCTTCACGCTCCACCCTCGCGAGGACGACGGCAACGGCACGTGGCGAACGCCGACTGCCTCGACTTCGGGGACGAACTCGCCCGGCGCGCTGATCCCGAGCGTCTCCCAGCCTGCGGCCACACCGGCCTCGAGCTGCGGCAGCACCAGGTAGCGCAGGCTGAGATCGACCGTGGTGAGGTGGGCGAGCTTGACGGGACGAGTCATGGGCTCGGCTCACGGGCCCGCAAGGGTCGGTGCCGCAGCTCGTCGGTCAACAGATCCATGTACCGATCGAGTGAGGCGTCCAGCGTGTAGTGCGCGGCGACCATCTGCTTCGCCGCGTCCCCCCATGCCTTTCGCACTTCGGGCTTCTCCACAAGCTCGACGAGAGCGGCAACGGCCCCCTCGAGATCACCCGGCTCGATGACCCTGCCCGTCTCACCGTCGGACACGGTTTCCACCGTCCCCCCGACGCCGTACGCCACCGTGGGCACCCCTGCAGCCCCCGCCTCCAGCGGCACCCCCGGCAGCCCCTCGGTGCGAGACGTGAGGAGGAGAACATCGGCCCACGCCAGGTGTGGGAGAACGTCGGGAACCGACCCCAGCACCTCGACGACACCCCCCAGACCCCTGGCAGCGATCGCCTGGACGAGGTCGCCTCGCAATGGACCATCGCCCACATAACGCATCCGGACCGGTGTCGTCTCGGCAAGCCGAGCAACGATCTCGAGAGCGGCCAGCGGATCCTTCTCACTCGACAAATTGCCGATGAAGGAGATGCGGAGATGATCGGCGAGAGGTTCGGAGACGACGGCGAAGAAGCGCTCGGGAACGCCCGTGGGTGCGACCCGGACCTTGGCGGAAGCCACTCCCAGGTGATCAACGAGTTGGCGTGCCGTCGTTGCGGACACGGACAACACCCGGTCGACCCCCTTGAGTATCCCGGTGCGAAGCAGGCGGTGACGCGTCGAGCGAATCCAGTAGAGGGGCTCGCCGATGCTCGAGTAGACCAGGCGTGGCCGGCGACGCATCAGCCGCAGGGCGGCCACGGCGTACTGCATGGTCGCCGCTCCGTTTGCCAGGACGATGTCCGGCGACGCGGACGCCACACGGCTGCGGAGGGCTCGCACGACGCCGAGATCGAGCTTGCCGAGTTCGTCAGGAGCCACGGGTGCCAGCGGCGTCGCCGCGATCCGGGGCCCTTCGCCGCTCGTCGACAACGAGACGAGGTCGACATCCCAACCTCGCTGCCTCAACCCCTCGCCCAAGGCTTCACCGAACACCTCGGCGCCACGGCGGCGATCGCTCGAGACCAGGATCAGCAGCCGCGCGGACTGCAGCAGTTTTTCGTTCATCGATGCCCCCGTGACCGGACCACCTCGCTCCGGTGCAACTCAGGCTAGTGACACGGTTCGAAACAGGGTTCGAGCGACTTCGTAACGACGGCGTCGCGGCCGGCCCCCTGTGCGGCGGGCAAAGCCACCCCACCGCGGAACGAGGGGTGGAGGAGCGAGCCCCTCGAGCACTCCCCGGCTCGCTTCGCATCGCACATGAATGGCTCTCTTACGGGCGAGCGGGCGGGACGGGCCGCCCGGCCGCCTGCGGGGGTGGACTCGGGCCTACGGCGGCTCGCCGGACCCCTCTCTGCTCGGCTACGTCTTGCCGATCCCCCCCTCAAGGAGTGATCGCCATCCATGCGCATCGTCGACTCCGCGGGAATTGCCGCTGGGAGCGTGGGGTTTGGTGGTCCTGGACCCCCGGTAACCTTGGCGGCGGAACACCAGAGGCAGTCAATGGCGATCGACGAGCTGTACAGAGAGGTCATTCTCGACCACCACCGCAACCCGCGCCGCAAAGGCCGGCTGCAGGGCGACCACATCCACGCCGAGGGCGAGAATCCGTCCTGCGGGGATGAGTTCTCCCTCGACCTGGCGGTGCGAGACGCCACGGTGGCGGACGCCGCGATCCAGGGTCACGGGTGCGCCATCTCCCAGGCGTCGGGGTCGATGATGGCCGCCGCCATCGTCGGCAAGAGCGTGGCAGAGGTGCGGGACCTCGCCCACAAGTTCAAGGTCATGATGGCCATCGAAGAGGGCGAGAACCCCGTCGACCCGGAGCGACCCGGTGCGGTCCTCGGCGACCTCGAAGCGCTCCAGGGGGTGCGCAAGTTCCCGGTGCGGATCAAGTGCGCCGACCTTCCGTGGGCCACCCTGGAGAACGCACTCGCCCAGCTCGACGGGGCGGTGTGAGGCGATGACGTATGGTCCCGACAGTGCGCTGGTGGTCGTCGACGTCCAAAACGACTTCGCCGATCCGCAGGGTTCGCTGTATGTCAGTGGCGGCGAGGACGCGATCAGCTTCATCAACGAGCAGATCGCGGCAGCCACCCAAGCCGGCGCCACCGTCGTCTACACCCAGGATTGGCACCCAGAGACGACGCCGCACTTCGCCAAGGACGGTGGGATCTGGCCCGTGCACTGTGTCGCAGACACCTGGGGCGCCGAGTTCCACCCCGATCTCGACGTCGTGGGCTCGTCGGTGAAGAAGGGCGTCGGGGGCGAGGACGGGTACTCGGGGTTCACCGTCCGCGACCCGGTGTCGGGCGAGGAGTCCCCGACGAGGCTCGGCGACATCCTCCGCTCCGCAGGTGTGACTCGGGTGACCGTGGTCGGACTCGCCACCGACTACTGCGTCAAGGAGACCGCGATCGACGCCGCGACGTCGGGTTTCGAGACTTCGGTCCTGGCCGACGGCATGCGTGCGGTGGACCTCTCCCCCGGCGACGGGGCGCGAGCGGTGGCCGCGATGGTCGAGGCCGGCGTCACCGTCGGCTGATCGTCAACCCTCGAGGGCGCGAGCGACCAGCTCGTCCTGTAGCGCCTTGACCGAATCGGTCATCGATACGTGATACGTGTGCGGGTTGACCAACCTGCGAACCCCCGGATCGAGGCGCGCCAGATCGTGCCTGCGCCATGCCCGCGCCGCATCGAGCGCACTGTCCACAACCACGGCACCGCCGGCCACCGCCGGCACCAGCAGCTCCTCGACCTCCGTGACGTCCTCACCGGCGAGGATGCGCGACACGCCCTCCCGGTAGGGGTGGTGGAGCCGGAGGGGCTCGCCCACTGAAAGGTTCTCACCCGCCCGCGCCACGACGTCGGCGGTTGCGAGACCCCGTCGGTCCGAGATGCGCCACAGGCGCTTCCTCCCTGGGATCGGCAGCTTGGCTCGGTTCTCGGACACCTTGACCGCAGGCGCCCATTCCCCGTCCCGTGTCTGAACCGCCACCAGCTTGTAGACGCCGTCGAGCGCCGAATGACCGTGCGACGTCAGGAGACGAGTCCCTACGCCGTACACGAGCCTTCCGATCAGGGCGTCGGGGGCCACCCCGTAGCGCGGCGCCTCGTCCTCGATCTGGGATAGGATCTGCCAGATCGCCAGCTCGTCGAGATTGGACGAGAGCACGATGGAGGCGCCGGGGAATCCGGCGTCGTCGAGCATCCGGGCGGACCGCACTGCGAGGTGGGCAAGGTCACCGGAGTCGAGACGGATACCGACGGGCGTGTGCCCCGCGGCCTCCAGTTCATGGAAGACCGTGATGGCGTTCGGCACACCACTCTCCAGCGTGTCGATCGTGTCGACGAGCAGGATGCAGTCGTCGGGATACGACTCGGCAAACGCACGGAACGCCCCGAGCTCTCCCCCGCCGAGCGCCATGAAGAGCTGCACCATCGAGTGGGCATGCGTGCCCTTCGGGTCGACCCCGAGCGTGTGGGAGACACCGACGTTCGAGGTGAAGGACGCACCACCGATGAGCGCCGCCCGCCCGCCGGCGTTGGCGCCATAGCCGGGTCCGCGCCGCAGCCCGAACTCCAGGACCGGCCGGTCCCGCCCCGCCTCGGCGACCCGCGACGACTTCGTGGCGATGAGCGTTGCGTAGTTGAGGTGGTTGAGGAGGGACGTCTCGAGGATCTGGGCGAGCGCCAAAGGGCCTTCGGTAGTGGCGACCGGTGCGTACGGATGCACGATGCGACCCTCCGGGACGGCGTCGAGGTCAACGGCCGTGAACCGGCCCGCAGCCTCGAGCCAGGCGAGGAAGTCGTCGGTGAACCGCGGTGCCCCCCGAGAGGTCCGCTGCGATCGCAGGAGGTTGATGTCGGCGGCGCCGAAGCCGGTGGTCGCCATCCACTCCACGAGGTCGCCGAGGCCGGCGAACACGCAGTAGCCCGCTTGGTGGCGTCCGTAGTCGGGGTAGGAGCGAAATGAGTAGTCGAACCGGGCCGGGCGCTCGTGCAGCCCGTTGCTGAAGTACACCTGCGCCATGGCGAGCTGGTACTGATCGGTGAACAACGCACCACGCGTGATGTCGTCGGTGCTCATGACGCATCGACCCTGACGACGAGCGGCTGTGCATCGTGCACGGAGGCCGGAATCTGGATGACCACGGCCGCGGCGACGGCCACGAGGGCTGAGAGCAGACCGACTCCGGAGATCCCGGCGACGGCGAAGACACCCAGCCCGACCAGCGCGGCGACGGCCCGGCCGAGAGCCTGCGCCACGACGAACCGGGAGAGGTATTGGATTCGTGCCCCCGGCTGGAGCTCGGTGCCGAGCGGGATCGACGAGACGAATCCGAACTCGAACCCCAAGATCCCGACCACGAGCCCGGCGACGGCGAAGACCAGCGCATCGCCGAGGAGGGCCACGACGCCGAACCCGATCGCCTGCAGCAGCAACCCGACGGCAACGGCGCGCCCCTTGCCGATCCGATCTGTCATCAGCGCGGTCGCCCCCTCGGCGAACAGCTCACCAAACCCGATGGCAACGGCGATGGCAGCGAGCTGGCCGACCCCGAAGCCGTGGACATCTTCGAGCCATGCCGCAAACGTGATGAAGATCAGCTCGGCTCCGGCCACGATGAGAACGGTGGCGACGAGGAACGCTCGGGAAGCGCGGTCCCAGACGATGCGCCCTGCACGGCTCGGTGTCGAGGCATCGGTGAGGATCGGATCGCGCAGCACTGCGGCGACCACGACCAGCAGGGCGATGCCGATCACCCAAAAGGGCGCCGTCCAATCGAAGGAGGCGATCAACCAGCCGGCCAGGGGTGCGCCGATCAAGAACGACAGCGCCCACGACAGCTCGAGAGCGCCGAGCGATCGGCCCCGGCGGTCGTACGGCACCCTGTCGGCCACCACCGCCTGCGTGCCGCTGTCGAAGACGGGCTTTCCTATTCCCATGAGCACGAAGCCGACGAGCGCACCGGCGTACACCCCGAAGGCAGCGGTCACGAGCGCGCCCGCAACGAAGAGGCCGAGCCCCAGGACGAGCATCCGGCGCCGGTGCTCCCTTCCGGCGAGGCGGATCGTCAGCGGTGTCGCCGCCCCCGACGCCCAGCGCACGGACGCCAGAACACCTGCAGCACCGAGAGATACTCCTAGCCCACGCGCGATTGCGGGGAGGAACGCATAGACGAAACGGGTGGCGATCCCGACCAGCAGCTTGCCGACAGCAAACACGATCAGGGTGAAGCGAAGCGGCGGCCGGGCATCGGTCATCGACGTCGAGGCTAGGGAAGATACCGGCCGGCCGAGGGCGCGGCGACTGGTCGTAGCATCCCAGCATGACTTCCAACACTCCGGCACAGATCGCTGCCGCCCTCGGCGTCGACGACCGCAGCGATCTCCCCGAGCTCATCATCCGCTTCGAGCAGTTCCTCGCGTTCAACCGCGTGCTCGGGTTGGAGTTCACCGGGATGACGCCGGACAAGGCGACATTCGAGTTCGACAAGCGACCGGAGCTGATCGGCAACCCGCAGCGGCAGTCGCTCCACGGTGGCGTCATATCGGCAACGCTCGACACCGCCGGCGGAATGGTCGCCATGGCCGCACTCATCGAGCGTGCGGACACGTTGGAGGAAGCGCTGGCCTCGCTGATGAAGGTGGGCACGATCGACATGAGGGTCGACTACCTGCGTCCGGCGACGGCCGACCGCTTCATCGCATCGGCGTCCGTGCAGCGCCTCGGCCGCACCGTCGCCGTCACCCGGATGGAGCTGCATGACGACGCCGGCAACCTCGTCGCCGTCGGTACCGGCACCTACATCGTCGGTTGACGCGCACGGGGGGTGGGCTCGAGCCCACCCCCCTGGGGGTGTCCGCCGGTGGCCGGCGGCGCATCGCCTCCATCGGGCTGGAGGAGACCTCTTACTTGACCGAGACGTTTCCTCCGTTGAGCACCCTCTCGACCGAGGTGATCCCGTTCCAGCTGCTGCTGAACAGCAGCGTCCCGTTGGAGTTGAACAACTCGACCGAGATGGTGTCGGACGAGCCAGGCTCGCCGTAGTCGGTGATCTTCATCGTCAGCGCCAGGTTGCCGCCCATAGAGACCGGGTTCGCCGGATCCGTGACGTCCGTCAGGTTTGCCTTCGACGTGAACGTCGCCTTGCCGGGAGCCGTGCTCGTCGCCGGAGTGATGGCGAGTGTGTCCATGGCGTTGGCCTTGATCTGGTACACCCGGCCGTCTTGGCGCACGATGATGTTGACGTTCCCCTGGAGGTTCGTTCCCTTCTTGTTGTACTTCACGTTGAACCCGAAGTTCATCTTCGTCTTGTCGGTTGCGGCATAGGTGCCCGCCGACGTGCCGTTCATCACCACGTGGCCGCCACCGGTGATGAAGTTGCTGAGCGGCTTCGACACCGTCACCACCGTGTCATCCGCCGTGGCGTTGCGGACGTACCAGCCGCCCACGACGATCCCGACCGTGTAGGAGACGCTGTCCGCCGAGCCGATGGTCGGCGTCCAGTTGCAGCTGGCCGTCCCGACCTTGGGATCGGTCGATGCGATCAGACCCACGGTCGCCGTGCACAGCACCGCGTTCCCGGCGTCCCGGTTCACGAACTGCACCGTGGCGTTCGAGATGTTGCCCGGGTAGCCGTCCCAAGCCGGGTCGCCGATCGCTGCGGTGATGTCACGGAGCGTGGCCCGCAGCGGGATCGTCACCGTGCCCGACGAGGTGCTCGACGTGAACGCCATGTCCGGTCCGGTGTAGTCGGCAACGGCGTTCTCCTGGATGACCGTCAGCGTGCCGTTCCCGTAGACGAAGGAGTAGTTGTCGTCGGCGCCACCGCTGCACGTGATCGGGTAGGCCCCCGGACCGCTCATCGCCGTCGCCGTCGTGCCGCACGTCGGAGGCGTGTCGACGTCACTCGCCCCCTCGCCGGTCACGAACCCTGAGTAGGTGTAGGTGAACGTCGGCAGCGGATCGGAGTATTGCTTCGCCTGGTTGTAGGCGGTTGCGGTCAGTGCCTTCTGGCTGATGTCGGCGGTGGTCGCGGCCGTCGTGTTGGCGGTGTAGTTGCCGGCGTCCGCACCGCTGATCGCGATCCCCGTGACGCTGACCGGCTTGCCGGTGCCGACGTTGGGATCGGCGAAGGACGCACCGCCGTGGCTGGTGATGAGCGCGTCCCCCGCAACCCTGTTGTCCGACAGGGTCACCATCGCGGCGGTGGTGCCGTCATACACCTTGTACACGCCCGTGGCCGTCACCGTCAACCCCCTCGGCGTGATGTCGGCCGTGGTCGCCGCTGTCGTGTTGAAGGTGTAGTTGCCGGCATCGGCACCACCGATCGTGATCCCGGTGACGCTGACCGGTTTGCCGTCGCCCACGTTCTTGTCGTTGAACGAGGCGCTGCCGTAACTGGTGGTCAGCGTGTCCCCGGCGACCCGGTCATCCGACAGGGTCACGGTGGCTGCGGTGGTTCCGTCGTACACCTTGTTCACACCGGCGGCCGACACCGTCAACGCCCGAGCCGTGATGTTGGCGCTGGTCATCGCCGTGGTGCTGTAGCTGTAGTTGCCGGCATCGGTACCGCTGATCGAGATGCCCGACACGCTCACCGGCTTACCCGTCCCTACGTTCTTGTTGTTGAACGCGGCAGCCGTGTAGCTCGTGGTCAGGTCGTCCCCGGCCAGCCGGTCGTCCGACAGCGTGACCGTCGCATCCGTGGTCCCGTCGTATACCTTGTTGACCCCGGTGGCGGTCACCGTCAGTGCTCGAGCCGTGATGTTGGCGCTCGTCAGCGCCGCCACATTGGCGGAGTAGTTGCCTGCATCCGGACCGGAGATCGCGATGCCCGACACGCTGACCACCTTGCCCGTCCCCACGTTCTTGTTGCCGAACGCAGCAGCCGTGTAGCTCGCGGTCAGGTCGTCACCAGACACCCGGTCGTCCGACAGCGTGACCGTCGCATCCGTGGTCCCGTCGTATACCTTGTTCACACCCGTCGCCGACACCAGGAGCGCCCGCGGCGTGATGTCGGCGGTGGTGAAGGCCGTGGCGTCGACGGTGTAGTTGCCGGCATCGGCACCCGACAACGACAGCCCCGTGGCCGTCACCGTCTTGCCAATCCCGACATTCTTGTCGTCGAACGACGCCACGCCACCCAC
>JBFINP010000001.1:0-207047 GCA_041611095.1 Acidimicrobiia bacterium | reverse complement strand
GAATCCTTGAGGCATTGGGGGTGGCTCCTTGTCGCCGACGACGCCAGATTGGCAAGGAACCTCGGACTTGCAAGCTGATACGATGCAAAGATCATGCAAACTTCACTCCTCGACAGAATGCGCAGTTATTGAGATGGGAGTTCAAGCGGTTGATCCCGTTGTCCTCGGTCACCGCATCAGGCACTTCCGACGCCGGCGCGGAATGACGCTCGACGATCTCGGGGAGCGCGTCGGCAAGGCGGCGCCATACCTCTCGATGCTCGAGAACGGCAAGCGAGAGCCACGGTTGAGCCTCATCAACGCCATCGCCGACGCTCTCGATGTCGCCGCGACAGAGCTCATCAAACCCGAGGCACCGTCGCGGCGCGCGGCGCTCGAGATCGCCCTCGAGCGGGCACAGGACGATCCGCTCTACCAGGACCTCGGGCTGCCGCACCTGCGCCCCAGCGCCAAGATCCCGGATGCGGTCCTCGAGCACATCGTTCGGCTCTTCGAGGAGCTCAAGGGTCGGGCGCACCCGACGATCGTCACCCGCGAGGAGGCGAGGATCGCCAACTCCGAGCTTCGGGCCGAGATGCGCGAGCGCGGCAACTACTTCGGCGAGATCGAGGACGTGGCGCGCGATGTCGTCGCCAGGGCCGGGTACGGCGGGCAGGGGGCGCTGACCGAGGGTGACATCCAAGGTCTCGCCGCCCACTTCGGGTTCACGGTCCACCGCTCGCAGCGGGTCCCAT
This sequence comes from Acidimicrobiia bacterium, assembly GCA_041611095.1. Classification (GTDB taxonomy): domain Bacteria; phylum Actinomycetota; class Acidimicrobiia; order Spongiisociales; family UBA5794; genus UBA6912. The sequence continues at coordinate 206,313 of JBFINP010000001.1, read as the reverse complement.
CGGCCGTGCGCTCCGTGACGGACCTGCGCAACCGGCGCATCTTCGTTCCGCAGCGCGACTCGATGTCGACGCGCGGTGCACGGTCGGTCGTGGTCCAGACCCTCGGTCACTTTGCTCTCGATCATCCCGAGCCCGCCGACTTCGCCGACTTCCTACGCCAGCGCGTCGAGGTCAACTACTTCGCCGGAGCCGTGCTGGTCCCTGAGGTGGCGGTCGTGCCGATGCTCACCCATGCCAAGGCCGAGCGCGACCTCTCGATCGAAGATCTTCGAGATGGGTTCTACGTCTCGTATGAGATGGCGGCGCACCGCTTCACCAACCTCGCCACCGAGCACCTGGGGATGCCGGTCCACTTCGTGCGTTCGGACGAGCTCGGCATCATCTGGAAGGCGTACGAGAACAACGGCGTGCCGTTTCCCCGCAACTCCGTCGGCGCCATCGAAGGGCAGCGGCTGTGCCGGGAGTGGGGGACCCGGCAGGCGTTCCGCTCGGAGGACAAGTTCTCGATGCACTACCAATACACCGACACGTCCAGTGGCACGTTCTGGTGCGGGACCCATGTCGATGCCGGTCGCGAGCCCTACGCGGCGATCACCGTCGGGGTCCGTTTCGACGAGGCCCAGTCCTTCCGGGGCCGGCAGACGAAACGGCACTCGGTTTCCCGCTGTCCGGATCGCGCCTGCTGCCGGCGGCCCGACGGCGAGCTGGCGTCACGATGGGACGGCTGGGTGTGGCCATCGGTCCGCCCCAACAGCCACGTGCTCGCCGCCATGCCGGTCGAGACCATCCCCGGCGTCGACCTCACGGAGCTGTACGAGTTCCTCGAAGGGCAAACCTGACGATGGTGGTGACGCGGTCGATGGTGACGCGTGGACGCACGCTCGTCGGCTCGAGGCGTCAGCCCGGGCCGAGGGGGGCCGACCGGCACTGACCCTGGGGCCGCAACCACGCGACGATGTCGGTGTTCGCAACCCGCAGTATCGCGAGGTGAGCCGTGCTCGAGCTGACCCGACGGATCGGGCTGCTGGTGATGGTCGTCGTGCTGGCGGTGCCTGGGGCTGCCGCCGCTACGGAGGACCTGCCGCCAGGCGGCACGTTCGTCGACGACGACGGCGACGTCCACGAGGGCTACATCGAGGCGATCGCCGCCGCAGGCGTCACTCGCGGATGCGACCCGCCCCTCAACATCCATTACTGCCCGGGCCGTGCGGTGACGCGGGGCGAGATGGCGGCGTTTCTGGTGCGGTCGCTCGACCTCCCGTCTTCGAGTGAGGATGCGTTCGTCGACGATGCAGGGTCGATCTTCGAGCCGGACATCGACGCGCTGGCTGCAGCGGGCATCACCAAGGGATGCAACCCGCCGGACAACGACCACTTCTGCGCGGGAGACCCGCTGAAGCGCAGCCAGATGGCCTCGCTTCTCGGTCGTGCGCTGCAACTCACCCCCTTCACGCCATCCCCCCGGCCAGAGTTGGTCCCAGGCATGGAGTGGTCCGTCGAGCTGACGGGTGGCGATGCGGAGGACAAGTCGCTGGGCTGGACCGTCGCATTCGCCGACGCCGGTGTTGTCGCGGCCGGTGGCAGCACCGTGGTGTTCTTCACTCCGATGGCAGGGTGGTGGCTGCCCACCGTGCTCGAACCCACCAGTCCGGATTTCGAAGAGATCTCTCCGCTCGGGCTGGCGGCATCGGGTGACCGCGTCGTGGTGACGGCGTATGGCCTGACTCCCGTGGTGTACGTGTTTCAGCGAGACGGCGCCGGCTGGGTCGACGAGCGCATCCCGCTTCCGTACGAGGGTGGTTTCGAGGGGACGGTCGCCATCGACGGCGACCGTATCGTGGCGCGCTGGGGTTCGCTGCAGTTCGTCGAGCTGAACTGGACCGGCACGGAGTGGCTCCACGAGCTCCGTGAGCTCGACGTCGTGGGTGCTGGTGGCGTGCCCGGACCCATCGACCTGGACGGTGACATCCTCGCCTTTGGCGATCCGTGGGCGGATACCGCCTATGCGGCCCGTCGGGACGGAGCGACATGGAGCGTGACGCGCCTCGCACATCCATGGGATGGTGAGGTGTTCGGGTCGAGTGTCGACGTCGATGGGGACCGAATCCTCGTCGGCGCCAGCGGCGCATCCCCGGGCCCGGGTGGGCCGGGAGGCGTATACCTGTACACCTGGAACGGGTCCACGTGGGTCGGGCAGGTCGTCGCCGAGGGCAGTGCGGGTTTCGGCGACGAGGCAAGAATCAGCGGTGACACGGTCATCACGACCGGTGCGTCGGGGGGCACCCCGTCGTTCTGGGTGTTCTCCCCTGCCGGGGAGACCTGGGACGGCTACGAGGTCATTCTGGAATCCGCACCGCTCCTCGCCCGCCTGGCTCTGCGCGGCTCACTCGCGATGGCCAGCGTTCCGCCCACAGCGTTCGCTCCGAACGCGGTGTATCTGTTCGAATTGCCGTGACTGCGGTCACGTCGACCGCCGATGGGTCGATCCCGGGCGTACCCTCGGTGGAGGGGAGATGCGGAGGGCGCACGATGGACATCGGATTCAGCCGTTGGGAACGGCGCGACGAGGCCGATCGCAACAAACTGGCGCTGGCGGCGCTCGAGTACTGCCGGGCGATGCGAGCAGAAGAGGGCGTCGGCGAGGCCAGGTTCTACTGGTCGGGCGTCGACCAGCTGTCGGTCCTCGCCCATGTGGCAACGGCCGACGTGCTCAACCGCTTGGCATCGCCTCGATTTGCCCGTGCCAGCTTCGGGCTCGCCGATCTCGCCCGCCAGACCGAGTCGGAGGTGTGGCTCGACGCCGCCACCGGCGAAGCGATGTACCACGCCGCCCAGGAGTAGCGACGAGTGTGCTCACGCGGTCGTTGGTGCGCGTGAGCACACTCGTCGCACCTAGCCCCCCTTCGCCCTGACGTAGTCGCGGACGATGAACGTCCCGAGGTCGTCGTCGGGGACCGAGAACACTCGGCCGCGGACGAGCTTGGCGAGGCGGTCGATGAAGTGCACGAGGCTCGGATCGTCCTCGAGCATGAAGATGTTCATCGTGACGCCGCCACGGGCCAGCCGCCGCGCCTCGCGCATGGTCCGATCGATTGTCTCGCGGACCGGGGGCCAATTGAAGAACACTTGATCGCCGACGAGGTGGGCGGTGGGCTCACCGTCGGTGACGAGGATCACCTGCCGAGCGCCGGCCGGCTCCTTCGCCAACAGGCGACCGGCGAGCAGGAACGCATGCTCGTAGTTCGTTCCGTACACCGGCTCCCAGTCGACGGCGGCGAGATCGGTGGGGCGCAGCACCCGGGCGTAGTCGGAGAAGCCGACGATGTGTAGCCGGTCCTCGGCGTACCGGCTGCTGATGAGCGTGTGGAGCGCAAAGGTCATCCGGCGGGCGTGCTCCCAGTGGCCCCGCATCGGCATCGAGCGGCTCATGTCGAGGAGCAGCACCGTTGCCGTCGAGGTGCGGGCCTCGGCCTCGGCGAGCATGAAGTCGTCGGGTGCGAGTTGTAGCGGGCCGCTCGTCGGTCCTTCGCGAAGCACGGCGTTGGTGACCGTGCCTTGGAGGTCGATGCGGAAGGGGTCGCCGAACCGCCACTGGCGGCTCTGGCCCGTCGGCTCGCCGAACCCGCCGGCGTCGTGAACCTCGTGACTCCCATCGCGGTCGAGCTCGAGACGTTCGAACACGGTGACCAGGGCTCGCTCGCCCAGCTTGCGGATGCCCCGTGGCGTGAGCTGGAGCCGGCCCCCTTCCCTGGCGATCATCCCCGATTCCTGGAGGAGGCGCTCGATCTCCTTCAGGGCTTCGACGTCTCGGGCAGCGTCGCCGCCCATCAGGCGCGCCACTTCGTCGGGGTCGATGTCGTCGAGCGATGCCCCCGGGTAGTCCTGGCGCATGCAGGCCTCGAGCGCCTCGAAGTCGGAGAGCGATTCGATCTCGGCCAGCGCCTCGCCCATCCCCAGCGACCGGTCGCCCTCGAGGGACACGCCTCGGTCCCATCCCATGCCCGGCATCGCCTGGCGCAGGTTGGCGTTCAGCCGGCTCACCTCGAACGCCAGCCCCATGTCGCCCATGAGCTCCTCGGCGAGCGCCTGCAGATCCGCTCGCTGCTCCGGCGACAGCGACGCCATGAACCGGCTCATCGCCGCCGCCCGCCGCGCCAGCACCTCCAGCAGCTCGTCGAGGTTGCGGGGGTTCTCGGGGAAAAACCGGCCATGCCTGGCCATGAACTCGTCGAACTCCTCCTGGCTCGGTTCGAGCCCGGCCTCGCGCTGTTCCAGCATCCGGTTGAGGTCGGCGAGCATGTCGCGCAGCGCCGCCATGTCGTCGTCGGTGAGGTTGCGCATGCCCTCGGCGATCTGGCCGAGGTAGGCATCGAGCATCTGGCGGCGTAGCTGCTCCATCAGCTCGTCGAACGCCGTTGCCGCCTCCGTCGAGCGGAACGAATACGACTGAAGCTCCTTGATCCTCCCCGCGGTGTCCGACGGCAGGTTCTCGAGCATGGCCTCCTGAAATCGGGCGTCCTCGTCGCCGGCGCCGGCGAGCTCGGTGCGCTCGGTGGCGACGATGTCGTCGAGCGCCTCACGGACCTGCTCGAGCGCATCGCCCAGGCGGCTTTGCCGGCGGCGTTGCTCCTGGAGCTCGCGGAGGCGGTTGCGAAGGTTCTGGAGTCCTCCGAAGCGGCCAGGCATGCCGTCTTCGAGCAGCCTCCTCATGGCGCGCTCGGCGCTCATGCCGTCCAGGAGCCGGTCGGCGTAGGCGTCGGCGAGGCGCTCGGCCGACGAGAGGTCCGCCAGGGGATCCTGTGTGCCGTCCCAGCGCGAGTAGCGATGGATCGTCATCCGTCGCCTCCCGCCTCTCGTACCGGCGTCATCGTCTCAGCGTAGGCGGCTCGCAGAGGCAAGATCCCGGTTTCCAGATGCAACGAGTATGTCCGGACGAATACCCTGGGTCCGGGACTAGGCCGTGGAGGTACCTATGTATCCGAGAGCGTTCGACTACGTCGCTCCGACCAACCGGGAGGAGGTGCTCGACGTCCTCGCCGAACGGGGCAGCGAGGTGAAGATCCTCGCCGGGGGGCAGTCGCTCATCCCAATGATGAAGCTGCGCTTCGCCAGCCCCGAGACCCTCGTCGATATCAACCGGCTCCCCGGTCTGGACTACATCGATGAGACGAACGGAAACCTGAGGATCGGTGCCCTCGTCCGGCACAACGACATCGTGCGCTCCGAGCTCGTGTCGGCGCACAACCACACGATGGCGGCGGCGGCGCCTTGGATCGCCGATCCGATCGTCCGCAACCTCGGCACCGTGTGCGGCTCGATCGCCCACCACGATCCCGAGGGCGACTGGGCCTCCGTCATGCTGGCGTCCAATGCCGAGGTGGTCGTCACCTCGAAGCCGCACGAGGCGCATTTCCACCCGGGGGCCGAAGGGACCGTGGCGGCCGGAGGGGAGCGGGTCGTCCCGATCCAGGAGTTCCTCGTCGACATGTTCACCACGTCGCTTCGGCCCGAGGAGATGGTCATCGAGCTGCGCGTGCCGAAGCACGGCCCCCGAGCGGGAGGCGACTACCAGAAGCTCGAACGGAAGATCGGTGACTACGCAACGGTCGGCGTGGCGACGAGCCTCGAGCTGGACGACTCGGGCCGCATCTCGAACGCCGGCATCGCCCTGACGTCGGTGTACGCCTTCAACCTGAAGGTCCACGAGGCAGAGTCGCTGCTGTACGGCCAGGAGCCGAGCGAGGAGCTCTTCGCCGAGGCGGCGCAGATCGCCACGCGGAGCTGTGACCCGACGTCGGACGTCCGAGGCTCGGCGGAGTACAAACGGGACGTGGTTCGGGTCTTCACCGAGCGCGGACTCGCCAAGTCGCTGGCCATCGCCCAGGCGGGATGAGAGGAGGGGACGGATGAACATCAATACCACCGTGAACGGGAGCGCTCACTCCCTCGACATCGAGCCCCGCATGCTGCTGGTCGACCTGCTGCGCACGGCGCTCGGCCTGACCGGCACACACATCGGGTGTGACACGACGAGCTGCGGAGCGTGCACCGTGCTGCTCGACGGCACGCCGGTGAAGTCGTGCACGGTCTTCGGGGTCCAGGCCGACGGCCGCGAGATCACCACCGTCGAAGGCCTCAAGCAGAACGGCCAGCTCCACCCGATCCAAGCGGCTTTCAAGGAGCACCACGGCCTCCAGTGCGGCTTCTGTACCTCCGGCATGATGCTGGTGGGCAAAGCTCTACTGGAAGACAACCCCGACCCCAGCGATGACGAAGTCCGGTGGGCGATCTCGGGGAATCTGTGCCGGTGCACCGGGTATTTGAACATCGTGACGGCGATACAGGCGGCTGGAGCCGGCGCCGGGGAGGGAGCGGCATGACGACCACCGACCACCACCATCCGATCACCTCTCCGGAGGTCGGGGGCATCGGCCACAACGTGCGCCGAATTGAGGACGACCGCTTCATCCAGGGGGCGGGGAACTACGTGGACGACATCGTCCTGCCGGGGATGCTGCACATGGCGATCGTGCGCAGCCCGCTCGCCCACGCCACCATCAACAGCATCGATACCTCCGCAGCCGAGGCCGTGGACGGCGTTGTCGCCGTCGTGACGGGTGAGCTGCTAGCCGGCTACAACCTGGCGTGGATGCCGACGCTGTCGGGCGACACCCAGGCGGTGCTGGCGACGGACAAGGTTCGCTTCCAGGGCCAGGAGGTGGCGGCCGTCATCGCCACCGATCCGTACGTCGCTCGGGACGCCGCCGATCTCGTGATGGTCGACTACGACCCACTCGATGCGGTGGTGACCCCGATGCAAGGTATGGACGCATCGGCGCCGGTGATCCGCACCGACTTGGAGGGCAAGGCCGACAACATCGCCTACGAGTGGACGTCCGGCGACGAGGCGGCGGCGGACGAAGCGTTCGCCAAGGCGGATCGCATCGTCACCCTCGACACGCACTACCCGCGGTCGCACCCGTCGCCGCTGGAGACGTGCGGTGTGGTTGCCGACGTGAATCCGGCGACCGGGCAGGCGACGATCTACATGACGTCGCAAGCACCGCACGCCCATCGCACCGTGTTCGCACTGGTCGCAGGTTTGCCCGAGCAGAACATCCGGATCATTTCGCCGGACATCGGCGGGGGCTTCGGCAACAAGGTGCCGGTGTACCCGGGCTACGTGGTCGCCACCGCAGCGTCGCTCGTCATCGGCAAGCCGGTGAAATGGGTGGAGACCCGCACCGAGAACCTCATCTCGACGGGGTTCGCCCGCGACTACTACATGCGAGGTGAGCTGGCCGTCACCAACGACGGGAAGATCCTCGGGCTCAAGGTCGACATGCTGTCGGACCAGGGGGCGTTCTACGCCGATGCGCAGCCGACCAAGTTCAGGGCGGGGCTGTTCCACATCGTCACCGGCTCGTACGACTACCCGGCGGCGTACGTCACCACCCGTGGCGTCTACACGAACAAGGCGCCCGGGGGAGTGGCGTATCGCTGCTCGTTCCGGGTGACCGAGGCGTCGTACCTCATCGAACGGCTCGTGCAGAACGCCGCCTACGAGCTGGGCATCGACCCGGCCGAGTTGCGGATGAAGAACTTCATCCAGCCCGAGCAGTTCCCGTACCACTCGCCTACCGGCTTCGTGTACGACTCCGGCGACTACCCGGCGGCGCTCGAGAAGGCCATGGAGATGGTCGGCTACGAGGAGCTCCGCCGGGAGCAGGCCGACAAGCGCGCCAGGGGCGAGTTGATGGGCATCGGCATCGCCTCGTTCACCGAGGTGGTCGGCGCCGGGAACTCGAAGGACTTCGACATCCTTGGGCTGAAGATGTTCGACTCCGCGGAGCTGCGGGTGCACCCCACCGGCAAGGCGATCCTGAAGCTCGGCGTCAAGACCCAGGGCCAGGGCCACGAGACCACGTTCGCCCAGATCGTGGCCGAGGAGCTCGGGATCCCGGCGACGGACATAAAGGTCGTACACGGCGACACGGACAACACACCCTACGGGCTCGGCACCTACGCCTCGAGGTCGACCCCGGTGGCAGGGGCGGCCACGTCGATGATCGCCCGCAAGCTGCGGGACAAGGCCAAGAAGATCGCCGCCCACCTGATGGAGGCCGCCGAGGAGGACCTCGAGTGGGAGCCGGGCAAGTTCTACGTGCGCGGCGCCCCCGACTCGTCGGTGACGATCCAAGATGTCGCCTTTGCCGCCTACACCAATCACCCGGAGGGCATGGAGGCCGGTCTCGAGGGCGTTCATTACTACGACCCGCCGAACATGACGTACCCGTTCGGCAGCTACATCGTCGTCGTGGACGTCGACTCCGGCACCGGGCAGTGGAAGGTGCGGAAGATGGTCGCTGTCGACGACTGCGGCGTCCGCATCAACCCGATGATCGTGGACGGGCAGATCGCCGGCGGCCTCACCGAGGGATTCGCCATGGCAAACATGCAGTTCATCACCTTCGACGATGCCGGCAACTGCATCGGCTCGAACTTCATGGACTACCTGATCCCGACCGCATGGGAGACCCCCCGGTTCGAGCTGGGCGAGACCATCACGCCGTCACCGCACCACCCGATCGGGGCCAAGGGTGTCGGCGAGTCGGCTACGGTCGGCTCACCTGCGGCCTTCGTCAACGCCGTCATCGATGCGCTCCAGCACCTCGGGGTGCGCAACATCGACATGCCGGTGTTCCCCGATCGGGTGTGGGCTGCCCTCCAAGAGCACAAGTGACGGGGGCGAGGATGAGATGAACCGCGAGCTGCTCGATCTGGCGGCCGAGCTGCACCGGCGGCACCGGCCGTTCGTCATCGCCACCGTGGTGTGGGCACGGGGACCGTCTTCGGGCAAGCAGGGGGCGACGGCGATCATCGAGGGGGATCAGACCGTCCACGGCTGGATCGGCGGCGCTTGCGCCGCCCCAGCCGTGCTCCGGGAGGCCCGCCGGGTGCTCAACGACGGCGAATCACGGCTCATGTACCTCGGCCCGGCGGAGGAGCTCGACGGCAGCGCGCGAGATGGGGTGCTGACCGTCCCGATCTCGTGCTCGAGCGAGGGAGCGATGGAGGTGTTCATGGAACCGGTGCTGCCCCGTCCCCACGTGATCGTCATCGGCGGCTCGCCGATGGTGCGCACGTTGTGCCGGCTGCTGGTGGGCATGGACTGGCGGACTTCGGTGGTCGACGAGGGCGGCCGGAGCTTCGGCGAAGACGTGACCGTCGTTCCGTCGGTCGCCGCGATCGATGAGCTTGGGGTGACCGACACGACGGCCGTTGTCGTCGCCACCCAAGGCGAGTTCGACGAACCCGCCCTCGAGGCGGCACTGGCCACGACCGCTCCGTACATCGGTCTCGTCGCCTCGGCCCGCCGCGCCGAGACCGTGATGGGATATCTCCGCGATCGTGGTCATGCCGCCGAGTCGCTGCGGCGGATCCACACGCCGGCGGGCCTCGACCTGGGGCGGATCGAGCACCGCGAGATCGCCGTTGCGGTGCTCGGCGAGCTCGTCGCCATCAAGGCGACCGGCGGCTTCGGCGGGGCCCCGCACCACGAGGCCAAGGCGGACCAACGCCAGGCGATCGACCCGGTCTGTGGCATGACGGTGGAGATCGCCGGCGCCAGGTTCGTGACGGAACACGGCGGCGAGTCCCACTTCTTCTGTTGCCCAGGCTGCCAGAAGACGTTTGAGGAGCAGCTTCGTTCGAAACAGGTTTCGGGCGACTGACCGGCGTTGCCTTCTCAGTAGCGGCCCTCCGGGGGCGCCGGCCGGTCGGGCGTCAGCTCGAGCGGACTGAGGAGGGCGCCTCGCTTCGCTCGCCTGAACTTCAGCACCGCGCCGGGGGCACGCCGGCGGCACGGCAGACCGCGAGGTAGTCGTCCCAGGTGTCGACGTCGCCGGGAAGGGCGGTCTCGACGAAGATGCGCTGCATGCGGCCCTCGGGGTCGTCGTCGACGAGCTTCCACACCGCCTTGTCGCCGTGGAGCGAACGGAGCGTTGGGAAGGCGGCGGCCGAGAAGGCGAACGGATGGCCCAGGCGCTCCGCGTCGTACACCGTCACGGCGCCCCACGGCCTCGATCGGCGCAGCTCGGCGGTCACCGTGTCGATGACCTCGACGGGGAGCAGCGGCATGTCACCGAGGAGCATCACGATGGCGTCGGCGTCGGGGGCGGCGTCCAGCCCCGCGAGCAGCGACGAGGCACAGCCCTCGCCGTAGCTCTCGTTGAAGGCGATCTCGGCTCGCTGCGGCGTCACCACCGCCAGTGCTTCGTCGGCGGCGCCACCCAGCACCAGCACTACCCGGTCGAGCGACGACGCCTCGGCGGCGGCGAGCGCCTTGCCCAGCACAGTTGTGTCGCCCAGAGGCAGGGTCTGCTTGGCACGCCCGAGCCTCGTGGACGATCCGGCGCCGAGGACGACGCCGGTGATGGTCACAGACTGCGTCCGGCCGCCGAGTAGCGGCCCGTAGCCGTCTTGTTGAGCCGGCGCGAGAGATGGAGTCCCTCGAGGGCGAACTCGATGGCCGCCGCGGTGGTGCCAAGAGTGGGGCGGTCGATTCCCAGCCTGTGGAGCAGCGCCCCGACCCCGGGCGCCTCGGCGAACGGTCCCGCGATGTCGGCCGCCGGTGTCAGATCGCCCGTCTCGACCGTCAAGCCCTCGTCCTCGAAGCGGTCGACGATCCAGCGCAGGTCGTGCCCTTGGAGCCGGTCGACGAACACCTCGAGCACGGCGTGGCCGAGCAGCTGACTGAGGATGTCGTCCTTGCGGTCCTCCTCGAAGGTCTCGAACTCGACCCGCCCACCTGAGCTCTGCAGCGTCGCCGGCAGGTCGGAGACGCGGGGCACCGCCTCGTCCTCGTCGTTGCGGATGGCGCGCCGCACCGCCGACGCCTCGATCGTCTCCAGGTTGGCGATGGACAGTCGGACCGAGACCCCGGCCCGCTGGTTGATGTGCGGAGAGCGTCGTGCGATGCGGGAGAACTCGGCGAGGACCTCCTTCATGAACTCCGGAACGACGACGTCGACGTCGGACGAGGGCGCCCGCGCTTCCTGATCCATGATGGCGATCTCGTCGGCGGGATCGATGGGGTAGTGGGTGCGGATCTCGCTGCCGAACCGGTCCTTCAGGGGAGTGATGATCCGTCCCCGGTTCGTGTAGTCCTCGGGGTTGGCCGTGGCTACCAGCAGCACGTCGATGGGTAGCCGTACCTGGAAGCCGCGGATCTGTACGTCGCGCTCCTCGAGCACGTTGAAGAGCGCCACCTGGATGCGGGCGGGGAGGTCGGGGAGCTCGTTGATCGAGAAGATGCCGCGGTTGGTGCGCGGGACGAGGCCGTAGTGGATCACGTACTCGTCCGACAGGTAGCGACCCTCGGCGACTCGGATCGGGTCGACGTCCCCGATGAGGTCCGCCACCGAGGTGTCCGGAGTAGCCAGCTTCTCGCCGTAGCGGCGCTCCCGGTTCACCCAGGCGATCGGGGTGTCGTCGCCCATTTCGGTGACGAGCTGGGCGGCACGGGCGCTCACCGGCCGGAACGGCGAGTCGTTCACCTCACCGCCGGCGATGACCGGGGTCTCCTCGTCGAGAAGCTGGACGAGGGCCCGGATGAGCCGGGTCTTGGCCTGGCCACGCTCGCCGAGCAGCACGATGTCGTGCCCGGCGAGCAGCGCTCGCTCGAACGCCGGGATGACGCTGTCGTCGAAGCCGACGATGCCGGGGAACAGCGGCCGATCGCTCCGCAGTCGCATGACGGCATTGTGCCGGAGCTCCTCCTTGACGGATCGGTCTTGCCATCCCGAGGAGCGCAGCTCGCCAACGGTTGCGGGGCGGGTGGTGGAGGTGTCGGAGACCATCGCGAGCCAGGCTAGGCCGCCACGTCACCTACGGCGGCCGGCAACGGTGCGTGAGGTTCGTTGGTCGACTGGGAAAAGTACCAGTGCCGAAACACACGTATGAGTCGGACCTGAGCGTCCAGGGTCTCGAGGGAACATGAAGGACGGGGCGCCGGTCGCCGCCCGGTGGTGTCCGAGGCCGGTCAGGTGCTCGGTGGCGAGCTCGAGGGGTTCTCCTACGCCGTTGGTTCCACCGACGTCTACGCGATCGTCGAGCTGCCGGACGATGTATCGGCTGCGGCGGCCGCCATGGCCGTGGGGCTGTCCGGCGCCGGCTCGGTCGAGACGGTGGTGCTGAGCGAGCCCGAGGGGGTCGACGCCCTCGCCAAGATCGCGACTTCATATCGCCGGCCGGGAGGCTGAGGGACGAGAAGAGGCCGGGCCTGAGCAGGGCTTACCGAGACCTCCAGTGGCAGCGAGATGGCCTGGTTCTCGCCGGCAGCGGTGTCACAGCCGGGCGTAGACTCGCTCGGTGCGATCCGAGTTGCTCTACACGACCGACCAGGGGTACATCGGCGAGACCACCGAGCTCGTCGAGCTCTACGACGGGGCGTTCCTGCAGATGTACGGACGCGGGACAGGGATCGCTCGTTGGGGTGACCTCGACGGCACTATCGAATGGACCAACTTCCCTCCGCGTCGCCCGGACGGCGCCTACCTGCCCGACATCACCGGCGTCATCAAACTCGATGGCTCAGACCATCCGGTCATGTACCGCATGCACGGCATCAGCCTCGTGGCGGGCGAGAGCGGCCAACGACTGTTTGCGGGCCCCGTCCGCTGGTACACCGACCATCCGGACCTCGTCTGGCTGAACGACCGCTGGGGCTACGAGGAGGGTGAGCTGGACCCGGCAACCCTGAGATTCGCCACCCGGGCCTTCGTCCTCCATCCCGAGTCGCCTCGATGAGAGCCGGTGACGATACTTGTACCGCAAGCCTTCGTCGCCATGACGCGAAGACCGGCGAACGCTCTTGGTCCTGATCTTTGCGGCTCGTGGATGCTCGTCTTCCGAGCCGCGACCGTCGTCGGAGCTCGTCCGCGGCTGTGATTCCCGCGGCTCGTTTGGTGGTGCGCCGGGACCCGTCGCCGCACATGTGGCAGCTTCGTTGGTGTGGCGCAGAGAAACGGCCCGACGGCAGGATCCGTCTCTATGAAGCTCCGCCCGGTCGCAGTCGCCCTCGTCGCGACGGTTGCACTGGCTGGTGCCTGCGGGGACGGGGCATCGGGTGCCGCTCCGGTGCCAGACAGCCACCCTGCCGTCGATCTCGCCGACCGATCCGGCGGCGCCGACGAGTTCGCCGAGCGAGCGAGCCAACGAGACCTCGCTTTTGCGTGCGGTCAGGGCGGCCTCGCTCCCCGGTGGCAAGTGTGCATGCTACGGGCAGACGGCGTCGTGGCGCTGGTCGGGTTCGGAGACACGACTCGGATCGACGTTCGCTTCACCGGCCCTTCCCACGACGGCGTTCTGGTGCCGCTCGACCGAAGTGTCGTCTACGGCGTGCGTGAGCCCAGTGGCAACGTGCGCCTCGTGATCGAGTCCGCCGGCCGTGCGATCGGCGAGATCGCGGCTGAGCTCTGAGACGCCGAGGACGAAGACGAAGCCGATAGCGCTCTCCTACTGCTGCCGCGTCGGTACGATTGCGGCATGAAGAAGCACGTGGACCCTGAGCTCAAGGAGCGGCTGACACCGCTGCAGTACCACGTCACCCAGGAGGAGGGCACCGAGCCCGCATTCACCGGGGCGTACTGGGACACCAAGACCGCCGGCACGTACGAGTGCGTAGTGTGCGGCGAGCCTCTGTTCTCGAGCGACACCAAGTACGACTCGGGCACCGGATGGCCGTCGTTCTACGAGCCGCTCAAGACCGACGCCGTCGACACGAAGCGGGACTTCAAGCTGATCGTCCCCCGCACCGAAGTCCGCTGCGCCAACTGCGGCGCCCATCTCGGGCACGTGTTCAACGACGGACCCGACCCGACGGGCTTGCGCTACTGCATGAACTCGGCGGCATTGCATCTGGAAGAGGCCGAGTCGGACTGAGCTAGCCTCCGGGCGTTTCGTCCAGCCAACGAGGTGACCCCGTGCGCACGTTCCTGCTCGTCGTCCACATCCTCGCGGCCGGCGCTTGGATCGGCGCCAACGTCACCCAGGTCGTGGTGACTCCGCGTGTCTCGAAGATGGGGGGCGCGGCGGCCGCCACCTGGATGCGGTCGACGGTGACGATGGGTCGCGTGCTCTACACGCCGGCTGCGATCCTCTCGCTCATCACGGGCGTGGCGCTGGTGATCCGCTCGAACTCCCCCTATGAGTTCGAGCAGGCGTTTGTCGTGATCGGGTTCGTCATGGTCGTCGTCGGGGCCTTCCTCGGCATGCGAATCTTCGGACCGCAGGGCGAAGCCGCGGCCGATGCCTTCGAGGCCGGCGACCCGGACCGGGCGCGCGCCATCGTCAGCCGAGTCTTGGGGTTTGGCTACCTCGACTCAGTGCTGCTACTCGTCACGGTCACGGCGATGGTCGCCAAGTGGGGCATCGGCGCCTGACGCGCATCGCCGCCAGGCACCGCTCCGTCACCCTCGGTGTCTACAGTCCCCGCCATGGACATCATGGTGCCCGTCGACGTGCCCCTCGTCGGCGACGAGCGGCGCAAGAATTGGGCGAAGGTCATCCACAACGTGGACCCCTCCAAGGCTTCGGGCTGGGCGTTCGAGGGTGACTTCATCGCCACCGGTGGGGTCCAGGACGTCCCGGTCGGATCCGTTTTGCTGGTCTACGGCGAGAAGGGAAGCCGGGCCAACCCCGTGGCCGAGGCCAAGGTCTTCACCGCCAACGCCGACGGCACGATCACCCTGGAAGCGAGCGCCGGCGGTCGCGCTTGGGCGCGCACGCTGCGGGACGAAGTCGCCGAGCTGCTCGCCCGGGATCGACCCCTCGCACCGGCCGAGTGGTCGCCGAGGTTGATGGGGTTCTCCGACGAGGCGATACGGGAAGAAGCCCGGCGGCGAGGCTTGCTCGAGGATTGAATCGGGGATCCACCGAATCGGGCCGCTCGGCTCAGCGGCGGGCGTACTCCCAATAGGAGCCGAGGCGCCGCACGAACGCACGGGGGGTCTCGCCGAACACCCGAGCGCCCAATGCGAGCAGCTCGGGGTGCTGGTCGCGCCGACGCCGTTCGACTGCGGCCAGGAATCGGTACCGCGCGCTCGGATCGAGAATGAGCGTTGGTCGAGTCGCCAGCAGAGCAGACAGCTCGGCGAGATCGTGGTCGGCGCCGAGCCGGTCCGACAGCTCGGCGAAGCTCTCGGCCGCCGCCCCTATCACCGGGGGCCACAACTCCTCGAGGAACTCGTGCTGGTGGCGGAGGTATTTGCTGCGCTTCCGCCAGTAGTGCAGGTCGAAGGCGGAGCGGGTCGTCGCCGCCTGGAGCATCGCACGCTGGCCCCGTCGGTACGTTCGCTCCAGCCCGGGTGCGATGGCGGCGAACTCGTTCCTCAACGGCCGGCGATCGGGACGGTCGGGTGAGACGGCCAGCTCGACGATCGGCCATCCGGCGTAGCGCGACCGGGCACAAAGCAGCGTGGTCACGACGTCGGTCAACATTTGGCGGTCGTGGATGACCGGGGTGCGCAGCGTGTCTCGGCGATCCTCGAGTCCGACGACGAGGCGGCGGGCTGCGATCGGGTCCAGGAGCGTCGGGTCGTTCTCGAGGAGCTGGCGGGCGGTCTCCACCATGACCGCGGCGCTACGCACGACCGACAGCTTCCGGCTCGTGTCGCGCAACACCGTGTTCTCTTGCTTGTAGGCGTAACGGCCGATGTCAATCCGGATGAGCCGGAGAATGGCGCGGATGCGCTTCAGGGCTTTACGGGTCTCGTGGACGGCGAGGTCGCGGTCGAGCTCGTGGCGCAGCACCCAAAGCGCATGGTCGAACTGCTCGATGGTGGTGCGTTGGACGGCGATGGCCAGAGGCTCGTCGGGGAACAGCGTCAGCAGTGGCGCCGGGCGGTGACGAAGACGTGGTGCAGCCATCGTCATCGTTTGGTGGGGAAGTGGTTCGGCGGACATCGCCGCCAAGTTACCCTCCGCCTCGCCCGATACCGCGGATTTTCGCGATTACCCCACACCGGAGGGAGCGTAGCGACCCGATCGGTTGCCGCCCAGGCGTTCGGGTGCGTACCCTCCCCGGGCCGGCGGACGGGAAGGGGTATGCCCGGGGTCATCAAGAACGATCGCCGCGTCCTCTTCGGCTGGGCGATGTACGACTGGGCCAACTCGTCGTATGCGACGACCTCAGGAGCCATCGTCGCTCCGTTCTTCACCGGCGAGGTGTTCCCGGACGAGGGCATCGAGTTGTTGGGTCGGACGATCGGTGGGGAGACCTTGTGGTCGTTGGTTGTCTCGATCGGGGCGTTCTCGCTTTTCCTGGCGATGCCGGTGCTCGGCGCTGTGGCCGATTTCACGTCCGCCAAGCGGCGTTTCCTCCGGTTCTTCGCATTCCTCGGGGCCGCCTTCACGGTCTTGTTGCTCGCCGTGCCCGATGGACAATGGGCGCTGTTCCTCGGCGTCTTCCTCGTCTCGCAGATCGGGTTCGTCGCCGCCAACGTGTTCTACGACGGCTATCTCCCGCAGCTGGCGACGGACGACACCATCGACCGTGTCTCGTCCAGGGGATTTGCCTACGGGTACATCGGTGGCGGGCTCTACCTTCTGATCGGGCTCGTCTATCTGATCGCGGCCGGCGACGACGCCGGCTTCGCCCCACGTCTCGTGATCGCCGGGGCGGGCATTTGGTGGTTCGTCTTCTCGCTCGTTGCGCTGGCGCGTCTGCCCGAGGTCGGGCAGAGCGAGCCGCTTCCCGAGCCGTACCGGGGCTCGGTGCGTGCAGTCGCCTACGCCAAGGTGGGCTTCGGGCGGACACTCGCCACGACGCGCAAGCTCCGGCTGTTTCCCCAGGTGTTGCTGTTCGTGCTCGCCTACATGTTCTACAACGACGGCACGCAGACGGTGATCAACATCTCCGGCGCCTACGCCGAGGACACCCTGGGTCTCGAGATCGAGCAGGTGGCCATCGCGTTTCTCATCGTCCAGTTCGTCGCCTTCGGTGGAGCGTTGCTCTTCGGTGTGATCGCCGACCGGATTGGCGCCAAGCGGGCCGTCCTGGTGTCCCTCGTCATTTGGAGCCTCCTCGCCGTCGCCGCCTACTTCCTCCCGGAGGGTGAGGCCATCCCGTTCTACGGGCTGGCGGCCGTCGTCGGCGTGGTGCTCGGTGGCGTCCAAGCGCTCTCCCGCAGCCTCTACGCCACGATGATCCCGGAGCAGGCTTCGGCCGAGTTCTTCGGGTTCTTCTCGGTCTTCTCGAAGTTCTCGGCGATCTGGGGTCCGCTGCTCTTCGCCCTGATCAGCGGCATCACGGGTTCCGGGCGGCCTGCGATCCTCTCGATCGTTGCCTTCTTCGTGATCGGCGGCGTGCTGCTGGCGATGGTGGACATCGGCGCAGCCCGCGAGTCACGGGATCGATGGCATTTCGCGGGCGCCGAGGTGGCGGGCGTCGACTGAGCCGCCCTCCGGCGTGCGATCGACCCGGTGGCCGGCTGGGGTACACTGGCGCCGCGCTGCGTTGCGGCGCCTCGCCTGGCTCTAGGTCCGTCCCCTTCGAGTAGGCCGAGAGAAAGCTCTGTTCTATCTACCGGGACGGATGGAGAAAGGCGACGGCGCCCCTATGAACATCTACGTCGGAAACCTCAATTTCCGGTCGACGTCGGAAGACCTCGAGCGGCTTTTCTCGCAGCACGGTCAGGTGGAATCCGCATCCGTGATCACCGACCGCGAGACGGGGCGCTCCCGGGGCTTCGGCTTCGTCGAGATGTCCAACGCTGATGAGGCGCGCCGCGCCATCGAGGAACTCGACGGCGCCGAACTCGACGGACGCCGCCTCCGCGTCAACGAGGCACAACCGAAGCGGAGATGATGCGTGGCGGGTTCTGACGATGTCTTCCGGGCGCAGGGGGTCGTGGTGTCGACCCTCCGCAACGCGACTTTCAAAGTGCGTCTCGACTCGGGGCACGAGGTCGTGGCGCGCGCTTCGGGGAAGATGCGCAAGGGCCGCCTGATTCGCATCATTCCCGGCGACCGCGTCGAGCTCGAGGTCTCCGCATACGACCCGACCCGCGGGCGGATCGTCTGGCGCTACCGCTAGCCCACGGCATGCGGCGTCGTCGCACCATTCGCGTTGTACGCCGATCCCGTTAGCTTCCCCACGGTGAATCGGAAGATCGTGATACTCGCGACCCTGACGGCCGCGCTCACATCCGCGGGCTGCGGCAACGACCAGCCGGCGACGCCGACGACCCGACCACCGGCGATATCGACCACGGTTGCGACGGACGCATCTGGGGCTACGACCGTTCCCACCAACAATCCGCCGCGCGAGAGCACGGCGGCACCGACCACGCTCGCAGCTCCGACCCCCACGTCGCCGCCCGACACGATCCCGATCGAAGACTTGCGACTCGTCGCGACCCCGGTCGCCGACGGCTTCGAGCAGGCGGTCTTCGTGACGGCGCCCGTTGGGGACGACCGGCTCTTCGTCGTCGACCAATCGGGCATCGTGTGGCTCGTCGCCGGGGGCGACCCTCAGGTGTTCCTCGACATACGCGAGCGGGTCCGCTTCGGCGGTGAGCAGGGCTTGCTCGGCTTGGCATTCCCCCCGGACTTCGAGGGCACGGGTCTGTTCTACGTCAACTACACGGACAACGGCGGCGACACGCAGGTCGCCGAGTTCCGCTCGGACGGGCTCACGGCGGATCCCGCCTCGGAGCGAACCCTGCTCGAAGTCGACCAGCCGGCCTCGAATCACAACGGCGGCATGCTCGCGTTTGGCCCGGACGGGCTGCTGTGGATCGGGATGGGCGACGGTGGCAGCCGGGACGACCGTTTCGGCAACGGCCAGAACCCGGCCAGCCTCCTGGGGACGATGCTGCGCATCGACCCTGCCGGCGATCCCTACGACATCCCCGACGACAACCCCGGCGGCGAGCTCGCCCCTGAGATCTGGGCGACCGGCCTTCGCAACCCGTGGCGCTTTGGTTTCGACGGCAACGACCTCTGGATCGCCGACGTCGGCCAGAACTCCCGAGAAGAGATCAACCGCGTCGACATGACCGCCGACGCCGGAGCCAACTTCGGGTGGCCGCTGTTCGAGGGTGCGTCGTGCTACCTGTCGAACTGCGACGACAGCGGTCTGACCGCCCCGGTTTTCGACTACTCGCATGGCGAGGGTTGCTCGGTCACCGGCGGCTACGTGTATCGCGGTGAGGCCATCCCCGAGCTGGACGGTCACTACTTCTTCGGTGACTTCTGCGGGGGATGGGTGCGGAGCCTTGCGCCCGGCGAGACGGAGCCGCTGGCGTGGCTGGAGCCGGGTGCGATCGCCGGGCTGTCGTCGTTCGGCGTCGACGGACGGGGAGAGCTCTACGTCACCAGCACGCAGGGTGGGGTGTTCAGGCTGGAACGAGCCCCCTGAGCGAGAACCGGCGTCGCGTCAGGTGAGGCGTGCCGCCGTCGCGCTGACGGCGGTGAGCCCGATGCCAACCATGATCTGGATCGCGATCCACATGCCGGTGTGACCCGTGGCGAGGCAGAGGAACCCGGCACCGGCGAGCAGCACTCCTCCCGCGATGCCGGCGGTGATTCCGAACCGCTGCCGGGTGACGAGCCCGGCGAACACGGTCAGCCACGATCCGTACAAGGCGAGGCTGACGACCGCATCCAGCGTGGTGATGGCCGCCTCCGGGTCGGGAGGAGGAGCGACTGCGAACACCCAGGCGATCCCGACGACCCACAGCAAACCGAGGGCGGCGGCGAGGCGCCCGCTGATCTGGCGCTGGAAGGCGGGAGTGGCGTGGCGGCGCACCTCATCGGTCGTGACGATCGGCCGGTCGCTGATGACGTCCACGGTGGTCCTCCTCGTCGTTGCCCGGGCGCTTCGTCCGAGAATAGGTGATCCCGGACCGAAGCGTTGCGGTGCGGTCCCAGCAGGTGTCTTGCGCTCGCCTTGCGCGATAGGCTCCGGCGCCATGAGTGACCAGATCTCCGTCGTCGGCAGCCTCAATCGCGATGTCGTGGTGAGGGTCGAGCGCATCCCAGCACCGGGCGAGACCGTGCTCGGGGACGAGGTACTCAGTCACCGTGGCGGCAAGGGAGCGAATCAGGCGATCGCGGCGGCTCGCCTCGGCCGGCAGGTTGCACTGATCGGTCGAGTGGGAGCCGACTCCGAGGGCACCTCGTACCTGCGAGCGCTCGTCCAAGAGGGCGTCGACGTCGATGGGGTGAGCGTCGACATCGACAAACCGACCGGGCAGGCCTACATCCTGCTCGACGGAGAGGCCGAGAACGCGGTCGCCGTCGTGTCCGGCGCAAATGCGCGACTCGGTGTGGAGCATGTGGCCGAGGCGGCGAGCGCCCTGGAGGCGTCGGCCGTCACGCTGGCGCAGCTCGAGGTGCCGTTGGAAGCGGTCAAGGCGGCGGCGAGCCTGTCGGGCGGGATGTTTGTGCTCAATGCAGCGCCGGCCCAGCGCCTCGGCCGGGAGATGCTTGCGCTCGTCGACGTGCTCGTGGTGAACCGAGGCGAGTTGGGCGTCCTCGTCGGCGCACCTCCTGCGCACGAGCAGGGGGCGGTGATCGCCCAAGCCCGCAAGGTTCGCGGGCCCCGAGCCGTCATCGTGACCCTCGGTGCCGACGGCGCCGTGCTGGCGAAGGGTCGGACCGGTCGCCACGTCCCGGCTCCGAAGGTCGATGCCGTCGACACCACCGGGGCGGGGGACGCGTTCTGTGGAGCGCTGGCGGACGCCCTCGCCCGGAGCGCCGCCCTCGAAGATGCATTGGTGTGGGCCGTCGCCGCCGGCGCCGTGGCTGCAACCCGCATCGGTGCTCAGACTGCGTTGCCGACCTCGAGTCAGGTCGACGAGATCCTCGGAGGGTGACGTGAGCGCCCTTCCGGTGGTGATCGACACCGACCCGGGTCAGGACGACGCCGTTGCGCTGCTGACCGCGCTGGCGTCGCCCGAGCTCGACGTTCGGGCCATCACCACCGTCGCCGGGAACGTGCCGCTGCCGCTCACGTCGCGCAATGCCCGGATGATGGTGGAGCTCGCCGGGCGACCCGACGTCCGGGTCTACGAGGGCTGCCGTCGTCCGATGGTCCGTCGATTGGTCACGGCCGAGTACGTCCACGGGCCCACGGGCATCGACGGCGCCGATCTACCCGAGCCGTCGCTGGAGCCGGGACCGGGTCACGCCGTCGACTTCCTCGTGGCCGAGGCGCTGCGGTGGGCAGAGCGCGAGCTGACGATCTGCACGCTGGGGCCCCTCACCAACCTCGCGATGGCGTTCATCAAAGAGCCGGCGATCGCGGAGCATCTCAGGCAGATCGTGATGATGGGAGGCGGGTTCTTCGAGGGTGGCAACGTGACACCCGCCGCCGAGTTCAACATCTACGTCGATCCCCACGCAGCCCACGTCGTGCTCACGAGCGGCGTGCCGATCACCATGCTTCCGCTGGACGTGACGCACCGTGCGCTCACCTCGGACGTGCGTATCGGTCGGTTTCGGGCCCTCGGCACGCCGGCGGGTGATGCGGTCGCCGGGATGCTCGACTTCTTCGACCGGTACGACGAGGCGAAGTACGGAACCGACGGCGCTCCACTCCACGATCCGTGCGTCATCGCCTACCTGTTGCGACCCGAGCTGTTCTCAGGCCGTCGCTGCCATGTGGAGATCGAGCATCGATCCGAGGCGACCATGGGGATGACTCTTGTCGACTGGTGGGGCGTCACCGGCCATGAGCCCAACGCGCTCGTGATCCGGGATGTCGACGCCGACGGCTTCTTCGATCTCCTGGTGGACCGCATCGGGCGGCTCTAGGCGCCAGGCTCCGCCTCGTCGATCTCGTGGGCCCCCAGAGCCGGTGCCTCGAGAACGCGCTCCTCGAGCGGTGAGGGCACCCCGGGTTCAGGAGCGGGTCGCGACCGCAGCATGCGATTGAGGATGACGGGTGCGACCAGCGTTGTGACCACCACCATCATCACGACGATCGCCGTCTCCTCCGGTCCGACGACCGAACGCAGCTGCGTCGAACCGAGCGCGGCGAAGATCAAGCCCACCTCGCCGCGTGGGATCATCCCGATGCCCACGATCCAGCGATCGGCGCCTCCGAACACCCCAAGTCCGGACACGACCTTGCCCACGATCGCAAGGACGGAGATCGCACCACCGGCGACGAGCACCGCCGGATCGGTCAGCAGCCCGACGTCGACCTGGGCGCCGATGGCGAGGAAGAAGATCGGCACGAACAGATGGACGATGGGACGCAGCTCACGCATGAGCCGCTGGTGCTGTCCGGACTGGGCGACGACGAGGCCGGCGGCAAAGGCGCCGACGATGGGTGCCAGTCCGGCGATCCGCTCGGCAGCGATCCCGACGGCGATGGCGAATCCGAATACGCCGACCACGTAGGCGCCCTCGACCTGGAGCCAGGCGATGAAGCGGAAGAAATGCCTGATCAGGGGGATACCGATCGCTACCACCACCACGAGGAAGCCGAGCGCCTTGACCGTCGTCGTCACGAGCAGACCCATCTCGAAACTGCCATCACCGCTGAGGAGTCCGACGACGACGGCGAGGATGATGAGGCCCATGATGTCGTCGATCACTGCGGCTCCGATGATGGTTTTCGCCTCGTCTGTGTGAAGCCGTTTCAGGTCGGCGAACACGCGAGCGGTTATCCCGACGCTGGTCGCCGTCATCGCCGCTCCGATGAACAGGGCCGTCTCCGTGCTGCCACCGTCGATACCCAGCACTTTCGTGGCGGCGAACCCCAGGACGAACGGCGTGACGACACCGATGACTGCCACGGACAGGGCCGATCCGCCCAGCCTGACGAACTCCCGGAGGTCTGTCTCGAGCCCGACCTCGAACAGCAAGAGGATCACGCCGATCTCGGCCAGGATGGCGATCACGCCGCCGTCCTCGACGTTGATCCAGCCCAAGAGGCCGACCCCGAGCACCATTCCCACGAGCAGCTCGCCGATCACGGCGGGCTGGCGCAGCCGGAACATGACCTCGGCGCCGACCTTGGCGCCGACGAGGATGACGAGGAGCTCGATGAGCCGTTCAGTGACTTCCACGAGTGCCTCCTCAGGCGGCGAAATCGCCGCATCGTAGGGCCGAACCCTCGACTCCCGGCGACGGGGGCCGGCAGGATCTACGCTCGCAGCATGACGGTCCGTCCCCTGCGGCACGGTGACGAGGGTCAGTGGTGGGCCATGCGGGCTGCGCTGTGGCCCAACGAGGTGCCAGACGACCTGGCCGATCCGGTCGCCTTGTTCGCCGGTCGCGAGGAGGTGTGCTTCGTGTGGGAGGACGCAGACGGCCGTATCGGTGGTTTCGCCGAGGCATCGTTGCGGAGACATGCGGCCGGGTGCACGACGTCTCCGGTGGGGTTCCTCGAGGCGTGGTACGTGGCGCCCGAACTTCGACGGAAGGGCATCGGTGCCGCCCTGGTTGCCACGGTCGAGGCGTGGGTGCTCTCCAAGGGCTGCACGGAGCTCGGCTCAGACGCGGACCTCGCCAATGGCCCGTCGCGGCGCGCCCACGCTGCGCTGGGCTTTGCCGAGATCGAGGAGACCGTGCAGTTCGCCAAACGGCTGGCCGACGCACCGGGTGGAGGAGCCGCCTCACCGGGCCGGGACGCCAACGTGTCGCTGCGGTCGATCGACGAGTCGAACGTGCGCGCCGTCTGCGACCTCGCCGTCACGACGCGCCAGACCATGTTCGTGGCGCCCAATGCCGTGTCGCTGGCGCAGGCCTATACGACGACCGACGTCTGGGTGCGTGCCGTCTATGCGGACGAGACCCCCGTCGGGTTCGTGATGCTGTCCGACGATGCCGAAACCGCTCGCTACTACCTGTGGAGGTTCATGATCGACCGTCGCTACCAGCGCCTCGGCTTCGGGCGGCGGGCGATGGCCCAGGTCGAGAACTACGTGAGTCGCCGGCCCGGCGGAGAGCGCCTGTACCTCAGTTACGTACCTGCCCCCGATGGGCCGGGTGCGTTCTACTCGGCGCTCGGATACGTCGATACGGGGCGGGTGCACGGCGGCGAGCTCGAGGCCGTGAAGCATCTCGATGTCGCCGGTGGCGGCTGAGCCGTCCGCCTCATTCTCCCGGAATTCCCTGGGTGGGGGAGAACTGCACTGGTACGCTGCGGCGATACGTTGACGGGCCTGGAGCCGGGCACCATGGTCACGAGCCCGGGCCAAAGGGGGACAAGGGGGACGATCCGGTGACGTCGACGGACTACGCCGGTGCGACGCCTTCCGCTCACTCGTGTCGCTGCGGCGGCGGGATGGTGAGGCTCGAGGTGGAGAGCCGTCTTTCGGTGCACCTCCCCGGCGACAGCTCGGAAGCGCACTGGACGACCACTCCGCTGGACAGCTGGACCTGCACCGAGTGCGGGATGACGGAGTTTTTCGCCCGCAACCCGCGCCTGTTCCGCAGGTAGGCGACGCAGCCAAACCGAGGTGGGGCGGTTTTCGGGGGTTTAGCGCGCCCTCCCATCGCGGCAAATGGTCGCAGCGAATCCCCGTTCGTGTCACACCCCCTCGGTACCATCGCCGGCATGCCGCGTTTGTATGTTGAGGGTTGGGCGCCGGAGTATGGAACGCCCTACGAACCCGACGAGACGCTCGCCGACGACGACAAGGTCGACGAGTCGGTGGAGGTCGATGGTTCGTGGGCGCCCATTCCGGGTGTCGACGACGGCATCGAGGTGGTTGCTTTCGTCGACGGAGTCCGCCGCATCGATGCGCGCATGACGATCGACGATCCGGAGGGGCCGGTGCCCGGCATCTGTGGCACCCTCGCGGTCGGTGCCGTGTGCTGGCACCGAGGGGTGCCCCGCAGCGAGGTGGAGAGGGTCCGCATCGAGCGGGTGGCCGTCTTCGGTCACGGCAAGGCGGCGCCGGTCCCCGTCGCCGGTCACGAGCTCGCCTATCGCTCCGAGTCGGTGCCCGACGTCGATCCGGGGGCGCTCGTCCAGCGCTTCCACGGTGCGATGCGCAAGGCCGAGGCCGTCCTGTCGGAGGAGATGGCTCAGCAGGGGACGTTCGTCGTCGCCGACGGCCCGATCAACGACCTGTCGGCGACCGAGAAGGTCGGATACATCAAGACCCACCGCGCCCCATACCTCTCGCCGGCGAGAAGCGGCATCATCGCTCGCCTCGAACCGGGCCGGCGCACGCCGCTGTTCCTCATCGGCAAGGGGGGCGCCTTTCCCCGCTACTCGTGGTACCTCAAGCTGGCCGAGCTCGCCGGCGGCCACACGTGGACGGGAGTCGTGCGCGCCGAGGTGAGCAGCCACCTCGACATGGCGACGGCGATCAAGGTGGCCAATCGGACGACGGCGCTGCTGCCGCTCGTGGCGTCACAGCCCCATGTCGATCCGCGGGCACCCCAGAACCTCGTGCCCATCGCTGCGCTGGAGCGCGAGCTCCGCCGGAGGATGGGTGATCGATCCTTCGTCCATCGTGCGCTACGGTCCGCCGTGATGGCATCCCACCGTGAGCTCGGAGCGGCCTCGTGAGCGATCGAGACGGCCCCGCCGCGCCGCCCGGTCGGGGCGTCGGTCGCGTCTTGGGCACGCAGCATGCGACGACCCGGGCGTTTCGGGTCGTCCTGAACGACGATGACTACTTGCAGCTCGACGACCTCGTCGTCGTGCGGACCCAGGTGCCGAAGCAAGGCGAGGTGTGCACCTACGGCGTGGTGACCGAGGCCGAGGCGGTGTTCGAGGGCGCCCAGTTCGAGTCGGACACGCACCGCATCGCCGAGGAGGGGATCCTGCCGGCGGCGAAGGTGCGCTCGGCACAGGTTGCGGTCACCCGTCTCGACCCGGAGGTCTGGGTCTCCCCCGACCCCGGTGAGGTCGTGGAGCGGGCGACCGGCGAGCAACGTCGCAAGGCGTTGTACGTAGACGAGATGGACCGGCCTCTGCCCGTGGGGATGGGGAGGGATGGGGAGCCCGTCTTCGTCGACCTCGACTTCTTCGACGGGCGCAAGGGTGGACACATGTCCATCTCGGGCATCTCGGGCGTCGCCACCAAGACGTCCTTTGCGCTGTTCTTCCTCCGGCTGCTGAGCGGAAGACCTGACGTGCTCGGCGAGGGGGCGGCCAACCTCCGCATCCTCGTGTTCAACGTGAAGGGCGAGGATCTCCTGTGGCTCGACAAGCGCAACCGTTTCTTCGACGACGAGGCGGCGTTGTCGTGGCAGCACCTCGGCGTGGACCCGGGCCCCTTCCCGTCGGTGGGTCTCTGGGCGCCGCCGCGGGCCGGGACCGCAGACGTCGTCGTCCCGGACACCGGAGGGCGTCAGGAGGGCGTCGAGGCCTTCGCTTGGACGCCGCGTGAGTTCATCGACGACGGTCTGTTGCGGTTCCTGTTCACCGACTCGGACGGTGCGCGGAACCAGATTCCGTTCATCGAGGAGCGGGTGCGGTCTCAACTTCGTCGCTACGCCGTCGACATCGAGGGTGTGCCGGGCGCCGTCGTTCTTCGGGACCCCATGGAGGGTCACCGTCCCGGCGAGACGGTCGTGCCCAATCGGGGCGAGCCGGTCATCGCCGATCTGCGCAGCCTCGTCGAGCAGATCGGCGAGTTCGTCGACCCGGAGGACGGTGAGCCCGATCAGCGCTGGACGGGACGTGTACAGATGGGCACGATCTCGGCGTTCATGCGCCGGCTCCATTCGGCGGTTCACCGACTCGGCCACCTCGTTCGTGCCGGGGACAGCCGGCGCATCGACCGCACGGCGGCGCAGGTCACGGTCGTGGGCATCCAGTCGCTCCATGATCTGGGACAGCGCTTCGTCGTCGGTGCCCTGCTCGCCGAGACCTTTGCCGAGAAGGAGTCGACCGGGCAGCGTCTCCCGCTGTCGGTCATCGTCCTCGACGAGCTCAACAAATACGCCCCTCGGGACGGCACGAGTGCCCTCAAGGACATGCTCATCGACATCGCCCAGCGCGGGCGGTCCCTCGGCGTGCTCCTCGTCGGCGCCCAGCAGACCGCGTCACGGGTCGCCCCCGAGGTGATGGAGAACGCTGCGATCCGGGTCGCCGGGCGGCTCGACGCCGCCGAGGCGGAGCGCGCCGAGTACGGGTGGATGTTGCCGTCGACCCGCGCCCGAGCCCGTCTCCTCAAGCCCGGGACCATGGTGCTCAGCCAGCCTGCGCTCCCGGTCCCGCTGGTGCTCGAATTCCCATTCCCGCCGTGGGCGACCCGCAAGGAAGAGGTCGACGACTCGGGCACGGATCCCTTCGCCGGATTGTGAGGGTTCTCCACACCTCCGACTGGCACGTGGGGAAGCGGATCGGGCGTTACGACCGATCCGACGAATACCGCGAGGTAATCGACGAGGTCGTCGCGATCGCCGATGCCGAGAACGTGGATCTCATTCTCCACTCGGGGGATCTCTTCGACAGGCCGCTCCCTCCGGTCGATGCCCTGGACATCGGCCTCGACGGGTTGGTGCGCCTCACCGGCGGGGGCGATCGTCCCGTGGTCGTCATCGCCGGGAACCACGACTCGCCGGGTCTGTTCGAGGCGCTCGCTCCTTTCCTGCGCCGGCATGCGATCCACCTCGTCGGAGACATCAAGCGTCCGGACGAGGGAGGCGTGCTCGAGATCGATACCGCCGCCGGAGACGCCGTCGTGAGCTGCTTCCCGTTCCTCCGCGAGGGCCGGGCGTTCCATGCATGGGAGCGCGTCGACGAGCACTACAAGAAGTACGCCGACCGGCTCCGCACCATCGCCGAGGCCTACAGCCGGCATGCCGACCAGGTGGCGGGAACCGAGGCGGTCACGTTCCTCGTCGCCCACTTCCTCGTCGGCGGAGCCAAGGTCCACGGCCACGGTGCGCCGCGAGGCGAACGCGAGCTCCACATGGGCGAGGCCTACACGGCAACGCCGGAGGCGATCCCGCCGGGTCCTCAGTACGTCGCCCTCGGGCACATCCACGCCCCACAGCGAGTGCCGGGCGCCAAGGTCCCCGCCGAGTACGCGGGCTCCTTGCTCGAGCTGGACTTCGGTGAGGCCGGTGAGGAGAAGCGTGTGGTGATCGTCGACGTGGAGCCGGGTCGTCCAGCCAAGGTGCGGTCCGTGCCGTTGCACGGTGGGCGTCGCCTCGTGCGGGCTCGGGGGACGTGGGAGGAGCTGCTCGCGCGCGACGATCTCCACGAGGCGTACCTCGATCTCACCGTCGACACGGCAGGACCCGACACCGGTCTCGCCGAGAGCGTGCGGGAGGAGTTCGATCTCGTCGTCAAGATCCGAGCCGAGTACCCACGGGCCGAGTCCGAGCGGTCGGAGCGCGGTGCTCGCCCCCTCGACGAGCTGTACGCCGTCTACGTCGAAGCAGAGACGGGTGCGCCGCCTGCGGCCGAGCTGCTCGACACGTTCCGCGAGATCATGGAGAGCGTTCATGCGCCCGCTTGAGCTGCGTCTCCGCAACTTCCGCTCCTACTTCGGCGAGGAGGTGAGCTTCGACCTAAGGGGGAGGAGCCTCGTCGGCATCGTGGGTCCGATCGGGTCCGGCAAGTCGTCCGTGCTCGATGCGGTCGCGTTTGCGCTCTACGGCAAGACACCGGCGGGCGGCTCCGGGACCAAGGCCCTCATCCACCAGCGAGCCACCGACGGTGGCGTCATGCTGCGCTTCGAGGTCGACGGGGAGATCTGGGAGGCGGTGCGCTCGCTGCGGGCCCGGGGCCAGAGCCAGCATGCGCTGTACCGCTACGAGGCGGACACGGCCGACGCCGAGCCCGTCGAGAAGCTCACGCTGGAGGCCGAGGTCAACGAGCGGGTGGCCGCCATGCTCGGGCTCGACTTCGATGCATTCGGTCGGTCGATCCTCCTCGCCCAGGGGCGGTTCGCGGAGTTCCTCAGGGCTCGACCCGCTGAACGCGATGCCGTGCTCAAAGGGGTGTTCGGCCTCGATCGGATCGACGCCATGCGAGACACGGCAAAACGGCGCGGCGCCGAGACGAGCGCCGAGCTCGGCAAGGTCGCCGTGCGGACCGAGCAGCTCGATAGGGTCGCCGAGCGGCTTGCGGCCAATCGGGCCGTGCTCGGCTCGGTCGAGGAGCGGCTCGAGAAGCTGCGCAAGGCGGAGCCGGTTCTCGTCGACATCGATTGGCGCATCGCCGCCGCCGAGGCGGAGTCGAAGTCGGCCCAGGCAAGGCTCGACGAGCTGGCAAAGCACGTGGAACGACTGCCCGACCCGGCGGTCACCCACCGCTTGATCGACGACGCGGCGGCCGCGACCAAGCGGCGCCGTGAGCTGGCGACAACGCTCGACGCGGCGCAGAGCGCCCTGACGGAGGCCGAGGAGGCCGCCGCCTCCCTCCGTGATGGCGGCGAGGTCGCCACCATCGAGGAGGCGGCGCGGCTCGTGGCAGCCGCCGAGCCCCTGCGGCGCAATGTCGAAGAATCGGCCCGGCGCCGCGAGACACTGGAACGGCGTCTGGGTGAAGCTGAGGTGCGGCGGACGGAGGCGCAATCCACGGTCGGCGACAGCGAGGAGGCGCTGGAGACGGCGGATGCGCGGATGCGCGACATCGATGCGGCGCTGCGTGCCGCCGAACAGACCCACCACGATGCGCAACATCGCAACATGGCATTGACGCTACGGGACGGGCTGGAGCAGGGTTCGCCGTGCCCCGTGTGCGAGCAACAGGTGGCGACGCTCCCGCCCCGGGCGGTCGGCGGCGACGTGGATGCGGCTGCGGCGGCGCTCCAGACCGCCAAGCGCGATCGCATCGCCGCCGAGCGTTCCCGCTCCGATGCGGCGGCGGCGGTGACCGCGGCTCGAGCCGGGCTGGAGGCGGCCGTGGTGCTCGTCGACTCGCTCACGAGCGAGCTCGACCAGGCCACCGCCGCCCACGAGGCGGCGCGTTCCGAGGTAGAGCAGACCAACGTGCGTCTGGAAGAGCTCCTCGGTGTGGGAGATCCCATCGAGCTCCTCGACCTGCGGAAGCGTGAGCTGACGGCGGCGACCGAGGCCGTCACCGAGGCACGGCGCAAGGTCGAGCAGGCGCGAAGCCGCCACGATCAGGCGATCGTCGACGAGCAGGGCGTCGGCAAGGAGCTGTCTGCGCTGCGGGTGTCGCTGGTCGAGATGGCGGCGCGGCTCGGTTCCACCATCGACGCCACGGACGATGCGGAGACATTGGGACGCGCCGCCGCCCTCCTCCACACTGCCTGGAGCGAGGAAACCGCCTCGCTGAAGGGGACACTGGAGATCGCCGGGCGCGAGCTCGATACGTTCCGCAAGGAGCGGCACGGTCTGCTCGAGGAACTCGACATCGAGGGCCCGTTCACGGCTGCGCTGGCTACCGCCCAGGCCAGGGCCGAGCACCTGGGGGCAGATATCGAACGTGACGCAACAGAAGTTGCGTCGGGTGACGAGCTCCTCGCCGAGCGAGACCGGCTCGCCTCCGCGGCCGCCCGCTACGACCGCATCGCAAGCGACCTCACGGACTCCCGATTCGTGCGATTCCTCCTCGACGAGGAGCGCGAGCGGCTCGCCGAGTTGGGCAGCGACCACTTCCAGAGGCTCTCCTCGGGGCGCTATCGCTTCACCGACGACGGAACGTTTGCGATCGTCGACCTCACCGCCGCCGATGCGGTGAGGAAGGCTTCGAGCCTGTCCGGCGGTGAGACGTTTCTGGCCTCACTGGCCCTGGCGTTGTCGCTCTCCGAGATGGTCACCCGCACCGGGGGAAGGCTCGACGCCTTCTTCCTCGACGAGGGCTTCGGGTCGCTCGATCCCGAGCACCTCGATCTGGCGATGGAGGGAATCGAGGCTCTGGTCGCCGACGATGCATCCCGGCTGGTGGTCGTCGTCAGCCACGTTCCCGAGCTCCGTCATCGGATCGAGGATCTCATAGAGCTCGACCGCGACCCCACCACGGGAGACACCCGCGTCCTACGCAGCTGATCGAAGAGGCGCAGCCCCACCCACTCGAGAACAACTCACTTGAGGAGCAGGGACTCGATCCTGCGGGCGGCGACGGTCAGGCCGGCCAACCCCATCACGGCGAGGTAACCGACGTGGGCGATCAAGCTCGCGTCGAAGATGCCGAGCGTGAGCGAGCGGATCAGCTCGACGCCGTGGTAGAGCGGCGAGAACAGCCGTGCCACGAGCTGAAGGCCGTCCGGATAAACCGAGAGCGGGAAGAATGTCGCCGAGAAGAGGAAGAGCGGCAAGGTCACGAGTGTGACCATGTCGAAGTCCTGCCACGATCGCATGAACGTCGTGGTCGCCATACCGACGGCGGCGAACGCAAAACCGATCAAGAGCGCAGCCGGCAGCGCCAGGAGCCCCCACATCGAGGGCATGAGGCCCATGGCGAGCATCACGATCAGGAATGCCGTCGCATAGATCCCGCCGCGGATCAGTGACCATGCGATCTCCCCGATCGCGATGTCGCCCGGTCCGACGGGGGTCGCCAGCATCGCGTCGTAGGTGCGTGCGTACTTGAGTTTGAAGAAGATGTTCATCGTGGACTCGAACACGGCACCATTCATCGCAGACGACGCCAACAGGGCGGGAGCGACGAACTCGGCGTAGGTGACGGGCTGCCCACTGCCCGCCGTGACGTCGCCTACGAGCTGACCGAGCCCCACGCCGATCGCAAACAGGTAGAAGACAGGCTCGAAGAAACCGGAGAACACGATCACCCAGGCCCGGCGGTACACGAGCACGTTGCGCTCCAGCAGGTAGCGGGCGCGCCGGCTGCCGAGAAGGTGGGGTGGCGCCACTCGGGCGATCAGCGTGCCGCTGGTCACTTCACGAGCCTCCGCCTGAAGTTGTACATCGACACCGCCACGCCGATCGCCACCCACAACAACAGGTAGAGCACGTGTGAGGTCGCCGCCCACGGTGGGCTCTGACCGAGAGCGGTAGCCCGGGTGAGCGCCACGCCGTGCCACAGCGGCGTCACGTACGCCACCGGCTGGATCCATCCAGGGAGCTGCGTGATGGGAAAGAACGTGCCCGAGAAGAGGAACATCGGCACGATTCCGAAGCGGAACAGTGAGCTGAGCCCGTATTCGGACTCGAGCGCAGCGGTGTAGCCGGTGACCGCTGCAGCAAAGGCGATGCCGGTGAGCATCGCAGGGCCCACGGCGAGCAGTGCTCGCCCGAGGGGCGCGGCGCCGAAGGCGCTCATCACGGCGGCGAAGACGACCGTGGTGAGGGCGAGCCGCACCGTCACCCAGCCGAGGTGCCCCAGCACGATGTCGCGC
Organism: Acidimicrobiia bacterium; assembly: GCA_041611095.1. Classification (GTDB taxonomy): domain Bacteria; phylum Actinomycetota; class Acidimicrobiia; order Spongiisociales; family UBA5794; genus UBA6912. Next base: position 174,055 of record JBFINP010000001.1, on the reverse strand, counting down.
GTGCGCACGGGGGTCGACAGCGCCGCGTGGTAGGTCTTGATCCATTTCATGCCCGCCATCACCGGGTAGGAGGCGTCGCCGGTGCCGGTCTGCATTGCGGTGGCAGCCAGCAGACCGGGGGCGAGGAAGGCGAGGTACGTGATGCCTTCCAGTGTCGCCTCACCGGCGCCTCTGTCGACGAGGGTGCCGAGGCCAATGCCCATCGCAGCCAGGTAGAGGACCGGGTTGAGGAACGTGGTGATCACCGAGCCTCGCCACGTGTGGCGGTAGGACACGGCGTGCGCCTCGAGGACCCGAAAGGCGGTACGGGCAGCCATCAGTCGATCAGCGAGCGCCCGGTGAGGCGGAGGAAGACGTCCTCGAGGGAGCTGCGCCGCACGACGGTGCTCTCCGGCTCGAGACCTCTCCGCCCCACGTCAGCGATGGTCTCGTCCCCGTCGTCCGTGTAGAGCAGCAACCGGTCCGGCAGCACCTCGGCCCGCTTGGCCAGGCCGTCGATTCGATCGAGCACACTCTCCTGAACGCCCACCGGGAACCTCAGCTCGAGCACCTCCCGGGTCGAATAGGTGGCGATGAGGTCGCGCGGTGATCCCTCGGCCACGATCTCGCCACGATCCATGACGACGAGACGGTCGCAGAGCTGTTCGGCCTCGTCCATGTAGTGCGTCGTGATGATGAGCGTGACCCCTTGCTGTTTGAGTCGATACAGCCGGTCCCACAGGACGTGCCGCGCCTGGGGGTCGAGGCCGGTGGTGGGCTCGTCGAGCAGCAGGAGGTCGGGCTCGTTGATCAAGGAGCGGGCGATCGTGAGTCTCCGCTTCATCCCGCCCGAGAGCGAATCGACCTTGCTGTCGCGCCGTTCGCTCAACTGCACGAAGTCCAAGAGCTCATCGATCCGGCGCCGAATCACCGATCGGGCTAGGTCGAAGTACCGGCCATAGATGAGGAGGTTCTCGGAGACCGGCAACTCGTTGTCGAGGTTGTCCTCCTGAGGCACGACGCCGAGCCGCGCCCGAATGGCGGCGCCGTCGACGTCGGGGTCCATACCAAGAACGGTCAGCTCGCCCGCGGTGCGCGGCGATACCGCACCGACCATCCGCATCGTCGAGCTCTTGCCGGCCCCGTTGGGGCCCAGGAAGCCGAACGACTCCCCGGGCTCAACGTCGAAGTCGATCGCATCGACGGCGGTGAAGTCACCGAAGCGTTTGGTCAGCGAGCGGGCAGAGACGAGAGGAGGCGGCACGAGCGGGTACGTTACCCCCACCCCTGGCTGCGTCCCGCCGATCGAGCGGCGGGCGGCGTGGTACGTTCGCTGGCGATGGGGCCACTGCGCGGACTGCGGGTCGTCGAGCTCGAGGCCATCGGGCCCGTGCCGTACTGTGCGATGCTCCTGGGCGACCTCGGTGCCGACGTCATCCGTGTCGACCGCATCGGCGGCTCGGCGGACCCGTTGCGCACGCTGATGGGCCGGAACCGTCGCCGGATCTCCATCGACCTCAAGCACGATGCAGGCCCGGGCCTCGCCCTGCGGCTCGTGGCGACCGCCGACGTGCTCCTCGAGGGAATGCGCCCAGGGGTTGCCGAACGGCTCGGCGTCGGGCCCGACGCATGTCTGGCGGTGAACCCGCGGCTCGTGTACGGGCGGATGACGGGTTGGGGCCAGGAGGGACCGTACGCACATCGCGCCGGGCACGACATCAACTACATCGCAGTCACGGGTGCGTTGCACAGCTTCGGCGATCCGGACCAGGTCCCGCTTCCGCCGCTCAACCTCGTCGGTGACTTCGGCGGCGGATCGCTGTTTCTGGCCTTCGGCGTACTCGGCGCGCTCTTCGAACGCAGCAGGTCCGGGCGAGGGCAGGTGGTGGACGCCGCAATGGTCGATGGCGCCGGGTCGCTCATGACGATGATGTACGAGATGCTGCGCCATGGCTGGTGGCGGGACGAGCGGGGGAGCAACCTGCTCGACGGCGCCGCCCCCTTCTACACGACGTACGCAACCGCTGACGGCGGCTTCGTCTCCGTTGGCGCCCTCGAGCCCCGGTTCTACGCAGAGCTGCTCGCCGGGCTGGGTCTGTCAGCCGACGAGCTGCCCCCGCGCGAGGCCCGGGAGAGCTGGCCGGAGCTGCGACGCACCTTCGCCGAGCGATTCGCGGCGCGCACGCGAGACGAATGGGCAAGCGTCTTCGGCGACGGCGACGCATGTGTCGAGCCGGTGATGACCCTCTCCGAGGCGCCGGAGCATCCCCAGCTGGCGGCCCGCTCGACGTTCGTCGAGGTGGGGGGGATCGTCGAGGCAGGACCGGCGCCCCGGTTTGACCGAACACCCAACGCGATGCCGAGACCTCCCGTGGCGCCTGGGAGCGACACCGATGAGGTGCTCGCCGAGATCGGGCTGTCTCCCAAGGACATCGCCGACCTCCGCTCTCGGCTGGTCGTCGGTTGACGTCGCCCCGTTCAGGCGTCGATCCGCAGACCATAATGATCCCTCACCAACCGGGCCGGGAACGAGGAGTGTGATGAAGGCGATCATCGTCGGGGCCGGTGGCACGACCCGGGAGCTGCTCCGCCGTCTCGGTGAGCAGTGGGAGGTGACCGTCATCGACCTCGATTCAGGTCGGCTGGATGCCGCCGCCGGTATCCGGGTCTTCGAGCCCGTCGTCGGCGACGGGTCGAGCCCTCTCATCCTGGATCGCTCCGGCATCGACGACGCCGCAGCCCTCGTTGCGGCTTCGGACGACGACGATCGCAACCTGGCCGCGGTCCAGCTCGCTCTGGACAAGGGCCTGCTGCGCGTGGTGGCGGTCGCCAGCGATCCTGAGCGGCTCCCGGACTACCGGTCTCTCGGCGTGGCGGTGTACGCACCCGATCAGCTCACGGCGCGGCACGTCGAGCTCGAGATGGAGCCGCGTCGGGTGGCGTCGACGGCATTCGCCCAGGGGAAGGCGGAGGCGCTCGAGTTCGTCGTCACCCCGGACTCGCCTGTGCACGGCAAGAAGCTACGAGACATCCATTCCCGGGTGTGGGTCGTTGCCGCGATCCTGCGGGATGACGAGCTGGTGGTTCCCAGCGGTGCCACGGAGCTGCTGGCCGGTGATCGCGTCACGGTCGTTGGCGCCGCCGCCGACTTCACCGGAATCGTGAACACCTTCACCTCCGGCGAGTCGCGCTTCCCGCTCAACTACGGCCGTAAGGTCGGCGTGGTGCTCGACAGCGAGGTGGACCTCGAGAAGACCGTCCCCGAGGCGATGAGCCTGGTGCGCAACTCGAGGGCCGAGGAGCTGATGGTGGTCCATCGCAACCTCGAAGCGGAACGTGATCCGGGCCGTGTCGACGAGATCGCACAGCTCCTGGAGAAGCTCGAGGCTCAATCCGACGGAGTGGCCATCGACCTACGCCCGGTGGACGGCCATCCTCACGTCGCATTTCGGCGCCTCATCGAGGCGGAGAGCGTCGGTGTCGTTGCGGTGGCGGCGCCGACGGGGCGGGGTGTGGTCGGCCGCTTTCGGGCGGCCAAGGTCCTCAACACGTACGGCCGGTCCCGTCGTCCGGTGCTGCTCTGCCGCGGAAGCCACCCGTACTCGAGCATCTTGGTGCCGGCACGACGAACCGTGTCGGGGGAGACCGCCGGGCGTACCGCGATCGATCTGGCGCGTACGTCGGGGGCGAGCCTCGTCGGCGTTTCCATCATCGCCCCCACCTTCGTCACCGGGCCGGAGGCGGTGGCCGATGCTCGCGTTGCCGCGGCGTGGCTACGTGAAGAGGCTTCGGTGCAGGGCGTTCACGTGCGGCGCAAGCTCGCTCGGGGCAATCCCGTGCGTGAGATCGAGCGCATCGCGGTCGGTACCAGCCTGGCGGTGTTGAGCATGCCTTCGCTGCCGTTGAGCTGGATCCGCCCCGGCATCACCGGGCATCTGATCGACCGCCTCGGCAGCTCGATCCTCCTCATTCCGGGGGAGATGTGATTCCCCTGCTCGCCGCAGCCGAGGGGGCCGGGGGGACCCTCCCGAGCGCCGTCACGCTCATCGTCATCGGCACCGGCGCGTTTGCATTGCCACTCCTCGCCGGCCGGGTTGGTCTGCCCGCCGTCGTTCTCGAGATCCTGTTCGGGCTCGCCATCGGACCGGAGATCCTCGCACTCGTCGAGCCGGGTACGACCGACTTCGAATTCCTCGAGCTGCTCGCCGAGCTGGGGCTTCTGCTCCTGATGTACCTCGCCGGATTCGAGGTGGACTTCGACCGGCTCGAGCGTCAGGGGCCGGGCCCGATCGTGCTCGGCCTCGGGGTCTTCGCAGCGATCCTCGCCTCAGCCTGGTTCGGTTTCGAGCTGCTCGATCCGGAGTCGACCAACCAGCGGATCTTCCTCACGCTCCTGACGGCCGCCGCCTCGCTCGGCATCATCATCCCGGCGTTACGTGGCACGGGGCGCACTGGCACGCAGCTTGGTCAGGTGACGATCGTGACCGGGGTCCTCGCCGAGTTCCTCTCGGCGACGGCGATCGTCGTCTTCGGCGTGTGGCTCATGTCCGGGTTCGGTTGGGGCCTGCTGCGGGTCCCGGCACTGTTTGCGATCCTGGCGCTCATGCTCGGCGCCGTTCGCCGCTTTGCATGGTGGTACCCGGAGCGCTTCGACCGGCTGTTCGCCAGCCACGACCCCGACGAGATGGGCATCCGAGCGAGCCTGGCGCTGTTACTGGTGGCGGTCGGTCTGTCCGAGGCGCTCGAAGTGGAACCGATCCTCGGAGCGTTCCTCGGCGGGGCGATGTTTGCGTTCGTCTTCCGCAACACGGGCGAGCTGGAGACCCGACTCACCGGCTTTGCATACGGCTTCTTCATCCCGATCTTCTTCATCGCCGTCGGGGTGAACTTTCCGCTCGGCGCCCTCTCCAATCGCGACGTCCTGACCAAGGCACTGCTCCTGATCCTCGTTGCCGTTGCCGCCAAGATCCTCCCCGCGCTGATCATGCGGTTCCGCGGGCTCAGCCTGCGGGAGTCGCTGGCCGCAGGGGTGCTGCTCGCCGGACAGCTCAGCGTGATCATCGCCCTCGCCCAATTCGGCAAGGACGAGCTGATGCTGATCGACGAGGGGCTCGAGGCGGGTGCCATCTTGCTGGTCGGGGTCACCGCAATCTTCTCGCCGATCGTGTTCCGCCTCCTCGCCCCGCCGCTCGATGCGGAGGTCGAGGAGGCTTCGGAGACATCTCGCGGCACGCCTCCCGGTTTGTAACCTGGCGCGCATCCAACCGGAAGGCGCGCCTTGAAGTTCGGTCTCGTCCTCAGCCAGTTCACGGATCGTTGGGATCATGTCGAGGCGGATGCCGTCCTGGCCGAGCAGGTCGGACTCGATTCCATCTGGCTCGTGGATCACTTGCTCAACGTTCGGGACCCGAAAGGCCCCATCTTCGAAGCATGGTCTGGGCTCGCCTACCTGGCGGGAGTCACGTCGCGCGTGCGGCTCGGCCACCTCGTCAACTGCGCGTCGTTCCGCAACCCAGGGCTGCTGGCCAAGATGGCCACCACGTTGGATCACGCATCGGGCGGGCGCCTCGATCTCGGCCTAGGTGCCGGCTGGCACGAGCGGGAGTACCGGGCCTTCGGCTTCGAATACCCGAACGCCGGTGACCGACGCCGGTACTTCGAGGGATACCTGGAGGCGCTGGTGCGCCTGTTCAGCGGGGAGACCGTGGACTACGAGGGTTGGGGGGTCCGGTTGGAAGGCGCCGTTGTCAACCCCGGGCCGCTCCAGAAGCCCCATCCTCCGATCACGGTCGGCGCCGGCCGGCCCCGCATGCTGGAGATCACCGGGCGGCTGGCGGACGAATGGAACTGCCCCGCCTCCTTGCTGCCGAACCTCGAGGAGCCCCAGGCGGCCGTTGCCGAAGCTGCGGGGAACCGCACGGTGCGGACGAGCATCCAGGTGCCCGTCGCGGTCGGGCGAACGGGGGAGGAGGCGGCAGCGGCCTCCCAGGTGGCCGCCACGCACCTGGCATGGATGGGCGACGTGGCCGGGGTCGGCATCGTGGGCACGGTCGACGACGCCGTCGATCGCGTTGCTCGGTACGCCGACCGCGGTGTGGACCGGCTCGTCGGTGTGCTACCGGGCTCGAGGATGCGACCCGCATTCATCGAGGCGTACGGCGAGCTCGTCGGTCGTTTCGCATCCTGAGGTGCCGAGCCGGGCGCCGATCACGGCAGAGTCGGCGCCTCGAGCCCTCGTGCGTGTTGCCGCTGCTCGTGCCGGATGGCCGCCTCGTTGATGACGACCACGACGAAGAACGCCGCAAGGGCCAGCGCAACCGATACGAGGACCAGCCGATCCGGCGCACCCAGCGTGGTGGACTCCACGCCGCCGGGCCAAGGCCACAGCACCCGAATCGAACCGAGCATGAGTCCAATCAGTCCGGCCATGACGGTGTCGTGGTGCGTGGTCAGGAGCCAGTGCAGGAGCTGCGAGAAGAAGGCGAGTCCGATCACGGCCCCCAAGGTGAACACGACCAGGATGCCGAAATCCCGGTCGTTCACTGCCGACAGCGTCGGGCCGTACATGCCGAGAAGGACGAGGATGAACGAGCCGCTGATGCCGGGCAGGATCATGGCCCAGATCGCAACGGCGCCTGCCCCGAAGAACCCCCACAATGCCGGGTCGCCGACCTGCCCCACGGCATCGGCGGTCGTTCCGCCACGCAGCCCGAGGACCCAGAACACGATGAGCCCCACCCCGGCGACGACCGCCAGGCGCGGCAAGTCGCGGACCGTGAGCAGCCGCCAGGCGACGACGACCGAGCCGGCCACGAGTCCGAGGAAGAGAGCCGCCATCTGAATCGGGCGGTCGTGGAGCTGCCGCTCGATGATGCCGGCGAGGAGCAGGATGGCGAGACCGATACCGATCAGCAGTGGCACGACCAGCCGCCACTCCACCGATCCCAGGTGACGAGTGATCTCGCTGGGCCGCCACCGCACAATGGCGCCGAGGCCGGAGCTGCCCGCCTTGATCGAGGCCACCAGTCTCCGGTAGATACCGAGGACGAGGGCCACGGTCCCGCCGGACACGCCGGGGACGACATCGGCGGCACCCATGAGGAAGCCGCGAGCGACGTTGAGAGGGACCTCGTGCACCGGCGGTACTGTACCCGGGGTGGTGGGTTTCCGGACTGGCGATGAGATGTGGAGGTGCCGCTTGAAGGCCGTGGCGCAACGGGTTTCACACGCCGCCGTCCGCGTCGACGGGCAGACGGTCGGTGAGATCGGGAACGGGTTTCTCGTCCTCGTCGGCGTGGCGCCCGACGACACGTCTCACGAAGGGCGCGCCCTCGTCGAGAAGGTCGTCGGCCTGCGGGTTTTTTCGGACGCCGACGGACGGATGAACCTCTCGGTACGGGACGTCGGCGGATCGGTGCTCGTCGTGAGCCAGTTCACGTTGCTCGCCGAGATCGCCCGCGGCCGCAGACCGTCCTTCACGGGTGCCGCCCCGCCGGAGGTCGCCGAGCCGCTGGTCGATGAGATCGTGAGCGGCTTCGCCGCTGCGGGCGTCGACGTTGCGACGGGGAGTTTCGGCGCCAAGATGGAGGTGAGCCTGGTGAACGACGGCCCGGTGACGATCGTGTTCGATGTCACCAGCGGCAAGGTCGCCTAGCGCCGCGCGATCGTCTAACGCAGGCCGGTTTGGGCGTCAGCTCGACGCCAGCCAGTACCGGCCCGCAGGGCACATGGCCACGAAGTCGCAGTGCCGGCACGCGGGGGACGGGGTCGCCGGGAACTCGTCGCCTCGAGCCACGTCGGCGAGGGATGCGAGATGTGCGCGTGCCTCGGCAAGCCATTCCTCGTCCACGTGGGCCGTTCGCTCGACGGGAGGATCGACTCCCAAGTAGGCGAAGGTGGCGGCGAGTTGGTCGGGGATGCCTCCCGCCACCGCACCGTCGGCCACGGCGACGGCATATGCCTCGAGCTGAACGACGGCGGCGGGGTCGTCGCTGGGCCGACCCGATTTGTAATCGACGATCTCCCACGTCTCGGGCTCGGGGGCGAACACGGCGTCGATCCTGCCGCGGACCCGAACGCCGCCGATGGTGATGTCGATCGGTGTCTCGACGTGTCGCGGCGTTGCCGCCGCAAAGCGGGAGCGAGTGAACACATCGAACGGATCGACATCGGGCTCACCGCGCGACTCTGCATGGACCGGAGCCTCGGGGATGATGTCGTCGAACGCAGCGATGCCGCGATGGTGGAGTTCGATGCGCCGGTGGATCTCGGTACCGCGGCGCATCCACGGGGCCCGACGGCGGGGGAGGCGGTCGAGCTCGCTCCAGTAGAAGCGCTGCGGGCAGGAGGCGAGGGTGACGAGACCGGTTACCGACGTGGCGAGCTGTTCGGGCCGGTGAGGAAGGTCGAGCGGCTCGGGGATGTCGTCCAGCATGAGCCGCAGCTGGGTCCGCTCGGTGTCGAATCGGCTTGGGTCGAGCGAGTGGTCCCGCGCCCAACGAGGGTCCTCCAGTGCGGCGCGGAGGGCCGCCCTCCAACCCTCACCGAAATGCGGGTCCGGGGCTTCGACCGTCGCGGGCGGTCGCTCCGGGGGTGGGCCAGGATCGTCCGCCCAGCGGTGTGTCATGACGTCGGGGCGTTCGGCCGCCAGGGCCAGGACCTCACTCGGTTTCCTCGGCCGGGTGTTCTCGTACCAGGCGGCTCCCGTCAGCACCAGCCGCCGGCGCGCCCGCGTCACGGCGACGTAGGCGGTGCGGAGCTCCTGCTCGTGGTGGCGGCTCCGGAGCACCGCCCGTCGCTGATCGCGGTCGTCGGACAGCTCCGGGAGGGCGGTCGCGTCGAGACGTAACTCGTAGGGCAACCAGCGGGCCGCACTCACCGGGTCGTCGTATCCCTGGCTGCGGGACGGAAAGATGTCCGTGGACAGGGCGGGCACGAACACTGCGTCCCACTCGAGTCCCTTGGCGCGATGAACCGTGAGCAGCGCCACCGCCTCCTGGTCGCCGACCCGGGCCGTGTCCAGCTCCTCCGGGGCTCGTTCCTCCTCGAGCAGGTCGAGGTAGCCGAGAAACGCGTCGAGCGAGGGGCGCCCGGCCAGCGGGCTCCAGTCCTCGACGAGATCCAGAAAGCGGTAGAGGTTGAGCCGGGCCGAGAGCCCGGCCGCCGCCGGCATGGCTTCGATCTCGGCCCACCCGTCGACGGCGTCGACGATGCGCTGGACCAACTCGACGAGCGTGACGCCCTGGGCGTCGCTCAGCAGCTTCCGGTACAGGGCTCGGAACTCCTCGAGCCGGCCCGTCGCCTCTCCGGTGAGTCCCTCGATGTGCTCCAGCCGGTCGATGGCTTCGATGAGCGGGTAGCCGAGGGCATCGTCTTCGCCGGCGGTGGCTTGCCGGCGGCACCATCGAGTGAGGGGGGCGAGGTCGCCGAGTCCCAGCCGGTAGCGTGGGCCGAGGAGGATGCGCGCCAAGCCGATGGAGTCGTCGGGCCGTCCGATGATGGACAGCCAGGCGTGGACATCGGCCACCTCGGGAACGCCGAGCAAACCGCCCAGCGACACCACCTCGACCGGCACGTCGGCAGCAGCGAGAGCATCGCGCACCATGCCGATCTGGCGGTTCTTGCGAAACAGGATCGCGATGCTGCCCCACGGCAGGTCTTCGTCGTCGTGGAGCCGTCGAACCTCGTCGGCTATCCATGCCGCCTCCTCCCAGGCCGTCTTGAACCAGGCCACTCCAAGCACGTCGGCGACCGGCTCGGCCGGCTCGAGCGGGTCCTCGGGTGGAGCGCCGTGCATCGACGTCCGCACGGCGTTGGCCAACCCGAGGATGCTTCGGCCCGATCGCCGGCTGAGCGTGAGGGGGAGGGTCGTCGCCTGCCGGTCGGTGGCTGCCGGGAAGTGGTCTCCGAAACGGGCGAAGTTCTCCCGGGACGCCCCGCGCCATTCGTAGATGGTCTGGTCCTCGTCGCCGACGGCCGTGACGGGAAAGCCGTCGCCGAAGATGACGCGCAGCAGCTCGCGCTGGCTCGGGTCGGTGTCCTGGTACTCGTCGAGCACGACGATGCGGTAGCGATCGCGGATACGGCGGGCGATGTCGGGGTGCTCCACCACCAGCCGGTGTGCCAGGTGGATGAGGTCGCCGTTGTCGGCCACGCCGAGCGCCCGCTTACGAGCTCGGTACGCCTGCAGGATGCGAACCAGCTCGATGCGGCTCGGCCATGGTTCGGCGAGGGGATCGGGCGCCGCACGGAGGAGGCTCTCCGGCTCGCACAGGTTGCCGGTGAGCTGGCGGCCGAGGGCCGCCGCCTCGTCGACACGCCACGCCAATGCCGTCATGTCGAGATGCTCGTACGGCATCGTGCCGATGCTCTCGTGGAGGAGCTGGCGCACATAGCCGGGGCCCACGATCTGAACGTCGCGTTCGATCCCGACGATCGCACCGAACTCGGCGAGGAGCCGCGCCGCAAACCCGTGATACGTGCTGACCTCGACCTCGCGGCCCTCGGCCGCATGAGGGCGAAGCGCGGTGCGAAGCCGATCGGCGAGCTCCTCGGCGGCCTTGTTGGTGAAGGTGACGCCGAGCGCTTGCTCCGGTTCGAGACCACCCTCGATCGCCGCCACGAGCCGGGCGACGATCGTCGTCGTCTTCCCCGTACCGGCCCCCGCCGCCACCCGGAGCGGCTCGAGAGGATGGCCGACGATGGCCTCCTGCTCGGACGTGAGGACGATGTCGCCCTTCACGGCATGAACCCTTCTTGCCCTTCGGGCTGCGCCGGGCACACCCGCCGGACCGGGCACCTCTCGCACGCCGTGGAGACGATGGGCGTCCAATCCTCGGCCCGGATGCCGATGGCGGCGTCGGCGAGTGCCGCGGCGACGTGCGGGAGATTGGCCGGATCGAACGACCGAACGCTCATCGACCTCTGGTCGCGGCTTGCGTAGGGAAACCAGAACTCTGCGCCCACCGGCTCGCCGAGGGCGAGCACGTCCGGGTCGGATCGGCTCGCCAGCAGGTAGAACCCGAGCTGCAGAGACTCGGCGGCGTCGGCAATGCTGACCGCCTTGCCTCCCGTCTTGTAGTCCACGACCGTGATCGTGCCGCCGGACTCTTCGAGCCGGTCTGCGTAACCCACCCACTGCACGTCCCCGATGTCCGCCGAGAGCCGCTTCTCCACCGCCACCACCCGGCGGCGGGAGGGCCACAGCTCGTACAGCTTCGACAGGATCAGCTCGGCCCGCCGTCTCCATGCCGTCGCATATGGCTCGCCGCCGAAGTCCTCGGGTGCGAACTGGTCCTCCAGGGCGTCGATGGCGTCGCCGAGAGAGGATCGTGGGCGGCCATCGTCCATCGCACGCAGCGCCGCCGCCTCCATCACGGAATGGACGAGGCCACCGAGGGCGGCGTGCGGTCCCGCCGTGTCGCCGATTCCGAGCCGGCGCATCAACGCATAGCGGCGCGGGCACTCTCGGTAGGCATCGGCCTGGCTCGGCGACATGACGAGCCGTTCGCCGACGAGACCCGAGTCGTGTCCTGGATCGCGCAGACCGGAGAAGGTCCACGGAGAGCGCAGCCCGGCTTCGGGTCCGTGGGCGAGTAGATCCAAGGCGGCGTACCTTCGGGATCTCGCCACCGCAGGGTCGGCGACGAGGCGGCGAAGCAGCGCTTCCGCCTCGCCCTTGGAAACCGGCTGCGTGCGGTGAGTCGCCGGCGTCGCGGCCTCGGCCACGGTGTCCGTATCGGCGACGAGCGCAAGGAAACGAGAAGGGATACCGCGCCCTTCCTCGAAGCCGGTCGACGTCGCCGTCCATACCACCCGCCGGGCCGCCCGGGTCATCGCCGTGTACGCAAGCCTGCGTTCCTCCTGGAGGCGAAATCGCACGTACTCGGCCTGCGACCGCGGCACGTCGGGAAGGAGGTGCCGCACGCCGAGGAGGGAGTCCCGCACCCGCAGGTCGGGGAAGACGCCCTCCACGGCGTCGGCGATGAACACGACGTCGAACTCGAGCCCCTTCGCCTGGTGCAGCGTTGTCACCGTGAGGCGGTCGTCCTCGGGGAGTGCGTAGCTGAGCAGCGGTCTGGCCTCGAACTCCTCGTCGAGCAACAGCCTGCGGTACTCACCAAGCGTCGCCTGGGGATTGCGGTCGTTCCACCTGCCGAGGACTTGGCTGAGTGAGGCCCAGGCGGCGCGTTCGTCGCCACGGTCCGGGTCGGTGGCGACGACGAGGAGTTGCGGCAGCGACGACCACAGCTCGAAGACGCCGTCGATCGCCGGCCGCTGCGTCGCCCAGGCCGCGTCGTCGAGCAGATCGGCGAGCCGGCCGAACGCCGGGAGCTGCTGCCTGATCGCGTCGGTCCACGACAGCGCCCCACCGATGCGCAGTCGTTCGAGATCGCGCATTGTTCCGATCGGCACCTCGAACCAGGGCCCGAGGAGCACCCTCCGGAGCGAGCGGTCCGCCTCTGGTCCGTGGCCGGCCGTGGCGGCCGTGACCATGTCGAGCACGAAACGCACCGCGGGCTGTTCGGCGAGGCGCGACGTCGGTGGGTCGTGGGCGATGCCGCGACGCTGGAGTGCGCGCGACAGCTCCGCGATGAAGCGGCGCTTTGATCGTACGAAGACCGCCATCGCGGCGAGCGCTACCCGTTCGGCGAGGTGGAGCCGGAGGATCTCCGAGGCGATCCACTCCGCCTCTGCCGAGTGCTGATCGAAGACGTGGACGTCGACGCGGCCCGAACCGGCTGCCGGGATGACCGGTCCGGCCGCTCCTGGGACGTCGTGGGCAGTGACACGCTCGGCGGCCGCCAGGATCTCGGCAGGGGTGCGGAACGAGGTAGTGAGGACAATGCGCCGCGCCGGGCCTCCCGCACCGTCGCGGAACTCCTCAGGAAACCGGGCGACGTTCTGCACCGCGGCTCCGCGGAAGCTATAGATCGACTGGTAGGGGTCGGCGGCGACGGTGAGGTTGCGGTGTCGGGCGACGACGGCGGCGAGGAGTCGTGCCTGGGACACGGTCGTGTCCTGATACTCGTCGACGAGCACGAAACGGAACCGCCCCAGATCCGCCACGCCGTCCTCCACGGCGCGTGCCGCCTCCTGGAGGAGCAGGCTGTAATCGATCCGGCCCCGCGCCACGAGCTCGCGCCGGTACCTCGCCATGAACGCCGGGAGCGCACGCCAGTCGTCACGTCCCTCCGCCCGGTGGGCGACCCCCGCCGGATCGAGCATCTGCTCGCTCGCACGTAGCAGGAAGTCCGTGACCTCGTCGGCCAGCGTCGACGTCCCCAGCATCGGGGCGAAGACAACCGGCCAATCCGAGAGCTCTTCACCGGCGAGCATCTCTCGCACGAGCGCGGTCTGCTCAGGGCCGGTCAGGATCTGCGGGGGGCGCTCCCAACCGCCCGCCGTCGCATGCGCCTCGACGATGCCGGCGGCGAGGGAGTGGAACGTCACCACGTTCACCGGGGACGTCGGCTCGGCGAGCTGCCCCCGCAGCCGAGCGTCGAGATCCGCAACGCCGCGTCTACCGAAGGACAGGACGACGATCTCGTCCCCAGGGACTCCGTGCTCGGTGACGAGATGCACGGCGCGCCGCACCAGGAACTCGGTCTTCCCCGTTCCGGGGCCCCCGACGATGATCTGAGGACCACCCACCCGGGCGATGGCCTCGTCCCAATCCTCCGGCTCGAGGCGCCACTCCGCATGGGTCTTGGCATCTCGGTCCGGCACCTGGTCGGTCGTCATCATGCCACGGTATCGCACGCCCGTGACACGGACCCTCCGGTTCTCAGATCTCCTCGACACCGAGCTCGCCGAGCAACCGCTCGAAGCGCGCTCCCAGGTGGTCGAGCCGGCCCGTCAGCTCCTCGATGCGCTGCTCGAGGTCGGCTTCTCGCACCGTGGTTTCGCCGTGTGCGCTCTCGGGTGGCGTCGATGCCGCCGGGTCGCCGGCGGCCTCAGCCGGCTCGCCGCCGTCCAGGAGATGCCGGTAGCGATGCTCCTTCTGGCCGGGCTCACGTGTCAGCTCCGCAACGAGCGCCGGATCGTGGCGCTGTAGGCCTTGAAGCGTCGTCTCGACCTCGCCGAGCGACGTGAAGTCGATGTAGCGGCCGGTCCGCGAGCGCAGCTCGCCGGGTGTCTGCGGTCCACGGAGCAGCAAGACCGCCAGGAGCGCGGTCTCCTGGGGACTCAACTCGAAGACGAGGTCGGCGGCGTGCATGTACTTGACGACCCGATAGCCGGCGCGATGCACCATCTTGGCAAGCCCGCGGTCGGCCAGCCTCCGCAGCGCCTGGGCGACGGTCGTCTCGTCGTACTCGACCACCGGATCGCGATTCGACACCTGGTTGCAGGCGATCGTCACCCCGTTGAGCGACAGCGGGTACTGATCGGGCGTGGTCATGGCCTTCTCGATGAGGCTGCCGAGCACCCGCCGGCACTCCGCGTCGAGAACGAGCACGTCGGGCTCCATGGGCCGGGAGGCTACAGGGTCCGGCGAGCTTCCGGCCGCGCCCGTCCTATGGTGCCTTCGATGATCACGCTCACCGCCGTGACCAAGACCTATCCGGGCGCCTCCGCCCCTGCGGTCACCGGGTTGTCGCTCACGGTTCCTGAGGGCGAGATCGCCGTCCTGGTAGGACCGTCGGGTTGCGGCAAGACCACCACGCTGAAGATGATCAACCGCTTGATCGAGCCGACCTCAGGCGTCATCGCCATCGACGGGCGCAACGTGCTCGACTTGGACGCCAAGGAGCTGAGACGCGGCATCGGCTACGTGATCCAGCAGATCGGGCTGTTCCCGCACCGCACCATCGCCGAGAACATCGCCACGGTTCCCCGCCTTCTCGGATGGGACAATGCCCGCATCGAGGCCCGCATCGACGAGCTGATCGACATCGTGCATCTCGAGCCGGAGATGAGGAACCGCTATCCCCGCGAGCTCTCGGGAGGTCAGCGGCAGCGGGTGGGGGTGGCTCGCGCGCTCGCCGCCGATCCTCCGGTGATGCTGATGGACGAGCCCTTCGGTGCCGTCGACCCCATCATCCGGGCGCGGCTCCAGGACCAGTTCCTGGAGCTCCAGGCCGAGCTGCGCAAGACGATCGTCATGGTGACGCACGACATCGATGAGGCGATCCGCCTGGGCGATCGCGTAGCGATCCTGAACGTCGGTGGCATCCTCGAGCAGTACGAGCCGCCGGCGGACATGCTCGCCGAGCCTGCCAACGACTTCGTGGCCGACTTCCTCGGCTCCGACCGCGGACTCAAACGGCTGGGTCTCATCCCGGTCGCTTCGATCGACCTGGACGGAGGTCCCATCGTGGCTCCGTCGGCGTCGCCGGCCGATGCGATGGCGGCGATGGCGGAGCACGGCACCGATTGGTTTGCGGTGGGGGAGGGCGGACGTCTGGACGGTTGGGCTCACGGCGCTGCGCTCGACGGAGTGAATTCGAGCGTCGGCGACTTGCCCCTTCGTAGGTACCGATCGCGCATCGGTGTCGGTGCGACCTTGAAGGAGGCTCTCGACGTGGTGCTGAGCTCCCGCACCCGATTCGCTGCGGTCTTCGACGGCGAGAACTACCTCGGCATGCTCACCGCCGACCGGATCAGCCAGGAGATCGTCCGGTGATCGTCCTCGCCCAGGGTGACTCCGGGCCTTTCATCCGCTGGGACTGGATCTTCAGTCACCTCGACGAGGTCTGGGACAAGGTGTTCGAGCACCTGGTGCTGACATTCATCGCGCTGGCCGCCGGCATGGCGATATCGCTGGTCCTCACAGTGGTGGCGTTGCGGTATCGCCGCAGCTACGGCCCGATCACGTGGGTGACCGGTGCGCTCTACACGATCCCGTCGCTGGCGCTGTTCGCGTTCCTGGTTCCGATCACCGGCTTCTCCGTCCTGACGGCGGAGATCGGGCTCGTCAG
The DNA here is from genome assembly GCA_041611095.1 of Acidimicrobiia bacterium. Taxonomy (GTDB): domain Bacteria; phylum Actinomycetota; class Acidimicrobiia; order Spongiisociales; family UBA5794; genus UBA6912. The sequence goes on along the minus strand of JBFINP010000001.1, from coordinate 158,156 downwards.
CTACACGCTGTTGATCCTCGTCCGCAACACGGTCGCCGGGATCGACGGTGTACCGGCCGACATCACCGAGGCGGCGATCGCCATGGGGTACGACCGCCGGCGCATGTTCTGGGAGATCGAGCTTCCGCTGGCGCTCCCGGTGATCATCGCCGGACTCCGGATCGCTGCGGTGACGACGGTCGGGCTTGTGACCGTGACGGCGCTCATCGGCCAGGGGGGTGTCGGATTCTTCATCCTCCGCGGGCTGGGACGGTTCTTCTCGACCGAGATCGTGCTCGGCACCGCGCTCTCGGTGATCCTCGCCGTCGCCATCGACGGTGCCCTCATCGCTCTAGAGCGGGCGCTGACACCGTGGGCGAAGACGCGGGAGCGGGTTGCGTGATCGCCTTCCTCGAAGAGCTGGCACAGTGGTTCGTCGACAACTGGAGCGGGTCGTCCGGGTACATCGTGCGCACCTGGGAGCACGTGCAGGTGTCGGGCGCTGCGGTACTCGCCGCTGTGATCATCGCCCTGCCCATCGCGGCCTGGCTGGGACACGTCGCCCGCGGCGGGCTCGTGGCGGTTTCGATCGTCAACATCGGACGGGCGCTGCCCTCGTTCGGCATCGTCGCCCTTGCGCTGCCGATCACGATCATCATCGCCGACAACGTCGGGTTCATCTCTAGCGGCTTGGGGTTCTTCCCCACCTTCATCGCGCTCTTCGCACTGGCCCTGCCCCCGGTGTTCACCAACACCTACACCGGAATCCGCTCGGTGTCGCCCGACATCGTCGAGTCGGCGCGGGGCATGGGGCTGGGGGAGATGCGGATCCTTCGCGAGGTGGAATTGCCTCTCGCCTCGGCCGTCGTCCTCGCCGGCATCCGAACGTCCGCGGTGCAGGTCGTGGCGACGGCGCCGTTGGGGGCGCTGGTCGGGTACGGCGGTCTCGGCAGGTACATCATCGACGGATTCGCCGTTCAGGACGACATCGAGATCGTGGCGGGGGCGCTCCTCGTCGCCTTGCTGTCGGTGGCGACCGAGCTGGTCTTCGGGCTGATCGAGCGCCGGGTGGTACCTCCGATGCTGCAGACGAAGCGCCCCGGTCGCTTGCCCCCGGAGGCCGTCGCCCACCAGGAACCGGCACTGCCGGTCGCCGTCGACTCCGTGTGAGTCAGCCGGACCGCATGGCCCGATGGTCGGGTAGCGGAAGACCGGCCGCTAACGTTCCGTGATCCGCCACGCCCTCGGGGGTGGCGGTTTTCCATCCGCTACGAGAGGAGACGTACCCATGCGGAACACCTTCCGCAGCCGGGTCGTTGGGGCGACACTCATCGCATTGGCGCTCGTCGCCGCTGCATGTGGGTCGGGTGACGACTCGACGTCGAAAGACGGTCCCACCATCACCGTCGGCTCCACGAACTTCGGCGAGCAACTGATCCTCGGTGACATCTACGCCACCGTGCTGGAACAGAACGGTTATCCCGTGGAGCGCTCGTTCAACCTGGGCACACGCGAGGTCGTCAACCCCGCGCTCAAATCGGGCGAGATCGACATGCTCGCCGAGTACACGGGCACGCTGCTGACGTTCGAAGGCGGCACATCCAGCACCGACTCCGACGAGACATTCGAGAATCTACAAGCCACCATCGAGCCGGCCGGGCTGTCGGCGCTCGACTACTCCCCGGCCCAGGACAAGAACGGACTCGTCGTCACGCGCGAGACGGCGGACGCTCGCGGTTTGGAGAAGGTGAGCGATCTGGCCGAATACAACGGCGAGCTCGTGTTTGGTGGACCCCCTGAGTGCCCGGAGCGCGAGTTCTGCCTGATCGGTCTCACAGACGTCTATGGCTTGGAGTTCGCCGAGTTCAAGCCCCTCGACGTCGGCGGGTCGTTGACCGTCGCCGCCCTCGAGGGCGGCGAGATCGACGTGGGGCTGCTGTTCACGTCTGACGGCATCATTGCCGAAAAGGCCTTCGTGCTGCTCGAGGACGACAGGAACCTCCAGCCGGCCGAGAACATCGTCCCGATCGTGCGCACCGAGATCGTCGATGCGTACGGGGACGACTTCGCTGCCGTCATCAACGAAGTGAGCGCCGCCATCACCACCGCCGAGCTGTCCGAGCTCAACCGCCGGTTCGGACAAGGCGAGGATCCCGATGCGCTGGCCCTCGACTGGCTGCAGGAGAACGGATTCGTCGACGGCTGATCGTCGTCGCCCTCGTTTGCGAAGGCGGGGCCTCCGGGCCCCGTCTTCCGCTTGCGCATCTCAGCGCTCTGGGAACAGCGTGTCGTGGTGGGGCACCGCCGATCCGTTGGGGAGGATGTGGGTGACGGCGAAACCGAGGCGTTCCATCGCAGGTGCGATCAGGAAGGCGCGGTGGCACTGCGTCGGATCCTGCTCGGCGCACAGCAGGGCTACGCGACCGGCCCGGGCAAGGCCATCCAGCTCCGTGATGCCGGCCCGGAACGCCGCGCTCTGCTCGATGGCCGTCCAGTCGGGAGAGTCGCCACGCCGCAGCTCGGGATCGTCGGGACGGCCTCCGAGCCGATCGCCGAGCCAGCGGTAGCCGAGGTTCGCTTCCGCCGACAGCCGGATGAGCCGATCGCGTGTGAAGTCGGGTGCGTAGCGGGAAAAGGGCGACGAACGGACATCCACGATCACGCCGATGCCGTGCTCGATGAGCGCGGCCGCGACGTGTCCGAAGCTCCGCGGTCCGTGGCCGATGGTGTACACCGTTGGGTGCGGATCAGTCATGGTTCCGATTGCGCTCAATCGGTAGGGTACCGCTCGGTTGTTGAGTCGAGGAGGTTCGGCGTTGGTGGCCATGGTGGAATCTGGCACGGTTCACGAGTGGGACTCGCCGCTCTTCAAAGAGGCCCGGCTCCAGTTCGAACGTGTGGCGGAACGGATCAACCTCGACCAGAACGTGAAGGGGCGACTCTTACTGCCCCAGCGCTCACTTGCCGTGACGTTCCCCTTCCGCCGCGACCAGTACACCGATGTCGAGACGGTACGCGGCTACCGAGTGCAGCACCTCCTGACCATGGGTCCGACCAAGGGTGGCATCCGGTACGCGGCCGACGTCAACCTCGGTGAGGTGGCGGCGCTGGCCATGCTGATGACGTGGAAGTGCGCCATCGTCGGGCTCCCGTTCGGAGGGGCCAAGGGCGGCGTCGCCATCGACCCGATCGACCTGTCACGCGCCGAGGTGCAGCGGCTAACCCGCCGGTTCACGATGGAGATCATCAACTTCATCGGTCCCGACAAGGACATCCCCGCCCCCGACATGGGCACGAACGAGCACACGATGGCGTGGATCATGGACACCTACTCCACCCATGTCGGGCATGCCGAACCCGCCGTGGTCACCGGCAAGCCGCCTGCGCTCGGTGGCTCGGTCGCCAGGCGGGAGGCCACCGGGCGGGGTCTGGTCAGCCTCATCCCGCTCGTCAGCTCCCATGTCGGAGTCAAGCCCGATGGCGCTCGCGCCGTCGTTCAAGGATTCGGCAACGTGGGACAGTATGCGGCGCTGGCCGCTTCGCAGCTCGGTTGCAAGGTGATCGGCGTCTCCGACGTCACCGGAGCCATCCACAACGACACGGGCTTCGACATCCCGGCGCTCATGAGGTACGTCGAGGAGAACCGAGGCGTCAAGGGGTTCCCCGATGCGGATCAGATCACGAGCGAAGAGCTGTTTGCGCTGGAGTGCGAGTACCTGATCCCCGCCGCCGTTGGCGGAGTGATCAACGTCGGCAACGTGGGCTCGATTCGCGCCAAGGTCATCCTCGAGGGCGCCAACGGCCCCACGACCGCCGAAGCCGATGACGTGCTCAACGACGGTGGGGTCACGGTGGTGCCCGACGTTCTCGCCAACGCCGGGGGCGTCACCGTGTCGTACTTCGAATGGGTCCAGGATCTGCAGAACTACTTCTGGTCGGAGTCCGAGATCGTCGCCAGGCTCCGTGAGATCATGAACCGGTCGCTGTCGGAAGTGCTCGACATCGCCACCAAGGAGAACGTCAACCTGCGCACGGCGGCGCTGATCAAGGGCATTCGACGGGTGACGGACGCCAAGCTGGCCCGAGGCGTGTACCCCTGATCAGTCCTCGGACTGCTCGCCCGCCCAGGCCGGGCAGATGTCGCGGTAGGCACACCAGTCGCACAGGCGGCCCGGCCGTGGCGGGAACCGCTCCGACGTGATGGCTCGATTGATGGCGACCCACAGCGCATCGAGCTGGCGCTCCATCGCATCGAGCTGGCGGTCGGTCACGGGGATCTCGTAGACCGTGGGTCCGTTGAGGTACAGCAACCGCAGGCGTTGCGGAGTCCGGCCGAGGCGTTTGCGGATGAGCACGGCGTAGATCTTGAGCGCAAAGAACGCCGGGATTGCATACCGCTCCGGTGGAGCCGAGCCGGTCTTGTAGTCCGTGATGACCAGTCCCTCGGGGCCTTCCTCCATCCGGTCGAGGATGCCGCGGATGGTCATCTCGCCCACGTTCTCGACCATGTCGAGCTCGCGATCGAGGGGTTCGAGACGGGTTGGATCCTCGACGCCGAAGTAGTTGGCCAGGATCTCGAGGCTCTCGATGCCCCACACGCGCTCCTCGTCGACGGTCGAGAAGAGATCGGGGAACTCGACGTCCTTGAGCTCGACCCATGCATCGCGGAACAGGTCGAACAGCCGCTCGGGGGTCCTGCGGTCCGCAGGCTCGTCGTAGAGCCGCTGGAGGGCGAGGTGCGCCGTCGTGCCCCGGGCCTGGAAGACGGTCGGAGGGGTCTCGATGCGATCGATAGCCCGGAACTTGAAGAGCTGCGGGCATACCTTGAAATCGCTCGCCCGGCTCGGCGAGAGGGTCTCGAGGAGCTGAGGCTCGGCGACCTCCGTCGCCGTCGTCGACACCGTCATGGCACTCATGCGAGCGACTATACGGCGAGGCAGTGACATAAACCACACACGTGTGATTTGGATGCGCCTGCGGATGGTCAGCCGATCGGACACGGATGACATGATCACGCCTCCCCGGATGGCTGCAAACCGGGCCGCTCACGCCCAGTCGCGAAAACTGGGCCCGGGACGCGAAAACAAATCATGGATCTCGGTTGACGGGAGCGGGTCCATCGTCGTACGTTCTGTTTCCTCGACGGGCTCGTCCCGGAGAGGGCGGAGAGTCTCTTCGGAGATTCACCGTATCGGACTGCGGAACGGTTCGCCGGGAAGCAGGACGATGTGGAGCGGTTCGCCGCTTCACGACTGCTCGACGGGCTTCGCACCCGACGGGCACCGGTCGAGCGATCGGGTTTCGGCTCGAGAGTGAGATCGGAGCGGGGAGTCGGCCGTCAGGTCGGCGTCCCGGCTCCGGGCGACTTCGGTTGCCGGGAGCACCCGGATCGGGCCTTCGGGTCCGAAGCGGGGAGGTTCGGGCGACGGACTGGGGCGGTTCACGCCGCAACGGTACGAAGCATTGAACCGATCGACGAGAGGACCGGGCGTAAGCCCGAGACTCCCGCCGGTCACCGCAAAAGAACGGGGCTCGCCCCCCGATCTCAAGCGGATCGGAGCGGCCTTCGGGCATGCTTCGAGAGAGGAAACCCCGAGAGGGCGGATGTTTCGGCAGAAGCTCCCTCGGGGTTTCCGCGTTCTCGGGACCCCGCCCGTCACTGGCACATCGTCGACGTTTCGATCAGCACCACCTGATCGGTGGGTTCCGGGCCGCCGACGAGACCGCGCAGATGGGGTTCGGCCGCATCGTCGATCGCAAAGCTCCACACGTCGATGGCCTCGTCGCCGGTGATCGTGACGTGACGTTCCGCCTCCATCAACTCGGCGACCGTAGAGCCGAGTCCGACGCCGGACGCCGTGGCGAGCTGGAGCGATCTCGGATCGGAGCCGGCGATGGCCTCGTCGAAGTCGAACCCGTAGCTGTAGGCGAACAGGCCCCCCTCGCGGGCGAACAGCAGGACGAGGCTTCCCCACGACACCGCCCGAACCTCGGAGGGACAGCGCCCGTACACGCTCGACGCTCCGTCGATCCACGACGTGTCTCCGTCGGGGGCGCCGACGACGGGCGTCAGCTCGGCGATGGCGTCCTCGGGTGGTGCTCCGAAACGAAGCTCGCCGAGGCCGCCGGGCTCCAGGAGGAACTCGACGAGCGGAGCCGCCGGCGGCGGGGCGGTCGTCTCCGCAGGCTCGGCGTCCGTGATCGTGCAACCGCCGGACAGGGCCGTCACGCAGATGACGAGGGCGAAAAAACGCCGCCGCAGGTTCATGAAGAACGAGTCTTGCACACCCCGGAATCCTCTCTCGAGGCCGGTCCGCGAAAGATAGAGCCGGGGCGCGAAAACGAAGGACCGATCTGGGTTGCAGAGACCGGACGGGGTCCGTACCTTGTCTTCTGTCGCCGGGAAGGGCAACCGGACCGGCGGTAACTCGGAAACCTTCGGGTTTCCACGGTCGATCGACCCGCAAGGGAAGAGAGACCGGTCCGCACGGACGCCACTCGCAAGGGTGGGCGGGTCCTTCGGGACTCGGGTGAGGGCCTTCGGGCCGGAACCGGACGGACGGACGCCGGCCTCGACCTCGGTCGAGGAAGGCAGGACGGTTGAGCCGCAAGGCGAGACCGCCCGGGGACAACCCCGAGAGGGCAACAGCTTCGGCTGCCGCTCCCTCGGGGTTTCCCGCGTTGTGGCCCGGACGGAGGAGGACCGAGGACCGCTCGCCTGCGGGTCCGCTCCCTGGCACAATGGCGCCATGGCCTACCCACGCAAACTCCTGACGAGCGGCGAGGAGATCATCCGCGAGTTCCGCCCGCACTGGCGCATGCTCGCCGTCCCGTTCTTCTGGTTTCTCCTCGGCATCGCCGCCATCGTTCTGGCGTACCAGTATGCGGACGGCAACGTGCCGCTGATCATCAGCCTGATCGTCGTCGTTGCGTTCTTCCCGCTTGTCGTGGCCCCGTTCATCCGGTGGTGGTTCACGACATATGTGTTGACCAACGAGCGTTTGATCACGCGCGCTGGGGTCGTGGCGCGTGCCGGCGTGGAGATTCCCCTCGAGAATATCACCAACGTCGTCTTCAACCAGAGCGTGATCGAACGGATTCTCAAGTCGGGGGACCTGCTCATCGAGTCCGCAGGGGAGAGCGGCCAGAGCCGTTTTCGCGACATCCCGGACCCCGAGGAGTTCCAGTCGTTGCTCTACAAGACGCGCGAATCTCGGACCGGGATGGGCGTCGGAGGGGCAGCGACGGGCACCGGCTCCGTGCGGGAGAAGCCTGATCCCACCGAGCAGCTCGAGCGCCTCGCCAAGCTCCATCGGGATGGTGTGCTCACCGACGAGGAGTTCCGCCAGAAGAAGCAGGGGCTTCTCGACCAGATGTGAGGGGACGCTCGCTCAGGCGCGCCCTAGTGCCCGGCGTGAGCACAATCGTCGAACGCACCATCTCACGTTTCGCCGTCGACCGGCGCCAACCACGCGATCTCATAGGCGTCGAGGGTCATGGCCGCGCCCCTCGTGTCTGATGACAGGAGGTCTCTCCAGGGTCCACCTCCGATGTCGACATCCTGGAGCTCGTCCGTGAAGTTGGCGACGATGACGAGCTCGGCATCGTTGACGTCGGCGACGTACACGTGGGGGTTGAACACGTCTCGCGGCCGGTAGGAGCTGCGGGCTCGAAGTGCCGCCGTGGCTCGTTTGACGGAGAGCATGTGAGCCATCGAGCCGAAGATCCGGGCCTCCACCGACCCGGGCATGTCCCGTAGACCCGCCCGCCGCCAGTCGAAGAAGGGGCGGTGGATCCATCGGGAGTCGGCCTTCCGCTCCGGGTCGTAGACGTAGCTGAGGTCGTTGAGCGTCCCCAACTCGTCTCCCAAGTTCAACAACGGGATCCCCGGCGTACCCACGGCCAGGCCGTAGAGGAGGAGTATCCGCCGGATGGCGAGCTCGATCTCTCGGTCGTCGTTGCGAACCAGCGCCCGCTCCAGCCCGGCGAGGGACGCCGTGGTACCCGAGATACGCGCATCGCCGGTGGCCGGATTGACCTGGAAGGGGACACCTCGGGCGAAGCTCCCCGGCGCCTCGCCCGTGTAGAAACGGTTCAGGAACTCGCGGTGCCAGTAGCCGTCGATGCCCACGTCGGCGGCGTCCTCGTCGGCGAACCCCCACCCGACATCGTCGTGGCTTCGTACGTAGTTGATCCACGCGGTGCCGGCGGGGGTTGCGAAACGCTTCTCCATCGACCGGCGCAGCAGGTGCGTGTGCCCCGTGGCGAGCGCCTCCCATCCCTCGACCATCAGCAGCGGGTGGTACGACAGCTCACACTCCCGTCCGCCACGTTCCTCCGTGCCGAGGTAGCTGCGTACCTCGTCCGGATGAACGATTGCCTCCGACTTGAAGATCATGGCCGGTGTGGCGATCCGCACCAGAGCGTTGAGCGCGCGGATGATGATGTGCACCTCCGGCAGGTTCTCGCAGGAGGTGCCCGGCTCCTTCCAGATGAAGGGCACGGCATCGAGCCGGAGCACGTCCACTCCGACGTTGGCCAGGTACAGCGTCTCGCTCAGCATCCGGCGGAAGACCTCAGGGTTGCGGTAGTCGAGGTCCCATTGGTAGTTGTGGAACGTCGACCAGACCCAGCGCTCCAGCTCGGGGACATACACGAACGATCCCGGCTTCTCGTCGGGGAAGATCTGACGAAGGTGCTCCTGGTACTCCTCGGTCTCCGCCTCCGTCTCGAACGTGAGGTAGCAGGCGAGGTCGTCGGGGTCGCCGGACTTGGCGCCCTGCGCCCAGGTGTGGTCGTCCGCGGTGTGGTTGAAGACGAGGTCCAGCGCCAGCGTCATCCCCCGCCGGTGGAGTGCGGTCGCCACCCTGCGGAGCTCGCTCATCGTGCCGAGTGGGGGATGGACGCGCCGGAAGCTCGAGACCGCGTAGCCGCCGTCGTTGGGTCCTGCGGGTCGTGCGAAGAGCGGCATGAGGTGCAGGTAGTCGACTCCCAACTCCTCGAGGTAGTCGAGGCGCTGGTGGAGCCCGGCGAGGGTTCCGGAGAACCTGTCGACATACGCCCAGGCCCCGGTCACGGATGTGGTCAGGTACCACGGCTCGTCGGCGCCTCGCGTTGTGTCCCTGGCGAGGAGCCGCGGCGGTCGCTGTGCCTGACCTTCGAGCATGGTCGCGAAGATCGCGGCGAGGTGGTCTGCGACGTCGGGGCGGGCGCCATAGAGCGTGAGCAGGTGGTCGACGGCAATCGGGCCGAATACCGTCAGCCGCTCGTTGAATCGCTCCGACTCCTGGAGACGAATCTCGGCGCGACCCGCCACCGCTTCCAGGAATCGCTCCGTGTCTGCAGTGATCACGGCCTGAAGTTAACCGCTCCCGGGCGCCCGCGGCTTGGCGAAGCCGGGAGTGCGGAGGCGATCCGGGAAGTGCTTGCAATCGCAAGCAGTATGCGTACACTTGTTGGCAGGGCCATGAATACTTCTATCACGTCCGTCCACCGGCCCGTCGGCTACCCCAAGGAGTACGAGCGCACGCTCGTGCTCGACGATGGCCGATCGGTGCTCCTCCGACCTGTCGTCCCCGACGACTCGTCGGCGCTCTTGCGCGAGATGGAGCGGGCCGACACGGAGACGATCTACAACCGTTTCTTCCGCGCACCGGTTCGGCTCGATGCGGCCCAGCTCGATCGGCTCACCAACCTCGACTACGACGCTCGCTTTGCGTTGGCGGTCTTCTCCCCCGAGGGGGAGGGTGTGGGGGTCGCCCGCTACGAGACCACCAGTCCGGGTGTTGCGGAGGTCGCGGTCGTCGTTCGCACCGACCACCGCCGGACGGGCATCGGCGCCGCGCTCCTCGCCGACCTCGAGAAGGCGGCCCGTGAGCGTGGCATCGTCCGGCTCACCGCGTACTACCTCACGGCGAACCGGGCGATCGAGGGTCTGCTGGCATACCGGGGGTTCACCGTCGGTATCCGCGACGGCGAGGTGTCGTCGGCGGAGAAGGACCTCACCGCCCCCTGACCGGGGTCACCCGCAGCGCCTCTTGGTCATCCGGTAATGTCGCACCGATGACGGAGCCCATCTCGACGGCGGAGCCTGTAGCGCCGCCGCCCCATCGTCGGACACGGCACCGGGTTCTGTCGGTCATCGGTGTCATCCTCGTCCTAGCCGCCCTCTGGGAGCTGTACAAGGTCGTCGGCAAGGCGCTGGACCTCACGGCTCCCGTGCGTCCGGACAACGTGACCATGCCCCACACCTGGGACATGATCCTCGAGCTGTTCCAACCGGTGCGGCGGGGCGGCAACCTCCTCATCCTCGATCTGCTCGGCCGATCCTTCTGGACGCTGCGCGAGGCGCTCGTGGGCTTCGCCATTGGGGCGCTCATCGGCTTTGGCCTCGGCGTGCTGTTCGCCCGGTCGTCCCTCGCCGAGCGTGCGTTCATGCCCTATGTCGTCGCCAGCCAGACCGTGCCCATCCTCGCCATCGCCCCGATGGTGGTGGTGTGGGGCGGCCGCCTCGACATCCCCCAATGGCTGTCGGTGTCGATCATCTCCGCATACATCACGTTCTTCCCCGTCGTCATCAACACGCTCCGCGGGCTGCGCTCGCCCGACCCGAAGGCGATGGAGCTGATGCGGTCCTACGCTTCGACGCCGCGTGAGGTGTTGTGGAAGCTCCAGGTGCCGTCGGCACTCCCCTATATCTTCACGGCGCTCAAGATCTCGGCCACGGCCTCGGTGATCGGTGCGCTCATCGGGGAGCTCCCCGCCGGGTTCCAGACAGGACTCGGCCGTGCGCTGCTCACCTTCTCGCAGCAGTTCGCCGTCCAGTCCACCAAGCTCTACGCCACCGTCATCGTGACCGCCGCCGTCGGCATACTCTTCGTCGGGCTCGTCACGCTCGCCGAGCGCCAGCTCGTCCCGGAGAGCCGGCGCGCCGGCGCCGAACCGGGACGCGCCCCCGCATGACCGTGCCGGCGGTCGAGGCCCGGGACCTCGGGAAGATCTTCGGTCAGGGTGACGGCCGGGTCGAGGCGCTGCGGGAGATCGGTCTCTCCGTCGCCCCCGGCGAGTTCGTGTCGCTGATCGGGCCGTCCGGATGCGGCAAGAGCACGCTGCTGCGGCTCATCGGCGACCTCCTCGCCCCGACCTCGGGCACGCTCGTGGTGAACGGCAAGCCGCCGGCACAGGCGCGTCGCGACCGGGACTACGGCATGGTGTTCCAGAAGGCGACCCTGCTCGACTGGCGCACGGTGCAGCGCAACGTCGAGCTGCCGCTCGAGATCATGGACGTGGCCGAGCGAGGGGAGCGTGCCCGCCAGATGCTCGAGATGGTGCAGCTCGGCGACTTCGCATCCCACTACCCCTGGCAGCTCTCCGGAGGCATGCAGCAGCGGGTCGCCATCGCCAGGGCGCTGGCGTTCCGCCCGTCGCTGCTCCTCATGGACGAGCCCTTCGGAGCCCTCGACGAGATGACGCGGGAGCTCATGCAACAAGAGGTCCTACGGATCTGGGGCGAGACCGGGACGACCGTCGTGTTCGTCACCCACTCCATTCCCGAAGCGGTCTTTCTCTCCAACCGGGTCGTCGTCATGTCGGCGCGTCCGGGGCGCATCAGCGAGATCATCGCCACCGGACTGCCCCACCCCCGCAACGAGGACACAAGGGAGGCGCGCGAGTACTACGACAAGATCACCGAGGTGCGCGAAGCGCTGCGTCGCGAGGAGCGCCGATGACCGACCACGGCGAGCTGGAGCGCGATCACGAGCTCCTCGAGACCCACGACACCGACCTGTTGACGGCGTTCGAGGGCGATGTCCCGGCCGGAACCCGCACCCCGGCGGCGCTCGCCGCCAGGGTGCGACGAGCGGGACCGGCACTCGTTGCGTTCGTGCTCGTGATCGTGCTGTGGGAGACCCTCACGACGGTGTTCAACGTCCAGGCCTTCGTGCTTCCGAAGCCTTCGGTGATCGTCGACCGTTTCTTCGCCACGTCGAGTGTGATCTGGGGCGCCGGGTGGAACACGCTGCTCGAGGCACTAGGGGGTCTGGCGGCGGGAACGGTGCTCGGAGTGCTGGTGGCGCTGGCCACGGTGCGGTGGGTGGCGATCCGCGAGGGCCTCATGCCGTTCGCCATCGCCGCCAACTCAGTTCCGATCATCGCGCTCGCTCCCATCACCAACGCCTGGTTCTCGATCACCAGCCCGGTCTCGAAGATCGCAGTCGTGGCCGTCGTGGTCTTCTTCCCGGTGATGATCAACACCGCGCGCGGGCTCACCGAGGTGGACGACGAGGAACTCGAGCTGCTCCACTCCTATGCGGCGACGCCACGAGAGGTGATGCGCCGGGTCCGGGTTCCCCACGCCCTGCCGTACTTCTTCAGCGCCCTCAAGGTGGCGAGCGCGCTGTCGATCATCGCCGCCATCGTCGCCGAGTACTTCGGCGGGCCGCAGGACGTGCTCGGCAGTTACATCATCGCCAAGGCCAACCTCTTCGTGTACCCCGACGCCTGGGCGGCGATCCTCGTCGCCTCGATCATGGGTATCGGTCTCTATGCAGCGGTCCTCGTGACCGAGCGGCTCGTGATGCCGTGGCACGTGTCGTTCCGGGCGGCCGACGAGTCCTGAGCGCCGCGCGGCGAGGAGTGGAACTCGATAGGCTGAACGATCCGAACGGAGGGAGATACCACCATGATTCCTGAGGGCAAGATGTGGCGGCGGCTCACGCTCCTGGTCGCCGTCGTGGCGCTCGTCGCTGCGGCGTGCGGCGGCGACGACGACACCGCCCTGGGCGGCGCGGAGTGCGACACCGTCGACTCGGTGCGGGTCCAGCTCCAGTGGGTGGCCCAGGCGCAGTTCGCCGGGTACTTCGTCGCCAACGACAGGGGCTTCTACGCCGACGAGTGCCTCGAGGTCGAGATCCTGGAGGGTGCGGTCGAGATCGTGCCGCAAACGGTGCTCGCCACCGGTGGCGCCGAGTTCGGGCTGGCGTGGGTCCCGAAAGCGCTCGTCTCCCGCGAGCAGGGAGCCGACATCGTGAACATCGCCCAGGTGTTCGAGCGCTCGGGCACCCTGGAGGTGTCCTTCGCGGATTCCGGGATAACGGAGCCTGCCGACTGGGCCGGGAAGAAGGTCGGCAACTGGGGCTTCGGCAACGAATTCGAGCTGACCGCTGCGATCGAGCAGTTCGGCGTCGAGAACGTGGAGCTGGTGCAGCAGAGCTTCGACATGCTGGCTCTCCTCAACGGCGAGATCGATGCCGCCGAAGCGATGATCTACAACGAGTACGCCCAGGTGCTCGAGGCGGAGAATCCGGCCACGGGCGAGCTCTACCAGCCGGAGGATCTGAACGTGATCGACTTCAACGATATCGGCACGGCGATGCTCCAGGACGCCGTGTGGGTGAACGCCGACTGGATCTCGCAGGCGGGCAACGAGGACATCGCCACTCGGTTCCTGAAGGCCACGTTCCGCGGCTGGATCCACTGCCTCGACGAGTTCGACGATTGCGTGCAGGTCGTGCTCGACAACGGCTCGACCCTCGGCGAGAGCCACCAGCAGTGGCAGCTCAACGAGATCCTCGGCCTCATCTTCCCGGCTACGAACGGCATCGGCGTGATGAACCAGAGCCTGTGGGACCAGACCGTCGAGGTCGCCACGGGGCAGATCCCGGAGCTGCAGGGCGTGGAGATCTCCGGTGACGCCTTCCGCACCGACCTCGCCCAGGCGGCGGTCGATGCCCTGGAGGACGCCGGTCTCGACGTCAAGGGCGACACCTACGAGCGCCGCGAGATCGAGCTACGACCGGGCGGCGAATAGAGAGCACTCGCTCGAAGCAGGCTTCGAGCGAGTTTGTGAGGCCGGCCTCCCGGCCGGCTCATCATGCGGTGCGGTGGCGGACCCACCGCACCGCGGATCGAGGGGGAACGCAGAGCGTCTCCCGCTCGAGCGCCCCCTTCCTGGCTCGCTTCCCATGGCCCTCGCGAGCCGCTCGCCCACAGCTAGTACATTTCTTCGCAGCGGATTGAACGGAGGAACGCTCATGGGCAACGTCGTTCGAGCGGCGATCGTGCAGACCGAGTGGACCGGCGACAAGGACTCGATGATCGCCAAGAACGCCGACTATGCGCGGCAGGCCGCCGAGCAGGGGGCCAAGGTCATGTGCTTCCAGGAGCTGTTCTACGGGCCGTACTTCTGCCAGGTCCAGGAGAACGAGCACTTCGACTACGCCGAGCCGATCCCCGACGGGCCGACGACCAAGCTCATGCAGGACCTCGCCAAGGAGACCGAGATGGCGCTCGTCGTCCCCATCTTCGAGAAAGAGGACGACGGCTTCTTCTACAACACGGCCGCCGTCATAGACTCCGACGGCACCTACCTCGGGAAGTACCGCAAGCAGCACATTCCCCACGTTGCCGGCTTCTGGGAGAAGTTCTACTTCCGGCCCGGGAACGGCGGCTACCCGGTGTTCGACACCCGCACCGCCGGGCGCATCGGCGTCTACATCTGCTACGACCGGCACTTCCCCGAGGGGTGGCGGGCACTCGGCCTCAAGGGCGCCAAGATCGTCTTCAACCCTTCGGCGACCAGCCGAGGGCTCTCGATGTACCTGTGGAACCTAGAGCAGCCGGCGGCGGCCGTGGCGAACGAGTACTTCATCGGCGCCATCAACCGCGTGGGCACCGAGCCCTACGGCGACAACGACTTCTACGGATCGTCGTACTTCGTGAACCCTCGCGGGCAGACGGTTGGGGAGGCGGCGTCGGACAAGGAAGAGGAGCTGGTGGTACGTGAGCTCGACCTCGACATGATCGACGAGGTGCGCAAGACCTGGGCGTTCTACCGCGACCGCCGCCCCGATGCCTATCAGGACCTGGTGACGCCATAGCCGGCGTGACCCACGGCGACGTCCAGCGCTGGCTCGATGCCTACGTCGCAGCCTGGCGCTCGAACGACCCCGACGCCATCCGCTCGCTGTTCGCCGCGGACGCGACCTACGCCTACGCACCGTGGCGCGAGCCCATCCGGGGAGCCGAGGCGATCGTGACCGATTGGCTGGACGATCCCGACGAACCCGACTCGTGGGACGCCACCTACACGACGCTGCTCGTCGAGGGCGATCGGGCCGTGGCGACCGGGGAAACGACCTACCACGAGGAGGGCCGGACCTACTCGAACATGTTCGTGCTCCGGTTCGCCGGTGAACGCTGCCACGAATTCGTCGAGTGGTTCATGAAGCATCCATCATCGGATTGACGAGGAACGATCGGAGGACAGACGTTGGGTAAGCATCACGACCTGCTGGAACGGCACCGCAAGGTGCTGCCCTCGTGGATGGCGCTCTACTACGAGGAGCCGATCGCCATCGTCGACGGCGACGGCCGTCATGTGTGGGATGCCGAGGGGAACCGCTACCTCGACTTCTTCGGCGGCATTCTCACCACGATGACCGGGTACAAGGTGCCCCAGGTCGTGGATGCCATCAAGGCACAGGCCGACAAGATGCTCCACACGTCGACGTTGTATCTGATCGAGTCGCAGATCGAGCTGGCCGAGAAGCTCGCCGAGCTGTCGGGTATCCCGGACGCCAAGGTGTTCTTCACCAACTCGGGCACGGAGGCCAACGACACGGCACTGATGATGGCCACCCAACACCGCAAGTCGAACCAAGTGCTGGCGATGCGCAACAGCTACCACGGCAAGTCGCACTCGACCGTCGCCATCACCGGGAACCGGTCGTGGTCGGCGACGTCCCTATCGCCGTTCCAGGTCACCTACGTGCACAGCGGGTACAAGTACCGCAGCCCCTTCGGGCACCTTCCTGATGCCGGGTACATCGAGGCATGCAAGGCGGATCTTCGCGACCTGCTGGCGGTCGCCACGGCGGGGGACGTCGCCTGCCTCATCGCCGAGCCGATCCAGGGCGTCGGCGGGTTCGCCACTCCGCCCGACGGTTTCTATGGCGGCTTGAAGGAGGTGCTCGACGAGCACGGGATCCTCTACATCACCGACGAGGTGCAGACCGGGTGGGGGAGGACCGGGGAGCACTTCTGGGGTTACCAGGCGCACGGGATCACGCCCGACCTGCTCACCTTTGCCAAGGGCCTCGGCAACGGCTTGGCGATGGCCGGGGTCGTCGGCAGGCGGGAGATCATCGACTGCATCCCCGCCAACTCCATCTCCACCTTCGGCGGCAACCCACTGTCGACGGCGGGGGCGCTCGCCAACCTCGAATTCCTACTCGAGGAGGACCTGCAGACCAACGCGTTGAAGATGGGCCAGCAGCTCAAGGACGGCGTCCATCATCTCGCCGAGGAAGTGGAGAACATCGGTGACGTTCGCGGCAAGGGACTGATGATCGGGATCGAGTTCGTTGTTCCCGGATCGAAGGATCCGGACGGCCCCACCACGGCCCGAGTGATGGAGGAGGCCAAGGCCGATGGGCTTCTCATCGGCAAGGGCGGTCTCCACGGCAACGTGCTTCGGGTCGCGCCACCCTTGTCCATCACCACCGAGGAGGTCGAGGACGGTCTCGGAATCCTCGGCGATGCGGTGCGGCGGGCGACCGGGACATAGATGACGGGCCAGGCCGACATCCCGGCGATGGGGACCGAACAAGGCGTGGAGCGCACCGTGCGCGACGTGATGCGGGACCGGAGCTACGGGCGGCTGTGGGTGCGGCAGAGCCCGGACGACGGCCAGCCGCTAGGCCACGTACGAGACTGCACCTTCTGCTCGACCGGCTGCGGGGGATCTTCCGCAACTTGACTCAAGCAGCGGCCCTGAGCATCTCGATGACGGGGGCGAACGCGTCGATGGTGCGCACGCTGAAGTACGAGATTCCCCAGCGGTCTCGACAGGCCTCGAGATGCGCGGCGATCTCTTCGTGGGTGCCGAAGGCGAGGAACGGTGCCGCCAGTGCATCCTCGATGGTGAGTCCCGGCACGCGCTCGGCGAGGTGAGCCGCCTCGCGGCGCGGATTATCGGTGACCACGACGGCCTGCACGAGCGCGTTGAGCTCCAGCTCGTCCCAGCGCTCGCCCGCGGATCGTCGTATGTGATCAACGGCGGCGTCGATACGACGCGGCGCCCAGTCGACGGCGTGGCGATGGCCATCTTCGAGCGTGCGGCCGAGCATGGTCAGACCGATGATGTCGGCGTGTCGGGCCGCGTGCGTCAGCGCCCGTTGTCCGTTGACCCCCACGAGAATCAATAGGCGCTTCTGGAGTGCTGCCATGGTGCTCACACCGTCGAGGCGGTAGTGCTCGCCGTGATGAGTGACTTCGTCCCCGGCCAGCAGCCTGTGCAAGATCTCGACGGCCTCGGCAAGGCGCTCCTTGCGGACCCGGGGCGGATCGAAGGGCAGGCCGATCGCAGTGTATTCGGGGAATGCGTGCCCGGCACCAAGTCCCAGCTCGTCGCGGCCACCCGTGAGCCGGTCCATGGACGCAATCTCCCGCGCTAGGTGGACTGGATGATGGAAGTCGTTGTTGAGGACCAACGGGCACAGCCGGAGTTGTGAGGTCACCGCCGCCGCGGCCATCAACGGAGCGAGCGGCGACCACCCCTCATCTCCGCCCCTTACGTGATCCCACGTGTGGAGGACGTCGAAGCCGGCGGCTTCGACGGCGCGGGCCTTGGCCGCGACCTCTTCTGCGGTGGCCGCGTCGAGCTGGTAACCGAAGCGATACGGACGCATCACCCTGCGTGCCGTTCTTGCGTCGCTCGCGTCATGATTCGGTGCGCCATACGGGGAAGCTACCCGGGCCGGGGGGCCCTAGTCGGAGGGGGTTGTCCACGCGGACGATACGTCGGTGATCCCGCCGGCGAGGAGAGGAGCGTCATGGAGAGCACCTACAAGGTAGTTGAGCTGGTCGGCACGAGCCCTGAATCCTGGGAGAAGGCGGCGGCGGTGGCGATCGGGGAAGCGAAGAAGAGCCTGCGCGATCTTCGGATCGCTGAAGTGGCCGACCTGGACATCCACGTGAGCGAAGACGGGGACATCATCGCCTATCGCACGAAGCTGAAGGTCTCTTTCAAGTACGCCTCGGGCGACTAGCCGCAAGCGGGCGCACTGCAGCGTGCGGTGGGCTTGCGCGGATCAGCCGTCGATGGTGAGCGTGCTCTCCATGCCGGCCTCGCGATGACCCGGGACCGTGCACACGAGGGTGTACGTTCCCGCGGACAGCTCGATCTCGCCGGACGCCGTTTCACCCGGCTCCGTCTCGAGAAGGAAGCCTGACACCGCCACTCCGTCAGGCCCGAGCACCTGGAGGTCGTGGAAGACCACCCCCTCGTTCACGAGGGATAGCTCGACGACCCCGGCCGGTTGCGATTGCGGGTGCTCGAAGGCGAACTCCGTGGCGGCCACCGCAACGCTGCCGGTCGCGCCGGCCGCGGCCGGTTCGCTCGCCGCCGGTTCGCTCGCTGCCGTCCCAACCGCAGATGTCGACTCATCGTCGGCCACCTGCGCCATCACGACGAAGCCCGCCCAGAAGACCAACGTGAACCCGACTGCGGCTCCGATCAGCCACCAGACCGCGTTGGGAAGCACGACGCTGCCGTCGGATGTCGGGACGCTGCCGTCGGATGTGGGTTCGACCACCACGGGCGGCAGCCTAACGAAATCCGTTCTGTGCCGCCCGTTAGCGGGAATGGCGGGGGTTCGCCGTCTTTGTTTATGGTGGTAGGCCAGGCGAGCAAGGTAGGCAGAATGGCGATGAGTAGGCGGGAGTTCCTGGCTTGGGGTGTGGCGACGGGTGCCGTCGCCGCAGGGGGAGTGGTGATCCCGGTCGCGTTACTGGCGGATGACGAGGGCGAGGCGCCCCCCGAAGGTGCGCCACCCGAGACCGCCTCGCCGGATACGACCGCGGCATCCACGCCGCAGACCATCCCTGCGATCGTCACGCTGTACCCGCGGGTGAAGGTGGCGAACGTGTCGGAGCTGGTGCCGCACGCTGTCGTCGACTTCCAGTACCCGACCGAGGAGACCCCCGCCTCGCTGTTCAAGCTCGATCGGCCCGCCGCAGGCGGCGTCGGTGAGGACGGCGACATCGTCGCGTTCACCACGCTGTGCACCCACATGGGATGCCCATTGGCGGGGGCCTACCAGCCCGATCACGGTGTGTTCGGCCCGTGCGGTTGCCATTTCACGACGTTCGACCTCACCAAACGTGGCCAGGTCGTGATCGGGCAGGCCACCCAAGACCTGCCGCAGGTGATGCTCGACATCGATGGCGACGAGATCTTCGCCGTGGGCACGATCGGGATCGCGTACGGCTTCCGCGACAACCTCGCCGACGCCGTCGTAGTGGAAGGACTTTGAGCCATGCCTGCCGGAGCATCGAAGAGCCGAGTTCCTCTGCCCCCTCCGGATGCGAGGGTGGTGACGACTGCGTGTGAGTACTGCCCGGTGGCCTGCGGCTACAAGGCCTACATCTGGCCTGTGGGCGTAGAGGGAGGTCCCACTGCGGCGGAGAACGCGCTCGCCACCGACTTCCCCACCGGTCCGCTGTCGGGGAGGTGGCCGTCGCCCAACATGCACACCGTCGTCGACATTGACGACCGCGCCCACAACGTGTTGGTCCTCCCGGACCCGGACGCCGACGTGGTGAACGTGGGCGGCAACCACAGCGTGCGCGGCGGAACCCTGGCGCTCAAGCTCTTCCGCGAGGACGGGCCGACCCGAGACCGGCTCCAGCAGCCACTGCTTCGCGTCAACGGCACGTTGCAACCGATCCCGTGGGACAGCGCCATCGAGATCATCGCCCAGATGATTCGCCACACGGTGGACGAGTACGGCGAGCTCGCCATGGGCGTCAAGCACTATTCGTACGAGTTCTTCGAGAACACGTTTGCGATCACGAAGTTCGCCTTCGGCGCCCTCGAGACGCCCAACGTGGCTCCGCACCACAACACGGGGGGCGGCACCGACACGCCGGGCCTCGATGACACCGGTGTCGACTCGTTCTCTGCCGGCTACGAGGACTACGCCGAGGCCGACACTTTGATGATCATCGGCACCGATCCCTACGAGACCAAGACGGTGGCGTTCACCCAGTGGATCGCCCCCGGGGGCGCCACGATCATCCACATGGACCCGCGCAAGACCTTCACGTCGTCGTACGCCGTCAAGAACGGTGGCGTCCATCTCCAGGTCGAGCCGGGAACCGATGCGTGGGCGATCGGTGCCATCACTCGCTACATCCTGGAGCAGGGATGGGAGGACGCCGAGTTCGTCGCCGATCATGTCACCCAGACCCGTGCCGAGATCGAAGCCGACGACGGCTGGCGCCGTCGCATCATGGGACGAACCTGGGATGAGTTCCGCCAGGAGATCACTTCCAACCCCGACCTGACGCTCGATCGGGCGGCGGCCATCACCGGCGTCGACGCCGCTGATCTGGTGCGCGCCGCCGAGCTGCTCGCCATGCCCGTGAACGGCGAGCAGCCCAAGGCGTCCCTCCTCTACGAGAAGGGGCTCTACTGGTCCCACAACTACGAGAACACCGCAGCCCTGGGCAACCTCTCGGTGCTGATCGGCGCCAGAGGCCGGCCGGGGCGGGGCACCTCGCGCATGGGCGGGCATCAGCGCGGAGGGGCGTCGGGTGCGTCCTACCCGATGGACAAGTCCCCGACCGAGTTCGATGGCCAGAAGGTCGAGATGGATTGCGACCGGTGGGTAGTCGAGGGCAACACCCGCATGGTCTGGTCGATCGGCAACGACTGGGTCAACGGCAGTGGCGCCTCCCACCACTTGGGCGGTCTCCTCCGCGGCTGGACCCGGGGGACCGATCCGCAGATCACGAGCACCGATCCGGCTCGAGCCGTCGCCCAGCTGCAGCAGCGGCTGGCGGCGGGCGGGATGTTCATCGTGCAGAGCGAGATCTACCTGAACGATCAGACCGAGTTCGCCGATCTCGTGCTCCCTGCGGCCACCTGGGGCGAGGATGACTTCACCCGCAACAACGCCGAGCGCCGGCTCCGGTTGTACGGCAAGATCATGGATCCGCCCGGAGAGGCCAGGCCGGATTGGTGGGCGGTGTCGCAGGTCGCGCAGCGAATGGGGTTCGACGGCTTCGCGTGGGCCGACACCAACGAGATCTTCGAGGAGTCGGGCCCCCGCGCCTCGGGCCGGAAGGACTACAGCCAGCTGGTCGAGAAGGCACTGGCAGACGGGGACCGGGCGCACGACGTGCTGCGGCGCATGGGCACCACCGGGATCCAGACACCGATCACGGTGGAGGGCAATGACCTGGTGGGCACCGTGAGAATGCACGCCGACCTGAGCTTCAAGACGACGAACGGCAAGTCCAACTTCGTGTTCGTCGACTACGACGCCATCGAGCAGCGCAACACGCTGCTCGGCCCCAACTCGGACGAGGTCTGGGTGCTCACCGGCCGGCTCAACCACCTGTGGCAGAGCCTCTTCGATGACAAGCGGAAGCCACACGCAATCTCTCGGTACCCGACGAACATCGTGGAGATCCATCCCGACGACGCCGCCCGGATGGAGGTCGTCAGCGGCGATCTGATGGGCATCGAGTCGGATCGGGTGCGTACGGCCGATCAAGGCACGTCGTCGGGTGCGATCACTGCGGTGGCGTACGTGACCGACCAGGTGGCGCCTGGGACCGTGTTCGTGAACTTCCACTATCCGGGGTCACCGGCCAATGCCGTAGTGACGGCCGATGCGGCGAGCACGCCCATCAATCCAAGGCAGCCGTTCAAGTTCGGGCGCGGTCGGGTGGTTCGACTGGGTAGCACGGATTTCGCGAAGTCGATGTCGTTCGCTCCTCGCAATCTGGCCTGAGCCGAGGGCACGTCGGCGCACGAATGCAGCAGAGCGCCTGGCGAGGGTGAGCCTCGCCCGGCGCTCGGTGCTCTGCAGTGGGGCCGCTCCCAGCGAGCCGGCGGCGAGTCTGGTGGGACCGTCCTCGGAGCAACATCGCATCGCCCGCCGACATCCATAGTCATATGCCGATAGAGCCCTTCTGAAGCGTCGACGAAGCGAGTCTGGAGGCCCTCCATTCACCCTGGGGTCGAGTGCGGCGGAAGGGCCGCCGCCTCCACAGGAGAGGAGGACACCATGAGGACGCTGACTCGACCGGTGGCCTCGCAGCCTGGGACCCGTTCCGTTCCGGCAAGGCGGATCCCGACCGCCCGGCTGGCCACCATCGGAATCCTGGCGTTGAGCGTGGCTATGGCGACCGTCCTCGGCATCGGTGCGATCGGAAGCGGCGACGTCGCTCCAGCAGTAGGCGCCGACGGGCTGACGGTGGTGCAGCGGGCCGATGCGCTTCGGTGGACCGCCCTGACGGATTGGTATGCGGCCGGGGCGCCCGGTGTGGATGGTCTGACACGGGGCCAGCGGGCCGATGTGCAGCGCCTCAGCGGTCTCGCCGACTGGTATGCGGCCGGGGCGCCCGGTGTGGATGGTCTGACACAGGGCCAGCGAGCCGACGTGCAGCGGCTGACCGGTCTCGCCGACTGGTACGCCGCCAATGCCATCGGGCCTGACGGCCTGACGCAGGGCCATCGTGCGGATGCGCTGCGGCTGACCAGTCTCGCCGAGTGGTACGGAGCTCCTGAGGTCGGCCTCGACGGGCTCACCCGGGGGCAGCGCACCGATGCCGCGAGGCTCCAGGGGATCGCCGATGCTGTCGAATGAGCCGACCGGCAAATGAGGCGACCGTCAAGTGAGGCCCACCGGCCCGGAGAACCCGGAGGGACCCGTCGTCACCGCGGCGGGTCCCTTTGCGGAATCCGACCTTCGGCCTCTTGCTCGCCGGGCGTCCCGGCCGGACGATGAGGGAGCCAAGGGGAGGGCATGGAGTTTCGTGTTCTCGGGCCGCTCGAGGCCGAGATCGGCGGCCGGGAGATAGAGCTTGGTGGGCCGAAACAGCGGGCGATTCTCGCCGCCCTCCTCCTCAGCCCCGGCCAGGTCGTTCCCGTCGACCGGTTGATCGACGACGTGTGGGGGGAGCGGGCGCCACGCACCGCTCAACACTCGGTGCAGCTCTACATCTCTGAGCTGCGCAAGGCGTTCGGCGGCAACGGCGCCGGGCCGATCGTCACTCGTCCGCCTGGGTACATCCTCGAGGTCGATCCCGAGACCGTCGACGCGGTGCGCTTCAAACGGTTCGTCGACGACGCACGGCCCCTGATGACAGAGGATCCTGCCGCCGCCCTGGCGTTGCTGGAGGAGGCACTGGAACTGTGGCGCGGGCCTGCCTTCGCCGACGTCTCCTACGACGACTTCGTCCAGCCGGAGATCCGACGGCTCGAGGAGCTTCGGCTCGAAGCCGAGGACGCTCGAGACGAGGCGCGCCTCGCGACGAGCGATCCCGGTGCCGCTGTAGCCGGGCTGCGCAAACGGGTCGAGGGTCACCCGCTGCGGGAACGTACCCGCGGTCTCTACATGCGGGCGCTTGCGGCTGCGGGCCGGCAGAGCGATGCGCTGCGGACCTTCCAAGACGTACGCCTACGCCTCGCCGAGCAGCTCGGGATCGAACCCGGTGTCGAGCTCCGCCGGCTCGAGGAGTTGATCCTCCTCCAGGATCCCATCCTTCACCCTTCGAGTGAGGCTCCCGTCGCAGTCCGCAACCCTTACAAGGGCCTTCGTCCCTTCACCGAGGCCGAGGCCGGCGATTTCTTCGGCCGCGACGAGTTGATCGACCGCCTGGTCTGTGCTCTCCGGGAGACGCGTTTCGTCACGATCGTGGGGCCGAGCGGATCGGGGAAGTCGAGCGTCGTCCGTGCCGGGCTGGTGCCGGCGCTGCGGGCCTCTCCGGCGACGGGCCCCATGCCGATCGTGATGGTGCCGGGTGCGGTTCCCTCCGCAGCGCTCACCTCCGCCCTCGCTGAGGAGGGGCTCGTCAACGGCGCGCTGCACGACGTGGGGTTGTGGCACAGTGCCCTCGGCGAACTCCCCGAGGGCGCCGAGCTGGTGCTGATCGTCGACCAGTTCGAGGAGCTCTACACCCTTGCGGGTAACGAGGAGCGCCGCCGCTTCCTCGCCGTGCTGCATGATCTCGCCACGACGCCCGGCGGTCCCGGTCGCATCGTGGCGGTGATGAGGGCCGACTATTACGACCGGCCGCTGCTCGATCCGAAGTTCGGCGAGCTGTTCACCACCCGCGTCGAGCACGTCATGCCGATGACGGCCGCCGGTCTGGAGCTGGCCGCCACGGCGCCGGCGGCGGCCGCCGGGCTCACCATCGAGCCGGCGCTGCTCGCCGAGATCGTGGCCGACGTGGCCGGCCAGCCCGGCGGACTGCCCTCGTTCCAGTTCGCCCTGACCGAGCTGGCCGAGCGCCGCGAGGGCACCACGCTGACGGCCGAGGCCTACCACGCCCTGGGTGGGGTGCGCGGCGCCGTGGTGGGCAGGGCCGACGAGACGGTGCGCCGTCTCGACCCGGAGCAGCTCGCCGCCGCCCGCCAGCTCGCCTTCCGGCTGGTCACGCTTCGGGAGCACGCCACCCCAACACGACGAAGGCTGCCCGCCGCCGAGCTGGCGTCGCTCGATGTCGATGCGGTTGCGATGCGGGCGGTGCTGGAGCGATTCGGGAGCCACCGCCTGCTCACCTTCGACCGGGATCCTGCAACCGGGCGCCCCACGGTGGAGCTGGCCCACGATGCCCTGCTGGAGCAGTGGGAGCTGCTGGGGACGTGGATCGAAGAGGGCCGCACCGATCTGCGCCGCCACCGGGCGCTCGCCGCGGCGGTGGCCGAGTGGGTGGAGGCGGGGAGCGACCCCGACTACCTGCCGGCCGGGGCTCAGCTCGAGACGTACGAGCAGTGGGCAGCCGCCAGCGCCATGCGCCTGACGGCCGACGAGGCGCGGTATCTGACCGAGGCACGCATGCGGGCCAACACGGTCGCAGAGGCCGAACAGGCACGAGACGAGGCCGAACGCCGATTGCAGCGCAGAGCCCGCACGCGGCTGGTGGCCCTGGCGGCGCTGGCGATCGCCGTCGTGGCTGCGGCAATCGCAGCCTTCGTACTCACCCGGCCCGCCGGACCCCGAATCGCCCTCGTCTACTGGGGCCGTGGAAGCTCCTACAACGATCTCTATGCACAAGGGTGGGACCGGGTGGGGAAGGACGTCGCATTCCGCGGAGACGAGGTAGTCCCGCACACAGACCCGGAGGGCGAGGTGCGTGCCCTCGCCGCAGCCGGGTATGACCTGATCATCGGCGGCGGCTCGATGTACGTAGACGCCATCGACACCGTCGCTCGGGAGTTCCCCGGAATCTCATTCGCAATCATCGATGCGTCGGTGGACCTTCCCAACGTCACCTCCCTCGACTTTGCATCCGCCGAGGGTGGGTTCCTCGCCGGCGCCGCCGCTGCACTCAGCTCCCAGTCAGACGTCGTGGGGTTTGTCGGAGGCGCGTCGTGGCCACTCATCGAGTCGTTCCGTGCCGGGTTCGAGGCCGGCGTCCGCTACGTCGACCCGGACATCGAGGTGCTCGCGGTCTCCCTCTCTCTGGGTTGGGACGGCTTCAATCGCCCCGATCTGGGCAAGGTGGCCGGCGAGCTGCTCTACGACCGCGGCGCCGACGTCGTGTTCCATGCCGCAGGGGCAACGGGGTGGGGGGTCGTGCAAGCGGCTCAGGCCAGATCGGCTGCATCCGGACGTCACCTGTGGGTGATCGGCGTGGATTCCGATCAGTACCTCGACGCCGAGGCGGCGCAGCGTCCGTTCATGCTCACGTCGGTGGTGAAGCGGCTCGACGTGGCCGTGGAGCAGGTGATCGGCGACTTCGTGGCGGGGCAGCTCGCCTCCGGCCACCGCCGTTTGGGGCTCGCCGAAGATGGGATCGAGCTGGCGACCACGGGTGGGTATCTCGACGACGTTGCCGACGCCCTGCGAGGACTCGAGGAGCAGCTCGCCGCCCAGGCGATCGACGTGCCCGTGGTTCCCGTCGGGCAGGTGCTGATGCATCTGGGTGCGGGGGACTACGACACGACGATCACCGTGACATACGGGTCCGACGCCTGCGTCGCTTCGGGTCCGGCCCCAACGTCAGGCCAGCAGGTTCGCCTCGTGTTGAGGAACCGTAGCGATGCGGCTGCGTGGATGGGTTTCGCACCGTTGAAGCACCACGCAACGACGGAAGAGCTGCTCGCCATCCCTCCAGCCGGACCGTATCCGGAGTACGTACTCACCGACGAAGGGGTCGGAGCATTCGTCAGCTCGGGTGAGACGGTCCACGTCGTCACTGCGCCGCTCGATGCGGGTTTCCTAGCGATGCACTGCCTTCTCGTCGACGAGCCATCGGGGGAGTTCGTCGAACTGCTGCCGGCGACCGTCCTCACCGTCCGCTGAGGTCGGGCCGGCTCGGGCTGGTCGACCCGGCCGCGGCAGGGGTCATCCGGCCTCGGGTAGCGGAGAAGGTTGCTCGGTAGTATCGGATGACCTGAACGATCAACCACCCCCAGGGAGGAACCGGGCATGGCGAGGACACTGATCAAGGGCGGAACGGTCGTCACAGCCACCGAGACGATGCAGGCCGACGTGCTCATTGACGGGGAGAAGATCGCCGGGATCGCCTCGGGCGATCACGGGTGGGAAGGCGGCGTCGACAACGTGATCGACGCAACGGGCAAGTACGTCATCCCCGGCGCCATCGACGTGCACACCCACTTCGACCTGCCCTTCGGCGGCACCTACGTCTCCGACGACTTCGAGACCGGCACCCGGGCCGCGGCTCACGGCGGCACCACGGCGATCGTCGACTTCGCCGTCCAGGTGAAGGGCGAGCGGGTGATGGACGGCTTCACCAACTGGATGCAGAAGGCCGAAGGCAACTGCGCCATCGACTACGGCTTCCACATGATCGTCGGCGACATCAACGACGAGTCGCTGAAGGAGATGGACACGATCATCGACGAGGGCGTGACGAGCTTCAAGCTGTTCATGGCCTACCCGGGAGTGTTGTACTCGGACGACGGCGAGATCTTCCGGGCGATGCAGCAGGCGGCCGAGAGCGGCACCACGATCATGATGCACGCCGAGAACGGCATCGCCATCGACGTGCTGCGCGAGCAGGCGGTGCAGAAGGGCCAGACCGACCCCAAATACCACACCACTACCCGCCCGCCGACCACCGAGTCGGAGGCGGTGCACCGCGCCATCGTCCTCGCCGAGCTCGCCGGCTGTCCCCTCTACGTCGTCCACATGTCCGCCAAGGAGGGCGTCGCCGAGCTGACCCGGGCGCGGGATCGGGGCGCCAACGTGTTCGGCGAGACCTGCCCCCATTACATGATCCTCGACTGGGAGGATCACGTGTCGGCGCCGGGTTTCGAGGGCGCCAAGTACGTCTGCTCGACGCCGATCCGCCCCCGGTCGGAGGGCCACCAGGAGTACCTGTGGAACGCTCTGGCGCGAGGCGACCTTCAGATCGTGTCCACCGACCACGCCGGGTTCTTCTACGACGACGACGTGAGTGGTCCCCG
Source organism: Acidimicrobiia bacterium (assembly GCA_041611095.1). Lineage (GTDB taxonomy): Bacteria > Actinomycetota > Acidimicrobiia > Spongiisociales > UBA5794 > UBA6912. The sequence continues at coordinate 130,723 of JBFINP010000001.1, read as the reverse complement.
CCAGCTCGGCCGCCAGAAGCGGCTCGGCGAGGGCAACTTCACGCTGATCCCCAACGGCCTCCCGGGGGTCGAGGAGCGGCTCAACGTGATGTACCAGGCGGGAGTCGTCGAGGGGCGCATCGGGCTGAACCGGTGGGTCGAGCTGTGCTGCACCAACCCGGCCAAGATGTTCGGCATGTACCCGAAGAAGGGCACCATCGCCGTCGGCAGCGACGCCGACATCGTCGTGTACGACCCGAACACGTCCTTCACCTACTCGGCGGACACGATCCACATGAACGTCGACTACACGGCCTACGACGGCATGGAGATCTCCGGCAAACCCGAGGTCGTCATGTCCCGCGGCAAGGTGGTCGTCGACAACGACGAGTACGTCGGCAAGAAGGGCGACGGCCAGTACCTCAAGCGGGGCACGAGCCAGATGCTGATCTGAGTTTCGGCCGAAGCAGGCTTCGGCCGGGTGTCAGACGACGGCCTTCCGGCCGGCTGACCGCTCGGATCGCAGCGCGCATGTCGCTGCGATCCGTGACGAGGGGGAACGCGGAGCGTTTCCCCTCGTGCTCCCCTTGCTCGCTTCGCATCGCCGTGTGACTGATTCCCCATCAATGTGGATGGCAGAGAGCGAGCGAAGCGAGGGGGGACAGGCGAGCGAAGCGAGCCGTCTCGAGGTTCGTCTTTGCAGACACCGCTCCTCGTGGGCGTGACATACTTGAGCCGAAGATTCCTGGCGGACGGAGACGACGATGAAGCTCATCACGCACTGGATCAACGGAGAGAACACGACCACGACCCCGGAGCGGACCGGGCCCGTTTACAACCCGGCGACGGGGGAGCAGAGCGCCGAGGTGGCGTTTGCGAGCCGGGACGACGTCGATCTCGCCGTACGTACCGCAAAGCACGCATTCGAGACCTGGCGGGACGTGCCGCTGACCACCCGGCAGAACATCATGTTCGCCTTCCGAGAACTGGTGGCGACCCACAAGCTCGACTTCGCCAGGCTGCTCACCGCCGAGCACGGCAAGACCCTCGACGACGCCGCCGGCGAGGTCCAGCGGGGGCTCGAGGTCGTCGAGTTCGCCTGCAACATCGCCCACCTGATGAAGGGTGACTACTCGGAGCAGGTGTCCCGCGGGGTCGACACCTACACGATGCGCCAGCCGCTCGGTGTGGTGGCCGGCATCACGCCCTTCAACTTCCCCGCGATGGTGCCGATGTGGATGTACCCCCTCGCCATCGCCTGCGGCAACACCTTCGTCCTCAAGCCGTCGGAGAAGGACCCTTCGGCGTCGCAGCTCGCCGCCGAGATGCTCGCCGAGGCCGGGCTGCCTGCGGGGGTCTTCAACGTGGTCCACGGCGACAAGGTCGCCGTCGACGCGCTGCTCGAGCATCGGGACGTCGCCGCCATCTCGTTCGTCGGCTCGACACCGATCGCCCACTACATCTACGACCAGGGGACCAAGCACGGCAAACGCGTCCAGGCGCTCGGCGGGGCCAAGAACCACATGATCGTCCTGCCCGACGCCGACATGGAGCTCGCCGCCGACGCCGCCGTCTCCGCCGGCTACGGGTCGGCGGGGGAGCGGTGCATGGCGATCTCCGTCGTGGTCACGGTCGGTGACGCAGCCGACCGCCTGCTCCCCAAAGTCCAGGACCGGATCGCCAAGCTCAAGGTCGCCCCCGGTGACGAGGAGGGCGCCGAGATGGGGCCCCTCGTCACCAAAGCCCACCAGGAGCGGGTGCTCAGCTACGTGGACGCCGGCGAGAAGGAGGGAGCCACGATCGTCGCCGACGGGCGCGGTTTAACCGTGGCCGGCCACGAGGGTGGGTTCTTCGTCGGCCCGACGCTGCTCGACAACGTCACCTCCGGCATGTCGGTGTATCGCGACGAGATCTTCGGCCCCGTGCTCTCCGTGGTGCGCACCGAACACTACGAGGACGCCATCAAGCTGATCAACGACAACCAATACGGCAATGGGACTGCGGTGTTCACCAACGACGGCGGGGCGGCCCGCAAGTTCCAGAACGAGATCCAGGTCGGGATGGTCGGCGTCAACATCCCCATTCCCGTGCCGCTGTCGTTCTACAGCTTCGGGGGATGGAAGGACTCGATCTTCGGGAGCCACGCCATCTACGGACCGGAGGGTGTGCACTTCTACACCCGGCAGAAGGTCGTGATCAGCAGGTGGCCCGACCCGATCCATCGTGGCGTCGACCTGGGTTTCCCCCAGCACGGCTGAGACTTGCCGGAAAGCCGCACCAACGGCGTGACGCCTCACGAACCGAGCGCGAGGATTAGGTTTCTCCCATGGACTTCGGCGTCGTACTCCAGAGCAATCCACCGGTCTCCCGGGTCATCGAGCTGACCAAGCGAGCGGAAGCGAACGGGTTCGGCTATGGCTGGACCTTCGACTCCCACGTGCTGTGGCAGGAACCGTTCGTCATCTTCAGCCTGATGCTGGAGGCGACGGAGAACATGATCGTCGGCCCCATGGTCTCCAACCCGGGCACACGAGATTGGACGGTCCTCGCCTCGATGTTCGCAACGCTCAACCAGCACTTCGGACCCCGCACCGTGTGCGGGATGGGTCGCGGCGACTCGGCACTGCGCGTCATCGGCAAGAAGCCGATCCGGCTGGCCGAGACGGAAAGGGCCATCGACGTCATCCGCCGCCTCGTCGCCGGCGAGGAGGTGGACTATGACGGAACACCGGTCCGGTTCCCGTGGATTCGCGACGGCTGGAAGCTGCCCGTGTGGATGGCGGCCTATGGCCCGAAGGCGCTTGCGCTGACCGGTCGGGTAGCGGACGGCTTCGTCCTCCAGCTCGCCGACCCGCAGATCCTCAAGTGGACTCTCTCCACCGTCCATGAGGCGGCCCGGGAGGCGGGGCGTGATCCCAAGGAGATCACCGTCGCGGTGGTAGCGCCCGCATTTGTTGGTGACAACCTCGCGCACCAACGCGACCAGCTCCGCTGGTTCGGCGGCATGGTCGGCAACCACGTCGCCGACCTCGTAGAGCGCTACGGAACCGACGAGTCCAAGGTGCCCCGGGCCCTGTCGGACTACATCGAAGCCCGCAAGGAGTACGACTACTCCCACCACGGCAAGGCGGGCAACCCGACTACCGACTTCGTTCCCGACGAGATCGTCGACCGCTTCTGCATCCTCGGTCCGATTCAGCACCACATCGATCGCCTCGTCGAGCTCCACGATCTCGGTGTCACCCACTTCAGCATCTACCTCATGCACGACGAGAAAGAGGCGACCATCGACGCCTACGGTCGCTACATCCTCCCGTACTTCAGGGAATGACCCCGGGGAGCGGGAGGGCGTCGCCACCTGACCCCGGGAAGCGCCCGGCCACCGATCCGGCGACGATTGCGATCCATGCCGACACCGATGTCGAGGACGTGCCCGGTATCGCACCGCCGGTCCACGTCGCCACCACGTACGACCGCACCTATCAAGATGCGCTCGTCTACCGGAGGAGCGAGCACCCGACCACCGATCGACTCGAGGCCGTGCTCGGGGCACTCGAGGGCGGCCATGCCGTGGCCTATCCCTCGGGGATGGCGGCGACGCTCGCAGTGCTGCGGCTCCTCCGACCGGTGCGGATCGCCCTCCCGGCGGACGTCTACCACGGCACCCGGAAGCTCGTGGCCACCGAGGCCGAGGCCGGAGTCAGCGAAGTCGTGCGTCCCCACCAACTGAGAGCCGGCGACGTGTGGTGGATCGAAACGCCTTCCAACCCGAAGTGTGAGATCACGGATATCGCCGCGACGGCCGCTGCTGCGGTCGCCTCTGGTGCCGTGCTGGTCGTCGACTCGACCTTCGCCACACCGGTTCTCCAGCAACCGCTGCGGCTCGGAGCCGCCCTCGTGGTCCACTCCGCAACGAAGTTCATCTCGGGTCACTCCGATGCGATGGGTGGCGTGGTCGTCGCACCGACAGGGGAGGAGGCCGACCGACTCCGCCATCGGCGCATGGAGGACGGCGCGGTTCCAGGCGCGTTCGACGTCTGGCTTGCGCTGCGTGGGGTCCGGACGTTGCCGCTCAGGGTGGCCCGCCAGTCGGCGACCGCCGCCGCGATCGCGGCATGGCTGACGGGTCGGGTCCCGACCGTCTGGCACCCGTCGTTGCCGTCGCATTCGGGCCACGACGTCGCCCGGCGCCAGATGTCGGGGTTCGGAGGCGTGCTCTCTTTCGAGGTCGAGTCGGCAGGCGCTGCCGAGGCCACCGTCGACCGGTTACGTCTGTTTCGCAAAGCGACCTCGTTGGGTGGTGTGGAATCGCTCGTCGAGTGGCGCCGATCCGTCGACGACTCGGCACCCGAAGGCCTCATCCGCCTCTCGATTGGGCTCGAAGCCGAAGCCGACCTGATCTCAGACCTGGCCGAGGCGCTGGACTGAACCCCGCACCGTGCTGTCAGTCGGTGCCTGTTCCCGGCGTGAAGAGCGCAACCGTCTCCACGTGATAGGTCTGCGGGAAGAGGTCGACCGGAGCCGCCCACTCGAGCCGGTACCCGGCGACGCCGAGCAGCTTTGCGTCGCGGGCCAGGCTTGCAGGATCGCACGACACGTAGACGATGCGGCGCGGGTGGGCGGCCGTCACCGCCTCCACCCCGGAAGCGCTGATACCGGTGCGGGGCGGGTCGACAACGGCCACCGTCCAGGGTTCGTCGGCCCGATCCGGTGCCGAGAGGAAGTCGCCGGGAAGGATGGTGGCATCGACGCCGCGGAGGTTGGTCCGCAGGTCGTCGACTGCGGCGCGGTCGCCTTCGACGGCGATGACCCGGCCTGCGGATCGTCCGATGGTTGCTGCGAAGAGACCACCGCCGGCGAAGCCATCGAGCAGCACGTCGTCGTCGCGGAGGTCCGTCGCCTCGGCCACGAGTTCCACCAGGGCGTCGGCTCCGTCGGTGTTGTTCTGGAAGAAGGCCAGCGGCGAGATTCGGAACCTGACGCCAGCGGCCACCTCGTACAGCCACGGGTCACCGGTGATGGGGACGGTACGCCGCCCCGAGGCTCGGACGACGCTCACGCCCCAATCGGGAGCAGCGGCGGGGACATCACCCGCGATGGCGACCAGCACGTCTCCGGTGCGCACGCCGAGCCGGAGCGTGATGCGCCGGACACCGTCCAGGGGTCCCAACCGGTTGAACAGGTCGTGAAGTGTCGGATGGAGGAGCGGGCACTCGTCCAACGCGACGAGGTTGTTGGAGCGGGCCTGCGACAGCGCCGGCCGGCCCTTCGCCACCCGAAAATCCATCCGGTTGCGGTATCCGAAAGCGGGGCCGGGCATCACGGTGGGGCGTACCTGCGCATCCTCGAGGCCTCCGAGGTGGGCGAGCTGGCCCGCAACGATGGTGCCTTTCCAGTCCGCCTGGAGGCGGCGCTCGGCGAATTGCCACTGGCATCCGCCGCACTCGTCGAAGTGTCTGCAGCGCGGCGTGATGCGATCGGGCGACGGATCTTCGACACGCTTCAGCTCCAAACGAGCCCAGTTGCCCTTGTCGGTCACGACCTCGCCGCTGACCCGCTCACCCGGGAGCGCACCGGCGATGAAGTAGGTCTTACCGTCCAGCCGGGCCACGGCCTCACCGCGATGAGCCACGTCATGGGGAACGACAGAGATCACCACTGCAGTATGGGTCGATCGACCCAGATTTCCCACTCCAAGGACCTTTTGTCGCTGTTTCCTCAAAAGTGAGGATGCAAAGGTCGTTGCGACGCGCGAATATCCCGTCCTAGGTAGGACCCGCGTACTCAGGGGAGAGGGACGAGGTCGCCACGCTGGTAAGGGACGTGGACACCGAAGGTCTTTCTCGTCGAGGTTGTTGGTAGGGGTCTCGACGACGGGTGGCTGGCGTTGGCACGCAGCCGGCGCCACCAGCCGTCTGAAAGGGAAGGACGCGTGATGCATCTCTGGGAGAGAAGGATGCTCTGGAATCTGGCCGTGACCGCCGGCGTGCTGGTCGGTGTCTTGTACGTTGCTGCCAATACGGTTCCTGGCTTCGTTCCGCCGCCAGTCGAATCGATCGTGGCTGTCATCGCGATAGCCGTGATCACTGGGATCGTCTCAGCCTTCAGCCGTCGCGGACGCCACACCGCGGACACCGAGGTCGGTGCTCCGGTGCGCCCCGTTGGCGACGGAACGTTGCCGTATCGCCCGCTGCCGACCGTCAACGCCTGGGCTCCGGCTCGTGGCGTGGCGGCCGCCGGTTCGGCGTACTCGTATCACGGACGAGAGGCCATGAGTGGTGACCGTTCTCTGGATCACGTTGTGACTTTCTGACGCACGGTGCTGAGCGCTGTTCCCCCGGCGCTCTCCGTGTCCCTGCGCACCGCCCGCTGAATTCCTCCCCCTCAGCGGGCGGTGCACGCGTCCGGACTCGGTTTCGACGAACCCGAGCCGGGACGCGAAAAAAGTCGAAAATCCTTGTAATAAATCCACAGGTCGTGTGTCATAGCTACAGGAGAGACGCTCACTTTGGTGGAAGCGGAGCGTCCGACAGAGAGAGGTAGGGATGGTGGCAGGACGAAACGTCTGGTGGAGCGTGGTGGCTGCACCGGCATTCGTGGCGATGCTCGTGTCGAGCGGCATTCCGGTGGCGAGTCTGATCCCCCCGGCTCACACCGTTGCGCTGCTCGTGATCATCCCCATCGTGATCGGAACGTTCGGCACGCGGTTGCGTGAGAGCGTTGCGCTCTCACCCCCCTCTCGAAGCCACCGGCGGGCCGCGACAGTCGATGTCAACCGGCTCCGGCGTGGCGGCGAGTCATCCGGGGGCTCGACCCCCTCACCGGATCAGACCGGCCTCCGGCTGCGTCTGTCCCCCCTCGAGCTTCCGGATGGCCTCGCCGGCTGACTCCCCACGGCCCACGACCCCCGGGCCGGACCCACAGAAACACCTGCGGCGGCTTCCCCCGCCCCGCAGGTGTTTCGCTTGGCGGGACTCGACTGCCATCTAACCTCGACCGGATGCTCGGTTTTCACCAGGACTGGTTCTATGTCGCCGTCGTCAGCACGGGCCTCGTCGGACTGTGGGGGATCGCTCTGGCGCTCATCAAGCGTGAGCCCGATCGCCGATTCCGGATCGCCACCGCCGTCGCCATCGGAGCCATGCTCGTCCAGGTCGGCGCCGGTCTGTGGTTGTGGGGGCAGGGCTTGCGCCCCGGCGACGGTTTTCACGTCTTCTACGGCGTCGTGATCGCCATCACGCTCAGCCTCGCCTATGTCTACCGGGCCGCGATGGCCCGCCGCCCGGCGTTGTCGTACGGGCTGCTGCTTCTGTTCGTGATGGGCCTCGGTCTACGTGCTTGGGCCAACGTATGAGCCGCCTCGCGACGCATGCCCTCTGCCAAGCACGCCGGCCGAGAGCGGGCCGGCTTCCGACCTAACATCGTTGCCAACTTCGCGGAGGGAGTGTGCGTGCTGCTCGATGGGAAGCGTCTCGTCATCACCGGTGTCCTCACTGATGGGTCGATCGCCTGGCACACGGCACGGATCGCCCAGGAGCAAGGTGCCGAGCTCGTGCTCACCGGATTCGGCCGGGGACTCCGCCTCACCGAGCGATCCGCCCAGCGGTTGCCGGATCCGCCCGACGTCCTCGAGCTCGACATCAACGACGCATCCCACGTTGCGGCCCTCCAAGCCGAGCTGACCTCGCGGTGGGGCGCCGTCGACGGCGCACTCCACGCCATCGCCTTCGCCCCCGAGGACGCCCTTGGCGGCAACTTCCTCAACACCCCTCCGGAGAGCGCGGGCACGGCGTTCCTCACGTCGGCGTTCTCGTACAAGACCCTTGCGGTGGCGCTACGCCCCCTCATGAAGCAGGCTGGGGGAGGGGCGCTCGTGACCCTCGACTTCGACAACAGCCAGGCCTGGCCGGCCTACGACTGGATGGGGGTCGCCAAGGCCGCGCTGCAGGCCGTGACCCGCTACCTCGCCCGCGATCTGGGCGAGGACGGGATCCGGGTCAATGCGGTCTCCGCGGGGCCGCTGTCGACGGTCGCCGCCAAAGGGATACCTGGGTTCTCCCAATTCGACGACGTGTGGAGGAACCGGGCGCCGCTCGGTTGGGACACCTCCGATCCCGCGCCGGTGGCCCAGATGGTCGCGGTGCTTCTCTCGGACTGGGCGCCGATGACCTCGGGGGAGGTCATCCACGTCGACGGCGGGTTCCACGCCATCGCCGCCGCCACCGGCGATTGAACCGGCGCTTGCGGCGGCTCGATACCCTTTGTCATGGAATGTCACGAGCCTGATCCCGTGGCGCGGTAACCTCGACTGATGGCGAGTGTCCTCGTCCTGTTCGGAGGCCGATCGGCCGAGCACGACGTCTCGTGTGTATCCGCCGTCGCCGTGGCCGCAGCGCTGCGCCAGGCCGGCAACGACGTCGTGCCTGTGGGCATCGACCGGTCGGGAGCATGGTGGCTCGCTGACCCCTCGACGGATCCGCTCGTCGCCGCCGGCACGGGAGTCCACCTCCGGCTGCCCGAGGGCACGCTCGTCGCCGGGGACGCCGTACTCGAGTTCGACGTCGTCTTCCCAGTGCTTCATGGGCCCTTCGGTGAGGACGGCACCATCCAGGGGGTCTTCGAGATCGCCGGGATCCCCTACGTGGGCTGCGATGTCACGTCGTCCGCGGTCGCCATGGAGAAGGACCTCACCAAGCGCCTGGCGGTGCAGGCGGGAATCCCGACGTGCGACTGGCGCATCGTGCGCCAAACCGACTTCCTCGACCCCAGCCGTGTCGCCGATGACGTCATCGCCGATCTCGGGCTCCCGGTCTTCGTCAAGCCTGCCGAGCTCGGATCATCGGTCGGGATCACGCGGTGCACCACCGAGCTCGAGTTGAAGGACGGCATCCTCAGTGCCCTCGACTACGGCAGCAAGGTCATCGTCGAGGAGGAGGTCGTCGCCAGGGAGATCGAAGTCGCCGTGCTCGACGGGCCCCGGGTCTCCGTGCCGGGTGAGGTCGTGGTCGCCGAAGGCTGGTACGACTACGACGCCAAGTACCACGACGCAACGAGTCGTTTCGAGGCGCCCGCCGACCTCACGGCGGAACAGACGGCCGAGGTCCGGGAACTGGCGAGGCGGACCTTCCTCGCCATCGAATGCCGCGGATTGGCCCGCATCGACTTCTTCTTGGCCCGCGACACGGGAAGGTTCCTCCTCAACGAGGTGAACACCATGCCGGGGTTCACGCCCATCTCGGGGTTCCCGAAGATGTGGATGGCTTCGGGGATGAGCTATCCGGAGCTGTGCAACGAGCTCGTGGAGCTGGCGCTCCGCGGGTGAGCCGCTAGAGCTTCACCACAGGGCATGTGAGCGTCCGAGTGATCCCGTCGACAGCTTGGATGCGCGCCACGACCAGCTTCCCCAACGAGTCGACGTCCTCCGCCTGGGCGTGAACGACCGCATCGTACGGGCCGGTCACGGCCTCGGCGGACGTCACTCCCTGAATTTGGGCGATCTCGTTGGCGACCGTCGCCGCCTTGCCGACCTCGGTCTGGATCAACACGTAGGCCTCGACCATTCCGTACGCCTCCAGGTGAGTGGGGGTTGGTGACGCAAGCATACCGGCCGCATCCAAACCGAATAGGGGCGAAAGGCTACGGGCGGGTGATCAGTAGCCGTCGGAACCGAAACGGAGGCGGTGGGCGAACCGCTGGCCGTCCGTCTCCTCGATGTCGAAGATCACCCGCTGCCCTTGGCGGAGGGTGCGAAAGAGCGATCCGGCAAGTGACCCGGGGCGCAGCATCACCTCGCTGCGATCGTCGTCGCGGACGATCACGCCGACACCGGTGACGGGGTCGTACACCTTCACGACGCCCTGCACGATCGTCAGACCTTCTCGATCTTGCCGGCCTTGATGCACGACGTGCACACGCGCATCCGCCTGGAGTTGCTGCCATGGCGGACCCGCACCTTCTGGATGTTGGGCAGCCAGCGACGGCTCGACCGCTTGTGGGAGAAGCTGACCTGCTTGCCCACCCACGGCTCCTTGCCGCAGACCTCACAACGATATGACATGGAAAGGGAGACCTCCTCTGCGGCCGCTCAGCTAGAGCGGTCTCGCCTGCTCAGGTGCCCACCCGAGCGGGCGTGCGACGTCGCGGGAACGTCAGTTCGGCGACGGGCGGGGAGTGTAGCAGCGCCACCCGCTCAGACCGTCCGCACGGTCGGTCGCCGGCGGAGAGACTGCCTCGCCTCCTCGCGGCGGTACGCTCCACAACCATGGGTCGACCGCTGTCGTATCTCGCCTCGCTGCCTGTCGATGCCGTCAAGGGCATCGGGCCCCGGACGTTGAAGAAGCTGTCTGAGGCGGGCATCGGTAGCATCGCCGACCTGCTGCTCCACACCCCGCGCCGCTACTTGGACCGCTCCCAGCTCTTCGACCTGTCCTCCGTCCCACTCGGTGAGGAAGTCACCGTTGGCGGCACGGTGATGAGAGTTCGCAGGCGCCGCATCTCGCGAAACCGGACCATGATCGACGCGATCGTCAGCGACGGCACGAACGTGCTCACCGCCGTCTGGTTCAACCCCTACCTGAAGATCGCCGAAGGTGAGGAGGTCGCACTGTCGGGAAAGGCGGAGCGATTCCGGGGGAAGCTCCAGATGAAGAGTCCCGACGTGGACCGGCTCGACGGGGACGGGGAATCGCTGGTGACCGGCCGCGTCGTCCCGATCCACCCGAGCGCCGGCGGTTTGAGCTCGCGTCAGCTCCGCGTCTCGATCGACAATGCGCTGCGCCGTTCCCGACCCATCCCCGACGTCCTGCCGGAGGCACTGCGGCAGCGTCTCGATCTCATCCCGCGCGACGATGCCTTTGCGGCGATCCACTTTCCCGCAGAGGTCTCGGACGTTCCGCCGGCCCGGAAGCGCCTCGTGTTCGACGAGCTGTTCCGCCTCGAGGTGGCGCTCGCGCGCCGGAAGCACCGACAGATCGACGAGGCGACGGGAGTGGCGCACGACCGCTCGGGCGACCTGGTGGATACGTTCCTCGCCGCCCTTCCGTATCGACTGACCGCTGCGCAGCGCCGGGCGATCGACGAGATCCAGACCGACCTCGCTGCTCCCCATCCGATGCACCGTCTCCTCCAGGGCGAGGTCGGATCGGGGAAGACCGTCGTGGCGTTCTCCGCATTGCTCACCGGTGTCCAAGGTGGGTACCAGGGGGCCGTCATGGCGCCGACGGAGGTGCTCGCCGAACAGCACTACCTGGCGATGACCGACCTTGTCGCCGACGCCGGGCTGGCGCCGCCGCTGGTCGATCCGGCGGCAGCCGAAGGCCAGGACAGCCTGTTCGGGACCGAGGGCGCCACCGGGCCCGTGGTGCGAATGGCGCTGCTCACCTCCAACAACGCAACCGTCAACTTCGCTCCCGAGGGCACCCCCCGGGCGACCGTTGCGGGCTGGATCGCCGACGGATCGGTCGATCTCGTCGTGGGGACCCATGCCCTCATCCAAGAGGGCCTGACGTTCCACCGGTTGGGAATCGCCGTGGTCGACGAGCAGCACCGGTTCGGGGTGTACCAGCGGGTCCGGCTGCGGGACAAGGCTGATGAGTACGACCCCGACCTCCTCATCATGACGGCGACCCCGATCCCGCGCACGCTCTCCATGACGCTGTACGGGGACCTGGACGTCTCTCTGCTCGACGAGATGCCGCCGGGGCGCACTCCCGTCGTGACGACGCTCGTCTCGCGGAGCCGGCCGGACATGGATCGCGTCTATGGCCTCATCCGCCGCGAGGTTCAGGCGGGTCGCCAGGCCTTCGTGGTGTGCCCGCTGGTCGAGGACAGCGACAAGCTCGAGGTGGCATCGGCGACCGCCGAGTACGAGCGGCTCTGCGAGGTCTTCCCCGAGCTCCGCCTCGGCTTGCTACATGGCCAGTTGCGGCCCGCCGACAAGGACGGCGTGATGCATGCATTCCGGCGCCGGGAGCTCGACGTGCTCGTGGCGACAACCGTGATCGAGGTCGGCATCGACATCCCCAACGCCACCGTGATGGTCATCGAAGACGCCGACCGCTTCGGTCTCAGCCAGCTCCACCAGCTGCGGGGACGCGTGGGGCGCGGCGAGCATCCGGCGACCTGCGTGCTGATTGCCGAGCCCGCCACGGAGGATGGCGAGGCGAGAATGGCGGCCATGCTGGCGACGACGGACGGGTTCGTCCTCGCCGAGGAGGATCTCCGCATTCGGGGTCAAGGGACGGTGTTCGGCACCAAACAGGCCGGCGTCAAGGACCTCAGGCTCGCCGACATCCTCCGCGACGCCGATGTGCTCGTCGCCGCACGGCGCGAGGCCTTCGATCTCGTGGCGGGCGACCCCGACCTCGAGGCCCATCCTGAGATCCGTGACGAGGTGCGCGTGCTGCTGGGCTCCGAGGACGAGTGGCTCCTGCGCAGCTGACGCTCAGCGCCGCTTGGCGGCTCGCTTGTACTGGCGCACGGAAACGGGGACGAAGATCGCCAGCAGGATCCCCACCCACAGGATCGAGTACAGCACGGGATTCTGGAGCGGCCACACGGTGGGCTCCGGCGAACCCGGCGGTAGGTTGCCGAACAGCTCCCGTGCAGCCTGGGTCACCGCCGATACCGGGTTCCACTCGGCGAACGTCTGCAACACCGGAGGCAGGTTCTCCGCGGGGACGAAGGTGTTTGCGACGAAGGTGAGCGGGAAGATCACCATGAACGAGGCGTTGTTGATCACCTCCACGCTCGGCACGAGCAGGCCGACGTAGGCCATCACCCACGAGAATCCGTAGGCGAACAGCAGCAGCAGCGCGAACCCGAGTAGGGCCTCTCCGACCGACGTGCGGATGCGCCAGCCCACGATGAGGCCGGTGCCCGCCATGATCGCGATCGAGAGCGCGTTGTAGATGATGTCGCTCCCGGTTCTGCCGACGAGCACGGCGGCACGCGACATCGGCAGGGAGCGGAACCGGTCGATGATCCCCTTCTGCATGTCGTCGGCCAGGCCCGCACCCGTGAAGGTCGCCCCGAACACGACGGTCTGGGCGAGGATGCCGGCGATGAGGAACTCGCGGTACGAGCCACCCGGAATGTCGATCGAGCCGCCGAAGACGTAGGCGAAGAGCGCCACGAACATGATCGGAGACAGCAGCACGAAGACGAGGATCTCCGGTACGCGGATGATCTTGATGATGTTGCGCTTGGCGATGACGGCGCCGTCCTGGAGCGCGTGGGCGAGCTCGGTCATGGCCCCACCTCGGCCGTTTCCCGACCGGTCCCTGCCGTCTCCGGCTCGGCGGCGTGGCCGGTCAGGCTCAGGAACACGTCGTCGAGAGTCGGGCGGCGGAGTCCAACGTCACTCACCTCGATGCCGGCCCCGTCGAGGTCGCGCAACGCCCTGGTGAGGACGGACGCTCCGCCGCTGATCGGGACCGTGAGCGAGTGGGTGTGCTCGTAGGTCTGGATGGGCCCGACGGCGACGTGGGCCAGCGCGGCTTCTGCACGACCGAGGTCGTCACGGGCGGCGACGGTGACCTCGATGCGTTCCCCTCCGACCATCCGTTTGAGCTCGTCGGCGGTGCCATGGGCGATCTCTCGCCCATGGTCGATGACCACGATGTCGTCGGCGAGCTGGTCGGCCTCTTCCAGGTACTGGGTGGTGAGCAGCAGTGTCGTGCCGTGGTCCACGAGTTCGCGGATCACGCCCCACAGATCGATGCGGCTCCGCGGATCGAGCCCGGAGGTCGGCTCGTCCAAGAACAGCACGGGGGGCTCGGCGACGAGCGCTCCGGCGAGATCGAGCCGGCGCCGCATGCCGCCGGAATACGTCTTGACGGGCCTGTCGCCGGCGTCCGTGAGGTCGAACCGAGCGAGGAGCTCACGCGCTCGCTTCCGGGAATGCGGACGTCCCAGCCGGTAGAGCCGTCCGATCATGTCGAGGTTCTCGAAGCCGGTGAGGTGCTCGTCGACTGCGGCGAACTGTCCCGAGAGGCCGATGCGCTTGCGCACGTCGCCGGGGTGGTTGCGAACGTCCGCACCGGCGACGAACGCGGTCCCCTCGTCCGGCTCGATGAGCGTGGCCAGGATCGATACTGCGGTGGTCTTGCCTGCGCCGTTGGGGCCGAGAAGGCCGAGAATCGACCCCTCGGACACCACGAGGTCCAGACCGGCGAGCGCGGTGACCTCGCCGTATCGTTTGACCAGCCCCTGCGCCTCGATGATCTCGCCCAAGGACGGCCTCCCTGTCGTCGCGCACGCGCCGGGAGCCTACCGACGTGCCGGAGGCCCGCGGACGGTTTGGGTGCTGGAGCGTGGTGCCCGATCCTGCGATGCTCCGCAGGTGCGCATCATCTCCGGCAACGCCAAGGGGCGCAGGCTCGTGTCGCCCGACGGTGCGGCGACACGACCGCTCACCGACCGGGTTCGGGAGGCCGTGTTCTCCTCGCTCGGGGGGATCGTGGCTGGTGCCGACGTGCTCGATCTGTATGCGGGTACCGGGTCGATCGGGTTGGAGGCGTTGAGCCGCGGCGCCGCCTCGGTCGTGTTCGTCGAGCGCGACCGCAGGGCAGTCGAGGCGCTGCGGGCCAACGTAGCCGCCGTCGGTCTCGGCGGGGAGATCGTCACGAGCTCGGTCGAGGACTATCTCACCCGGACCTCTCGAGCGGTCGATCTGGCATTCGTTGACCCTCCATACGGGCTCGCACTAGCGTCCGTTTCGCAGATCCTGGAGCGATTGGAGCCGACGTTGAGGGACGGTGCGACCGTGGTCCTGCACCGCCGCTGGGGCGAGGAACCGCCGGAGTCGCCGGGCTCGCTGAGCCTGGTTGACCACAGGCGGTACGGGGATGCAGCGATCTGGCGGTTCACCAAGGTGCGGCGTTGAGCACTGCGCTGGTTCCCGGCAGCTTCGATCCCCCCACCAAGGGCCACCTCGATGTCATCGAGCGATGCTCGAGCGTGTTCACCGACGTGCTCGTCGCCGTCGTGCGCAACCCCGCGAAGACGCCACTGTTCAGCGCCGACGAGCGGATCGAGCTGCTCGAGGAGTGCTGTGCGGCTTGGGAGAACGTTCGTATCGGAGCGTTCGACGGGCTGCTGGTCGATTACGCCCGCACTACGAACAGCGACGTGATCGTCAAGGGTCTACGCGCTATCACGGATTTCGACTACGAGCTTCAGATGTCGCAGATGAACCGCCATCTCTCCGGTATCACGACGCTGTTCGTCGCCACGAAGCCGGAGTACGGCTATCTCTCCTCGTCCCTGGTCAAGCAGGTCGCCCGTCTCGGGGGATCGGTGGATTCCTTGGTTCCCGGCCCGGTTCTGCAAGCATTGAAGGCACGTTACGCCGATGACTGAACAGGAACGCCCGCCGCCACCACCGATCCCCGGCGAGTTGCTCAACGAGATCGAGACGCTCATCGTGGAGGTCGAGGAGGCGCGACCCGTGCCCCTGTCCAGCAACGTGATGCTCAACCGCGAGGAGTTCGTCGACAAGCTGCGGGACCTCCAGCACGCCCTGCCGGAGGAGCTGCGGGCGGCGCGATGGATGGTGCGCCAACGGGAGGCCTACATCGCCCGAACCAACGAGACGGCACGCGAGGTCGTGGCGAAGGCCCAGGCCCGCGCCGAGGAGCTCGTGAGCGAGAACTACGTCGTGGCCGAAGCCGTCGAGGAGGCCAACCGGCTCGTGCGCAACGCCGAGGCCGAGGCCGAGCGCATACGGCTCGAGGCGGAGGACATCGCGGAGAATCACCTCGCCGAGGCCGAGGCCATCCTCGGCGAGCTCCTGCGGTACGTCCAGGAGTCGCGCGCCGAGTTGCACCGATCCCTTCCGATGGGTCCGGAGCCACCCATCTCGGAGTGATCCGAGCCGTCTCGTAGTCACTTGAGCCATCTCGGGGGTGCTTTGAGTTCGCCTGGATCGGTCCGTACCGCTCCTACACTTCGCCTCATGTCGCACGGTTCCCCGTTCCTCGTGCACGTGGGCGACCTCCTTCGTGATACCAAACGGACCCGACCGCTGCGGCTCGTCGAGTCCGTCGATTGGGCCGTCGAGCTGTCCCGCGTCCTTCCCGAACCGCCGCTCGAGGTCAACGTGACGCTCAGAGGGGTGTCGGGCGGGGTGGTGGTCCGCGGCACGGTGGAGGCCGTCGTGGAGCACACCTGCCCGCGTTGCCTCGAAACCAGGGACGTGGTCGTGGTGGTTGAAATCGACCAGATCGCCGAGCGCGACGGCGGGGACGACGGGTACGAGCTGATGGGTGAGCAGCTCGATCTGGAGCCCATCGTGCGAGACGAGGTGCTGCTTGCGCTCCCGATCCGCCCTCTCTGTGAGCCCCCCTGTTCGGGACTTGTTCGGGATACGCAAACCGACTTGAATGTGGCAACCCCCGGACCGCCTGGGCGTTCAGATTCGCCCTTTGCGGTTCTCCAGGACCTTTTCGACCCCGGGGACTGACCCCGAAGCGAGGTTTCGCCATGGCGGTACCGAAGAAGAAGATGTCGCGATCGCGTACACGGCGACGCAAGGCGCAGTGGAAAGTCAAGGCGCCTCACATGAGCGCATGCCAGCAGTGCGGGTCGATGCATCGGTCACACCGCGCCTGCGCCCAGTGCGGCACCTACAACCGTCGCGAAGTCATCGGATCGAGCTGAGCGCGCCGGTGTCCCGGATCGCAGTCGATGCGATGGGCGGCGATCACGCACCAGAGGAGATCGTCCTCGGGGCCATCGACGCCGCCTCGGCCGGTAACGAGGTCCTGCTCGTCGGGGACGCCCATCGCATCAAGCCGATCCTGGAGTCCGCCGAGGCCGAAATACCCCTCGTTCACGCATCCGACGTCATCGGCATGGGAGAAGACCCTGCCATGGCGCTTCGAGAGAAGAAGGATGCGTCGATCAGCGTCGCCGCCCGCCTCGTCGCCTCGGGAGAGGCACGTGGGCTCGTATCGGCGGGGTCGACCGGGGCTGCGATGGCGGCGGCTGCCTTCATCATCGGTCGACTGCCCGGGGTCTCGCGACCGGCGATCGCAACGCTCATGCCGACCAACAAGGTGGTGCTCGACAGCGGCGCCAACCTCACCGCACGCTCGGATCAGCTCGCGCAGTTCGCCGTGATGGGCGCAGCCCTCGCGTCATCGCATCTCGGGCTCGCCGCACCGAAGGTCGGGCTGCTCAACATCGGAGAAGAGGACGGGAAGGGTCGCGACGTCGAGAAGGAGGCCCACAAGCTCATCGCGGACATCCCTGGCATCAACTTCGTCGGCAACATCGAAGGCCGCGACCTGGCCACCTCCGCGGCCGATGTGTTCGTCACCGACGGATTCACGGGCAACGTGCTGCTGAAAACCGCAGAGGGTGCGGCGCGCATGGTCCAGAACCTGTTGTTCGAAGCCATCGGCGCCGATGCGGCCATGCAGGCCGCCGTGGGGCAGCTCGCCCCGGCGCTGGCGAGATTCAAGCGAAGCCTCGATCCCGAGGCGGTGGGCGGGGCCCACCTGCTGGGCGTCGCCGGCGTTGTTGTGATCGCCCACGGCTCGTCGTCGAGGTTCGCCACCGCAAACGCCATCGCGATGGCGGCAGAAGGCGCCGACGACGCCCTTCCCGAGAAGATCGAGAAAGGGCTGGCTACCACCTCGGCACATGCCTGACGGGACCCCTGACCATGCCGCGATCAAACGCATGGAGACGCTACTCGGCCACCACTTCAGCGACCGCGATCTGTTGCTCGAGGCGCTCACCCATCGCTCGTATGCCGGCGAGCAGCAGATCGAGAGCTCGTACGAGCGGCTCGAGTTCCTGGGCGATGCCGTCATCCAGCTGGCGGTGACGCGCTACCTCTTCGAGAACCGCCCTGATCTGGCGGAGGGCGAGATGGCAAAGGTCCGGGCGGCGGTGGTGAACGAGAAGACGCTCGCCCGGCTGGGACGCAGCCTCGACATCGGTCCGGCGCTCCTGCTGGGGCGAGGCGAAGAGATGACGGGTGGGCGAGAGAAGGACTCGCTCCTCAGCGACGTCGTCGAGGCGCTCCTCGGAGCCGTGTTCCGAGAGATGGGGTTCGAGTTCGCCGAGCAGCTCGTGATCAGCCACTGGCGGGAGACGATCGACGAGCGAGCCGAGGCGCCCGGCCAGCGTGATTACAAGACGAGGCTCCAAGAGACGCTGGCGCGGCGAGGACTACGCCCCCGCTACGAAACCGACGAGGCGGGGCCGGAGCACGCCAAGCTGTTCACCGCAAGGGTCTTTGCCGCCGGCGAGCTGCTGGGGGAGGGCGACGGCACGTCGAAGAAGCGCGCCGAGCAGGAGGCGGCACGCATCGCATCCGAGACCTTGGAGGCCAATGCCTGAGCTACCCGAGGTGGAGTCCACGCGGCGGTTTCTCGAGCCGGCACTCGTCGGGAAACGGATCGTCGCCGCCGACGTGCGGCGTCCACGCATGGTGCGACGCCAGGAACGGCCGCAGGACTTCGCCGAACGGGTGACCGGGCGGACGATCCGGGAGCTGCGCCGGCACGGCAAGTTCCTTCTCACCGAGCTGTCGCGTGACCTGACGTGGGTGACCCATCTCGGCATGTCGGGACGGGTGAGCCTCGCCCGTGCAGGTGAGCCCGAGAGTCCGCACACGAACGTGGTCGTGCGGGTCGGCGGCGGGGTGGAGATGCGTCTCGTCGATCCGAGGACGTTCGGGTTCGTCGTGGCCTACACGCCTGATGAGCTCGCCGCCTCCCCGGTGGGCAAGCTGGGGCCGGATGCGCTGACCGAGTTGCCCACGATCGCCTCGCTCGAGCAACGTCTCGTCGGGCGGACAGCCCCGATCAAGGCTCTGCTTCTCGACCAGGGTGTCGTTGCCGGCCTGGGCAACATCTACGCCGACGAGGCGCTCCACCGGGCGGCCATCGATCCGATGCGGCCCGGTGGCTCCCTCACCCGCGACGACCTGCACCGCCTGCGCCGGGCGATCAGTCGAACCCTCGACTCGGGTCTCCGCTGGGGCGGCACCTCCCTCGACGACCTCGCCTACCTGCTCCCGGACGGTCGAGCCGGCGAGTTCGCAGGGAAGTTGCGTGTCTACGGCAAAGAGGGCGAGCCGTGCCCTGTTTGCGCCACGCAGATACGCCGCCGCGTCCTTCGCCAGCGGGGCACCCATTGGTGCCCACGCTGCCAGCGGTGACCCGGTCAGCCGGCCGGCGACCACCACCACGCCGCGTTCCAGGTGTCCCAGCTCTGGTGGCGGTGAGGAACGATCCCTTGGATACGCTCCGGCCAGTAGACCCGATGGTTGTTCTGGCGGCGGGCCAGCGGGTAGGCGATTGCGTTGTCGGCAAGGATGGTCTCGGCTTCGGTGAGCAATGCTGCGAGCTCGACCGGTTCGAGCTCGGTCGATGCCTGGGCGATGAGGTCGCCGTATCGAGCGGCGGCGTCCTCGAGCCCGTCCCAGCGGACGGCGAACGGACTGTCCTCACGCGTGGCGTCGAATGCCGACATGGTCTGCACGAGGCCGCCGAGACCCCCGGTACCGGCGAAGATCCGGAACGCATAGAGGTCGGTGAGTCCCTGCGGCCATTGGACTCCGAAGAAGTCGCCTTCGAAGTCGGTGGAGGCGTCGAAACCTGCGGCCTGCAAGCTCGCCACTACGGCCTGCCCTATGTCGACGGTCTCCTCCCCGGAGCTGGAGACGTAGACCACCTGAGGCGGATCCTCGGCGAAATCGCGGCCCAACTCATCGCCGAGACCGGCGAGGTGCTCGGTGGCCATCGCAGTGTCGTCGTACTGCCGCCAGGCGTCGTGCTCGAGTGCGTCGAGGGCGATTCCCAGGATGCTCGTGGCGGGGCGTTCGCCGCTCTCTGCGGCGACGGCTGAACGATCGACGGCGGCAAGCACGGCGCGCCGGTAGTCGAGGTGCTCATTGAGCGAGTCCGGGTTCACGGCGAACCGGCCATCCCCGAGCTCGAACACCATGACCTCCACGAGGGCGTCCGATTCCTCCGTGACCTCGAAGCCGCCCGCCGCCGGATCACCGAGAAGGCCGCGCTCCTGGCGCGGAAGCACCGACCCGAGGAGGGCGTCCACGGACCCTGTGGTGAACCACGTGGCGATGCCGGTGCCGAAGGCACCGGGAGTGAAGGTCCTCACGTCGACGCCGTCCAAGTACGGAAGCGCAGCCCCGGTTTCCTGATCTCTCTCCCAGTAGGCGTCGTTGCGTTCGAGTCGCACCAGTCCCGGCTCTGCCGACGGGTCGGCGGGAGGCTCGTAGGACACGAACCGGAACGGGCCTCCCGACGTCCACAGCGCCTCGTTCCAGTCGATGCCGAAGGTCACAGGATCGACGGCATGAGAGGGAACGACGAACTCGAACAACCGCTCGTAACGGGGGTCGGGCGAAGCCAGGGTGAGCGTCAGCACCTTGCCCTCGGCCACCAACGACCCTGGTTCCACGAGATCGTGGATCTCGCGCTGCGCCGAGTCGATCACGACGTCGGGGGCCGGGTCCACGATGAGCGCGTGAGTGAAAGCCAGATCGGCCGCCGCGATCGACGTCCCATCCGCCCACACTGCCTCGCTTCGAATACGGTACGTCACCTCCACCGTTCCGTCTTCGCGGATCTCGACCCCGTCGTTGCCGGGGCGGGGGATGTCCTCGACCAGCCACGGTGTCAGCTCACCCGTCGCATCGATGCGGTACGCCCCGGGCACCACGAGCCGGGCGATCTCCGGTGCTCCCGGACCGTCCAACAGGGGGTTGAGGGACGCCGGGAGCAGCGTGCCCTCGATCTCATGGGGAAAGACCAGGTCGGCGGCGACGCCCACGGTCACGACGCCACCATGGGTGGGACCAGTGGGTGCCGCCATAGTCGTCGGCGCCTCAGAGGTCGTAGACGACGGGGTCGCGACGGTCGTGGGAGGCGCCGTGGATGTCGTCGGTGCTTCGACCACGATCGGCGTCGTCGCACCGGGCTCATCGGTCGTGCACGAGGCGGCCACGAGCGTGAGCAACACAGCCGCGGCCGTCACCCCGCGGCGGGTCAGGCGGTTCATCGGTTCCCTTGCCTCCGGACGCCCACAGAGTACCTGGGCGCGGTACGCTCCTCGGAATCCCAGGGATGTGATTCAGGGCCGGGTATGCTCGCCCCACCGTGCTCCTGAAGACACTGTCGCTCGCCGGTTTCAAGTCTTTCGCCGATCGCACCCGCCTCGAGTTCGAGGACGGCGTGAACGTCGTCGTCGGGCCCAATGGAACGGGCAAATCCAACCTCGTGGACGCTATCGCATGGGTGATGGGCACGCAGGCGACGAGCGCGTTGCGGACCGGCAAGATGGAGGATGTCATCTTCGCCGGTACCGCCACCCGCCCGGCGCTGGGGCGAGCCGAGGTGACGGTCACGTTCGACAACCAGGACCGGTTCCTTCCCCTCGACCTCGACGACATCTCGATGACGCGTCGCCTGTACCGGGACGGCACGTCCGAGTACGCAATCAACGGCGCCGCGTGCCGCTTGCTCGATCTCCACGAGCTGCTGTCGGACGGCGGCGTGGGGAGGCACCAGCACGTGCTCGTCGGCCAGGGCCAGATCGGCGAGATACTCAACGCGCGGCCGGACCAGCACCGCGCCGTCATCGAGGAGGCCGCGGGGATCACGAAGCACCGTGGCAGGCGCGATCGTTCGGTGCGACGGCTGGAGCAGACCGCCATCGACGTTGCCCGGCTCACCGACATCCTGGAGCAGGAGCGGCGCCGGCTGCGACCGCTCAAGCGGCAGGCGAACGACGCCGAGCGGTACGACTCCGTCAAGGCCGAGATCAGAGCATTGCGGTTGTGGCTCGGGGGCGAGGACCTGCGCAGGCTCCGAGCGCGCATCGAAATCGCCGGCGCCGAGAAGGCGCAGCTCGATGCCTCCGTGGCGGAGGACACGGCTCGGCTCGAAGAGCTGTCGGGTCGTCTCGTGAGGCTCCGCGCCGCAGCGACCGAAGTCGGCCGAGCCCTCGAGCGAGATACCGCCGCCGCCGCCCGGCTCGAGACCGCAGCAGAGCGCTTCCACCGCATCGGCATGGTCGCTCGCGAGCGCCGCGGGGCGCACCAGAGCAGGCTCGACGGCGCCGCCGAACGTTCTCGGGATCTCGAAACGGAGCGCACGTACCTCGAAGCACAGGTTGCCACGGTCTCGGCCGAGGTGGCAGAGGCGCAGGCGCTCGCAGAGCGTCGAGAGGTAGCCCTCACGGCCCTCGAGGACGAGGAGCGTTCGCTCGCCGAGCAGGTCCAGCTGCCGCCGGAGGGGATCGTCGCCAACCTCCGCGGCGACCTTCGTGCTCTGGAGGCGGCCGCCGAGCGTGACGAGAGGGAGCGACACGGGCTCGAGCGTCGTCGCGAGGTTGTCCTCGCCCGGCTCGCCGAGGAGAAGCGGGAGGCCGAGGGGCTCATCGCCCAGATCCAGGAAACCGATGTCGCGGCGGTGACGGCCCAGGAGGCGTACGAGCATGCCGCCGATCTACAAGAGCGGGCCGCACAGGTGCTCCAGGAGGCCGAACGCAACGATCGGGAGTGCCAGGTCGCGCTGGCCCAGGCTCAGGCGAGGGTCGAGGCGATCACCAATGCCCTGGAGGGATTCGGAGACCCCGAGGCGCGGCGCCGTGCCGAGGCCAGCGATGGTGTCGTCGGCCCGCTCGTTGCGCAACTCGACGTCCCAGAAGGCCTAGCGGACGCCGTAGACGCCGCCCTCGGACATTGGGCAGAGGCGCTCGTGACCCTCGGTCCCGATGCGCTCCACGAGGCGACCAGCGGGCTCAAGTCGGACGGGTACGGGGGCGTGACCTTCGTCGTCGGGAGTGCGAACCCGGTGGAACCTCCCGCCCGCGGCGTCGCAGCGCGATGGGGGGCGGACGCGTTGATCGACCGGCTCGGTCCTTCGGCAGACGCCGCAGTGGCGACGCGGCTACTTGGCGACGTGGTGGTTGTCGAGGGGTGGGCGTCGGCGTGGCGTCTGGTCGAGCGTCACCCCAACCTGCGAGCGGTCACTCCCGAGGGCGACCTCGTCTCCGTCCACGGCATGCGCCTCGCCGACGCGGACGGTGCCGGCCGTGCGGCGCTCGAGGCGGCACGGGTGACCCGGGAGATCGCAGAGCGCGAGCAGGCGAGATCGGCCAGTCACCTCGTGACGGCACGGCGTGCGCACGAGAAGGCCAAAGGCGAGGAACGGGCCGCCCTCGACGGGCTCGAGCGTGCCGAGGCGAGGTTGGCAGGACACACCGAAACGCTTGCGCTCAATGGGCGTGCACGCGCCGAGGGCGAGGCCGAGGTCGTGCGCCTCGACGAGCGGGCCCGAGCCATCGCCGAAGGGGCCACCTTACGCGATACCCGCCTGGCGGACCTTCGTCGCCGGCTCGCCGAATTCGAGGGTGAGGAGCGGGAACGACAACTCGCGTGGGAGGCGCTCGCCGCCGCTCGCGACGATGTCGTAAGGCGCCGTGACGAGGCACGGCGGCTTCGCGAGGAGGCGGCCGCGGCCGTGGCCGGTGCCTCCGAGCGCAGGCGGCTGCTGCTGGCGCGGCTGGAGAGGGCGGCGATCGACCTCGAGGGTCTCGACGCAAGCCCGGTGGCTCCGGAGAGTATCGAGCAGCTGTCTCGTATCGAGGCACGGGCCCGGACGGCCGAGGAGATCGTGCGCCGCCACGTCCTGACGCTCCGAGAGCGGCAACGTGAGCTGCGAACCCGTGCCGGGGCGGCCGATGCCGAACTCGACGACGCCCACCACACCCAGCGCACTCTCGAGCAGGGGATCGCCGGTGCCAAGGACCGCTCGTCTGCACTGGCGATCGAGCTCGCCGAGCTCAGGGTCAAAGACGAATCGGTCGCCGAGGCGTTGCGTCGGGACGCCGACGCCGACGAGGAAACCGCCCTCGGCGCACCCCGACCAAACCTCGAGGAGGGTGTCGACCCTCGTGAAAAACTCGCCTCGGCGGAGGCCCAGCTCCGTCGTATGGGACCCATCAATCCCCTTGCAGCAGCCGAGTATCGCGAGTTGTCCGAACACGTGGCACTCCTCGAAGGGCAGCTCGCCGATCTCGACGAGTCGCGCCGTGAGCTCCACAAGGTGATCGCCGCGCTCGACGACGAGATGGCGACGCTGTTCCGCTATGCGTTCGAGGAGATCTCGGCTTTGTTCCAGGAGAACTTCAACCTCGTGTTCCCCGGAGGACGGGGGAAGCTGACGTTGACCGATCCCGACAAGCCCCTCGAAACCGGTGTGGAGATCGAAGCGCAGCCGCTCGGCAAGAAGGTTGGCCGGCTCTCGTTGCTCTCCGGTGGGGAGCGCTCGCTTGCGGCGCTGGCCTTCCTGTTTGCGGTGTTCCGCGCTCGCCCCAGCCCGTTCTACGTACTGGACGAGGTCGAGGCCGCACTCGACGACAGCAACCTCCGCCGCTTCATCCGCCTGGCCGACACGCTGCGCGAGTCCGCCCAGCTTGTCATCATCACTCACCAGCAGCAGACGATGGAGGCCGCCGACATCCTCTACGGCGTGACGATGGAGCCGGGGGAGTCGTCGAAGGTGATCTCGAAGCGCCTCGACCGCGTCCGTGTCTGACACACGTTGCCAGCCTGCCGCCGCACGGCGCCCTGTACCATGCGGCCTTCACATTCCGGAGGTAGTTGGTGGAGCCCCTTCTGATCCTGCTGATCGTCGCCGTGGTGCTCGCGGCCGTCGTCGGATTCGTAGTGGTGCGCCGCAGCCGTGGTCCATTGGAGACGGAGCTCGGTACCGAGGCGCCGCCGGCGCCGCCGGCGATCGGGCTGCGAACCCGGCTCGGGAAGACGCGCCACGCGTTGGCGGGACGGCTCACCACACTGCTCGGCCGATCGCAGCTGGACGGCGACTTCTGGCAGGAGCTCGAGGACACGCTGGTGGCGGCGGACCTCGGCGTCGCGACCGCAGCCCGTGTCGTGGGAGAGGTGAAAGGCACGGGGCCGGCCGACGGCGCCGAAGCCCGCGAGGAGCTGGAGCGTCACCTGGTCGATGCGTTGGCGGGGCGACCGCGTGGTCTCGAGCTCACGCAGTCGCCTGCCGTGGTCCTCGTCGTCGGGGTGAACGGGACGGGCAAGACGACGTCGATCGCCAAGCTGGCCGCACACCTCGAGGCCCGGGGGACGTCGGTCGTGCTCGGTGCCGCCGACACGTTTCGGGCGGCGGCGGGCGACCAGCTCAAACTGTGGGCAGAACGAGTCGGTGTCGACATCGTCGGGGGCCAGCAGGGAGCGGACCCGGCCGCCGTGGCGTACGATGCGTTTCACGCCGCCAAGGCCCGCAAGGCCGGCGCCGTGATCATCGACACGGCCGGTCGGCTCCACTCGAAAGCCAACCTGATGGACGAGCTCGCCAAGGTGGCGAGGGTGTTGAGACGCGAGGCCGGTGATATCGACGAGGTCTTGCTGGTGATCGACGGCACCACGGGTCAGAACGCCATAGAGCAGGCTCGCACCTTTGCGGCCGCCGTCGGTATCACGGGCATCATCGTGACGAAGCTCGATGGGACGGCGCGCGGTGGGATGACGGTCGCCGTCGAGGAGGAGCTGGACATTCCCGTGAAGTTCATCGGCGTCGGCGAGAGCATGAACGACCTCATCCCGTTCGATCCGGAAGCCTTCGTCGACGCCCTTCTGGGCGTATGACGGCCTCGATGGACCCGCCCAGCGAGCGCGAAGCGGGTGCGCTGCTCGATCGCGCCCGCCGGGTCGCCGACCGCGCCTACGCCCCGTACTCGAGGTTCCGGGTCGGTGCGGTCGCCGTCGCCCCCGACGGCGCCGCCTTCGACGGAGTGAACGTCGAGAACGCTGCATACGGCAGCACGATCTGCGCCGAGGCCAACGCGATATCCACCGCTGCCGCCGCCGGCGTGCGTGAGATCGTCACCCTCGCCGTCGGCTGCCTCGACGCCGACGAGTGCTATCCATGCGGCAACTGCCGACAGCTCATGCGCGAGTTCGGTGTTCGCCACGTGGTCGTGCAGGGCACCGGCGGGCGGGTGCGGGTCGTCACGCTCGATGAGCTCCTGCCGCATTCGTTCGGCCCGGAGAGCCTTCCCGGCGAGGACACAGAGGGACGACGAGAGCCGCCATCATCCCTCTAGGTCGCTCGCCCCAGTTTTCAGTGGCGCCGGTCGGGTCGTTTGTGCCATTATCTGCCCTGGGGAGACCGACGTGAACGGGGTCGGCCACATGGGGAGGAAAAGCGATGCGTGGTAGCTCGTCGTTCTGGCTGCACGTGATGCTCTCCGGCCTGACGGCGCTGGTAGCCGTCATCTACGGAGGTTTCCCGCTTGCCTACAAGCTCGGGTTCTGGGAATGGTCGCGGCCGAGCCAGGACCTCTTCATCGCCGTTCTGCTTCTCGCCGTCGGCGTCGCATCGGCGGCGGTCCTGGCGGGCACGGCGATCTTCTACCAGCTCAGACGCAGATGAGCGGTGCTGCGCCCGACGGTGGGCGCAGCGGTTCGCTCGTTGGTCTCACGCTCGGGAGCGCAAAGCCTCGATCAGCGCCGGCACGACCTTGTTGACGTCGCCCACGACGCCGAGGTCGGAAAGGGCGAAGATCGGCGCATCCGGGTCCTTGTTGATGGCGATGATGGTCGAGGAGTCCTTCATCCCGACCACGTGCTGCATGGCCCCGGAGATCCCGCACGCGATGTAGACGGACGGCTTCACGGTCTTACCCGTCTGCCCCACCTGGAGGGCGTAGGGCACCCAACCGGCGTCGACGACGGCACGGGTGGCTCCGACGGCGCCGCTGAGCAGGCCGGCGAGCTCTTCCATCATCTCGAACTTCGAGGCGTCGCCGAGACCGCGGCCGCCGGAGACGATGACGTCGGCTTCTTCGAGATCCGGACCCTCGCTCTGTTCGACGTGGCGCTCGACGACGCGCACCTCGCCGGCATGGCCGACGTCCGGCATGTCGACCTGGTGGACTGCGGGCGTCGTCGCTGCACCGGGTTCGGCAGGAAAGGCCTTTGGGCGGGTCACCACGACGGCCGGGGCCTTGCTCGCACTCGTGAGCACCCGCCGGGTGCCACCCAGTATCTCGTTGGTGACCACGAGTCCATCGCCGTCGCGAGCGATATCCACCGCGTTCGACAACACGGGGGCATCGAGGCGAGCGCTGAGCCTCCCCGCAACGTCGCGGTCGAGATAGCCCATGCCGAACAGCACCGCCTCGGGCTGCTGCTCGACCACCAGAGCCGCGATGGCCGCCGTGGCCTGAGCAGACGGAAGCCCTTCGTCGGTGGCGAGGTGGTGGATGGCGGCTGCTCCGTGCTCGCCGAGCGCCGCGCGGTCGACCGTCGCCGGGCCCACCAGGAAGACGGAGACATCGCCGAGGTCACGGGCTTTCGTCAGCAGCTCGAGCGCAGAGCCGGCGAGGCCGTCTCCGGTGGCATCCGCAAAGATCAGAAACCCCATGTCATATCACCTTTGCCTGCTCGAGAGCCTCGACGATGCGTTCGAAGGCATCGCCCTCGTCGGTGACGATCACGCCGGCCTCACGCGCGGGCACGGGCTCGACCGCCTTGATCTGCTGGTTCGCCTCTATGGAAACGCCCAAGTCGGCTGCGGTCAGCGTGTCGACGGGTTTCGATTTGGCCTGCATGATTCCCTTGAACGTCGGGTAGCGGGGCTCGACGGCGCCGGAGGTCACCGATATGAGAACCGGTAGCTCGGCGATGACCACGTCGTACCCGCTCGACGTCTGGCGCTCGATCCGGAGGCCTTCGTCGGTGTGCTCGATCTTGCGGGCGAAGGTCAGCGACGGCACGGCGAGAAGCTCGGCCATCTGCTGCGGCACGACTCCGGCGTAGCCGTCCGTGGATTCGGTGCCGGCGATGACGACGTCGAACCCCTCTCGTTCGATCGCCGCACTGAGAATCCGAGCCGTCGTCAGCGCATCGGCGCCCCGCAACGTCTCGTCGTCGACGACAACGGCCTTGTCGGCGCCCATGGCGAGCGCTTGGCGGATTCCTTGAAGAGATCCCGAGGGTGACATCGAGAACACGGTGACGGTGGCATCCTCGGCGGCCGCAGCCAGCTGGAGCCCCACCTCGATGCCGTAACGGTCGGTGTCATCGAGCACCTGATCGTTCGGCCGTACGACGAAATGCGTCGTGGGGTCGAGCTCGTACGGGGTCGCCGGATCGGGAATCTGCTTGGCGCAGACTGCGATCTTCATAGCGGGCGGGCTCCTCTCGGTTCGTGACGGCCGGATGTTACGGATACCGGCGGAGCGCTCAAATCCGGCGCCGGTGCGGCAGGCGTCAGCCGCGCACTTCTCCGAGGACCAGAGGGACAGGTGCGGGCGCCTCCGCACCGATTCGCCACGCACCTTCGATCAGAGAGAGCGCGGAGGCCAGCCGGTCGGGGTCGTTGTACGAAACCGTGGCCAGGGTGTCGCCCGATCGCACCGCGTCGCCGATCTTCCGTCGCAACGTGATCCCGACCGCCGGATCGACCGTGTCGTCCTTCTTGGCCCGTCCTCCCCCGAGGCGCACCGACGCAAGACCGAGGTCGAGGGCGTCGCAGCGGGTGACGAATCCACCATCTGTGGCAGTCACGGTGTGGGTGGTGCCGGCGCGTGGCAGGCGTCCCCGGTCCTCGACGACGGCGGGATCGCCCCCTTGAGCGACGATCACGTCGGCAAAGAGCTCGAGGGCACGGCCGGACGTCACGGCGGTCTCGAGGCGGTTCCTGGCGTCGGCCGGATCGTTCGTGATCCCACCGAGAAGCAGCATCTCTACGCCGAGGCGGTAGGTGATCTCGACGAGGTCGGCCGGGCCGCCGCCGGCCAGCACGTCGAGCGACTCGGCGATCTCGTTGGCATTGCCGATCTCGTTGCCGAGGGGCTGGTCCATCGCGGTGAGCAGCGCCACGACCTGCGTCTGATGTGAGGCGCCTATGCCCACCATGGTCTCGGCGAGCGTGCGAGCGGAGGCCTCGTCTTTCATGAACGCTCCCCGGCCCACCTTGACGTCGAGAACGAGCCCGTCGAGCCCTTCGGCGAGCTTCTTCGACATGATCGAGGACGAGATGAGAGGTATGGATGGCACCGTTCCCGTGGCGTCACGAAGGGCGTAGATACGCCGGTCCGCCGGCACCAGGGTCTCCGACTGCCCGGCGAGAACCAGGCCGTTGGCGTCGAGGACGCGGTGGAACTCGACGGGGTCGAGAGCCGTGCGGAACCCCGGGATCGACTCGAGCTTGTCGAGTGTTCCTCCGGTGTGGCCGAGCCCGCGTCCCGACATCATCGGCACCGCGACGCCGCAGCTGGCCACCATCGGCGCCAGCGGGATGCTGACCTTGTCGCCGACGCCTCCGGTCGAATGCTTGTCCACCTTCGGTGCCGCCAAGTGCGAGAAGTCGAGCACCTCGCCGGAGTGGAGCATCGCCTCGGTCCATATCGCCAGCTCGTCGCTGTCGAAGCCTCGCCAGAGGATCGCCATCAACAACGCAGACATCTGGTAGTCCGGCAACCTATCGGCGGAGTACTCGCCGATGATCCAGCGCAGCTCGTCCGCCGAGAGCGTGCCGCCGTCCCGCTTGCGTTCGATCAGCTCGGTCATGGAGTGCGTCGCCATGGCGCCAGCCTATTGGCTCGCTGGGTGGCGACCGGGGCACCGGGGGAGCACCCGCCCGCGCCTCACTGTGACACCCTCTGCTCGAAGCCGCTGCGCATGCTCGGATTCGTTGTCCGGCACGAGGCGCCCCGCTGCCGTCACCACGCGCCACCACGGCAGGCCCGGCGTGGTGCGGAGGAGGTTCCCGACCGCCCGGGCAGCTCCCGGGAATCCGGCCTCAGCCGCCACCTCGCCATACGCCAGCACGTGGCCGGGTGGGATCGATGCGATCACCGCAATGACCGCATCCGTGAACGAGCCGCTCCCGGAGCCTCCGGCCGCAGGGCGCCGGCCCGTATTTCGTGGTGCTCGCGTCGAGGCGTCGGGCATGCCGTGCACCGTAACCGGCCGGCGCACTCTGCGCCGTGCGACCTGCGGGGATCGCCGGGAAGAGCCCTCTGGCACACGGCCGTGAGTGGCCGGGCCCACGCTGTGCGGATCGAGGACGTCGTCCGCCATCTCGCCGCGGAGCGCTCGGCCATCGAGGGAACTCGTGCGGTCGGCGCTCTGGCGAGCGCGCTGCGCGCAGGTGTCGCGGCACGGCGCCGCATGCTGTTCGAGCTCGACACGGGCGACATCCAGCGGTGCTGCCGCAGCCGTGGCTCCACCCCACCTCTACACTCCGGACTCATGTTCGATGCGATCTCCCGGCGGCTCGGCGATGTCTTTACGAGCCTGCGGTCGAAAGGACGCCTCAGCGAAGCCGACGTCGACGGAGCGTTGCGTGAGGTGCGGCTGGCCTTGCTCGAGGCGGATGTCAACGTCGGCGTCGTGAAATCCTTCCTCGCCCGGGTCAAGGAACGGGCGATCGGCATCGAGGTCACCAAGAGCCTCACTCCGGGCCAGCAGGTCATCAAGATCGTCCACGAGGAGCTCATCACGACGCTCGGCCAGGAGGCTCCGCTCGCTCGGCCCGCGGCACCTCCACTGATCATCTTGATCGCGGGCCTCCAGGGGTCCGGAAAGACCACGACGGCGGCGAAGCTCGCCAAGCATCTCAAATCGAAGGGCCGGCGCCCCATACTCGTTGCAGCCGACCTGCAGCGTCCTGCGGCCATCGACCAGCTCGAGACGCTCGGCAAACGGGTGGGCGTGCCCGTCTATGTGGATCGACGGGGCAAGGCGCCCAAGCTCGTGAAGGCGGCCCTCAAACAGGCGCGCCAGGACGGCAACAACGTGGTGATCGTCGATACCGCCGGCCGGCTGCAGATCGACCAGGAGTTGATGCGAGAGCTCGCCGCGGTGAAGAAGGCCATCGATCCCCACGAAGTCCTGCTCGTCGTGGACGCCATGACCGGTCAGGAGGCGGTCAACGTCGCCCAGGGCTTCCTCGAGCACACGGAGCTGACGGGCTTGGTGCTCACGAAGCTCGACGGCGATGCCCGCGGCGGCGCCGCCATCTCGGCGCGTGAGGTCACCGGCAAGCCGATCAAGTTCGTCGGCCTCGGTGAAGGTCTCGACGACCTCGATGCGTTCCATCCCGACCGCATGGCGTCTCGAATCCTGGGCATGGGCGACGTGCTCACCCTCATCGAGAAGGCCGAGGAGGCCTACGACGAGGAGCAGGCGCTCGCCGCCGCCGAGAAGCTGCGCACCGCCAGCTTCGACCTCGAGGACTTCCTCGAGCAGTTTCAGCAGCTGCGGAAGATGGGCCCGCTCCAGCAGTTGGTTAGTATGCTGCCCGGCGCCGGGCAGATGCTGCGTGACGTTCAGGTGGACGAGCGCGATCTGAACCGGGTCGAGGCGATCATCCGGTCGATGACGCCGGCGGAGCGGCGCAACCCCAAGCTGATCAACGGGAGCCGCAAGCGCCGCATCGCCTCGGGCTCGGGAACACGTCCTCAAGACGTGAACGGCGTCCTGAAACAGTTCTCCGAGGCTCAGAAGATGATGAAGGCCATCGCCGGCGGCAAGAGCCCGATCCCGGGCCTCGCACTGCCCGGCATGGGCCGCAACAAGAAGAGGTGACCGAGTGGCAGTCAAGATCCGCCTGACGCGGATGGGCAAGAAGAAGCAGCCGACGTACCGCGTCGTCGTGGTGGATTCGCGCAAGCCGCGCGACGGGGCCTACATCGAGCAGATCGGTCGCTACGACGCCCGCCAGGAGCCGTCCCTCATCGAGATCGACAACGAGCGGGCGCTGCACTGGCTGCGCACCGGCGCACAGCCCACCGATCGTGCCCGCAAGCTGCTCGAGATCTCCGGGGCGTGGACCCGGTTCCGCATCGACAAGGGCGACATCCACACGATTCCGCAGGCGCCTGCTGCACCGCCGGCGCCGGCGAAGCCCGAGATCCACGTCGTCGAGCACACCGAACCGGAGGATGCCGCCGAGACTGTCGCCGAGGAGGCTGTCGAAGCCGCCCGTACCGATGCTCCGTCCGTGGAGGCCACAGCCGCAGACGCCGCGGCCGGCGAGGCCGCAGCCGGCGAGGCCGCAGCCGGTGAGCCCGCAGTCGACGATGCAGCTTCCGGCGAGGCAGAGGCAACAGAGGAGGACGCGTGAGCAAGGGCGAGATCGCAGAGCGAGTCGTTCGGTACGTCGTCGGTGAGATCGTTGACGACCCCGACGCCGTGGAGCTGGAGATGGTCGACGACGGTGAGGACGCCTTCATGGCCGAGGTCCGCACCGCCAAGTCCGACATGGGGCGTGTGATCGGGCGGCGGGGCCGAGTGGCCCGTGCCATTCGCACCCTCGCCGGCGCCGCGGGAGACGAGGAAGGCGTCGAAGTCCGGGTTGAGTTCCTCGACTGACGCCGCTCCCGCCGGGCGAGTCCCGGTCGCCTACGTGGTCCGGGCGCACGGGATCCGAGGCGACATCCTCATCAAGCCACTCACCGATCGCCTCGAACGGTTCGTGGTCGGTGCGCGCTTCTTCACGGACGGGCCACCGGCCCACGTGGTCGTTGCCGCCGTCCGTCACCACAACGAGGGGCTGATCCTCACCCTGGCCGAGGTCGAAGACCGCACGGCCGCGGAGCGCCTCGCCAAGACCACGCTCACGATCGCGGCAACGGAACGCCGGGCACTCGACGATGACGAGTTCTGGCCTGAGGATCTCATAGGCCTGCGCGCCGTGGGGCCCGATGCGGAGACACTTGGCACCGTCACCGATGTCGTGTTCGGTGCGGCACAAGATCGGCTCGTCGTGACGACGCCCGACGGGTCCGCGGTCGAGGTCCCCTTCGTCGCGGCGCTGGTAGCCGAGCCGGTGGGCACCGAGCTTCGCATCGATCCACCGGAGGGCCTCTTCGGGACGGAGGGGTCAGCGGATGTCGCGCAGGACGCTGAGGCCGACGGGCGCCCCGGTCGCGGTGCTGCCGCCGCTCACGAAGACCTCGACCGTTCCAGTGGGGCCTGATCCGATGGTCACGCTGAACGCACCCCAGGCCTCGGACGAGTCCGCCGCGGTCGCGGTCTGTTCGACGTTGCCCGGCGTCTCCGGGCCGAGCACGACCAGCACTTCAGCCTCGACCATGCGGGCATAGCCGGACACGCGCAACGGGTACTCCGCCGGCCCCGGGGGTGGAGCGAGCAGCACGATGCCCTCCCCGGCGTCTGGCGGACGGACGGGTGGGGCGTCTGTCGCAGGCATGAGATCGACGACGATGCGTGCCGGGGACCCAACTGCGAATGCCCGGGCCAGAACACCGGTGGGGGCGTCCAGATGCAGATCCACGACGAGGCGTCCATCGGACTGGCGCACGACGTACGCATGGCGGGCTATCGGCGTGTCCATGACGCTGTCGGCAACCGATGTCGTGCGCACCTCGTCGGGCAGCGAGATCCGCACCAGACCGGAGGTGGGCCGCAGTTCGACGCTCGTTCTGCCGAGGGTGGCGGCGGGTGATCCACCCACCGTGGCGAGATCGACGACGAAACGCTCGCACTCCGCCTCGGCGGACCAGCGGAATCCGGCGATGGCCGCGGCGTCGCCGCGCTCCGTTCCGAAGGCCGCCACGACGCCGTCCTCAGCAAACGGCACGTCTCCCATGACGCACGCCGCCCCTTCGGCAGGCGGTGAGGTGATCTCCGGCCCCTCGGTCGTGGTGGTGGTCGGCGCCGTGGTGGTGGTCGTCGGGAGCGAGGTCGCCGGCGGTGCGGTGGGGGGTGGTGGCACGTCGACGGTGCATGCGCTCGCCACCACCACCAGTAGTGCGAGCGATCGGCCCAGTCGCGTCATCGCCGCGACACTAACGGCGTGCCCGCTCACGGGTCAGACACGACGTCGGCCAGCGAGGCAGGAGGGATGGTGCTCGGGCGACCCGTCACCGAGGTCGGTCTGCGCCTACACCCTGGACCCTCCGCATCCATCGGCCCGTGTGGTCCTTTGTTGGCCCCTCGTCGGGAAGGGCGACAGATCCCACAGCCCGAGGCGTGTGGCAAGGCGAGCTCGTTGCGCCCTCACCTTTCCTACTGTTGGCGGATGACGCGCCACCGACTGATCGTCTCCGGCCTTGCGGTGCTGATGCTCGCTGCGGCGTGCAGCTCTGCCGACACCGCCGGCGAAACGACGACGACCGGCACCACCGTAGGGCCTGCGCCCGGTCGGTCCACGACAAGTGCCGACGAGCCCGCCACGTCCACGACGACGCTCGAGGTCCGGCTCGTGACCATCACGTGCGAGCCGGGGACGGGTGCGGATTTCTCAGGACTCGCCCAGACCGACGCACGGTTCGACGGGGAGACCCTGAGGTGCGCAACGTTCGACGGCGGATCCATCACCGGGGGTGATTTCGGGCGCGCCGACGCGACCGGCGCAACGTTCCGCGACACGACGATTCGCCAGACACGGTTCGACCGGGCAACGCTGGTCGGAGCCGACTTCTCGGGTGCCTCGCTCGACAGGGTGCGGTTCACCGGCGCGGATCTGACGGGCGCTGAGCTCGCGACGGCGGAGCTCGCGAACGTGCGGTGGGAGGGAGCAACCTGTCCCGACGGTGCTGTGGCCGATCAGGCCGGCGGCACGTGTGTCGGGCATCTGGAACCGGTGGCAGTGGAGGTGTCGGCCGAGACCGGCACGGTCCCCATCGCCCCGGTCGAGGTGAAGCCCTTGTGCCCACCCGATTCCGGCCGCGACTTCACAGCTCAGGTCATCGACGGGCCCGACTACCGCCAGGAAGATCTCCGTTGTGCACGATTCGTCGATGCGACCGTCAACGGCGGCGACTTCTCGGGCGTCGATGCCTCTGCGGCTATCTTCGACGGGGCGACACTTACGGAGCCCGTCTTCGACGGAACCACGCTCGTCGGAGCGTCGTTCGCCGAGACGGTCTTCAGCCGGGCCCGATTCCGCAACGCCAATCTCATCGGTGCCGACATCACGACCGCGGACCTCTCCGACACTCGGTGGACCAACACGACCTGCCCCAATGGGGTGAACAGCGAGGACGCCGGTGGGACGTGTCTCGGCAGCCGCAACGCCCTCGATCTGCCGGAGGTCGACTTCAACGAGATCCGGGACTCCGACATCACGGTGCGGCAGGGAGGCGGGCTGACCACCTACTCCATCACCAACGACGTGCTCTTCGGTTTCAACGACGACACGTTGACGAGCGAGGCCGAGGCGAAGCTCGCGCAGGTGATTGCCTCGATCATGGAGCGGTTCGACCCCGGCGTCCAGATCCAGGTGATCGGCCATGCCGACGCCGTAGGCGAGCCTGCCTACAACCTCGACCTGTCACAGCGCCGGGCCGACAACGTGGCTGCGGTGCTCGAAGCATCGGGCGACCTCGACGAATTCGCGATATCGGCCATCGGCCTGGGAGAGCGTCAACCCATTGCACCGAACACCAACCCGGATGGTTCGGACAATCCGGAGGGTCGTGCACTCAACCGGCGAGTCGAGATCGTGGTCAGGGCCCGCTGAGCGGTCACGTCGGAGATCGCCTCGACGGGTCATGCCCGGTTTGCTCCGGCCGGTTGCGGGGTAGTCATTCCCCTCAACAGGCAAAGGAGTGATCGATGACAGCCCATGCATCGACCGTCGAGCCGGACAACAAGGAGAACGGCAAGCGCTATGCCGAGCCGGTCTTCGTGACCTTCGCCGATGTGTCCATCACGACCGGCAAAGCCTGAGACACCGAACCGAGATCACCGAGGCACGCCATGCAGACGGCGGTGAGCCTCCGTTCCCCCAACAAGGAGAACCGACCATGTACGACCCTGACTTCATGACCGAGGAACACACGAGCACCGATGTCCCCGAGGTGGTCGAGCACCTGGCCCGGACGGCCGAGGACGGCGCCCGCGGCTTCGAGCAGGCTGCCGAGCACATCGGCGACCCGGCCATCGGTCTCCTCTTCCGCGAGCTCGGTATGGAGCGACGCCGCTTCGCCGAGCAGCTCCGTGCGATCCTGTCGACGGACTATCGGGAGTTCGTGCCGGAGCAGGGCACGGTGAAAGGTGCGCTTCATAGGGGATGGATCGCCGTGAAGGACGCGCTGACGGGAGACGACCCCGGTGCGATCATCGCTGCCGCCGAGGAGGGCGAGGATTACGCCCTGGAGCAGTGGAACGAGGCGGCCGCCACGCCGCTGCCATCCGAGATTGCCGAGCTGGTTCGCCGTCAGCGGGATGCGGTTGAGAGGGCCCACGACCGGGTGCGTGCCCTGGAGTTGGCCGCCGGCTGACTCTCGCATCCTGAATCAGCCAGATGTGCCGAGGGGGCGGGACGCCAGGGATCCCGCCCCCTCAGGCCACGTAGACGACCTCGCCGCCGACCAGTGTCATCTCGACGCGCGTCTCCCACGTCTCATCGGCCTCGAACGGGTTGCGATCGAGCACGACGAGGTCGGCGGCGTTGCCGGCGATGATCGTCCCGCGGTCGTCGAGATGGTTCACGTATGAGGACCCGGCCGTGAACGCCACGAGTGCATCGGTCAGCGAGATGCGCTCGTCTCGATAGAAGGGTGGGCGGGGCTCGGGCTCCGGACTCTGCCGCCGGGTCGCCACGTGGATCTGTGCCATGACGTCGGGCGTCGACACCGACCAGTCGCTTCCCATCGCCAGCGTCGCACCGTCGCGCAACAGGCCTCCGAAGGGATACTGGAGCTTCGCCCGTTGGGGGCCGAGGAACGGAATCGTCATATCGTCCTGGGCGGCATCGTGACATGCCCACAGTGGCTGGGCGTTGGCGACGACGCCAAGACGGCGGAACCGGGGCAGGTCCACCGGATCGACCAACTGAATGTGGGCGACATGGGGCCGCAGCGCCGCCACCGGGAGGAAGGAGGCGGCGGCTTCCACGGCATCGAGCGCCGAACGAACGGCGGCGTCGCCGATGGCGTGGAAGTGCGGCTGGAAGCCGCGAGCTGCGACCTCGGTGACGATCGTCGGAAGCTCGGTGCGGTCGATCATGTCGATGCCGCGGTTCGAGGTGGTATTCCCTGCCGCATCGAGATAGGGCTCGAGGAGGGACGCAGTGAAGTTCTCGCAGACGCCATCCAGCATCAGCTTGACCGTTCCGGCGACGTAGGTCCCGACAGACTCCGCTCGCATCTCTTCCATCGCATCCAGCTGGGCGAGGTCGCCGGAGCGGCGCCACCACAGCGAGCCGCGCACCCGACTGCGAAGTCGCCCGTCCCTTGCCAGGCGCACGTACGCAGCGTGCAGCTCCGGCGTAACCCAGGCGTCCTGCCAGGCCGTCACGCCGAACGAGTGCAGGTAGGCCTGGCCGGCCAGGATGGCGGTCTCGAGCTCTCCGGCGGTGTCCTCGGGAAGCACCCCCTTCATCAGTGCCATGGCGCCTTCATGCAGCGTGCCCTGCGGCCGGCCGTCGTCGAGGCGCTCGATCCGCCCGTCAAGAGGATCGGGTGTCGCCGCCCTGATGCCGGCGAGCTCGAGCGCTCGGGAGTTTGCCCAAGCCGAGTGCCCGTCGGCGACGACGAGGTACACGGGGCGATCCGGCACCACCGCGTCGAGCAGCTCGGCCGGCGGTGCCCCTCCCGGGAACCACTCGTACCGCCAGCCACCGCCCCGGATCCAGGACTCGCTCGGGTTGGCCGCTGCGTGTGCGGCGATGGCGGTAACTGCGGCCTCGGCGCCGGAAAGGTCCCCGAGGTCACAGCGCATCAGCCGGAGGCCACCGGAGGCCGGGTGGACATGCGCATCCTGGAATCCGGCGCACAACATACGCCCCTCGAGATCGATCACACGCGTCGCCCGACCGATCAACGTGGCCACGTCCTCGGCGCTACCGACCGCTGAGACGCGTCCGTCCTCGACGGCCACGGCCTCTGCCCACGTGCGTGCCGCGTCGCTGCGGAAGACTGCTCCGCCGGTGAACACGAGGTCGGCGATGCTGGTCCTTGGAGCCCGCTTCATCCCGCCGTCAAGCCGCCGTCGACGGGGAGCGCAGCACCGGTGATGTACGAGGCAGCGGGGGACAGGAGGAAGGCCACGACTGCCGCCACCTCGTCGGGCTTCGCGGCGCGGCCGATCGGGTAGGTGGACGCGGCGCGTTCGAGGATCTGGTCGGCAGTGAGCCCGTGGGCCTCGGCTTCGCGAACCAGCATCGGCGTATCCACGTCCCCAGGACACACCGCATTGACCCGCACCTGGTCCGCGCCGAGATCGAGCGCCAGGGCTTTCGCAAGCCCCACCATCGCGAACTTCGAGGCAACGTAGGCGGCGGCGCCGGAGCCGGCCACGAGTCCGAAATCCGAGGCGACCATCACGATGGCGCCCTTGTCGCGGCGCAAGGATGGAATGAACTCGCGGCAGAAGACGAAGGCACCGGTGAGGTTGACGCTGATCGTCTCCTCCCACATCGCATCGTCCGTCTCGTCCGCCGTAGCGGGGACGAAGACACCGGCGTTGCACACGAGACCGCCGATCCGGCCGAGGTTCTCGGCCTCGCGCCGGACCGTCCGGGCATGAGCGGGGTCCCGGACGTCCCCGAGAACCGGGTGGGCGCCGGTCTCGGAGGCGACCGCGGCAGCCCGCTCGGCGTCGCGGCCCGTGATGACCACAGGTCCTCGTTGCGCCATCACCCGTGCGATGGCTCGACCGATGCCGGAGGTGCCTCCGGTGACGACCGTGGCCGAGGGTTTGCCGGGAGTGGCGTGATCAGGCACGCCGTCGCTGCAGGGCGAGGTTGAGGAACATCAGCGAGACCGTGATGACGAAGATCGCCGACCCGAACACGTTCACCTGTGGTGGCACGCCGACGCGAGCGGCTCCCCAGATGAAGAGCGGGAAGGTGACCGTCTGACCGGAGTTGAAGTTCGTGATGATGAAGTCGTCGAAGGAGAGTGCAAAGCCGAGCAGGAATGCCGCAAAGACACCCGGCATGATCATCGGGAGCGTGACCCGCCTGAAGGTTTGCCACTCGTTGGCGTAGAGATCCATCGCAGCTTCTTCGAGATGACGATCGAAGCCGGCAAGTCGCGCCTTCACCGTCACCACCACGTAGCTGATGTTGAACATGATGTGCGCCAGGACGATCGTGGCGAACCCTCGCGCCGCCCCGAGGGTGAGGAAGAACGCGAGAAGCGACGATCCAAGGACGACCTCGGGCGTTGCCATCGGGAGGAAGAGGAAGAGGTTGGTCGTCGAGCGGCCTCGGAAGCGGTAGCGGACCAAGGCGAGGGCGATGAACGTGCCGAGGATCGTTGCGACCAGCGCAGACAGGAAGGCGATCTGCAGGCTCGTCACCAGCGAGTCGAAGAGGTTCGGGATGGCGAACGCGTTCGCCCAGTGCTTGAGGGTGAACCCGTTCCACGTGAAGTTGAACCGCCCTTGGTTGTCGTTGAAGGAGAACAGGATCACAACGAGCACCGGGAGGAACAGGTACGAGAGTGCGACGACGGCGTAGAACGAGATCAGGTGGCGACGGATGAACCTCAAGAACGAGCCTCGGGGGCGGGCTGCTGCGGCGGCGGGGGTTGCGGTCGCCATCAGGCCACCAGATCCTCGGTGCCGGCGGCGCGGACATACGGGATGACGAGCGCCAGGATCACGAGCATGAGGCTGAACGAGAGCGCCGCAGCCGTTGGGTAGTCGAGCACTCTCAGGAAGCGACTGTCGATGACGTTGCCGATCATCAGCTGCTGTGGGTTGCCCAGAAGCTGGGCATTGACGAAGTCGCCTGCGGCGGGGATGAACGTGAGCAGCGTTCCGGCGACGATGCCGGGCATCGAGAGCGGGAGGGTGACCCGGCGAAACGCCACGGCCGGGCTGGCGTAGAGGTCCTGGGCGGCCTCGATGAGCGAGTGGTCGATCTTCTCCAAGCTCACGTAGATCGGCAGGGTCATGAATGCGAGGAAGTTGTACGTGATGCCGGCGACCACCGCCCAGCCGGTGGCGAGAAGCCGTCCGTTCTCGGCGAGGAGACCCAGCGTCTGGAGCGCCCCCACGACCCAACCCGAGTCGGCGAGGATGACCTTCCAGGCCAGGGTGCGCAGCAGGAACGGGGTGAGGAAGGGCATGAGCACGAGGACGAGCAGGAGGTTCTTGTAGCGCCCGCCTCGGAATGCGATCGCATAGGCCAGCGGATATGCGATCACCAGCGCGATCAACGTAGCCGTGCCCGCGTACACGAACGAGCGGATGAACTGGGAGCTGAATGTCGACAGCGCATCCGTGTAGTTGGCCCAGCGCCACGTCATCGCGTAGCCCCTCTCGAAGCTGCCCTCCTGAAGGGACACGGCGCCGAGCTGGGCGACGGGGATCACATAGAAGAAGAGGAGCCACAGCCCGCCCGGAAGGAGGAGTAGGTAGGGAACGGCTCGTCTCCCCAGGCGGGCCCGCAGCCACCGCGCCCACCCGGGGACGCTTGGGGCGGCGGCGTCAACCGCCATCGATGATGAACGAGTGGTCGGGCTCCCACCCCAGAAGCACCTCATCGCCCGGGCGGTACGCAAATGGGGCGACGTTCTGCATCACCGCCGTCATGCTGGTGCCGAGGGGCGTGGTCACGAGGAACTGGGTGCTGACACCGATGTACGAGGCGTCGACGACCGACCCTCGAATGACATTGCCGGGAAGGTCTGTGGCGTCCGCCGGGTACAGGCTGATCTTCTCGGGCCGGACGCCGAGGGCCATCCCCGCCGCCGCCTTGGCGCCGGTGGGCAGGTGCAGCCGGGTGCCGTCGGCGAGCACGATGGCATCGTCCCCGTCCACGGATGCCGGTTCCAGCAGGTTCGATGCACCCAAGAAATTGGCGACGAAGGCAGACCGCGGGTCCTCGTAGATCTCTGCCGGCGATCCGAGCCGTTCGATCGTGCCTTCGCTCATGACGGCGATGGAGTCGGCCATGGTCATGGCCTCTTCCTGGTCGTGGGTGACATGGACGAAGGTGATGCCGACCTCGCTCTGGATCCGCTTCAGCTCGATCTGCATCTCCTTCCGAAGCTTGAGATCCAGCGCTCCCAGCGGCTCGTCCAGGAGGAGCACCCTCGGGTGGTTGATGAGCGCCCGGGCGAGCGCCACGCGCTGGCGCTGGCCACCGGAGAGCTGGGCGGGCTTCCTCGCCGTCATGCCGGGAAGCTTGACCAGGTCGAGCATCTCGTTGACCCGTGTCCGCACCCGGGCCTTGTCGACTCCCTGCCGGCGGAGGCCGAAGGCCACGTTCTCGAACACCGTGAGATGGGGGAACAAGGCGTACGACTGGAAGACGGTGTTGACGGGACGCTGGTAGGGCTTGAGGCCGGTCACGGGCTCGCCGTGCAGCTTGATGGTGCCTGCGGTCGGTTCCTCGAACCCGCCGATCATGCGCAGCGTGGTGGTCTTACCGCATCCCGACGGCCCGAGCATGGCGAAGAACCGGTTTTCGTCGATCACGAGGGTGATGTCGTCGACGGCCACGACCTCTCCGAAGGCCTTCGTGACCCCGAGCAACTCGACGGCAGGCGGCTCACCGGTCCGTTCGCCGGTGAGCCGTTCTTCCCGCTCGGTCTGCTGCGTCACTCAGGCCCCGATCACTGCCTGGAACAGCTCGTTGAACTGGCGCTCTTCGTCCTCGTCGAGGCCCTTGAAGACGTTGGTCTTCGCCAGCGTCGCATCGTCGGGGAAGATGAGCGCATCATCGGCCAAGGCGACGAGGTCGTCGTCGCCGATCTCCGCACCGAGCTCCCGCATCGCATCGGCCGCACCGGCGACCGGACAGATGAAGTTCACCCAGCTCTCGATCTTTGCGGCCACGCGGGGATCGTAGACGTAGTTCATGTACATCTCCGCGGCCAGCTTGTTGGCTGCGCCTTTCGGGATGAGCATGTTGTCCGACCACAGCATGAGGCCTTCGTCCGGGATGAGGAACTGGAGATCGGGGTTGTCGGCCTGGAGCTGGATGACGTCCCCCGACCACGCAAACGACACCCAGGCGTCGCCGCTGGCGAGGTCGACGGTGTACTCGTTGCCGGTGAAGGACCGGATCTGGCCGGCGGCGACCGCCTCGGCGATGCGGTCGGTCGCTGCCTTTGCATCGTCGACGGTGGCCTGGGCCGGATCGATGCCGAGCCCCAGCATCACGAGCCCGAGCGTGTCGCGCATCTCGGTCAGCATCGTCACCTTGCCCGCAAATGCCGGGTCGAAGATGTCGTTGATCGACGTGAGCTCACGCCCGGTCATGTTCGGGTCGTAGCCGATGGCCGTGAGTCCCGACTGCCACGGCAGCGTGTACGTGCGCTCCGGATCGAAGCCGGGGCTCTGGAGGGCCGCCACCAGATTGGAGGCGTTGGGGATGTTCGTCTTGTCGAGCTCCTCGACCCAGCCCAGCCGGATGAACCGGGCTGCCATCCAGTCGGTGAGCACGGCGATGTCGCGCTCGATGTCCTGTCCCTGGCTCAGGGGCGCCTGGACCTTTCCGAAGAACTCGTCGTTGTCGTTGATCTCCTCGATGTAGTTGACCTTGATCCCGGTCTCCGCCTCGAAGTCCTCGAGGGAGGTCGTCTCGAAGTAGCCGTCCTCGGTGACGTCGATGTAGAACGGCCAGTTGGCGAAGTTGAGCTCGGTCGGGGTGGCCGGTGCCGCCGTCGTCGTGGCGCCCCCGGCAGCGGTCGTCGCCACGGTCGTGTCGCTCGTCCCCTCGACCCCACACGCGGCGAGCAGGCTTCCTCCACCGAGCAGCAGCGCTCCGCCGCCCAGGTGTTTGAGGAATCGCCTCCGATCGATGTTGCTCGACTGCATCGCGGCCAGCGCCGCATCGAGGCTGCCCTTGCGTCTCGGTGGTCTGCCTTGCGTCACGCTCTCGCTCCCTTCGTCGTTTCGCTGGCTCCTCGGAACGGCTCTGGGCTCCGAAGACTGATGGTGCCGCCACCCCTGGTGGTGTCGAATCCCGGCAGGGACTGCGTCATGTTGGTCTTGTGTGGTGCGTCGGCGTATCCCCACCACGAGCCTCTCGACCCCCGGTGCGCCCATGGAAGCATCCTCTCTGCGATAACGGCCGCATCCCGTGAGGGGACGGGCGACGAGCGACGAATGCTCATGCCGGCACCGGCTCGGCCGCGACAGCAGTCACCGCAGCATCGACGACGTCCATGGCCTCGTCGAGCAGCTCGTCCGTGATCGTGAGTGCGGGGAGGAACCGCACGCAGTTGGAGTAGAGGCCGGCCCGAATGGTGATCACGCCGTTGCGGACGGACTCTGCGGTCACCGCCGACGCCGCTTCCATCCATGGCTCCTTGGTGGAGGGATCGCGCACCATCTCCATGACCAGCATCGGGCCGGCGCCGCGGACGTCCCCTACGAGGTCGGGGTGGCGTGCTTGGATCGCCTCGAGTCGGCTGCGGAGGCGATTGCCGATCTCGGTCGCGCGATCGAGGAACGCGGGATCGGAGATCTGGCGGATGGCCTCGAGTGCAGCTACGCACGCCAGCGGGTTACCCGAGTAGGTGCCGCCCAGCCCGCCGGGATGGGGGGCATCCATGATGTCGGCGCGTCCCGTGACCGCCGATAGCGGCATACCGGCGGCGAGTGATTTGGCCATGGTCACCAGATCGGGGACGGCGCCTGAGT
The DNA here is from genome assembly GCA_041611095.1 of Acidimicrobiia bacterium. Lineage (GTDB taxonomy): Bacteria > Actinomycetota > Acidimicrobiia > Spongiisociales > UBA5794 > UBA6912. The sequence continues at coordinate 87,141 of JBFINP010000001.1, read as the reverse complement.
GCTCGATGGCGAACAGCTTGCCGGTACGGCCGAACCCCGACTGGATCTCGTCGGCGACCATGACGATCCCGTGCGCATCGCACAGCTCGCGGAGACGGCGCAGCCAGGCATGGGGGGCGGGCACGAAGCCGGCCTCTCCCTGCACGGGCTCGACCACGATCGCCGCAACGTGCGACGGGTCGACGATCGCCGTGAAGCAATGGTCGAGGTTCTCGATGTGCCAGGCGACGAACTCGTCGGCGGGCATCCCGTCGGGCCGGCGGTAGGAGTTGGGGAACGGGAACCGGTACACCTCGGGCGCAAAGGGGCCGAAGCCCTTCTTGAACAGGTTGAACTTCGACGTCATCGCCATCGTGAGGTTGGTGCGCCCGTGGTACGCACCCTCGAACACGACGATTCCCTGGCGGCCCGTAGCCGAACGGCAGATGTTGACCGCGGTCTCGACGGCCTCGGCGCCGGTGTTCATGAGCACCGTCTTCTTGGCGAAGTCCCCGGGGGTCGCGGCGTTGAGTGTCTCGGCAACCGCGACGTACGGCTCATACGAGGCGACGATCGCACACATGTGCACGAGGTCGGCGGCCTGGCGCTGGAGCGCCTCGACCACGGGCGACGGTGTGTGGCCGACGGCGAGGACACCGATGCCTCCGGCGAGGTCGATCAGGCGGTTGCCGTCGACGTCCGTCACCAGGGATCCATGGGCGGAGGCGATGGCAATCTGCGTCAGCTTGCTGGCGCCCTTCGGCGTCGCCGCCTCCCTCCTGGCGACGATGTCGCGGCTTCGCGGTCCGGGGATCTCGGTGACGAGGTTGATGCCGTCTGCCACGTATCCCTCCAATTACGAAGTTGTTGCCCCCGGTAGAGCTGTCGAAAGTATGACTTGTGCAGCATTCCGCTGCAACTGATACGCTCTTGAGCGACGTCTCCGACAATGGAAACGGTATGCGGGACCGAGCCATGCGAGCAGCGAACGGCGTGAACGACTCGGTGTCGGTCCGGCTGGACGCCACCGACAAGCGCATCATCCGTGCGCTCCAGGAGGACGGCCGGATGCCGTACTCGAAGCTGGGGCCCCTGGTAGGCCTGTCTGCACCCGCGGTGCGGCAACGGGTGCTCCAGCTCATCGAGCAAGGCGTGATGCAGGTGGTGGCCGTGACCGATCCCCTCACCCTCGGCTTCGGGATCCAGGCCATGCTCGGTGTCAAAGTGGCCGGGCCGCTCGATTCCGTGGCCGCCGAGGTCGCGGCCATCGAGGAGGTCGATTACGTCGTGCTCACCACCGGAAGGTTCGACATGCTGCTCGAGATCGTGTGCGAGACGAACGAGCACCTGCTGGCGACCGTCAACAGGATCCGGGGCCTCGAGCCGGTGAGCGACGTGGAGGTGTTCGGGTATATCGAGCTGGTCAAACAGACCTACGACTGGGGTACACGATGAAGCAAGGATCGCGATGAGCCGCCATCTCATGCTGGTGGGAGGCGAGTGGGTCGGCGCGTCCGATGGTTCGACGCGCGAGGTCGTCAACCCGGCAACCGAGGAAGCGGTCGACACGGTCCCCTATGGCGGTGCGGTCGATGCCGCCGCTGCCGTCGATGCCGCCGCCGAAGCCTTTGCGGCATGGGCCCCGCTGACCCCGTACGAGCGGGCGGGGCCGCTGATGCGCGCCGCCGAGCTGCTGATCGAGCGCGCCGACGACTATGCGCGGATCACGACCGAGGAGTCCGGCAAGCCGCTGGCGCAGTCGCGCGCCGAGTGGCTGTCGGCGCCGAACTATCTCGTCTTCGCCGCCGAGGAGGCGAAGCGGCTCGGCGGGAGGCTCATCCCGGCGCGGGTGCCGGGGCGCCGCATCGACGTGACCTACGCACCGCTCGGCGTGGTGGCCGTGATCACGGCATGGAACTTCCCGATCTACAACATCAATCGCGCGGTGTCGTCTGCACTGGCGGCCGGCTGCACCGCCGTCGTCCGGCCCTCTGCCTTCACGGCGCGATCGGCGATGCTGTACGGCGCCGCCCTCCACGACGCCGGAGTGCCGCCGGGTGTGATCAACGTCGTCAACGGCGATCCGGGGCCCATCGCCGACCTCATGCTCGCCGACCCCAGGGTCCGCAAGATCGGGTTCACCGGGTCGGTGGGGGTCGGGAAGAGGCTCATGGACGGTGCCTCGCAGACCGTGACGAGGCTTGCGCTCGAGCTCGGCGGCAACGCACCGGTGATCGTCTTCCCCGATGTCGACGATCTCGAGGCGGTTGCGGCCGGTGGGGTGACCGCGAAGTACCGCAACTGCGGCCAGGTGTGCATCGCACCGCAGCGATTCCTCGTGCACTCCTCGATCGTCGACCAGTTCACGAAGGCGGCGGCCGCCGCATCCGACCGCGAGGTCATCGGCAACGGGCTCGACCCCGACACCACGATCGGGCCGCTCATCAACGCCCCGCAGCGAGATCGGGTCGAGGAGATGGTCACCGCCTCCGTCGAGGCCGGTGCACGACTCGTGACCGGCGGAGCCCGTCCCGACGGGCCGGGCTACTTCTACAAGCCGACCGTCGTGGCCGACGTGCCCGCCGATGCCCCGGCCGCCTCGGAGGAGGTGTTCGGGCCCGTGCTGCCGATCATCCCCTTCGATACCGTGGACGAGGCGATCGCGCTCGCCAATGCCGTCGACTACGGGCTGGCCTCGTTCGTGTGGACGAGCGATCTGCGCACCGCCTACCGCGTCTCTGATGCGCTCGAGTTCGGCCTGGTGGGAGTCAACGACTGGTATCCGGTCAGCCCGGAGGCCCCCTTCGGAGGGATGAAGCAGTCCGGCCTGGGCCGGGAATCGGGGCTCGAGGGCCTCCACGAGTACGTCGAGGCCAAGACCCGGTACATCGGGGGATTGGCGTGAAAGGGCGGGCGATCCGCGTCGTCTCGGCGGCGGGTTCTCCCAAGGCGATGGGCCAGGTGCATGGAGCACGGTTCGCCGCCGAGATCCGCGACTACGCCGACGATCGGATCGCCCGCTCGCCTCACGGCACGGCGCTGGGTCGGGAGGAGGTGATCGCCATTGCCGAGCGCATGCTCCCGGCCCACGAGGCCTATGACGCCGCGCTGTTCGAGGAGATGACGGCGATGGCGAGCGCAGCGGGGATCTCGCCCGCCGAGGCGGTCGTCGTCGGCGGCTACACCGACTTCATCGACACCGTGCGCGCCGTGGCCGGCGGCGACCTCGTCGAGGATGCGTGCACGGCCGTCATCGTGCCCGACGAGGTGGCCGAGGGCTCAGGGTTCCTCGCCCAGACGTGGGACATGCACGCCACGGCGACTCCGCACATCGTGATGCTCGACGTCGCGCCCGAGCGCGGGCCACGGGCACTCGTCTTCACCACGGTCGGCACACTTGGCCAGATCGGCATGAACGAGGCAGGGATCGCCGTCGGGATCAACAACCTCACCTCGGGCGACGGGCGCATCGGCGTCACCTGGCCATTCGTCGTCCGCAAGGCGTTGCGCCAGACGAGCTTCGACGACGCGGTGCGCTGCGTCCTCGACGCCCGCCTCGCCGGCGGCCACAACTTCCTGATCTTCTCCGCGGAGGGACGGGGCGTCTCGATCGAGGCGATGCCCACCGTCACGTACATCGAAGAGCTCGACACCGAGCCGCTGGCGCACACGAACCACTGTCTCGTTGCGGCGACGCAGGCGGTGGAAGGGGAGCGGCCCGAGGCGTTGCAGACGTCCTCGGTGGATCGCCTGCTGCATGCTCCCGAGTTGCTGGCGGAGCGCCCGGTCACGGCGGAGACGCTCATGGCACTGACGCGCGACGAGCGCTGCATCTGCCGGCATCCCGAGCCACCGTTCGACTACGAGTCGTGTGGCGCCGCCATCATGCGCCCTGCCACAGGTGACTTCTGGGCGTGCTGGGGCGTCCCCTCGGAGAACGAGTACGAGCGCTTCCATGTCCCGCAGTTGCGCAGGGCCACCCCGTGAGCGAGCTGCGCTACGTCAACCTGACGGCGGACCTGGCGCCGCAGTGCGCCGAGCTGGAGCTCATCGCATTTCCCCACGCCGATCCCGACGACCTGTTGTCCGAGGAGGACATCAGGGCCTACGCCCACACGTTTCCGGAGGGGTTCTTCGTGTGTCTCGATGGGGACGAGGTCGTGGGGCAGGGCGCAGGGATCTACCTCGACTTCGATTTCGCCCACCCCCAGCACTCGATCGTCGAGATCACCGGGGAGCACCAGTGCGGCAACCACGATCCGGCCGGCGGCTGGTACTACGGCACCGACATCGTCGTGCATCCCGAATGGCGCCGGCGGGGGATCGGCGGGCGGCTCTATGCCTTGCGCAAGGATCTCGTGCGCAGGGCGAACAAGCGGGGCATCATCGCCGGCGGTCACCTGCACAACTTCGCCGACTACAAGCACCTGTTGAGCGCCCACGAGTACCTCGCCAAGGTCGCGGCTCGCGAGATCTACGACGCCACGCTCACCTTCCAGTTGGACAACGGTTTCGAGATCCGAGCCGCCCTCGAGAACTACCTGACCGACGAGGCCACCGACAACTGGTCCGCCCTGATCGTCTGGCCCAATCCGGACTACGTGGCGGAGGGGTGAGCTGAGTCGATGTCCTTGGTCGCGTCATAGTGACGCGTCCATGCACAATCGACATGACTTCCGGCCCTCGATCGCGAGCGTCGCCCTTCGTACGCTGGTGTCGGAGATGATCCGAATGGCGATCCGTCGCTGGCTGTCGTTCCTTGGAGCCCTGGCCATCGGGGCCGCCGGTCTCTCGGTTCAGGCACCGGTGGCGGCTTCGCAACCCGGCATCAACGGGCATCTCCTCGTCGTAGGCGAGCGTGACGGCGAGTTCGGCGCCTACCTCGTCGATCCTGTGAACGCTGCAGCGACGCGGCTCCCCGTAGCCGTCGAGAGCCCCCAAGGCATCGACTGGTCGCCTGACGGCAAGCAGATCGTCATGGCGCTCACCGAGGAACCAGATGGCACCACCACGAACCTGTGGACCATGAACGCAGACGGCTCCGACATCCGGGTGCTCGTCGCCGCCGACGAGGGTGTCCACCTCGTTCATCCCACATGGTCACCGGAGGGCGACGTGATCGCCTTCATCAGGTGGGATCGACCCGTGATGACGCTCGAGACCGTAGACGTCGCAGGTGGCGCAGTGACTGCGCTGGGGGAGATCACGGAGCCGGGAGATCCCATGGCGCTCGGCTGGTCGCCACGGGGCGACCTGCTCGTCATCGAGCTCTTCGGCGATCTCACGACGGCGATCCTGACACTAGAACTCGCAACCCTCGAGCTGAGGTCTCTTGCCATCGGCAGCGAGCCTGATTGGTCGCCCAACGGCCAGTCCATCGTGTTTCTGTCCCGAGACGACGAGGGAGTGCCCGGTGCGACCACCACGATGGCGTTCGACGGATCCGGCCAGACTCCCCTCGCCGAGTTGATCGATGCGGGGTTGCAGGGCTTCCATCCGGCGTGGTCTCCGGACGGCGGCCGTATCGCCTTCACCCCACTCGTGCCGCTAGGCGCCATAGGGATCCTCAACCCTGGGGGTCAGCTCACTTTTCTCGAGGCCGGATTCGATTTCATCGCCGACATTGCGTGGCAGCCACTCCCGACGCCTTCCGGCTTCGTGGACGTGCCGGCCGAGCACACGTTCTCGACCGACATCGCCTGGCTCAGCGACGCCGGACTGACCGCAGGATGCGACCCTCCGGGAGCGCTGCATTTCTGCCCCGGGCGGCGCATCACGAGGGGAGAGGCGGTGGCGATCCTCGTGCGAGCCCTCGGCCTCCGGGTCCCGGCGGAGGGCGACCGCTTCGTCGACGACGACGACTCCATCTTCGAGAAAGACTTCGATGCCGCCGCCGCCGGCGAGATCGTGCTCGGCTGCAACCCTCCGGCGAACGATCGAGCCTGCCCGAATGCCTGGATCACGCGAGCCGAGGCAGCCGCCGTATTCGCTCGTGCCTTGCGGCTGCCACCCCCGGCAGCGGATCACTTCGAGGATGACGATGGGTCGATCTTCGCCTCCGATATCGACCGCATCGCCGACGCAGGGATCACTCGCGGCTGCGACCCGCCGGCGAACCGCCACTTCTGTCCGAATGCGACGATGACCCGCGCCGAGTACGCCGCGTTCGTGCACCGTGCGTTCGGCTGATGTGTGTCGAGTGTGCTTGGACGCGTCACTACGACGCGTTCAAGCACACTCGACGTGACCAGCGGCCCTGGCGCACCGAACCGGGGCGTGATCCGATGGGCTGAGCGACCAAGGAGACGTCCGTGACGCTTGCCCGCGATACCCACATCGAGGTTCGAGTTGGTCCTTCCGCCAAGCGGGTCGGCTACGCCGTGGCGGTGGCCGTCAACGTCGCACTGCTGTACGTCGCCAACAACCTCCTGGAGTGGGGGTGGCCCCCGTTCCTCACCGAGGACTTCGGTCGGCTCCTGCCGATCGTCACGGTGTCGCTCGTGGCGAGCATCCTCGTGAATCTGGCGTACATCGCATATGACGCCAAGTGGTTCAAGTCACTGACCCAGATCGGCCTCGCGGTGATCACGATGGCTGTGTTCATTCGCACCCTCCAGGTCTTCCCATTCGACTTCTCGCCCTATGACTTCAACTGGGAGACGCCGACCCGGGCGATCATCTACATCTGCATCGTCGGCGTTGCCATCGCCATCGTCGTCGAGTCGGTCAAGCTCGTCGTGGCGGTGGTGCGCGGGTCGGGCGTGTTGCAAGACTGAGCGGGCGTCACAGCCGCTCGCACTGGACGGAGAACGTGGCCATCTGCGGCTCGGCGTCGCCGCCCGATGCGACTGGCGCCTCGCCCTCGGCGCTTCCCGTCGTCGGGTCGCAGACGGCGAAGACCAACGACGCCGGAGGAGCCTCCAGCCGTTCTCCGTTCTCGATGGCGAAGACCGACATGGCCGGTTCCGGCGGCTGGCGGGTGGGTGGGCTCGCATGGCGAATCGTCAACGAACGCGTCCCGTCGGTGCCGTCGACCATCAGGGTGTCCACTGCCACCTCACATCGGTTCAGAGCGAACGAGTACACCGTTCCGCCAACCGTGACCTGCGCCGACCCCAATGGGAAGGGCGGCACTGCAGCCGGGTCCACGCTCATCGCCGTTGTGGCGACGCCGCTCGCCTCCGGGGTCGACGGTTGCGAGGCGCACGCCATTGTGGTGAGCGTGATGGCCGTGGCGATTGCGATGCTGCGGATCGGCCCTCTCATCGTCGTTGGGACGCTTCGGCGGGACGCCGCCGTGCCCGTCACTCCGTGGCGGCCACCCCGACGGCCATCGCACGCGCTGCGGTGCGTAGCCGCTCGGCGGTCCACCGCGTCGGCGCCTCGACGATGGACACGAACGCACCCTGGGCGAAGAGGAAGAGCTGGTCGGCCGCCCCAGCCGGGTCCGGGTGGCCACATTGCTCGGCCAGCTTCTCGAGCACGAGACGGACCGATTCGGCTGCCTCGATGAGCTGCTGTTGCACGTCGGCCGTTCGGTCGGGCTCGGAGAGGACGGCCACCCAGAACTGGCAGCGGAGCAGCTCGTCGCCGTCCCAGCTCACGGCCGCCTCCATGACGTTCGCCAGGGCGGCGGCCGGGTCGTCGCCGCCACTCAGCGCATCGAGCTCGGCGAGCCACTCGTCGGCGAGCCGATCGATCGCATTGGCGAGCAGCTCCGTCCTCGTCGGCAGGTAGTTGGTGATGACCGTCGTCGACGCACCCAGCTCGGCGGCCACCGATCGGATGGTCACCGCACCCAGCCCCTTGCGGGCCGCAACGCGGAACGTGGCCTCCGCGATCGCAGTGCGACGCTGCTGGACGTCGACCTGGATCGGCATCAGCGCAACGCCTCGTCGAGGGCCTCTTCGAATACCTGGAGGGTGGTGGCGACGTCCTCGTCATCGTGGGAAGCGCACAGGAACCAAGGCTCCAGCGCATCCGGGCTCGGCATCACGCCGCGCCGGATCATGCCCATGACGAGCCTCTCGTACAGCGCCGCATCGTGCGTGGCCGCCGTGCGGTAGTCCGACGGCCGATCGTCACCGAAGTAGAAGCCGAACATCGCGGGGTGCCCCTGGACGGTCGACGGCACTCCTCGATCGGCGAGGATCTTGGCGGTCCCGTCCATCAAGGCCGTCCCGATCCGAACGAGCTGGGCCATCGGCTCGCCGGTCAGTAGGCGGTCGATCGTCGCATGGGCAGCCGCCGCCGCGATGGCGTTGCCGGAGTAGGTGCCGGCCTGGACGATGCCGCCTCGTGCCCACCCCTCGAGAACGGGACCCCGTCCGGCTATGGCCGCGACCGGGACTCCGTTGCCGAGCGCCTTCGCAAAGGTCGAGATATCCGGCGTCACTCCGAACACTTCGGCGGCGCCGCCCGTGGCGATGCGGAAGCCGGTCTTGACCTCGTCGAAGATGAGAAGGGTGCCATGAGCGTCACACAGCTCGCGCAGCCCCTGGAGGAAGCCGTCGGCCGGCATGATGCCCATGGCATTGCCGAGCATCGGCTCGACGATCACCGCAGCGATCCTCGGACCATGGTCGGCAAAGGTGCGCCCTGCAACGTCGAGGTCGTTGAAGGGCAACGTGCGAATCAGTGTGGTGATCACGTCCGGCATACCCGAGCTCATCGGGATCGGCAGCGGCCGGAACGGGGAACCAAAGCCACGGGCGTCTCGTCCCGGTGTCGAGTACATCACGTAGTCGTGGGCGCCGTGGTAGGTGCCTTCGAACTTGACCACGACATCGCGGCCGGTGAAGCCACGAGCGAGACGGATGGCGTGCATCGTCGCCTCGGTGCCGGTGTTGGTGAAGCGAAGCTGCTCGACCCAGGGCACGGCGCGCTTGACGGCCTCGGCAGCCAAGATCTCTCGTTCCTGGGTGAAGGCGTAGGTAGTGCCGGATGCGGCAGCCTCGGAAACCGCGCCCGCCACATGCGGGTCGCCGTGCCCGAGGATGATCGGGCCGAACCCGCAGTGGAAGTCGACGTATCGCTTGCCGTCCGAGTCGTAGATGTGACCGCCGTCGCCGCGGGCGATCACGATCGTCTCGTCGCGGCCCCAATACCGCCAGCCGCTGGACACTCCGTTGACCATGGCCGAAAAAGCCCGGTCGAACCATTCTGCAGTCTTCGGTCCCTGCATGCTCATGCCGTCTCAGTCCCTTCGTGGCCGACCGGCCACATCCCATCGCTCGTTGTCGTATCTCGTGTGCTCATGTGCCGTCGTCAATGCTTGGCCAGCCACCACATGAGGTCGGCGCGCCGCGCTGGCACCCCGCGCCGCGCCTCGACGGCATCGGCGCCGGCCATGACGCGTAGCGCTGTGTTGATGCCGAGCCAGCGGAAGGGCTCGACCACCCATCTGCGAACTCGCTCGTTGACCCAGGGGAAGGTCGTCAGCTCACTCGTCCGGTTGGTGATGAGGTCGGCGAGCGTGCGCCCGGCGAGGTTCGTGGCGGCGACGCCGGAGCCGACGTACCCGCCCGCCCAGCCGAGCCCGGTCGTTCGATCCAAGCCGACCGTGGGCAGCCAGCGCCGGCTCACGCCGAGGACGCCGCCCCACCGGTGCGAGATCGGGATGTCGCTCACCTGGGGGAACGTCTCGACGAGCGCCTCGTGGACCCGGGCGAAGACGGGGGCGGGGAACTCGACGTTGCCGCTGATCCGCGAACCGTATTCGTAGGGTGCGCCGCGTCCACCGAAGGCGATGCGCCCGTCGGCAGTGCGCTGCCCGTACACGACGAGGTGGCGGAGGTCGCCGAACGTCTGGCGGTCGTGGAGTCCGATCTCGTCCCACAGGCCGCTGGGGAGGGGCTCGGTTGCGAGCATGATGGAGTAGAGCGGAGCCAGGGTGCGGTGGTCACCCGGCAGCTCGGCCGTGTAGCCCTCGGTGGCACGGACGATGACGCCCGCTTTCACGAGAGCGCCGGCGGATGCGACGAGTCGGTGGGGTTCGATCGAGGTGACGTCGGTGTGCTCGTAGATCGTCACCCCGCGGCGCTCGACCGCATCGGCGAGGCCATGGGCGAGGTCGGCGGGCTGGATCACGGCGGTGTTGGCCGACCACAGCGCCCCGACGGTGCCCGGGCTTCGCGCCAGATCCCGGGTCTCGGACTGCGACATGACCCGCAGCTCGGCCTCGTCCCATCCGTAGCGCCGGCGCGTGGCCACGAACTCGTTGGCGCGCGCAAGCTGTCCCTCGTTGCGAAGGAATTCGACCGTCCCGCCCTTGTGGAAGTCGCAGGAGATGTCCTCGGTGGCGACGATCTTGCCGACGATGTCCACGGTTTCGCGCAGCGCCGCTCCGAAGGCGCGGGCGGTCTCGAGGTCGGACATCCTCTCGATGCGGGCCAATCCGCCGGCGAAACCGTCGTAGCACCAGCCGCCGTTGCGTCCTGATGCTCCGAAGCCGACGTGGGATCGCTCCAGCACGGCGATGGAGAGCGCTGGGTCTGCGGCCGCCAGCTCGTAGGCGGTCCACAGCCCTGTGTAGCCGGCGCCGACGATCGCGACGTCGACATCGAGGTCGGTGCGCAGCGGCGGGCGGGCACCCCAGTGTTCGTCTCGGTCATCCCACCAGAGGGGACGGGTGTGGGCGGAGCTCAGCGAGGAAGAAGCCATTCGTGGTAGTATAACACTGTCACGTAACAGTGTTGTAGATAGTTTCTCAGCGGGAGGGACCATGGTCGAGACCGTCAAGCTCTACATCGCGGGGGAGTGGACGGAGGGCACCGGCGATCACGCCCACGAGCTGATCTCTCCCGCCACAGGCGAGCACATCGCCGATATCCCGTACGCCAGCGCCGCCGACGTCGATCGAGCCGTGGCGGCCGCCCGCCAGGCCCAGGACGAGTACCGCCACTGGTCTGCGATCGAGCGCGCCGACCTCAACCACCGCATCGCCGCTGGCATCGAGCCGATGGTCGCCGACATCGCCCGCATCCAGACTCTGGAGCAAGGCAAGCCCTACCACGAGGAATCGCTCGCCGACATCGAGGAGGCGAACACCTACTTCACCGAGACGGCGGAGGATGTCAAGCGTCTCATGGGGAGCGTCATCCCGACCACCGACCGCAACGTCCGCATGTTCACGTTCCGCCGCCCCGTCGGAGTGTGGGCGGCCATCACACCGTGGAACTTCCCGGTGACCATCCCCCTCGAGTACCTCGGCCCGGGGCTCGCCACCGGCAACGCCGTCATCGTCAAGCCCCCGATCCATACGTCGTGGGCGCTGCTCAAGCTCGCCGAGGCGTTCGACGTCGCCGGGGTGCCGAAGGGGCTCGTCTCGATCATTCCGGGCGAGGCCGAGATCGGCGAGCAACTCGTGACTCACGATGGCGTCGATGCCATAGGGTTCACCGGTTCGTCGGCGACCGGGAAGCGCATCATCTCCCAGATGGGTGTCAAGCGCTCCATCATGGAGATGTCGGGCAATGGTCCGACCATCGTGACGAGCGACGGCAACGTTCAGGCCGCGGCCGCCGCCGCCGTCTACGGCGCCTATTACAACGCAGGCCAGGTGTGCTGCGCCACCGAACGAGTGATCGTTGTCGAAGACGTCCACGACGAGTTCATCGAGCACTCCTTGACGGCCGCCAAGGAGGTGCGTCTCGGGGACCCGTTCGAGGAGGCCACCAACATGGGCCCACTCAACAACGAGCCGACCGCTGCCAAGATGGACCGCCACGTCGCCGACGCCCGGGAGCGCGGTGCCGAGGTCCTGATCGGCGGGGGACGGGCCTCCGGTTTCGCCACAGACCTCTACTACGACTTCACGCTGATCGATCGGGTGCCGGAGCAGTCCGATGTCGCCCAGGAGGAGTCGTTCGGGCCGGTGCTCCCCGTGCTGACGGTGCCCGACGACGACGAGGCGGTGGCCATGGCAAACCGCACCCGGCTCGGGCTCCAGGCCGCCGTGTTCACGTCGAGCCTGGAACGAGCGTTCTGGTACACCGACCGCATCCGCTCCGGCACCGTCATCGTCAACGACTCGACCGACTTCTGGGAGACCTTCCAGCCCTTCGGCGGCGCCGCCGGCACGGACACGGGTTGGGGGCGTGGCAAGGTCGACGAGTTCACCGACCTCCAGACGATGGTGATCAACCTCAGCAACGTGTGACCTCGAAGGGGCTGCGGTCTGAGTTGAGCCCTGGAAGGAGTCTCAGACCTTGGCGCGGCGGCGGCTCGACCGCGCCGCCCGCATCAACACTCGCTCGGCGGCGGCGGCCCGAACGACGACGACGGGCACCGGGCTGGAGCGGATCACCTCCTCACGGTCGATGTCCGCCGGCGCAGAGCCGTCGTAGCCGATCACCACGAGTCGCGCCTCCTCCGGCAGCGTCGCGCCCGGACGGAGCGCCAGCTGCTCCAGCGGAGCGTCGGTCACGTCGGCGATCCGTTTGGCGACGTCGGCCGCAGCGTCGGCGTCGATGCCACCGTCGACGCACAGGATCGGCCCATCGCTGGCCCCGACCAGCTCTTGCCCCCCACCCGTGTGTCCCACCACGACGGCGACCCGGCAGGTCGCCCCGGAGAGGAGCTCGCCGGCGACCCCGCCGAAAGCGCGATGTCCGAACACCGAGCGGTGCATGCCGAGCACGACCACGTCCGCTCCGGCCCGTTCGGCGTCTCGGACCAGTACCGGCCCCGGCTCGTCGCCGACCTCGACGCGAACATCGACGCCGAACCCACCGAGGAGCAGCTTGTTCACCATGGGCGCCAGGGCCGCTCGAGCCTCGGCCTCCGCCTCGTCGATGCTGTCGAGGCTGGCACGCAGGTGCTCGTCGCCGCGCAGCTCGACCACGCGGGCGAGCACGATCTCGGGCCGGACGCTGCCGCCGGCGATCTCACGAGCGACACGGACCAGCTCGGGTGCGGTCGCCGGGTCGCCGATCGCAACCATCGCCCGATAGGGCGCCGCTCGCGTTTGGTCGGGGGCGGGTGGTGCCGCCGCAGCTCGCTCGTCCTCGACGATGCGTCGCGGGTAGAACACGGCGAGCAGCGGTGTCGTCATGAACGTGGTGGCGAGCGCCATGAGCACCATCGCGCTGAACAGAACCGGAGTGATGACGCCGAGCTCACGTCCGACGGTGAGGATCACGATCTCGGCGAGACCGCGAGTGTTCATGAGGATTCCGAGGGCATTGGATTCCCGCCATCGCTCGCCCGACATGCGGGCGGCGACGAGCCCGCCACCCCACTTGCCGGCCACCGCCACGGCGAAGACGCCCCCGGCGATGAGCCAGTGGATGGGCTGATCGAGCAGTCCGATGCTCGTGGATAGCCCGACGACGGCGAAGAAGATCGGGAGGAGAAACAGCACGGTCAGGTCCTCGAGCCGCTCGGTCAGCTCCCGGGCCAGGTCGCCGGATCGCGGGAGGATCGCTCCGGCGAGGAATGCCCCGAAGATGGCATGGATGCCGATCACCTCGGTCGTCCAAGCGCTGATCAGCAGGCCTACGAGAATCGCTGCGGTGAGGTGTGCTCCGAGCCGACCTCGCTGGGCATGGACCCACTCGAGGCGGCGGAGCACCGGCCGCACGGCGACGATCATCAACGCGATGAAGAGCACGGCGAGCCCGATCGTGACGAGTGCGTCCCCAGCACCGGTGGCCTGGGCGATGCCGACCACGATGGCGAGCACGCACCACGCCGTGACGTCGTCCACCGCTGCGCACGTGATCGCCAGGATGCCCAGTCGTGTGGTGTGTAACCCGCCGTCGGTGAGGATGCGAGCCAGGACCGGGAACGCGGTGATTGCCATGGCCGCACCCATGAACAGGGCGAATCCGCTGAACGAGCCGGAACCGACCAGCGGATAGAGGGGGATGGCCAGCGCGGCGCCCAACGTGAGCGGCGCCAGGATCGACACGTGGCTGACGAACACGGCCGTGTGTCCCGATCCGCGCAGCAGTGACTGATCGAGCTCGAGGCCGATGAGGAACATGAACAGCACGAGTCCGAACTGCGCCATGATCTTCATCACGTCGACCACCTGCTCCGGGAACAGGTACTGGGTGACCTCCGGAGCGATCAGTCCGAGCAGCGACGGACCGAGGAGGATGCCGGCGACGATCTCTCCGATCACCTGTGGCTGGCGGATGCGACCGAAGGCGGCGCCGACCAACCGTGCCGCGGCGACGACGACGGCGACGGCGAGGAACATCCGCGCCACCAGCTCGCCGCCTTCCAGCGGTTCGGTCTCGGCGCCGATGAGCGCACCCGCCTCGACTGCCGGTAGCGCCAGCGGCTCGGTGGTGGGGTCGGGACGGAGGAGCAGCCCGCCCTCGCCGCCTGCGGCGACGAGGTACTCGACCGGTGATTCGTCCCGGCACTCACCCTCGAAGGTGGCCTCGGATCCGTCCGTCTTCAGCAGGCCACGGATGAGCACCGGCCCCAGCTCTCCCTCCACCGTGTCCGCCCCCGGTGGTCCCGGCACCCGGAGGTCGACGAATGCCCCCGACTGCACCACGGCGACGTTGTCGCCCAGGCAGTCCGCCGCGGCCGATGAGTCGAGGAGGGGCGCCAGCTCGGCGACCGGCGAGAGGTTGGATCCCCGAACGAGTACCACCGTCAGGATGACGCCCGTCACGAGGAACATCACGCCGTAGTGCACCGCCGTGCGCCTCACGCTGCCGCGCACCGGGGCGGTCATGCCGAGCCTGCCCTGAGCGCAGCTCGTGGTCTCGTCCTCGGTCGGACACCGAAACGATCGGGCGGCTGATGGAACCCTATGTCGGCTCCGCCTTTCGACGCCGAGATGAGTTGCGGAATCGTAGACGCGACCGCGGAGGTCGGCGACCAAGCGCACGGAGCCGGCGAAGCTTCCGTGGAGGCGCGTCCCATCCGTGCGAACCGCCCGGACGCAAGCCCTGCAACCGTCGGCATCGTCGCAGGAGACTGATACTGTTTCCGCCATGTCGTTTCCGGCGCCGGACCCAGATCTGGCTGTCGAGCTGATCACGGGGCGGCGCGATCCAGCGCCGCTGCTCGCCGAGGCTGCCCGCTTGCGTGACGAGGGGAAGGGCCGCACCGTCACCTACAGCCGCAAGGTGTTCATCCCGCTGACGACCCTCTGTCGCGACACCTGCACCTACTGCACCTTCGCCAAGCCACCCGGCGCCGGCGGGGAGTACCTCACTGCGGACGACGTCTTGGCGATCGCCAAGGCCGGCGAGGCGCATCGCTGCACGGAGGCGCTCTTCACCCTCGGCGACCGGCCAGAGGAGCGGTGGCCGCAGGCGCAGGCGTTCCTCGCCGACCAGGGATGTGCCACCACGCTCGACTACGTGCGGGCCATGAGCGAGCGGGTGGTGTCGGAGACGGCGTTGTTCCCCCACGCCAATCCCGGCGTCATGGACGACGCCGCCATCGCCGGTCTGCGCCCGTCGAACGTGAGCATGGGGTTGATGCTGGAGAACATCTCACCCCGCCTCATGGAGCCGGGAATGCCGCATCACGACTGCCCCGACAAGGACCCGGCGGTCCGGGTGGAGACCATCGAGGCCGCCGCCCGGCAGCGGGTGCCTTTCACGTCGGGGATCCTGGTCGGCATCGGCGAGACGCCGGGCGAGGTCATCGCCTCGCTCTTCGCCCTAGCCGACCTGCAACGCAGGTACGGGCATCTCCAAGAGATCATCGTGCAGAACTTCCGTGCCAAGGCCGACACCCGGAAGCGGCGCGACGCCGAGCCGACGGTCCAGTACTTCGCCAGGGTGGTGGCGGCCGCGCGGTGGATCCTCGGTCCGGAGATGAATCTACAGGTGCCGCCGAACCTGACGTCCGACTTCGCCGTCTACCTCGACGCCGGTATCAACGACTGGGGCGGCGTGTCCCCGCTCACCATCGACTGGGTGAACCCCGAGGCGCCGTGGCCCCATCTCGCCAAGCTCGAGGCCGTCAGCGCTGCGGCCGGTTTCGACCTGAAACCGCGGCTGCCCGTCTATCCGGAGTTCCTGACCAAGGAGTGGATCGACGCCGGCTTGGTGGCCAAAGCCGCAGCGGCCGTCGACGATGCCGGCTACGCCACGGCGCCACAACTGGAGGAGGCAACCCCGTGACCGATGTCACCTTCCTTCGTCTCCGCCCCGCAGAGACGGCGAACGAGCTGTGGGCGTCCACGCGACGTCGTGAGGGCACCACGACCGTGGAGCTGGCTGCACCCACCGATCGGGATGTGCGAGGGGCTCTGACCGGGGGGCTGCTGCCCGTATCCCACGCTGCAGATGCCGATGCGGTCGCGTTCGTCGTGGATGCGGCTTCGGCGCTCCGGCTGAGCGAGGTCGGCGTCCCCGGCTGGCGATTGACCCTCATCCACGACGACGACCGGGCGGCGGTGATCGATGCCCTGGCGCGCACCAAGGCGGCGTTCATACGCACCGGCCGCAGCATGGTCGCCGAGGCCGTCGAGCTGGCGTCACTGCCCGCGCTCGACGCTCGCGTGTCGGTGTTCGTCGATTCCGTGGACGATGCGGTGCTCGCCGTCGAGGCCGGAGCCACCGATCTGCTGCTGCGCGATTGGGACACGGAGCGGATCGGGGCGCTGCGTGACGTGCTGAAGGGCCATCGACTCGTCGAGCGCACTGCATTCCCCCTGGGGCTCTCGGTCGACGCCGCCCGGGAGGCACTCGACGCCGGGACCTTCACGGCCTACCTCGGCCAGATCGATGCCGCCGGCGCCGCCCGCCCCAGGTACGAGTGGGCACCCGGCAAGGACCTGCATGCCCCGGTGCCTCGAGGGCGGTTCTCGGCGCAATGGGCCGATGCCATGTGGGTCGATGGCCGTCCCGATGCGGGGATCGCGGCGGATCTCGCCGCGATCTTGGAGCGGTCGCTTACCGGTACGCCACCCACACGCGCGGAGATCGAGCGATTGTTCCTCGCCAGGGGTGACGAGGTCGACGCCGTCGCCGCCACGGCCGACGAGCTGCGCGCCAGAGTCAACGGCGACACCGTCTCCTACGTCGTGAACCGCAACATCAACTACACCAATCAGTGCTACTTCCGGTGTGGTTTCTGCGCCTTCTCCAAGGGTCCCCGCTCGCTGAATCTGCGGGAGGACCCGTACCTGATGACGATCCCCCAGGTCGTGGAGCGCAGCGTCGAAGCATGGGAGCGGGGCGCTACCGAGGTGTGCCTTCAGGGTGGCATCCACCCCGACTTCACCGGCGACTTCTACGTCACCGTGGTGGAGGCGATCAAGGCGCACCTCCCTGATATGCACATCCACGGATTCACCCCCCTCGAGGTGTGGCAGGGGGCCGCGACGCTGGGCGTGCCGGTGCGGGACTTCCTGATGCGGCTGCGCGACGCCGGCCTCGGAACGCTGCCGGGCACGGCGGCCGAGATCCTCGACGACCGGGTGCGCACCCACCTCTGCCCCGACAAGATCCGCACCGCCCAGTGGGCCGAGGTGATGATCACCGCCCACGAGCTGGGATTGAGGTCGACCAGCACGATCATGTTCGGCCACATCGACGATGCTCGTTCGTGGGCGAACCACCTCGAGGTGCTTCGCCAGATCCAGCGGCGCACGGGCGGGATCACGGAGTTCGTGCCGCTCCCGTTCGTCCACATGGGCGCCCCCATCTACGTTCGCGGCAGAAGCCGTCCCGGCCCCACCTGGGACGAGGTGGTGCTCATCCACGCCGTGGCCCGGCTGACCTTCGACGGGTTGATCCCGAATGTCCAGGCGTCCTGGGTGAAGCTCGGACTCGAGGCCGGTGTGCGGCTGCTCGACGCCGGGTGCAACGACCTGGGCGGGACGCTGATGGACGAGATCATCTCACGGTCGGCGGGCGCCGCCCACGGCACGTTCCTCGAAGCGGAGGACTTCGAGCGGGCCGTCGTGGCGGCGGGCCGCAGGCCGTTGCGCCGCACCACCCTCTACGAACCGGCAGGAGCACGCACCGAGGCGTGAGGCGCGTCGAGAGTGCGCTGAAAGCTCCAGCGGCGCGAGCCCGGTTCTCAGTGCGCCGCGACGCCGGCGAGGCGCTTGCGGCCCACCCGGCTGCGTGCCGTGACTGCGTACACCACTGCGAAGAGCGTGCCTTGGACGAGCACGATGGCTGCACCCGATGCGATGTCGAGGTGGAACGAGAGGTACATCCCGACGAACCCGGAGATCGTCCCCATCAGCACCGACAGGACGACCATGGTGCGAAAGCGGTCCGTGAGCAGCCGGGCCACCACCGGTGGGATCACCAGGGCGGCGGCGATGAGCGTCACCCCGAGCACCTGCATCGTGGCGATCACCGAGGCGGCGAGCAGCAGTGCGAACAGCGCATCGAGCCGGGCGGTAGGTATCCCAAAGACCTCGGCGACCTCGGGATCGAAGGTCAAGAAGAGGAACGGCCGGTAGAGGAGCACGATCACGAGAGCGACGCCCGCACTGACACCGCCTACGACGGCGAGGTCGGAGACGCCGACCCCGAGGACGTTTCCGAACAGCGCCGCTTCGAAGTTGCGGGTGAACCCGCTGGTGCGCGAGATGAGGGCCACCCCCAGCGCGAAGCTCGCCGTCGTGATCACGCCGATGGCGGCGTCGGCCCCGATGGTGCGTCGTCGGGCGACGCGGTTGACCATGAGGGCCGAGGCGACACCCCATGCCCCTGCGCCGAGGTAGAAGTTGAGGCCGACGAGGTAGCTGGCGACGGCACCCCCGAAGATGGCATGGCTGAGTCCGTGTCCGATGTAGCTCATGTTGCGCAGCACGACATAGGTGCCGACGAGGGCACACAGCCCGCCGGCGAGGGTCGCCACCGCCATCCCGTAGCGGAAGAACTCGAACCGGAACGGGTCAGCCAGGACGTCCATCGGCCCTCCTCAGGCGCGGGATCACGGTCGATTCGGGATGCTTGTCGATCACGATCGGATGGCCCTCGTGCTCGATCAGCTCCATCTCGGCGCCGAACGTCTCGAGCAGGACGTCGGGGACCAGCGTCGTCGCCGGTGGGCCTTGGGCGATGATGCGGCGGTTGAGGCAGACGACGGCGGGCAGGTGGGCGGCGACGCTGTTGAGATCGTGGGTGGTGAGCACCACCGCGATCCCGTCGCCCGCCAGCGTGCGGAGGATGGCCAGTACGTCCTGCCGGGTCTTCACGTCGACGCCGGCCATCGGCTCGTCCAGGAGCACGAGGTCGGGATCCGCCATGAGCGCCCTCGCCAGGAAGACACGCTGCTGCTGGCCGCCCGACAGCTCGCGGATGTGGCGATGCTCGAAGTGGCCGATGCCGAGATCGTGGAGGAGCTGATGGGCGCGAGCCTTCTCCTCGGTCGTGTAGCCGACGCCGAGGCGACGTGCGGGACTGCCCATGAGCACCACCTCGTCCACCGTCACCGGGAAGTACCAGTTCACGGTCTCGACCTGAGGGACGTAGCCGATCCGGAGTTGAGGCGCCGTGGTCACGGTGCCGATCGTCGGCTGGACGATCCCGCCGAGCAGCTTGAGCAGGGTCGACTTGCCCGATCCGCTGGGGCCGACGATTCCGCGCAGGCTGCCCGTCGTGAGCTCAAGATCGATGTCGACGACCACGGTCTCGTGCTCGTACGCAAAGCTCACCTCGCTGAGGGTGGCGAGCGCGGCGCCGTCAACCGGCATAGCGAGCCTCATCACAGAAGTTGGCGGTGGCGACCT
Source organism: Acidimicrobiia bacterium (assembly GCA_041611095.1). GTDB lineage: Bacteria > Actinomycetota > Acidimicrobiia > Spongiisociales > UBA5794 > UBA6912. The sequence continues at coordinate 67,487 of JBFINP010000001.1, read as the reverse complement.
CGTCCAACGCCGAGGCGTCCCCGCCGAGCGCCTCGACCAGGGTACGCAGGTCGAAGACCATGAGGCCGAAGTATGAGTGCTCCGGGCCGCCTTGCTCGCCGGGAAGGTCGTCGTCGCGTAGCTCATCGACGTAGCGAGCTCCGGTCTCGGCGGCGATCTGCTCGAGGACCGAGCTCGGGAACACCTCGGAGCCGAAGATCGCCGGCACGTCCTCGGCACGAATCTGGTCGATCAGTGCGGCGACGTCGCGCGCCGACGGCTCAGAGAAGTCGGAGGGCTGGATGGCGCCGATCACCTGCCAGCCGTACTCCCGGGCGAAGTAGGGGAACGAGTCGTGATACGTGAGGAGCCGGCGCATCTCGGGCGGCACCGTCTCAGTGGCGGTGCGCACGGCGGTGTCGAGCTCGGCGAATCGCGCCTCGAGCCGCGCCAGGTTGGCTTCGTAGTCTTCGGTGCCCTCCGGGTCGAGGACGGTCATCGTCTCGGCGATGACCCGGGCGTATTCGAGCGCATAGGGCGGATTGGTCCAGAGGTGAGGGTTGGGGTCACCACCTTCGGAAGGGAAAGAGAAGTCGAAGATGTACTCCTCGGGTCCGATCGTTGCCTCACCGAGCGAGACGATCTCGACGTCGTCGACGAGGTTGGCGCGAGCCAGCTCGACGGTGGGCACCTCGAGCTCGAGCCCGTTGACGAAGACCACGTCGGCGTCCCCGAGAAGCGCCGCGTCCGATGGCGCCGGTTCGAAGGTGTGCGAGTTCACCCCTTCGGGGACGAGCCCGATCACCTGGGCACGATCGCACACCACGTTGGCCGCCAGGTTGGTGATGGGGGAGACGGTCGTCACGACGACCAAGCTGCCGTCTTCCACGGCGGAGGAAGTGGGATCCGCGCTGCAGGAGCCGAGGAGCAGTGCAGCGGCGAGAACGCCTCCGAACATTTCCCTTGAGCGCACCGAGATAGCTCCCCCTCCCCTTGCTGCAATCGCTTTGTTGCGAGCGCCTCTCAATCGCAAGCGATTTGCATCTTAGTCGCCGGTCGGGCACTGCACGTGGCGGCCGAGAATGGCGAAGTGGATGCCGTCGGGTACGAAGCCGTAGTCGGCGACGATGCCCGCAAAGCTCGTCTCCAGCGCATCGAGCGGGACGTCCACGACCTGCCCGCAGTGTTCGCACATGAGGTGGTGGTGGTCGGTGCGCTCGCTCAGGTGATAGATGCCAGGCCCGTGGCCGAGGTGCACGTGGTGGAGCACTCCGAGCTGTTCGAACACGTCGAGGGTCCGGTACACGGTGGAGAGGTCGAGTGTCTCCCCGGAGCGCGCAACGATCTCTGCGGCGTCCAAGTGCTCGCCGGGTGCGGCGGCGAGGACGTCGCAGACGATGCGTCTCTGCAACGTCACTCGATACCCGCCGTCACGCAACGCTGCGATCAGGCCACTTGCCGTCTCCGCCATGGGGCGATCGTACTCCGGTACCGAGGCGGTACCCTCGGCTCCATGGACCCGCACGACTCACCCTCGGAAGCCGCATTCCGGAAAGAGGCGAAGGCGTTCCTCGCGGCCAATGCCGAGCCGCTCTCCGACAAGGCCGTCGTGCTCTCCGCCATCGTCGCCGAGTGGTCGACCGTAGAGGAGGAGGCCCGGCTCGCCGAGGCGAAGCGGTGGCAGCGCACCAAGTTCGACGCCGGGTGGGCCGGGATCTCATGGCCCGAGACGTACGGCGGCCGCGGTGGCTCGCTCATCGAGGAGCTCATCTTCAAGATCGAAGAGGCCGAGTACGACGTCCCCCACGATGCGCTCGTCGTCGGTCTCGGCTGGTGTGGGCCGGCCGTGCTGCAGCACGGCACCGCGGAGCAACGCGATCGGTTCCTCCGTCCGATGCTCGCCGGCGACGAGGTGTGGTGCCAGCTCTTCTCCGAGCCCGCCGCGGGTTCCGACCTCGCCGGGCTGGCGACCCGTGCGGTGCGGGACGGCGACGAATGGGTCATCAACGGCCAGAAGGTCTGGACCACCTTCGCCCATCGCTCGGATTGGGGGCTGTGCATCGCCCGCCACGATCCCCAGGCGCCCAAGCACCGTGGCCTCACCGCCTTCATGGTCGACATGCACGATGGCGGCGTCGAGTCGAAACCGCTGCGACAGATGACCGACTCGGCCAACTTCAACGAGGTCTTCCTCACCGATGTTCGCGTTCCCGAAGAGCGCCGCATCGGCGACGTGGGCGACGGGTGGCGTGTCGTCATATCCACCTTCATGTGGGAGCGCTTCAACGCCATTGCCGGTGGTCACCGGATCATCGACGGCCTCGGCGACCTCATCCGCGAGAGGGCGCTCGGGGCCGATCCGAGGATCCGTCAGCGCTACGCCGACCTCTACGTGCGCGCCGGGGCGCTGCGCTCGACGCTCCTTCGTCTCATGACCGCGGTGTCCCAGGGCCGAATGCCGGGGCCGGAGGGGTCGATCATGAAGCTCGCCGCAACGGACGTCCTCACCGACGCCTTCGATCTGGCACTCGACGTGCTGGGTTCCGATGCGATGGTCATCGGCGACGAAGCGCCGTGGGCGGGGGAGTGGCATGCCGGCTTCCTCGGCGGTCCAGGGCTGCGGATCGGTGGGGGCACCGATGCGGTGCAGCGCAACATCATCGCCGAGAGGGTCCTCGGTCTCCCCAAGGACATCCGGACGGACCTCGATCGCCCTTGGAGCGAGATCCCGACGAGCGCGTGAGCGCCGGCGCCGCACCGTACCCTGGAACCATGCGGATCAACGTCATCACGATATTCCCCGAGCTGTTCGTCTCGCCGCTCGAGGTGAGCCTGGTCGGCAAGGCGCGGGAAGATGGACTCCTCGAGGTGAGCCTGATCGACCTGCGGCGATGGGGCAAGGGGGTTCACCGTCAGGTCGACGACGCACCCTTCGGTGGCGGGGCGGGCATGGTGATGATGGTGGAGCCGCTGGCTGAGGCGCTGGAGCCGCTCGCTGCCACTCAACGGGTATTGCTGACGCCGGCAGGCGCGCCGCTCAACCAAGCGATGCTCGATCGCTGGGCGGAGCTCCCGGCGCTCACGCTCGTGTGCGGGCGTTACGAGGGCGTGGACGAGCGAGTGGCCGAGCACCTCATCGACGAGGAGGTGTCGCTCGGCGACTATGTGCTGCTCGGCGGCGAGGTGGCGGCGCTGGCGATCATCGAGGGCGTCACCCGGCTGCTGCCCGGAGTCGTCGGCAATCCGGAATCCGTCGTGACCGAGAGCTTCCGCGACGGTCTGCTCGAGGAGCCGCAGTACACGCGCCCTGCCGAGTTCCGGGGGTGGCATGTGCCCGAGGTCCTGCTGTCGGGTGACCACGGACGCATCGCGGAATGGCGCCGGGAGCAGCGCAAGAGAAGGACGGCAGAGCGGCGCCCCGACCTCCTCGGACCGGATTTCGTCGACGACGACCGGAGCGTCTAAACTTCTGCGTCCTTCTTCCTTTCGGAGGACCCCGTGAACACGCTCGATCACATCGAGGCGGCATACCTGCGCGACGACGTGCCCGACTTCGCTCCGGGCGACAGCGTCAAGGTGCACGTGCGCGTCGTGGAAGGCGGGCGCGAGCGCGTCCAGGTCTTCGAAGGGGTCGTCATCGCTCGCAGCGGCGGCGGTCTCCGCGAGACGTTCACCGTGCGCAAGGTCAGCTTCGGTGTCGGTGTCGAGCGCATCTTCCCGGTGCACGCCCCGATCCTCCAGAAGATCGAGGTGGTGCGGAAGGGCGACGTGCGGCGCGCCAAGCTCTACTTCCTCCGCGACCGGGTCGGCAAGGCCACCCGCATCAAGGAAAAGCGCACCTGACGCTCCGGCGCCCCATGGCCCCGGTCCGCATCGACCCGACCATGCTCGAAACCGGCTGTCGCGCCCTCGCCGCGACGGACAAGACGCTGGCGTCGCTCGTACGCCGCAACGGCACACCGCCGCTGTGGCGGCGCGAGCCGGGCTTTCCCACGATGGTCAAACTCATCCTCGAGCAGCAGGTCTCACTGGCGTCGGGGGCGGCGGCGTACGAACGTCTCGCCGAGCGGCTCGGCGAGGTCACTCCCGACCGATTCCTCACCCTCGATGACGCCGAGCTCAAGAGTGTCGGCTTCAGCCGCCAGAAAACCCGGTACGTCCGGCTCCTCTCCGAGGACATCCTTTCCGGCGCTCTCGATCTGGTGGAGCTCGGCGATCTGCCGGACGCCGAGGTGATGCACCGGCTCCAGGAGCTCGTCGGGGTCGGGCCGTGGACCGCCGCCAACTACCTGCTTTTCGCCCTCGGCCGGCCCGACGCGTGGCCCAATGGCGATCGCGCCCTCGTCGTCTCCCTGGGCCGAGCGCTCGGCAGGCCCGAGCCGCCGACCTACGAGGAGGCGGAGCGCCTTGCGGAGCGTTGGCGGCCGTGGCGTGCCGTCGCCGCCCGGCTGTTGTGGCACGACTATCTCGGCGGTGCGGCCTACGACCCCGCCGGCTTTTGATCGGTGCTGGAGTAACGTGCGACCGTGACCGAACCCGATCTCCACTCGACCGTGGGTGACGCCGCGCCCGAGGCGCTGTCGTATCCGCCGGGCCGGGGCGTGTCCCAGGATCCCGACCTCGTCGATCCCGGCGACGACGTGGAGAGCCCGGCGGCCGAGGTCATGCCCGATGAAGTCGAGCAGGAGCCGCACCACAAGTCGTTCTGGCGCGAGCTGCCCGTCCTCATCCTGGTGGCCCTCCTCATCGCCGTCGTCATCAAGACGTTCGTCGTCCAAGCCTTCTGGATTCCGTCGAGCTCGATGGAGAACACGCTGCTGATCAACGACCGCGTGCTGGTGAACAAGCTGTCCTATGACTTCGGCGACATCGGCCGTGGCGACATCATCGTCTTCGACGATCCGCGTGGCACCCAGGAGCGGGAGTCGGTGCCCGAATCGATCGTGCGCAATCTGGCCGAGTCGATTGGCGTGTCGACTCCGAAGTCGGAGTTCATCAAGCGTGTCGTCGGGCTGCCCGGGGACACCATCGAGGTTCGCGGAGGAGTGGTACGCGTCAACGGCGAACCACTGGACGAGGACTACCTCCATCCACGCTCCAACATGCCCGACTACGGCCCGCAGACCGTTCCGCCCGGGACGTATTTCGTGATGGACGACAATCGCAACTCGAGCCAGGACAGCCGGTTCTTCGGTCCCATCGAGGAGGAGTCGATCGTGGGGCGGGCCTTCATCGTCCTGTGGCCGCCGAGCCGGTGGAGCGGGCTCTAGGGGCGCCAGTCCGCGCGTGCGGCGTCGTGTCGCAGCCGTGCGATACAAGGTCGGTGAACATCGTTTCGGCGGATCGAGCGTATGATGCCTCCTCGCACCAGACCACGGCGGCCGGCTGGGTCGTCAACCAGAGGTGAGACCCCATGGGTGAAGAAGATCTCGAGCGGTTCGAGACCGACGTCGAGCTGCAGATCTACAGGGAGTATCGGGACGTCCTCCCGATGTTCCGCTACGTGGTGGAGACGGAGCGCCGCTTCTACCTCGCCAACGGTGTCGACGTTCACACCCGCCGGGCCGACGGTTCGATGTACTTCGAGCTGGAACTGGAGGACGCATGGGTCTGGGACATGTACCGCCCGGCGCGATTCGTGAAGCGGGTCAAGGTGATGACGTTCCGCGACGTCAACATCGAGGAGCTGGAGCCCACCTCCTCGATCTGAGCGATCGTTCCGCACTCGCCCGATTCGGTGAAGGCGTGGCGGCCTGGTTTCTGGAGCAGCGGGGTGGCGTGATCGTCGGACGCAACCTCGAGGTGGACCGCGGCGAGATCGACCTGGTCGTGCGCTTCGACGATGTCCACGTGGCGGTCGAGGTCAAGACGATCGGTCCCCGCGCCATGTCCGACAAGCCGATCGACCGCATCTCAGCTGCGAAGCTCCGCCAGGTGCGCGGCCTCGCCGGCCGGCTCGGCGCACGCTACGGACGGATGCGTGTGGACTTCGTCGGGGTGCGGGTCGGCGTCGACGGTGTCGACTTCAACTGGCGGACGAACGTTGCCTGACTCCGTGCCGGAGCCGTTGCTCCTTGTACCAACAGCCTCGGTGCCAGTGACGACGGAGGTCGGGCGCCAGTTCCGGGATGACGACGAGATGGCCGACCCCGGCGCCGATGGGCGCAGTGCACCCCGGGCACACGTATGCCTTGCGCGCCTGGTACGGCTGGATGGGCGAGACGATCTCGTCCCCGAAAGGTCCGTGGGGGCTCGGCACGGCGCTACCCGAAGAAGCCCCACGCCAAGAAGGCGAGGGTGATCGCCACGAACCCCACGACGAGGGCGATGTCGAGGGTCGAGGCGCGCCGCTTGCGGAACGGGTTGAAGCCCACGGCCGCATGGTAGGTGGGGTCGGCGCGGCCGTTGTGACCTCCTGAAGGGCGGTGCCGTTGGGCTAACGCCCGAAGCGGCCCCGGAGCTCTGCGATGTGGTCCGGGTAGATGCCGCAGCACCCGCCGATCAGCGTCGCACCATCTGCGATCCAGCCGGCGACGATCTCGGAGTAGCGGGTCGGGTCGAGATCGTCTCGCACCGCCAGCACGCGTTCATTCGACCGGTACGTGTCGCCCTCGACGGCATCGGCGGCGAATGCGTTGCCGTAGGCGCCAAACGGGATCGAGATGTCGCGCCCCCCGAGCTGGGCGGCGAGCGCCGGTATCGCAGAGGTGATCACCTCGGGCTGCGAGCAGTTGAACAAGATGGCGTCGCACATCGGTCCGGCTGTCTCGGCGATGTCGGACATCGTCTCTCCGGTCCGCAGCTGCGCCTGCCCGTCGACCGTGTGATCGGCGACGGCAAAGGAAGCCCAAATGGGGCGGTCGTCGTGCTCGAGAAGGGCGTGGATGGCCCGAAACTCGGCGATGCTGCCGATCGTCTCGCCCACCCAGAGGTCGACCCACGGGTCGAGCGCGTCGATCAACACCCGCCACAACGCAGGCGCCGCTTCCGGGTCGAAGGCGTTTGGCGCATACGATCCGAACAGCGGCGGCAAGGATCCGGCAACCCGCACCTGACGAGGAGCGACGTCGGCGACTTCCCGTGCGATCCGACCTGCGAGGCCGGCGAGGTCATTGGCGAGGATGTCGAACCGTTCCTGACCGATGTGATGGGGCACCACCGCATAGGTGTTGGTGATGATGACCTCGGCACCGGCGTCGACGAAATTCTGGTGCGCCATACGGACGTATTCCGGGTCTTCCATCAATGCGAGGGCGGACCACTCGGGTTGGCGGAACGGCGCACCGATCCGTTCCAGTTCCTTCCCCATGCCACCGTCGAGGATCGTCACGCCGTTCATCGGCAGCAGGGTACGCACAACCGCGCTGGCTCGCCGGGCGAGACGAACCCGACCCGGCCGCTCGGTAGGCTGCGGTCGATGTCCGACCTGCTCACCGTTGAGGACCGTGGTGCGGTTCGCCGGCTCACCATCGAGCGCCCGCAGACGCGTAACGCCATCCCATACGATGGCTGGGATCAGCTGACCGCTGCGTTCCGAGACTTCGAGGCGTCGTCCCCCCGGGTGCTCGTCATCCGGGGGCGAGGGGAAGACTTCTGCTCGGGTGCCGAGGTGTCGTCGCTGGACGACACCGATGGCGTGGTGACGGCCGCCACAGCGATGGCCCGCACCGGCGCCGCTGCGGTGGCGCTCCACCGCCTCTCCAAGCCCACGATTGCCGCAGTCGATGGCGTCGCCGCCGGTGCGGGCATGAACCTGGCGATCGGTTGCGACGTGGTGATCGCAACGGACCGGGCTCGCTTTTCGGAGATCTTCGTGAAGCGAGGTGTGTCCCTCGACTTCGGCGGCTCCTGGCTCCTCCCTCGGCTCGTGGGTCTCGCCAAGGCCAAGGAGCTCGCCCTCACCGGACGCATCGTCGAGGCGGCCGAGGCACTGGAGATCGGCCTCGTGTCCCGTGTCGTGCCGGCGAGCGAGCTCGAGGTGATGGTGACCGAGGTTTCGGAGGAGTTGGCGGCAGGGGCCCCCCTGGCGCAACGGTTCGTGAAGGTGACCCTCGACCGGGCGCCCAGCCTCACCTTCGAGCAGGCCATCGAGCTCGAGGCGCAGGCGCAATCGGTGCTGCTCCGCTCCGAGGACCTCCGAGAGGCGGTTGCGGCGTTCGAGGAGAAGCGGGAACCCAGGTTCGAGGGCCGTTGACGGTACGTCAGTGGACGCAGAACTCGTTTCCTTCGCGGTCGTGCATGACCACCCAGTACTCGTCGCGTTGCGCCACGGGCCCGGCCACCGATGCACCCACGCCGGTAAGCCGTTCGACCTCGGCATCGACCACGCTGCGTCTTTCGTCGAGGGGTGTGCCCGGCCCGCCACCCACGGCGATGTCCAGATGGACACGGTTCTTCGCGGACTCCCCCTCGGGCACTCTCTGGATGAAGAATCGGGGACCGTTGCCGTCCGGGTCGACGATGGCCTGGGCGTCGTTCCAGTTCTCGTCGGGGATGCCCATCGAGGTGGCCCAAGCATCCCAGGACTCGAAGTCGGGTGATGGGGGCTGCAGGACGTAGCCGAGTGCCTCGATCCAGAAGTCTCCGAGTCGGGCCGGGTCGTTGGCATCGAAGACGATCTGGATGGTTCGCGCCACCGTGTCTCCTCCGATCGGCGCTCACTGGACGCAGAACTCGTTTCCTTCGGGGTCGTGCATGACCACCCAGAACCCCCGTTCGCTGAAGCGCCTCTGCTAGCTGGCGCCGGCGGCGACCAACTCGGCCACCTTCCGCTCGACGAGGGCGTGACGCTCGTCCTCGGGCGTCTCGCGTCGGGCGACGTTGACGTCGAGGTGGACCCGGTTCTTGGCGGTCTTGCCCTCGGGGACCTTCTGGAACAGCAACCGCGGCCCGTCGCCGTCGGGATCAACGATGGCCGCGAGGTTGTCCCAATCCTCCTCGGGGATCCCCACGGCGCGGGCGAACTCCTCCCACGTCTCGTGACCCGGTGGAGGAGGCTGCTCGATGTATCCGAGCGCCTTCGCCCAGAAGCGGGCGAGCCCGGCGGGATCGGATGCATCGAACGTCACCTGAAACCCGAGAGACACCTCCTCAGGCTAGGCGCCGGCACACGAGCGGTGGTCCGCAACGCGTCGTCCGCCGGCGCCTCGACTACGGCGTCACCACCACGGTGTCGCTGAACACGTACTGGAGCCCGGTGTGAGCGCCCGGGTGAGCGAGGGGGGCGTACGAGGACTCGACCACGAGGTACGTGTCGACCCAGATGCCCGCCGAGTACACGTACTCCCACACCTCTCCCGCCTCGAAGACGTCGTCGCCGTCGTCCACCCGCTTGGTCGTCGGACTCCGGAAGTCGGTGTACGGCCCTTCGTTGTCGTGGCGAACACCCACGTACACATCGATCGATTCGAGGCCGGACGGGTTCGTGAGCGTCACGGTCCACGTGACCTCCGTGCCCGGGGTGACCTGATGGTCGGACAAGGCGACCGTCACGTCGATCGGATCCACGTACTCGTACCGCACGCTGCCCACGGCGGTGACGGCCTCTCCGCTCGGCGGCAAGGCCCGCGCCTCGAGGTACATGGAATCGTCTGCTCCGTAGATCGACAGGGAGCAGTACCAGTCCCAGATCTCACCCGGATCGAGGACATCGTCCCCGTTCCCGAGCACCTCGGCCGGTCCGGTGACAACGCCATACACACACGCTCCCCAGGCTGGCTCGTCGGGATCGGGCTGATACGGCTCGACGGTGGCGTCATGCAGCGGCACCGTTCCGGCGTTGCGCACGCCGAACGTCCCCACCATGTCCATGTAGGGGTAGATCGTCTCCGGCCATGTGGAGCCGTGGATGGCGATCGCAGCCCCCTCGATGGGCTGGGTGAGCGCACGATGCATGAAGGCAGCGATCTGCTCGCGTGACACCGGAGCGGTCGGGCAGAAGCGATTCTCGGTCGGTGGGTTGCACCCGAACGTGATCCATGAGGTGCGGAGGCGATTGACGTCGGTCTCGTGGACCGAGGCGTCGTCGTCTACGAACCAGTCGAGGTCGTCGCCCGTCGACAACCCGAGGGTTCGGGTGAGGAACGATGCCATCTGTTGCCGGGTCACCCGATGGTCGGGGCAGAATCGATCGTTGATCGGCGGATTGCAGCCCAATGTGATGCCGGCCTCGGCGATCTTGTCGATGTCGGCCTCGAAGATCGACGCGTCGTCGTCGGTGAACCAGTTGTCGGTCACAGGTTCGGCCAGATCGAGCGCCCTGGCGAGGAACGCCGCCATCTCGCCGCGGGTGACCGACCGATCGGGGCAGAACATCGTGTTGGCAGGCGGGTTGCATCCCTTCGTGATCCCCTCGGCACGGAGCCACTCGATGTCGTCGTAGAAGATGTTCGATGGCGGTACGTCGTCGAAGCCCATCCAGGGCACCGACGCCATTGTTGGTGCGACGGTGCCGGCGACGAGCGCGACCGCGACCATTGCGGTGATCAGGCGGGTGCACACGGCCCCCTCTTTCGACCTGCGGCGAGAACGCCGGTGGAGATACACGCGCATCATCTTCCGCAGGCGGGTCGAAGGCTAGAGACACAGGTCATGGCCGCAGTCCCGGAATCGCCACGCCTTCGCGGGACTCGTCCCACTTCGTGTCACAGCCGCCCCATACCTTGGGCCTATGTTCGCTTCAGTCACGTCGGCGGCCCTCGTCGGTGTCGAACCCTGCCCCGTTCGGGTCGAGGTCCACATCGGCGGAGGCACCAAGCGGTTCACCATCGTCGGTCTCCCGGATGCGTCGGTGAGGGAGGCCAAGGACCGCGTGCGCGCCGCCTTCTCCGCTTCCGGGCACGATTTCCCGAGTCGCGAGGTCATCGTGAACCTCTCTCCCGCGGACCTGCCGAAGGCCGGCTCGGCGTACGACCTGCCGATCGCGCTCGGCGTCCTCGCCGCGATGACGGACACCAAGACATCCTCCATACCGCCCGTCGTCGCACTCGGCGAGCTTGCGCTCGACGGTGGACTCCGTCCGGTCGTCGGCGGCCTGGCCGCAGCCGTCGTGGCTTCGGACCTGAGGCTCCGGTGTGTGCTGCCGGCGGGGTCGCAGGGACTGCAGGCGCTGAAGGGGCCGATCGGTATCGTGGCTGCGCGGTCGCTCAACGAGGCCATCGCCGGAGCTGCTGGTCAACCGACGGGCTGTGAGATCGGCGACGACCACAGTGCCGTTGCGCCGGCGGACGATCTGGGCAGCGTGCGTGGTCAGCACATGGCGCGCCGCGCCCTCGAGCTCGCCGCGGCCGGTGGCCATCACCTCCTCATGACCGGGCCACCGGGCGGCGGCAAAACCATGCTGGCCCGGTGTCTTCCGTCGCTGCTTCCACCGCTGAGCGATGACGAGGTGCTCGAGGTTGCGATGGCCTTTGGTGCCGCCGGGCTCGCCAAGAGCGACGGCGACCTGGCGCCATTCCGTGCGCCCCACCACTCCGCGACGCTGGCGGCGATCGTCGGCGGCGGCAGTGGGGTGCCGGTTCCCGGTGAGGTCACCCTCGCCCACCGGGGTGTGTTGTTCTTGGACGAGCTCGGGGAGTTCCCCGTGTCTCTGTTGGATGCGTTGCGTCAGCCGGTTGAGGACGGGCGAGTGGTGGTTGCGCGGAAGGGCCGGGCGGTGTCCTTCCCGTCCCGCTTCCAATTGGTGGCGGCGAGCAACCCGTGTCCATGCGGCTGGCAAGGGGATTACCTGAAGCCGTGCAAGTGCTCGCCGCGGGCGGTGGACCGATACCGGGCCAGGTTCTCTGGCCCGTTGTTGGATCGCTTCGATCTGCGGGTGCGGGTCGCCCGGCTGGAGCCGGACGAGTTGGTGGGACCGCCCGGGGAGTCGAGCGCGTTGGTGCGGGAACGGGTGGTGGCGGCACGAAAGCGCCAGATGGAGCGGGGTGGTCTGAATCGCGAGATGAGCCGGGCGATGCTGGACGACATGGAGTGGACAGACGGATCTCTGGCGGCGTTGAGCCGTTCGGTCCGGGCGGAGGCGATCACCGCACGGGGGTGGGACCGGGTGCGTCGCGTAGCGGTGACCCTGGCGGATCTCGACGAGACCTCGGTGGTGGAGGAGCGCCACGTGGTGGAGGCGATGCGGTTCCGGGGTGCCTCGTGACCGATGTGGTGTTCCAGCTGGCGTTCGCCGGTCTCCACCCGGACCGGCTACGCGGGCTGGTGGAGTCGTACGGCGCAGAGGGCGCACTGCGACGGGTGAGCGGAGGGGTGATCGAGGTGTCGCCGCGCATCAGGGAGGCCGTGCAGCGCTCGGCTTCCCAAAGGGCGACCGAGCTGGCCCGGCTCGGTATCCGTGTGGCCCGGCATGGCGACGGTGGGTACCCGCCCGAGTTGGGCGAGTTGCCGGAGGCGCCGCCGCTCCTGTTCGTGCGCGGGGCGATCTGTCCAGAGCCGATGGTGGCGGTCGTGGGGACGAGGCGATGCACGGCGTACGGGAAGGAGCTTGCATTCGGTTACGGGGCGGCGCTCGCCGAGGCGGGGTGGTGCGTCGTGTCGGGTCTGGCTCGCGGGATCGACGGGGCGGCTCACCGCGGCGTGGTGTCCGTGGGAGGTCGCGGCGTGGCGGTGCTCGGGTCGGGGTTGGACGTGATGTACCCGGCCGAGCACGGCGAGCTCGCCCGGGCGTTGGTGGCCACGGGCGGAGCGGTCGTGTCCGAGTACCCGCCGGGGACGCCACCCGAGGCATGGCGCTTTCCCACGCGCAATCGGATCATCTCCGGCATGGCACTGGCCGTCGTCGTGGTCGAGGCCGGTGTGAAGGGCGGGGCCCTGATCACCGCGGGGTATGCGCTGTCCCAGGGACGGCCCGTGTTCGCCGTGCCCGGCGACGTTCGCCGCGCCACCTCGGAGGGCTGCAACCTGCTCATCAGAGACGGCGCCCACCCCGTCCTCGACCCCGACGACCTCGTCCAGGAGCTCTCTCTGGTCCACGGTGCGCCGGCGAACCGGAGCAACCGGCCCGCATCGTCCGCCGTGGTCTAGTTGTCGGGCGGGGTACGGTCGCCGACGCCGGCACCCCGACGCAGATGCCTAGCCGCCTCCGATATCCTCACTCGGGCACGGAATGGGCGTGGAGGTCTCATGGCGATCGACTCGGTGATCGATTTGCGGCGCCATCTGTTGTGGGCCCTGCGCGTCGAGCTGGCGCTCGTACCGGTCTACTTGTATGCCGCCTACTCGATCAGAGATCCTGAATCGAAGGCGTCCCGGCTCATCATCAGCGTCGCCGCGGAGGAGATGCTCCACGCCACGCTCGACGCCAACATCCTCGTGGCCATCGGCGGCCGGCCTGTGTTCAGCGACCCTGCCATCGCACCGGCATACCCGATGATGATGCCCCACCACAAGCCGCCCATCCGGCTCGAGCTGCGCCCCGCCTCCGTCGATGTCATCGACCTGTTCTGCACCATCGAACGGCCGCAAGGTGCCGGCGCCATACCCGAGGACGATGACTACGAGACCCAGGGTCAGTTCTACCAGGCGATCGAGGATGCGTTCGAGCGCCTGGGATCTCCGGAGCTCTTTGCCGCGAACGATCCGAGCCGGCAGCTCGGTGATGCCTCGTACTACTCGCCCGTCGAGTACGACGCCGAGGACAGCGGGGGTCTCGAGCTGATCGAAGACATGGGCGGAGTGCGGCGCGCCCTCGAGACGGTCATCCACCAAGGCGAAGGGCTGCGCGACGAGCGATGGGCGGACCCGGCGCACCATGAGTTGACGCACTACTACAAGTTCCTCGCCATCCGCGACGGCGACGAACCACTCGGCGAGGTGTGGCCGGTGATCGCCAACCCGCGGTCCGCCGACCTGTCGCAACCGCTCCGCGATGTCGCCGAGCTGTGCGACATGCTCTACAGCGCCCTCCTGCTCACGCTCGACGAGCTGTACGAGCCGATGACACCCGACCGGCGCGGACCCCTCGTCGGTGTCCTGTACACGCTGATGAAGGATGCGCTTGGACCGGCATGCCGCTTTCTCATGTCCCAGCCGGTCTCGCCCGGGTCGCATGACCACGCCGGTCCCTCCTTCGAGCTGGTGGAGTTCTCGTCCCACGCAGAAGCGATGGCGGAGCTCGCCACCGCCGCACGGCGGGCCGGGGAGGCGTACACGGAGCTCGCACCGGTGGAGGCGGTCGTGGAGCAAGTCCGCGATTTCACCGAGCCGGCTGACGGGCCGGGTCGTTGACGTGAACACCTCGGGCGGTGACCATCACCGGTATGGCCACCAATCTGCAACAGGCGGTCGACGACTATCTCGATCGACTTGCCACCGAGCGACGGCTCTCCGAGCACACCGTCGCCGCCTACCGAAGCGACCTCAGCCAGTTCGTCACCTTTTGTAGCCGGCTCGACATCTTCATCCTCGACGCCATCGATCGGAGGACCCTGCGTCGCCACCTCGCTCAGCTGTCCACCCGCGGCTACGCACCCCGATCCATCGCCCGCAAGACCTCGGCGGTGCGCACCTTCCTCGACGACGCCGTGCGACGGGACTTGATCCCCGCCAACCCCGGTGCCCACCTCGCCCGGCCCAAGCGTCCACTGACCCTCCCGCATGCCCTGCCGGCCGCAGGGATCGCCGGCGTCCTCGACGACCTCGACGGACCCGAACCGATCGTGCTGCGAGATCGCGCTTTGCTCGAAGTCCTGTACGGGACCGGGGTGAGGGTCTCGGAGCTGGCGGCGCTCACCCTCGGCGACCTCCCTCGCAGCGCATTCCTCAGGGTCCGCGGCAAGGGCGATCGGCAGCGTGACGTGCCACTCGGCGGCGCAGCGGGTCGGGCCCTCGACGCCTACGTGAGGGCGGGCCGACCTCGACTGGCCACCCCCGACACAGGAGATGCGCTCTGGCTCGGTGCTCGAGGCGGGGCGCTCGACGCACGCGGCATCCGGCGCGTAGTGCGCCGGCGGCTGGGCACGTTCCCACATGCGCTGCGCCACTCCTTCGCCACCCACCTGCTCGAGAACGGGGCCGACCTGAGGTCCGTGCAAGAGCTGCTCGGGCACCGGGAGCTGGCGACGACCCAGATCTACACTGCCGTCTCCCGTCGTCACCTCAGGGCCACCTATGACCGAAGCCACCCCAGGGCGTGAGCGCAGCGACGCCGGCATCGTCGAGCTGTGGCGGCGGTTCGCCGGCGGCGACGGCGGCGCCAGGCATGGGCTCATCGTCCACTACGCACCGCTCGTCAAATTCGTCGCAGGCCGGATCGGGGCCGGGCTACCCAAGACCGTGGAGCCCCAGGATCTGGTCTCGTACGGCACGATCGGGCTGATCGACGCCGTCGACAAATTCGACCCGCAACGTGGCGTACGTTTCGAGACCTACGCATCCGTGCGCATACGCGGGAGCATCGTCGATGCGTTGCGTCGCCTCGATTGGGTGCCCCGCTCGGTTCGGACGAGGGCGAGAGAGATCCAACGCGGACTCGCCGACCTCGAGCACCGTCTTCAGCGCTCGCCGACGGAATCGGAGCTGGCGGACCATCTCGGTATGGACGTGGCCAAGCTTCGCAGCGCGCTGGGCGACGTCGCCGCCGGAGGTGTGATCGGACTCGACGAGTTGGGCAGCGAGGAGGGTCCTGCCCTCCGTGAGGTACTCGCCGATCCAGCCGCCGCCGACCCGGCCGGCGTCGTCGATCGGAAGGAGCTGCGCCGCATCCTCATCGAGGCCATTCGGGGACTTCCCGATCGTGAGCGCGACGTCGTCGCCATGTACTACTTCGAGGCGATGACCCTCGCCCAGATCGGAGGGATTCTCGACATCACCGAGTCGAGGGTGTCCCAGATCCACGCCAAGGCCGTGTTGAGCTTGCGCAACCGCATTGCGCTCGCCATGAGACCGGGCTGACACCACGCACCGGCGGTTTGGGAGGGCTCGCCACGTGGCGTACACTCGCCGCCGAAATTCGCACGCCCACCGCAATCCCCGGGGTCGCCGCCGAGCGCGGTGCGGGGGCGGTGAGAACCGAGGGCATCGGCCCTCCTCGCCACGGGTGGGCGGAGGACCACAACCCAGGAGACATTGCATGGCAGTCGTCAGCATGCGGCAGCTGCTGGAGGCGGGAGTTCACTTCGGCCACCAGACGCGTCGCTGGAATCCCAAGATGCGCCCGTTCATCTTCACGGAGCGCAACGGCATCCACATCGTGGATCTTCGCCAGACCCTCGAACGCATCGAGTATGCGGCCCAGTTCATCAAGGACACGACCGCCGGCGGTGGCACGGTGCTGTTCGTCGGCACCAAGAAGCAGGCGCAGGCTCCGATCAAGGAAGCCGCCGACGCCGCCGGTATGCCGTACGTCAACCACCGCTGGCTGGGCGGCATGCTCACCAACTTCCAGACGATCCACAAGCGCATCCTCTACATGCTCGAGCTGGAGCGCATGGACGATTCCGGTGAGATGAATGCCTTGCCAAAGAAGGAACGGCTGCGTTTGCGGCGCGAGCTCGCCAAGCTCCAGCCCGTGCTTGGCGGGGTCAGGGATCTGCACCGTCCGCCCGACGCCGTATTCATCATCGATGTCAAGACCGAGCACATCGCGGTCACCGAGGCCGCCCGGCTCCGCATCCCGATCGTGGCCGTGGTGGACACGAACTGTGATCCGGACGACATCGACATGGTGATCCCCGGCAACGACGACGCCATCCGTGCGGCGCAGCTGCTCACCCAGATCATCTCCGAAGCCGCCAAGACGGGGCGCGAGCTGTCCCATGCCGGACGCAAGGAGACCCCCCAGGAGGACTCATGACCCAGGTCACCGCAAAGGACGTGCAGGCGCTCCGCCAGGCCACCGGCGCCGGCATGATGGACGCCAAGCGTGCGTTGCAGGATGCCGCGGGCGACTTCGACAAGGCCTCCGACCTCCTTCGCGAGCGGGGTCTGGCCGCCGCCGCCAAGCGAGGTGAACGGGAGCAGACCGAGGGCGCCGTGGGCTTGTACCTGCACAGCCAGGCGGGGCGGCCGGTCATCGGCGTGCTCGTCGAGCTGGCTGCGGAGACCGACTTCGTAGCCAAGAGCGACGGCTTCCAGGCGGCCGCCAACGACATCGCGATGCACATCGCCGCGGCACGGCCCCAGTGGGTGAGGCGCGAGGACGTGCCGGAGACGGTGCTCGCCAAGGAGCGCCAGATGTTCGCAGCTCAGGCGCGCAACGAGGGGAAGCCTGAGCAGGTCATCGAGAAGATCGTCGACGGCAAGCTGAACGCGTTCTACCGGGACCACGTCCTCTACGACCAGCAGTTCGTGAAGACAGAGCAGTTCGACGGTACGGTCGCCGACATGGTGAGCCAGCTCGCCGCCTCCATGGGTGAGAACATCTCCGTGGCCCGCTTCGCCAGGTTGCAGGTGGGCGAGAGCGAGAGTTCGGAGTGAGCCGGAGGGTCGTCCTCAAGCTCTCCGGGGAGGCGTTTGCCGACCCCTCGACCAACTACGGCATCGACCCTTCGACCGTCGATCAAGTTGCCCGCGAGATCGTGGACGTCCACAACGAGGGTCACCAGATCGCCGTGGTGGTCGGCGGTGGCAACATCTTCCGTGGGCTCAGCTCGGCTGCCAAGGGCATGGACCGTGCCAATGCCGACTACATGGGCATGCTGGCAACCGTCATCAACGCCCTTGCCCTGCGGGATGGCGTCGAACGCGCCGGCGCCGAATGTCGTGTCCAGACGGCGATCACCATTCAGCAGGTCGCCGAACCGTATATCCGGTTGCGCGCCATCCGCCACCTCGAGAAGCGCCGCATCGTCGTGCTCGCGGGGGGCACCGGCAATCCGTTCTTCACCACGGACACGACGGCAGCGTTGCGAGCGGCCGAGATCGGGGCGAATGCGGTGTTGAAGGCGACGAAGGTCGATGGCGTCTACAACGCGGATCCGAGCGAGCACGCGGGTGCTGAGCTGCTCGACGACGTCAGCTACATGAACGTCATCTCGGAAAGACTCCAGGTCATGGATGCGACCGCCATTACGATGTGCATGGACAACGAGCTCCCGATCCGTGTCTTCAACATGATGAAGCCCGGGAACATCGCGGCGGCGGTGCGCGGGGAGCCGGTTGGAACGCTAGTTCACTGAGCGAGGTGTCCGGTGATCCAGGAGTTGCTCGACGAGGCGACGGCGAAGATGGACCAAGCCGTCGCCCACACGGCGGGTGAGTTCGCCACGGTGCGCACCGGGCGCGCCAATCCGGCGCTGCTGCACCGCATCATGGTCGACTACTACGGGACCCAGACTCCCCTGCAGCAACTGGCAGGGTTCAGCGTTCCGGAGGCGCGCATGCTCATCGTGTCGCCCTACGACAAGACGGCCCTCGGCGCGATCGAGAAGGCGATCCAGGCGGCCGATCTCGGTCTCAATCCCTCGAACGACGGCAACATCATCCGACTGGCGTTCCCCGCACTCACCGAAGAGCGGCGCAAGGAGCTGATCCGGGTGGTGCGCGGCCTCGCCGAGGAGGGCCGGGTGGCGATCCGCAACGTCCGCCGTCACACCAAGGACGACATCGAGGCGCTGGAGGGGGACATATCGGAGGATGATGTCCATCGAGCAGAGAAAGAGCTGCAGGACCTCACCGACGAGCACGTCAAACGACTGGACGAGCTCCTCAGCCACAAAGAGGAAGAGCTCCTCGAAGTTTGACGTCCCGTCCGTGAGCCGCCGAGTGACCCAGGAGGGTCTGTGACAGACGACGCCGGTCGCCGTGATGGTCCGGAGCCCGACCCGGGCACCGAGCAGTCGACCGGTGACCCGATCGAGGCGCTGTTTGCATTCGATGCCTTCGGAGAGGTCGAGGACTACGAGGGTGAAGACGTCTCCGAGCCGGATCCGCATCTCGCCTCGAGCTTCACGCTGGAGCCGCAGCTCGGTGAGGCCATGCCGCCGGAGCTCCGTCCGCCCCTCCCAGGTCCCCTCGATGCCGGCCCTGATCTTCCCGACCCCACCGACCCGGGTTTCACGGCCGACCCTTCCGAGCATAAGTCCGCGGCGCCCGAGCTTGGCGCTCAGGAACCGTCTGCATTCGATCCCGACGTCGACCTCCCCGACCCCAGCGACCCCGGGTTCACCGCCGAGGACCTGGCGGCCTTCCATGACGATGCGGGGCCGGTTACGCCCGCCGAGCTGACGGGCGACAGCCTGTGGCCGGACATCGACGACCTCGGCGGCCCGGTCGACGACGGACCGCCCGCCCATCCGGGGCCGCCACCTCCTCCGCAGGAGATCGACTGGGACCGGTTGGCCGGCGCCGATTACCCGACCTCGTCGACCACGGAGTACGAAGGGCTCGCCGCCGAACTGGCGGCTGCACGCCACGAGGACACGGAGCAGATCGCCGTGTCGGCGAGCATCCCGGGCGTGGACAGCGGCCTCGTGGGACTCGACGACGTCCTGGACGCCACCGGGGAGGAAGCGCCGGTCACGTCACACACCGTGGCCGAACTGGGCCTGCGCGTTGCGACGGCGCTCGGCCTCATGGCGCTGTTCCTGCTGTCCCTGTTGTGGTCTGCTGGTATCGCCGTGCTCGCACTCATCGTCTTCGGGCTTGCGGCCGGCGAGTTCTATGCGGTGCTCGTGCGCACCCGCCATCACCCGCTGTCGGTCTTCGGTCTGCTCGGCGTAGCCGGGTGCCTCATCGGTGCATGGGTGTGGGGTGTGGTGGCGATACCCCTTGCGGTCCTGGCGACGATCATTGCAGTGGCGCTGTTCTACGGAATCGCCGCACCACGAGAGGACACCCTTCGCGACGCATCGTGGACGGTGCTGGTGGCCGCCTGGGTCGGAGGCTTCGGTGCCTTCGCCCTGCCCATCATCACCGACAACGACTACGGCTGGCTCATCGCCGGCGTCGTCGTGATCGTTGCCGCCACCGACGTCGGGCAGTACTTCGTCGGTCGGGCGATTGGCCGGCGTCCGCTCTCTCCGGTCATCTCTCCCAAGAAGACCGTGGAAGGCTGGTTCGGCGGGGTGGTGGCGGCCTTCGCCGTGGCGTTTGGGTTCAGCTTCCTCGGCCCGTTCGATCGGATGAGCGTGTTCTTGGTAGCGGCGGCCGCAGTGACACTCGGACCGATCGGCGATCTCTCCATCTCGATGGTGAAGCGTCAGATCGGGGTGAAGGACATGGGCACCGTCCTGCCCGGCCACGGCGGCATTCTCGATCGCATCGATGCGCTGCTGTTCGTGGTGCCTGCGGCGTGGTTGGTGTTCCGCGCCACGGGGCTGATCACCTGAGCGCACTCGTCGTGCTCGGAGCGACCGGCTCGATCGGCCGTCAAACGCTCGAGGTCGCCGCACGCCTGGGTCTCGAGGTGGTCGGGCTCGCCGCTCGACGCGGCTCGTCCGAGCTCTTCGCCCTCGCCGGCGCCCATCCCGAGGCCGACGTCGTCGTGGCCGACCCGACCACACTCAGTGCCGTGCCGCGCAACGTCGCAACCCGCCTCGCCGCGGGGCCGGCGGCGGTGGAAGATATGGCCGGTCGGGAAGGTGTGACCGTCGTCAACGGCATCGTCGGGTCCGATGGATTGGGACCGTCGATCGCTGCGCTGCGAGCCGGCAACCGGCTGGCCCTCGCCAACAAAGAGAGCCTCGTGGCCGGAGGCGATCTGGTGCTCGCCGCGGCGGCGGCCGGTGGTGGTGCGATCGTTCCGATCGACTCGGAGCATTCGGCGCTCTGGCAATGCCTCGTCGGCGAGCCTCCCGACGCGGTGGCGCGCCTCGTGCTGACGGCCTCGGGAGGACCGTTCCGGGGCCGCCCCGCCGCGGACCTCGCGTCGGTGACGGTGGCGGAAGCCCTTGCCCATCCGACGTGGATCATGGGGCCACGGATCACCGTCGACTCGGCCACCATGATGAACAAGGCGCTCGAGGTGATCGAGGCTCACCATCTCTTCGGCGTCGATTACGACCAGATCGATGTCGTGGTCCATCCGCAGAGCATCGTCCACTCTCTCGTCGAGTTCGTCGACGGCAGTGTGAAGGCGCAGCTCGGTGAACCCGACATGCGAGTGCCTATCCAGTACGCAATCAGCGCTCCGGGGCGCGTTCAGGCTCCGGTCCCGCAGCTCGATCTCGCCGGACGCAGCCTCACGTTCGAGGCGCCCGATCTCGAAGCCTTTCCGTGCCTGGCGCTTGGCTACGAGGCGGGGCGCCGGGGCGGTGGCGCACCCGCTGCGCTCAATGCGGCCGACGAGGTCGCGGTCGCCGCCTTCCTGGACGGGCAGATCGGCTTTCTCGACATCGCCATGGTCGTCGGCGCCTGTCTCGAGCGCAGCTCTCACGAAGCGGTCGAAACGGTGGACGACGTGCGCGCCGCCGATGCAGAGGCACGGGCCCACGCCGCAGAGGCCCTCCGCAAGCTGACCTGACGACGGGCGATGGCTCCTCAGGCGTCGTCGGCGACCGGTTCGGGGTGATTCGAGGTCCTGGAGGCGCGATCGCGTAGCGACCCCGAGCGAGTACCGTATCTCCACGACTCCACGGACCGAGGTGGCATGGGCCCCGTCATCATGATCCTCGGTGTCATCCTCATGGTCATCATCCATGAGGCCGGGCACTTCATCGCAGCCAAGGCCTACAACATGAAGGCCACCGAGGCCTTCTTCGGCTTCGGTCCCAAGCTGTGGTCGACCCAACGCGGCGAGACCGAGTACGGCGTCAAGGCGATCCCGCTGGGCGGCTACGTCCGCATCATCGGCATGAACCCCTTCGAGGAGGTGGCGCCCGAGGACGAGGGTCGGACCTATCGGGAGAAGCCCTTCCATCAAAAGGCCGTCGTGGTGCTGGCCGGGATTGCGAGCCACTTCATAATCGCTTTCGTCCTCTTCTACGCCCTCGCCATCGGTTATGGCGTCGGAGTGCCCGGCACCGAGATCGAGCTGGTCAGCGACGTGCTCGTGATACCGAGCGATGGAGAAGGAGCGGTTCCCTTCGACGACGCCGAGGCTGATCGCATCATCAGCGTCGACGGCGTTCCCTTCGAGCAGATCGATCCGTTGGCGCGGAACGACGGCAG
The DNA here is from genome assembly GCA_041611095.1 of Acidimicrobiia bacterium. Taxonomy (GTDB): domain Bacteria; phylum Actinomycetota; class Acidimicrobiia; order Spongiisociales; family UBA5794; genus UBA6912. The sequence goes on along the minus strand of JBFINP010000001.1, from coordinate 45,461 downwards.
GCTCGTCGACGTCGTCGTCGTGCGTGACGGGGTGGAGTTCACCGTCCAGACGACCGACACCCTCGTCCCCACACCAGCGTCGCTCAGCGGGATCCAACCCGGTGATCGCCTCGTCGCCGTCGACGGGGTAGCGCTGCAGACGTGGGAGGAGTTCGTCGAGCTGACTCATGCCCGACCGGCCCAGGAGACCACGGTCACGGTCGTTCGTGACGGCGAGGAGATCGTCATCCCGACGACGCTCACCTATCGCACGATCGACGGCGAAGAGGCGGGCTTCCTCGGGGTCGCGCCGGTGCTCGAGATCGACCGCGCCGGACCGGTCGAGGGACTGGTCGTGGCTGGTGGTGACATCGCCGAGGCGACGAAGCAGAGCGCGGCGGGGCTCGTCGGGCTGGTGACGAACTTCGGTTCGTTACTGGGAGCCACCGTCAACGCCGACGATGCGATCCTCGACGAGGTGCGGCCGGTCAGCGCCATCGGGCTTACTCGCGTCGCCAGCTCCGTCGAGATCGCCCTTGCATTGCTTGCCTGGGTCAACGTGTTCGTCGGTCTGCTCAACGTGGTGCCGCTGTACCCGCTCGACGGCGGCCACTTCGCGGTTGCGCTCTACGAGAAGGTCCGGGGCCGCCACGCCGATGTGCGCAAGCTCATTCCGTTGGCCGCCGCCGTGTTCGCCTTCATCGTCGTGCTCGGCATCCTCGGGTTCTACTTCGACATCGTCAGCCCGATCGAACTGCCGGGCTGAGCGGCCGGGGAGCGAGACCATGACGCTCATGACGCGACGCACCACTCGCCAGATCCACGTGGGCACGGTGCCAGTGGGAGGAGGCGCTCCCGTCACGGTGCAGTCGATGACGACGACGAAGACGGCGGACGTCGACGGCACCCTGTCGCAGGTCTATGCCCTCGCCGGAGCAGGCGCCGACATCGTGCGGATCACGTGCAACGACGTCGATGCCGCACAAGGGCTGGCCGAGATCGTGCCCCGCTCGCCAGTGCCGATCGTCGCCGACATCCACTTCCAATACCGGCTGGCGCTGGCGGCGCTGGAGGCTGGGGTGGCGGGCCTTCGTCTCAACCCCGGAAACATCCGCAACGAGACCCACATCAAGACGGTGGCGGCGGCCGCAGGTGAAGCAGGCGTCCCGATCAGGGTCGGGGTCAACGCCGGCTCCCTGGACAAGGACCTGCTCGAGAAGTACGGCGCTCCTATGCCACAGGCCCTCGTCGACTCGGCCCTCAAGGAGATTCGCTATCTCGAGGACGTCGGTTTCCACGACATCAAGATCTCCGTGAAGCACAGCCACGTTCCGTCGATGGTCGCCGCCTACCGTCTGCTCGCCGACACAATCGACTATCCGCTCCACCTCGGGGTCACCGAGGCCGGTCCTCTGCCAGGAGGGTTGATCAAGTCCGTCGCCGGGATCGCCACCTTGCTGCTCGAAGGCATCGGCGACACCATTCGTTTCTCCCTGACCGCCGATCCCGTCGAAGAAGCCAAGGCCGGCCGCAGCCTTCTCGAGTACCTCGGCCTGCGGGAGCGGAAGGGTCTCGACCTCATCGCTTGTCCCTCGTGCGGTCGTGCCGAGGTCGACGTGATCGCCGTCGCCTCACAGGCCCAAGAGGTACTCGAGGCGGAACAGCTGCCCATCCAGGTAGCCGTGATGGGCTGCGTCGTCAACGGTCCGGGCGAGGCCCGCGAGGCCGACATCGGGATCGCCGCCGGTCGCGGCAAGGGTCACCTGTTCATCAAGGGCCAGGTCGTCCGCGTCGTGCCGGAGGAGGAGATGGTCGACGCCCTCCTCGACGAGGCGCGCAAGCTCGTGGCCGAAGGCGTCGAAGCCCGCCTGGCCGCTGCGGATACCGCTGCAGCGACGCTGGCCGCCGAGACGGCCATCGAGCTCCGGTCGCTCCAGGGCGACGCGAACCGCGCCGAAGAGCGCCGAGCTGCGGTCGCCGAGGTGGCGACCGGGGAATGAACCCGGGGCCCCGGCGACAGCTCCACATCCTGACCTCGTTTCTGGCCTCGATGGCGGCCGTCACCGCGCTCGCGGTGATCCTGGGGCCGGTCACCCCGGCTGCGAAGCTACCCGGCCCCGGTCCCGACCCGCTCGCGCCTGTCACGACCGGCGGCGGCGATGAGCCTGGTGCCGGACTCGCCGAGGAACGGCTCATCGACGTCGTCGGCCGCTCGGTGGGGTTCGTGACCACGCCCAACGGCACCGGAAGCGGCGTGCTCATCGCCGACGACCTGGTGGTCACCAACGCCCACGTCGTATGGCCCTTCGACGCGGTGTTCGTTCGGTTTCCAGGCGGCCGGCCGCTGCTCGTGGAGGTCGTCGGTGTCGATGCCAGGACGGACATCGCCCTGCTCCAGCTCGATCGACAGATGCGGGACGTCATCGCCATCGGGGATCCCGATCGACTCGACCGGGGTGCCGCCCTCTTCACGGTCGGCTACCCAGGGGCGATCGAGCTGGCTCCCCACCCCATTGCCTCGGCCGGCACGTACGAGGGCATCTTCGAATGGGAGTTCTCGGGCGTCAGGTGGTTGGCCGCATCCACTGCGGCAGTGTCGGGTCAGAGTGGTGGAGCCCTGGTCGACGGCGAAGGTCGGCTCGTCGGGTTGACGACGTTCGGGAGCAGTGCCCGGGTGTTCGCCGTTGCCGTCGACGACCTCATTGCGGTGGCCGAGGAAATCAGCCTCTCGTCGGGCAACATCGCCCAACGCCGGCCCCCGCGGGGCGAGGGCGCAACCGACGTGGAGGTGGATCTCGGCGGTCCCTGGGATCAGGCGACGTACCTCGTGTGGCTTCCACCGGCCTCCCGAACCCGGATCGAGGGACCTCGAGAGGTGTCGTGGCGGGCGCTCGATCCGTTCGGCTTGGAGCTGGCCGGCGCCGCCGGCGTGATCGACGTGGCGTGGCCGATCGCCAGCCCCGGCATCATCCACGGTTCCGCCACCGCGATGGCACAGGGTGCGGTCGGGTCGAGCGTTCCGCTCGTTGCGTTGCGCGACCCCGACGACGGCAACGCCATCGAGCTCGGCGGCGGCTTCACCGGCTTCGTGGACGTGCCGGGTGACCGCGACTGGCTCACGTTGGAGCTCGACGAGGCAGTCGACCTGCAGGTCACCGTGGAGGCGCAGACCCGGATGCGGGTCGCCCTCTACGACGCACGCACCAACGACCTGCGTGGCGAGATCCTCAACCAGCGAGGCTTCTTCTTCGATGAACCGCCGCTGGTGATCGAAGGTCTCGCGGCCGGCACCTACGTCGTCGTCGTGGAGGACATCGGTGCGCAGTTCGGGATCTACCGCGTCGACGTGGAGTGACGCCGCGGCCGGTTCCGACCCCTCCGCACGCCCTAGAGTCATCTACCCGCACCATTTCAGGAGCTCATCCCGTGCGCTGGTCACGAGCCTTCATCCCCACTCTGCGTGACGATCCGGCCGACGCCGAGGCGGCGAGCCACCGTCTCCTCGTACGCGGCGGATTCATCCGGCAGCTCATGTCGGGGTCGTACTCGCTCCTGCCGCTCGGCAAGCGGGTCGCCTCGAAGACGGAGAACATCATTCGCCAGGAGATGGATGCGATTGGGGGCCAGGAGTTCCTCTTGCCCGTCGTCCATCCCGCCGAGGTGTGGAAGAAGACGGGCCGTTGGGACGACATCGAGGGCATTCTCGTCAAGTTCGAAGACCGGCGGGGAAGCGACCTCCTCCTCGCCATCACCCACGAGGAGATCTTCACGTTGATCGCGTCCGAGCTGAACTCCTACCGGGACCTCCCGCAGACGTGGTATCACATCCAGACGAAGTTCCGGGACGAGCCTCGCCCCAAGGCAGGATTGCTCCGGGTACGCGAGTTCACGATGAAGGACTCGTACTCGTTCGATGTGGACGAGGCTGGGCTCGACCTGCAGTTCGCCGCCCACTACGCGGCGTATCAGCGCATCTTCGCCCGTCTCGGGCTTCCGACGATCGCCGTCGAGGCCAGCTCGGGGGCGATGGGCGGCAAGGAGTCGGCGGAGTTCATGGTTGCGTCGCCGGCCGGCGAAGACGACGTGGCGATCTGCACCGACGGCGACTACGCCGCCAACGTGGAGCGGGCGACGTCCGTGCTTCCCGTGGTCGCCGATGGGCCCTGGGACGGTCCCCCCGAGCGCTTCGCCACGCCGGGCATCCGCACCATCGCCGCGCTCGCCCAGGGCTTCGAGTTCGCCGCCGCAGATCGCCAGATCAAGTCGCTCGTGTACCTCGTGGACGGTGAGCTCGTGCTCGTGCTGCTCCGCGGCGACCACGAGCTGATGGAGCAGAAGCTCATCGACGGTCTCGAGACGCAGAAAGTGAGGCCTGCAACCTCCGGTGAGATCCGTGATGCGCTCGGCGCCGATCCGGGAAGCCTCGGTGCGGTGGGCGTCAAGCACCTCCGCATCGTCGCCGATCCGGCGCTGCGGGGACGGGTGAACATGGTGACGGGCGCCAACGAAGACGACTGGCATCTGCGCGGCGTCGACGTAGATCGCGACATCGCGGTCGACACCTGGCTCGACGTGCGGTTGGTGAAGCCGGGGGAGCGTTGCCCGAGCTGCGCCGGCACGCTCGAGATCCGCCGGATGATCGAGGTGGGTCACATCTTCAAGCTGGGGACGCGGTACAGCGAGGCCGTCGGGGCGTCCGTCCTCGACGAGTCTGGTACCGAACGGCCGATCCTCATGGGTTCGTACGGCATCGGTGTCGGACGCAACATCGCTGCCGTGGTCGAGAATCACCACGACGAGAAGGGCATCGCGTGGCCCGTGTCCGTGGCGCCCTACGAAGCCGTGATCACCGTCGTCAAGGTCGACGACGACGAGTCGGTGGCGGCAGGAGAGGCCATCTACGAGGCGCTCGTCACCGCAGGCGTGGATGTCCTCCTCGACGATCGGGCGGAGCGCCCGGGCGTCAAGTTCACCGATGCCGAGCTGATCGGCATTCCGTATCGCATAACGGTCGGCCCCCGGGGTCTTGCGTCGGGTGAGCTCGAGGTGACGACCCGGGCAACGGGCACGACGGAGCTCGTGCCCACCGAGCGGGTCGCGGCAACGGTCACCGAAGCGGTCATCGCCGCCCGCGACGCCCCCTGACCGGGTGCGCCGACGAGCCGTCCGAGCAAACGGCGGAGTCGTCCACACTGGTATAGTGGCGTTCCAATTGAGATTCGTTCGTCTCGAGGTGGGCCTGGGCCCGCCTCGTTTGTTGGTGTCTTCAGTTGGTGGACGTAGCGAAGGGATGGAGGAGACTCGTGAGCGATGCGGCAGAGCGCCTGTGGGGCCTCATCGAGCCGTATGTTGCTGCCGAGGGCATCGAGCTCTACGACCTCGAGGTGATTGGCGGCGGAAAGGCGTCGATCGTCCGCGTCACGCTCGATGCTCCCGACCCCATCGATGTCGATCGCATCGCCCGCATGTCGCGCGGTGTGTCGCGACTGCTGGACGAGGCGGACCCTTTCCCCGGCGCCTACACGCTGGAAGTCACGTCGCCCGGGCTCGAGCGCAAGTTGCGCCGCCCCGCCCACTACGCCAAATCGGTGGGCCGGGACGTGAAGGTCAAGACGCGGCCCGAGATCGACGGCGAGCGGATCCATCGAGGCGTCATCGCACGGGCCGGCGAATCCGACTTCACGATCATGACGGACTCGGGCGAGCGCACCATACCGTTCGACACCGTCACGTCCGCCCAGACCATCTTCGTCTGGAAGACCCCCGTCAAGCCCGGCTCGCGGAAGCACTGAGAGGAAACACGATGGACTACAACCTGCTCGACGCGCTGGAACTGCTCGAGCGTGAGAAGGGTGTTCCCGCCGAGACGATTCTCGACGCACTGGCCAACGCCCTGGTCTCGGCGTACAAGCGCACCCCGGGCGCAGCCGAGGAGGCGCGGGTGACCATCGATCCGGACACGGGCGAGATCCTCGTGTACGGGCAAGAGCTCGACGAAGACGGCAACGTGATTCGCGAGTGGGAGGACACGCCGGAGGACTTTGGCCGGATCGCCGCCCAAACCGCCAAGCAGGTCATCATGCAGCGACTGCGCGATGCCAAGCGCGAACAGGTCTTCGAGCTGTACGAGGGACGTGAGGGCGATCTGGTGACCGGCATCGTGCAGCAGTCCGATCACCGTTACGCCATCCTCGACCTCGGCAATGCAGAGGCGATCATGCCGTCGTCTGAGCGCATTCCCTACGAGCGCCTCGAGCGCGGCAACCGGGTGAAGGCCTACATCCTCGAGGTGCGGGGCGAAGGCAAGGGTCCTCAGATCGTCGTGAGCCGCAGCCATCCCGAGTTCATCCGCTCGCTTTTCGAGCTGGAGGTTCCCGAGCTGGTGGACGGCGATGTGGAGATCAGAGCCATCGCCCGCGAGCCGGGGCATCGCACCAAGATCGCCGTTGCCTCCAACGACCCGAACGTGGATCCCGTGGGAGCGTGCGTTGGGGCTCGGGGCTCGCGCGTCCGCCAGGTGGTCAACGAGCTGCGCGGAGAGAAGGTCGACATCGTCGAGTGGAGGGACGATTCGGCGGCGTTCCTCGCCGAGGCCCTGAGCCCGGCCCGAGTGAAGGAAGTCAGGCTCGACGACGGGGAGCGCATCGCCACGGTGATCGTTCCCGACCACCAGCTGTCACTGGCGATCGGCAAGGAGGGTCAGAACGCCCGCCTCGCCGCCCGCCTCACGGGGTACAAGGTCGACATTCGCTCGGAGAGCCAGGACCTGGGACTCGACGTGGAGGACGAGGAGGCCGAGGGCACCCCGGCAGCCGCCGGCGATGCGGCAGAACCGGCGCCTGAGGCGGCGACTGAAGCGGCGGCCGATGTGGCTCCTGAGGTGGCGCCAGAAGCGGCCTCCGAGGCGGCGGCCGATGTGGCTCCTGAGGTGGCGCCAGAAGCGGCCCCCGAGGTGGTGACCGATGTGGCCCCTCAGGTGGCGACCGAGGTGGTAACCGAGGTGGACGTTCCCTCGGAAGCGGTACCTCTCGTCGCACCCGAGGAGGCAGGCGCAGAGGAGGGCGACCCGGCGACGGACGCCCCGGTCGCGGGCGAGACGCCGGCGGACGACGAGGTCGTCGCCGAGGATTCGGGGGGCGAGGGCTCGGCTGACGAAGATCCAGCCGACGAAGATCCAGCCGACGAAGATCCAGGTGACGAAGACTCGGCCGACGCAGCCGGTACGGACGATGAGGTTTCCGCCGCAGCCGAAGATGTGGCACCCACGGCTTGAGACGACGAGTTGAGACGATGATCTCCCGGAGGTAATGGTGGCGAAGCAGAGGGTGTACGAGCTGGCCCGAGATCTTGGACTGGAGTCCAAGGACGTGCTGGCGCGCGCCCAAGAGCTCGGCCTCGAGGTCAAGACCGCATCATCGGGCCTCGACGAGGACGGTGCGGCCCTCGTACGACTGTCGTACGAGGAAGAGCGACCAACCGAGGCGACCGCCGACGAGTCCGAGGTGGAGGTTGCGCCGAAGCCGGCGCCGCCCGCCGCCGAGACGGTCGCCGAGGCTCCCGAGCCCGTCGAGCCCGTCGAGCCCGAGTCCGCCGAGCCGGCCGCAGTGCCCGAGCCCGTCGAGCCGGCCGCCGTGGCCGAGCCCGCCGAAGGCGTCGAGGCACCCACCGGGGACGAGGACGACCGCATCCTCGCCGTCGACGAGGGGATAACCGTTGCCGAGTTCGCCCGGCTCGTCGGGGAGCGGACCGGGGACGTCGTCCGCACGCTCATGTCCATGGGTGAGCTCGTACCCGGCGGCGGTGCGATCCCCGTCGCAGCGCTCGAAGCGTTGGGGGAGAAGTTCGGCTATGCGGTCCTGGTCGAGGAAGCGGAGAAGGAGCCGGAGGCCGAGGGGCGTGCCCCCTTCCGCGTTGAATACGAGGACGACCCGGCCAGCCTGAAGCCGCGTCCGCCGGTCGTCACCGTGATGGGTCACGTCGACCACGGCAAGACCAAGCTGTTGGACACCATCCGCCGCGCCAACGTCGTTGCGGGCGAGGCAGGGGGCATCACCCAGCACATCGGTGCGTATCAGGTCACCCACAACGGCCAGAAGATCACGTTCATCGACACACCAGGTCACGAGGCCTTCACGGCGCTGCGTGCCCGCGGCGCGAACGTGACCGACATCGTCATTCTCGTCGTCGCCGCCGACGACGGGGTCATGCCGCAGACGGCAGAGGCGATCGACCACGCCAAGGCCGCCGGCGTCCCGATCATCGTGGCCGTCAACAAGATGGACCTTCCGGCCGCCGATCCGTACGCCGTACGGGCGGCGCTCACCCAGCATTCGATCGTCGTCGAGGACCTGGGCGGCGACGTGCCTGCAGTCGAGATCTCGGCCCTGCAAGGGACGGGGATCGAGGACCTGCTGGAGATCGTTTCGCTCGTCGCCGAGGTCGAGGAATTCAAGGCGAATCCGTCCGCACCGGCCATCGGCACCGTCATAGAGAGCCAGCTCGAGGTCGGTCGCGGTCCGGTTGCGACCGTTGTCGTGCAGCGTGGGACGCTGAAGCGAGGCGATGCGCTCGTCGCCGGCGCCGTGAGCGGGAGGGTACGAGCGATGTTCGACGAGAACGGAGCGCAACTGAAGGCCGCACCACCGAGCACGCCCGTGCTGGTGATGGGGTGGGACGACGTCGCCACGGCCGGCGACATGTTCGAGGCCGTGAAGAACGAGCGCGAGGCTCGCAAGCTCGCCCAGCAGCGAGTTGACGAGCTTCGTGCCGAGGAGCTGACCGTCCCGACCGCCACAGAGCGGCTGGGTGCGCTGCTCGAGCAACTCCGTACCCAGGACCATGCCGAGCTGAGGCTGATCGTCAAGGCCGACGCCCACGGGTCGCTCGAAGCGTTGCGCGACGCTCTGGTGAAGATCAAGCGCGAAGACGCCAGTGTCCACCTCATCCACGGTGCGGTCGGTGCGATCACCGCCAACGACGTGATGCTCGCCGAGGCGTCGGAGGCCATCATCTACGGTTTCAACGTCCGACCCGATTCCGCCGCCCGGAGCGCCGCCAAGGAGCGGGGGATCGACATCCGCACGTTTGCCATCATCTACGAGCTGCTCAACGACGTCGAAGCCATGCTGGTCGGGGAGCTGGAACCCGAAGAGATCGAGGCATTCCTCGGGGTCGCAGAAGTACGCGCCACTTTCCGGGCGCCTCGATACGGCCTGGTCGCCGGGTGCTACGTCACCGAGGGCGAGATCAACCGCAACGCACGGGCTCGCCTGGTACGCGACGGGGTCGTCACCTACGACGGCCGCATCACCTCGCTTCGGCGCTTCAAGGACGATGTCGCCACGGTCAACGCCGGCTTCGAGTGCGGCATCGGTCTCGAGAACTTCCGGGACATCAAAGAAGGCGACACGATCGAGTCGTACGAGATCAAGGAAGTCGCTCGCACGTAGCGGCGCAGGCGACCGGCCGCCCGACTGTCGATCGCCCGCCCGCTCGGAAAGGGACGCCAGGGTGCACGTCGCCGCATTGCGCATCGAGCTACGGATACGGGACGCCCGGTCCCTCAAGGAGAAGCGCCACACCGTGAAGTCGGTCATCGCCCAGCTCACGGGCACATTCGGAGTCGCCGCCGCCGAGGTCGCCGACCAGGACAAATGGCAAAAAGCCACGATCGGTGTCGCCGCCGTCGCACCCCAGCATGGCCATGTCGTCCGGCTGCTTCACTCCGTCGAGCGATCCCTCGAGCGGCGCGACGACGTGGAGACGTTGCGGGTCGACACGAGCTTCTTGGAGCGACCGGAATGAAGAGGGAGCGCTCATCTCGGATGCGCAAGATCGACGAGCTGGTACGAGAGGTGCTCGCCGACGAGGTCGGCCGGCTGAAGGATCCCCGGGTCGGTTTCGTCACGATCACCGGAGCGGAGACCTCACCGGACCTGAGGCACGCCACCGTGTTCTACTCGGTGCTCGGCACGGACGAGGAGCGTGCGGCCACCGCCACAGCGCTCACGCATGCTGCTCCCCACCTCCAGGCCCGTCTCGCAGGCCAGGTCCGGATGAAGTTCACACCGGTGCTCGAGTTTCGTGTGGATCCTTCCATCGAGCACGGGGCGCGCATCAACCAGCTTCTCCACGATTTGGCGGAGGAGAGGGAGACCAGAGGGGAAGAAGAGTGACGGCGGAGATGCGTCCCGTCGCGGAGGCGCTGCAGGCGGCATCCCGCCTGGCCGTCGTGGGCCACGTGGGACCGGACGGCGACGCGCTCGGCTCGATGATCGGCCTGGCGCGCGCCGCCCGTGCGGCCGGTAAGGAGGCGTACGCCACGTTCGGCGAGCCCTTCGTGGTGCCACACCAGCTTGCGTTCCTGGCCGACCCCGCCCTCGTGTCCGTGTCGGCGGTGCCGCGTCCGCTCGACGTCCTGGTCGTCGTCGACTGCGGCGACATCGGACGACTCGGTACCGCGGCCGAGCTCGTCGACCACGCCGGTCGCGTCGTGGTGATCGACCACCACCGCAGCAACGGCGGGTTCGGTGATGTGGCGTGGATCGTTACCGATGCAGGGGCGACGGCCGAGCTGGTCCACCTCCTCATCGCCGAGCTCGGCTGGCCGGCCGGTCGCGACGTAGCCGAAGCGCTCTACACGGGTCTCGTCACGGACACCGGCCGATTCCAGTACTCCTCGACCAGCGCACGGGTCCACCGTATTGCCGCCGAGATGCTCGAAGCCGGCGTGGCTCCTGAGCTCATCGGGCGCAAGGTGTATGAGGAATCCCCCTTCGGGTACCTGGCCGTGGCCGGGGCGGTCCTCGGCCGTGCGCAACTAGACGAGGAGGCGGGGCTCGTATGGTCCACGCTGCTCCTGGCGGATCTCGAGGCGGCCGGGATTCGCTACGAGGACGCCGACGGCCTCATCGATCTGATCCGGGTCGCCGAGGAGGCGGACGTTGCGTGCCTGGTGCGCGAGATAGGCAGCGGTCGAGTCAAGGTCAGTCTGCGGTCGCGAGGCGGCACCGACGTCGCCGAGATCGCCGTCGGCTTCGGGGGCGGGGGTCACCACAACGCCGCGGGATTCACGGCAGCCGGCACGCCACAGACGGTCGCCGATCAGGTGCGCCGAGCGCTTCAATGACGTCGGAGCAGCTCTCGGGTTTTCTCCTCGTCGACAAGCCCTCGGGGTGGACGTCGCACGACGTCGTCGCCAAGGTCCGCAACTTGGCCGGACAGCGCAAAGTGGGCCATGCCGGCACCCTCGACCCGATGGCCACCGGGCTCCTGGTCCTCGGTCTGGGGCGGGCCACTCGGCTGCTGCGCTTCGTCCAGGATCAGCCCAAGCGCTACGAGGCCACTGCCTGCCTCGGCGTCGCCACCGATAGTCTCGATGCCGATGGTGCCATCCTCACCCGGGAGCCGATGCCCGTGGAGCTGCGAGACGTGCAGGAAGTAGTTGGGCGCTTCGTCGGAGAGGTCCTTCAGGTTCCACCCATGGTGTCGGCGCGGAAGATCGGTGGCCGTCGCCTGTACGAGCTCGCCCGTGAGGGCACCGAAGTCGAGCGCGAGGCCCGTGCCGTCACGATCCATTCCATCGAGATCGTCGACTTCGCTCCGTCCGACTACCCCGAGCTCAGCTTCTCGGTCATCTGTTCGACCGGGACGTATGTGCGGACGCTTGCCGACGACATCGCCCGGGCGCTCGGCGGGCGGGCCCACCTGACTGAGCTGCGCCGCACCGCCAACGGGAGCCTCGACGTGAGGATGGCACATGACATGCCGACGTTGGAGGCGCTCGCCGCCGAGCAGCGGCTCGAGGAGGCGGTGATGTCGCCGGCGGACGGCCTGTGTGACATGGCGGCGGTGATACTGCAAGCCGACACGGCGACCGCGGCCGGCCACGGCGTCTCCTTCGCCGCCGCGGCGCTCGGGGACGTGCCCGACGAGGGACCGGTCCGGATGATCGACAGCCAGGGCGAGCTCGTCGCCGTCTACCGACTCGACCGGGGACGGGCCCGTCCCGACGTCGTGCTGGCATGATCGTTCTCGAGGGTCCGTTCGAGGGATGGCCCCGCTCCGAGCGGGGTCGGGCGGCGACGGTTGGTGTCTACGACGGCGTCCACCGCGGCCACCAGCACGTGATCTCCTCACTGCGGGCGGCCTCCACCGAGGCGGACCTCGATCTGGCGGTGGTGACCTTCCGTCGCCACCCCGCCACCATCTTGGCGCCGCATCGCGTGCCCCCACAGCTCACGACACTCGAACAGAAGCTCGAGCTCTTCGACCAGCTTGGCGTGGTGGTCGTCGGGGTGCTCGACTTCGACGAGAGGGTGCGCCGTCTCTCGCCCGAGGCCTTCGCATGCGACGTCTTGGTCGAGGCGCTCAACGCCACCGTGGTCTCGGTGGGCGGCGACTTCCGTTTCGGGTACCGGCAGGAAGGCGACGTGGCCTCGCTCACCGCACTTGGCGCTCGCTTCGGCTTCGACGTTCGTCCCTTGCCGCTCGTGGGCGACGGCGAGCCCATCAGCGCCACCGCCATCCGTACGGCGCTGACCGCCGGCGACATCGATGCAGTGACGGCTGCCCTCGGCCGGCCGTTCCAACTGCGCGGCGTCGTCGTACCGGGGGACGGCCGGGGGCGCACGATCGGCATCCCGACGGCCAACCTCCAACTCGTGCCACATCAAGCGCTTCCTCGGCACGGCGTGTATGCGGTGCGAACGCACGTCGCCGGCGAGGTGCTCGGTGGTGTGGCCAACGTGGGCACAAGACCGACCTTCGACGGGCATCGTGAGGTGGTCGAGGTTCACGTTCTCGACTGGGACCGCGACGTGTACGGAACGCAGCTCGCCGTGGATTTCGTTGCGCGGATCCGCAGCGAGCAACGGTTCTCGGGCGTCGACGAGTTGGTCGGTCAGATCAGGCGGGACGTGGCGGCCGCTGCGGCGATACTCGGCTGAGCGACCGTCACGGCTCCACTTCGATCGGCAGCCCGGACTCCGCCCAGGCGATGATCCCGCCCGTCACGTTGTGGCAGTTGGTGAACCCCGCCTGGGTGATGAGCGCGTTCACGACCGACGCCGACCTGTTGCCCGAGCGGCACAGCACGAGCAGCTCTTCATTCGGGTCGAGGTCGGCGTACCACGCCTGGATCGTCGACATCGGCATCAGCTCGGAGCCCGGAACACGGACCGCATCGAACTCGACCCGCTCGCGCACGTCGAGGAGACGAGCCCCTCTGTCAAAGCGCGCGCTGGCCTCCGTCACCGACAGGGAAGGAACCTCCGGGATGATGGGCTGCACCCGAAGGACGTTAGCGGCGGCTCGGGTCCGCCCAGTTGCGGCCCGCCTAGCATCCCCGCATGGTCCGCCGCCACGCACGCTCCGGATCGCCCTACGAGGCTCGATACGGGTTCAGCCGGGCCGTCCGCGAGGGCGACCGGATAGTCGTCGCCGGCACAGCCCCGCTCCCGCCGGACGGCCAGGCCGTTGCCACATCGGCCTATGGGCAGATGCGGCGTTGTTGCGAGATCGCGGTCGAGGCGCTGCGCGAGCTCGGCGCACGGCCGGCCGACGTGGTTCGCAGCCGGATGTTCCTCACCAGCGCCGAAGACGCCGACGAGGTGGGGAGGGCGCACGCCGAGGTGTTTGGTGACGCGGCGCCGGCGGCGACGATGGTCGTCGTCTCCGGGCTCATCGATCCGTCGTGGCGGGTCGAGCTCGAGATCGAGGCCGTCGTCGCCGGGTGAGTCGCGCCGGCTTGGCGCACGCCGTGGAGGTGGTACACTTCCGCCCCGGACGCTCGTCCACCTCCGTTTTGCGCGAAGGAAGCCAGTTCGCCGTGAAGGCAACCAAGACGATCATCGAAGAGTTCGGAACGCACGACACCGACACGGGCTCGCCCGAGGTTCAGGTGGCGTTGCTCACCGAGCGCATCAATCATCTGACCGACCATTTGCGGGTCCACAAGAAGGACCATCACAGCCGGCGCGGTCTGTTGATGATGGTCGGCAAGAGACGGCGGCTCCTGGGTTACCTGCGCGACCAGGATGTCGAGCGATACCGATCCCTCATCGCCAAGCTCGGCTTGCGTAGATGAGTTGACGGAGAAGGCGGCCCTCAGGCCGCCTTCCGAACATATGGCCGGAGGAGGCTGACACCCAGTTGTCAGTGGCCGACGCTCACTCCCACCAGCGAGCTTCGACGACTGCCAATTGGGCGTGATCTCCTCCCACAACCGAAGGAGATACGCGTGGCAGAGACCACCGTACATGGCCGGGTAGGCGACAAGGACGTCGTCCTCTCGGCAGGCAAACTGGCCCAGCTCGCCGACGGCGCCGTCGTCGTCGGGGTGGGTGACACCCAGGTGCTCGTCGCCGCAACCGCAAGCCGGTCGTTGCGGGAAGGCGTCGACTTCTTCCCGCTCACGGTCGACGTCGAGGAGCGGATGTACGCCGTTGGCCGCATTCCGGGTTCGTTCTTCCGCCGCGAGGGCCGGGCGACCGAGAAGGCGACGCTGACGGCTCGCCTGATCGACCGTCCCCTCCGTCCGTCGTTCCGCGACGGCTTCCGCAGTGAGACGCATGTCGTGGCGACAGTGATCTCGGCGGACCTCGAGAACCCGTACGACGTGCCGGCGCTCAACGCGGCATCGGCGGCGCTGACGGTCAGCGCGATCCCGTTCGTCGGTCCGATCGGTGCGGTCCGGCTCGCGCTGAAGGATGGCGAATGGATCGCCATGCCGACGTTCGGAGAGCTCGAGGAATCGGTGTTCGATCTCGTGGTCGCCGGGAAGCGCAATTCGAAGGGCGAGGTCGACATCGCCATGGTCGAGGCCGGTGCCACCGAAAAGGGTCATCGCCATGTCAGCAACGGCCAGGCGCCGAGCGACGAGGAGACCGTGGCCCGGGGCCTCGAGGAGGCGAAAGGCCACATCGGGACGCTCATCGATCTCCAGTTGGAGCTGCGAGAGAAGGTCGGCGAGCCGCTCGCCATCGAGTTCCCGACGGTCGAGGACTACTCGGAGGAGCTGGCGACCCGCGTCGATGCCATCGCTCGTCCGAAGCTGGCGGCGATGGGGACGATCCCCGACAAGTTGGAGCGGCTGGCCGCCGAGGCGGTCATCGCCGACGAGGTCATCGCCGAGCTCGACCTGCCCGAGGACGACCCGGATGCGGCCAAGGCGGCCTCCAGGGCGTTCCGGTCGGTCCAAAAGGCGGTGATGCGAGAGCGTGTCGTCGACGAGGGAGTCCGGCTCGACGGCCGCGGGCTCACCGAGGTTCGCCCGCTGTCGATCGAGGTCGGACTCATCCCTGAGGCACACGGTTCGGCGCTGTTCCAGCGTGGTGAGACCCAGGTGCTCAACGTCACCACGCTCGGGATGCAGCGCATGGAGCAGATGCTCGACACGATCTCCGTCGAGGAGTCGAAGCGGTACATGCACCACTACAACTTCCCGCCGTTCTCCACGGGTGAGACGGGCTTCATGCGTGGCCCGAAGCGGCGCGAGATCGGTCACGGAGCGCTCGCCGAGCGAGCCCTGCTGCCCGTCATCCCGGAGGCCGAGGAGTTCCCGTACGCCTTTCGGTTGGTGTCCGAGGTGCTGATGTCCAACGGCTCTTCGTCGATGGCTTCCGTGTGCGGCTCGTCGCTCTCGCTGATGGATGCCGGTGTTCCCGTCGCCGCTCCGGTCGCCGGGGTCGCCATGGGCCTCATCCACCAGGGTGACCGGTTCGTGACGCTGACGGACATCCTCGGTGCCGAGGATGCGCTGGGCGACATGGACTTCAAGGTTGCGGGTACGCAGGACATGATCACTGCGCTCCAGCTCGATACCAAGATCGAGTCGCTGCCCGCAGATGTTCTGATCAGTGCGATGAGCCAGGCACGCGAGGCGCGTCTGCACATCCTGGCGGCGATGAACGCCGTGATCGCCGAGCCACGCGAGGAGCTGGCGCCGAATGCCCCAAAGATCGAGTCCATCCAGATCCCCAAGGATCGGATCGGCGAGGTCATCGGACCAAAGGGGAAGGTCATCCGGGAGCTCGAGGAGGAGACCGGGGCCACCATCGAGATCGACGACGACGGCGTCGTCCGGGTCGGTGCGGCCGACACGGCATCGATGCTCCTCGCCAAGGAGCGCATCCTCGCCATCGGCTTCCCGCCGGAGGCGAAGGTCGGCGAGACCTACGAGGGTGAGGTCGTCAACATCACCAAGTTCGGTGCCTTCGTCAACATCCTGCCGGGACGCGACGGGCTGTTGCACATCTCGAAGATGGGTGGCGGGCGTCGCATCAACCAGGTGGAGGACGTGCTCTCGCTCGGTGACTCGGTGCAGGTCGTCGTGCGCGAGATCGACGATCGAGGCAAGGTCAGCCTCGACCTCGCCGAGGGTGTCGAGCTCGAGTTGCGGCCCGGCGCCGAGGTCGGAGGCGGCAACGGCGATCGCCGCGGCGGCGACCGCAAGCGCGACGGAGACCGAGGTGGTCGCAGCCGCCGCGAAGGTGGTCGGGATCGTGATCGCAACCGTGACCGCGGCCGTGGCGACCGAAGCCGTGACCGTGATAGCGACCGAAGCCGTGACCGTGACCGCGACCGCGACCGTGACCGCAGTGGATCGCGGAGCGGCGGAGACAAGAAAGGCGACCGGCGGGTCGTGTCCTTCGAGGACGACTTCGAGTCGGGCTTCTAGAGCTTCGCTCGAGGCAGGCCTCGAGCGAGTTACGAAGGATCGGCCTTCGGCCGGCTGTCTGTTCGGATCGCAGCGCGCTGGTCGCTGCGATCCGGGAACGAGGGGGAGGGCGCGGAGCTTTCCCCCTCAATCACCCCCTTCATGCCTCGCTTCGTGCTCTGAATGGCTTCCCCCGCGGGGGGCTGGACGGGCGGGCTCGTGCCTACGGCCGCTCGCTGTATCCCCTCGCATCGCCTCGCTCTGCGATCCCCCCTGATGAGGGATCATCGGAATCGATGCGAAGGGAGCGAGTTGCGGCCGGGAGGCCGTCTTCAGTGATTCGCTCGGGCCCGCCCTCGAAGAAACACCTACTCGTCGAGCACGAACGTGAGCTTCATGTCGACGCGGAAGTGTTCGATCGTGCCGTCGTCGGCCAGCTCCACCTTCTGCTCTGAGATCCATGCACCCTTGATGCCGTCGATGGTCTTCTGGGCCTTGGCGAGTCCTTTGCGGATCGCATCCTCGAAGGATCCGGGGGAAGTGGACGTGATCTCGATGACCTTCGCTACGGACACGAAGCGGCTCCTTTCGGTGGGCATGTCGCCGGCGCCCTCGGGCGCTCCGGATAGGCTAACGGCTCGGCAAGTCCTCCGAATCTCGGTACAGTCAGCGTGCCCGACGCGGTGGAGGAGTGGTGGCCGCAGCCGGATACCCGATCGAACGCACTGAGCGGCGCCTCGTAGCCGTGCAGCTCTCCGTTGCCGCAGGGATCGGTCTTGGCGCCTGGCTGGTGCGGATGCGCCTGGATGCGCTCGAGCCGATTCCCGACGAAATCGGTGTCTTTGCGGCGCTCTTCCACCCCAACCTGTGGATCGGACTGGCTCTGTATGCCGTCTCGTATCTGCTGATCGCCGCTGCGCTCGGGTATGCAACGGGCACGCTGGCGGCGGTGGGATGGCTCGCCAGCGGCAGGGCCGGTGAGGGGCGGCACCGAGCGTTCCTGATCGGTGGACCGTTCGTCGTGGCCGCCGCGTTCGTCGTCGTTGCGTTGGTGATCGTCTAGGCCCTCCCCTTGTCAATCGAACATATGTTCGATTAGAGTGTCGCTCCCGACAGGCGGAGGACACGTGGTGGCGAGGGTGCAGGAGGCCGATGACACATCGTTCGACTCGCTCGTCGCCACCGACCTGCTCACGCTGACTCCCGGGAAGGTGGTGGGTCTCGAAGGCCCTCCCGGCCTCGGGCTCACCCGTCTCGGGTTGGCGATGCTGGCCGGACCTGCCCGGCATGGGCCGGTTGCCTACGTAGATGTAAGGGGATGGCTGTGCCCACCTGCGGCATGGGAGCTGGGGATCGCACCCGAGCGGCTCGTCGTGGTGCGATGCGACGACACGGTCACGTGGGGACGGGTGGTCGGCGGGCTCCTCGATGGCATGCATGCCGTGTACGCCGAGGTGCCTCATCGCGTGAAGGAGCCTCATCTCCGTAGGTTGGCGGCTTCTTCACGGGCCCGCCGTGTTCCACTCGTGCTGCGACCGGTTCGCGGAGGGCTTCCGGGCGGGGTGACCCAGCTGAGGTTGGAGGGGCGGGAGATCGCGTGGGAGGGCACGGACGCAGGTTTCGGCAAGCTCGGTCATCGCCGGCTGGTCGTCGAGGCGTCCGGCAAGGCGATGCGAGGGATGGCGCGGATCATCGAGGTGGAGGACCATGGAACGCACGTTGTGTGTGTGGTTTCCGGACTGGGCGCTACGCCGATCGAGCGCGCCACCGGGTGAGCCGGCCCTGGCGATCGACGGCGACAACCGGGTCGTCGCGGTGAACGCCGTTGCCGCTTCGGTCGGGGTTGTGGTCGGCATGCGACGCAGTGAAGCGGAGGCGGTGTGCCCCACCGTCACCACGATCATCTCCGATCCGGGTGCCGAAGCAGCCGCCTTCGAGCCGGTGGTCGCAGCCGTCGAGGAGGTGATCCCGCGTGTCGAAGTGGCGGGGCCGGGGCTCCTCTTCGCTCCGGTCGTCGGGGCTGTTCGTTACTACGGGAGCGAGGAGACCTTGGTAGAAGGCGTGGTCGGCAAGATCGAGGCGCTCACCGGCCACGGCTACCGGGTGGGGATGGCCGCTGGACCGTTCGCAGCGCAGCAGGCGGCAGCCCATGCCACCGATGACGCCCCGGTACTCGTCATCGCCGACGATGCGGCCTTCCTCCGTTCCCTCGACGTCGCAACGGTGGGGAGCGAGGAGCTGGCGGCGACCTTTCGCTGGCTTGGGATCACCACTCTCGGGCAGCTCGCCGAGCTTCCCAGGGAGGCAATGCTCTCCCGATTCGGCACCGATGGCCTCTCCGCCCACCGGCTTGCCACCGGCGATGATCGTGACGCTCATCCTCGTGCTGTACCTGTCGACCTCGCCGTCGAGGAGCGATTCTCGCCACCCCTCGAGAACCTCGAACAGGGTGCGTTCGTAGGGAGGGCGCTTGCCCACCGGTTGCTGGCCGATCCCGCTCATCACGGAGCGCTTCCTCACCGTGTGACGGTCGAGGCTGAGGCGGCCGATGGAAGCGTACGGATTCGAACATGGCGAAGCCTCGACCCCTTCGACGAAGCCACGCTCGCCGAGCGAGTTCGGTGGCAGCTTCGCGCCTGGCTCGACGAGGCGCAGCGGGGAGGGGGCCCTGGAATTCACGGCGGAGTGGTGCGACTACGCCTCGCCCCGGCCGATCTCTCGGACCGCGGCCGGCAGCTCGCACTCCACGAGGATGCTCGCAGCGAGACCGAGGCACATCGCGCCCTCGTACAGACCCAAGCGCTGGTGGGGATGGACGGGGTGATGCAGGCCATCCCCCAGGGGGGACGTGACCCGGGGGAGCGGGCAACGTGGTATCGGTGGGGCGAGGAACCGGCAGGGAACCAGCGCGATCTCGCTGCCACCTGGCCGGGTGCCATACCGTCTCCTTCGCCCACCCTCGTCCCTCCCGAGCCGACACGACTCGAGGTCGACTGGGACGGAGGCATGCCGGTTCGGCTCCGGTTGGGGAGCCGCTGGGTGCCCGTGCTGTCTTGGGCAGGGCCCTGGCGGAAGCTCGGGCGGTGGTGGGAGGGCGACCCTGCCTCGGATCGCTACCAGCTCGTCACCTCCGCAGGCGCCTTCCTGTGCGAGGTACGGGATGGCCACACCTACCTGACAGGTGTGTATGACTAGCGCCGGCCGATCACCGCACGAGGTCAGGCGGCAGATCCGATGCGATGATCGCATGGCATTTGTCGCGTAGCGCATCGATGTCCGCAAGCGTGAGATCGTGTGTGGGGATCGGGTCGTGAACGACGACCTCGGCGTGGCCGGGAAAGAACATCTTTGCGTCGGGAGGCCACACGTCCCACGTGCCGCGAATCGACACCGGCACCACCGGGAGATCGCTGCCGATTGCGATGCGAAAGGCCCCCTTCTTGAACGGTCCGAGCTTCCCGTCTCGGCTGCGAGTGCCCTCGGGGAAGATGATGAGCGAAAGGCCCCGCCGTTTCGCCTGCTCCACTCCTTGGTTGATCAGGGCGTGAGAGCCGACGCCGGCCTGGCGGTCTGTCTTGATGATCCCGATCGAGTTCATCGCCTGGGCCACGACGGGGATCTTGTAGATCTCTTTCTTTGCGAGGTAGCGGATGGGGACCGGGATGGATAGGAACATCACCGGGATGTCGAAGTTCGACAGATGGTTGGCCACGAACACGTATTGCCGCGAGCGGTCGATGGTGTCGTTTCGCTGCACATCGAGCTTCACCGGGCCCGTGCTCAAGAACAGACGCGACCACAGACGGATGATCTTGTCGACCATCGGTGAGTCACGTCGCAGCGCCGACACGAGCAGCAGCACGCCGGCCAGGAGAATGGTGAAGACGAAGAAGGTGGGCACGGCGACCGCGGTCCGCAACCCGGCACGCAACTTGCGGGGCATGCCGGTAGCGTAGCGGCGGCCATGACCCACCCCCGTGTGCGACGGCTCACGCTCGACCAGGCGCGACGCATTGCGCTCGGCGCCCAGGGATTCACGGCCGCGAAGCCGACCGGGAGGATCGACCGTCGCCACTTCGCCCGGGTCTTCGACACGATCGGCCTGCTCCAGCTCGACTCCGTGAACGTCGTATCCCGATCCCACTATCTCCCGGTGCTGACCCGTCTGGGTCCGTACCCCCGCGACAAGCTCCACTCCTACACGACCGATGCGAACCACATCTTCGAGTATTGGGGGCACGAGGCCTCGTTGCTGCCGGTGGGGACCTACCCGCTGTGGCGCTACCGGATGGGGGCGATCAGGCCGTGGCGACGGGTGCAGGCGCTCGAGGTCGAGCATCCCGGATACATCGACTCGGTCCACGAAGAGATCGTGCAACGAGGTCCGCTCACGGTCTCGGATCTCGCGGACCCGGGTGCCCGCACCGGACCGTGGTGGGGGTATGGCCGCGGCAAGATCGCCCTGGAATGGCTGTTCGCCAAGGGGAGGATCACGGCGTGGCGCGATCGAAACTTCACCCGGGTGTACGACGTCCCCGAGCGGGTCTTGCCTCCGGCGATCATGGCCGAGCCTGCGCCCGGCAAGGAGGAGACCTACGCACGGCTGTTGATGCGGGCGGCACGGCACCACGGGGTGGGGACCGCTTCGGATCTCGCCGATTACTACCGGCTCCACCTGCCGACGGCACGGCCGGTGCTCGCCGCACTCGCCGAATCGGGCCGGCTCTCCCATGTGCAGGTTGCAGGCTGGCGGGGGCCCGTCTACCTCCATCCGGAGGCCACTCTGCCGCGGCGGGGTCGTGGCACCGGCCTTCTGAGCCCCTTTGACCCCCTCGTGTGGCACCGAGAGCGCACCGAGCGCCTGTTTGCGTTTCGATATCGCATCGAGATCTACGTGCCTGAGGATCAACGTGTCCACGGCTACTACGTGCTTCCCTTCCTGCTCGACGGCGAGCTCGTCGGGCGCGTGGACCTCAAGGCCGACCGCAAGGTCGGAGCGCTGAGGGTGCAGGGTGCGTATGCCGAGGACGGTCGCGATCCGGCCCGGGTGGCTCGGGCCCTCGCATGCGAGCTGACGGCGATGGCCGGCTGGCTCGGCCTTGACGACGTCACCGTGCAGAGGAGGGGCAACCTGGCTGCACCCCTCCACGAAGCAGTGTGAGTGAGGTCTTGTCGGCGCTCGTTCAGACGTCGACCGCGAGCACGGAGCCGGAAGGGAACGGCAGCTGCCAGCTGGCGCCGCGGTTCCAGTCGTGGAAAGTGAGCCCACCGCCGCTGCGGTCGTGCAGTACCAGCAACTTCCCGTCGCGAGAGAAGCCGATCAGCGTATCGGCCCCTGCGACCGACGTGATGCGACGCTGCGTTCCGTCGACTGCCTCGGTCACCATCGCAAACCTGCCCTCGATCGCCCCGGCGGCCGTGACATGGGCGCCGTCCGGTGTGAATACGAACGTCGTCGCAGGTGATGCCGGGGCGAAGCCCACATCGGTCGGCGTGAGGTCCGGGGCGAGCAGGGCAAACGGGCGCTCTTGGGGGTCTCGCCCGACGACGATGGGCTCGGTCTGCAGACCGAGGGCGACGACGTCGAGTCCGCCGTCCAGGGCGAGGCGGTAGGCCTCGGGTGCCGGCTGGATCACCAGGTGACCATCCGGACCCGTGGCTCGTGCAGTGCCGACGAGTGCCGCCGTCTCGACGCCCAGATCGTCGAGGATGATGGTGAACGCGAGAGGCTGGAAAACCGTATTCGGCGTTGCTCCCGTCGGGTCCGGAATGCGCCACTGGCGCATCAGGGAGGGTGGGGGCACGTTGAGCGCAAACCCCCAATCACCCCAGCCGACCAGCTCGCTTCCCTCCGGCAGTGGTCCGAGGTCCGTGAGCTGCTCGAGTCCCGTAGGCAGCGCCGTGGCCCGATACAGGTGAATCGTGCCGTCGGCGGGATCGCGGGCAAGCCACGCCAGGGTGAGTGGCGTGGTTGCGTGCCATGCCGCTCCGGAGATGTCGATCCATGCCGGCTCCCCTTGGGGAGGGGCACCGAGCCACAAGGTGTCGTGGCGTCCGGTTGTGACCCAGGCGAGCTCCGCAAACGACGTGTCGAACATCGCGGCTTCGGCACGCCCTCCCGAGCTGGTGGCCTCACTCGGCTCGATCGCGCCGATGGGCCAGGTCTGGAGACGGGTCGAGGTGCCGTCGTCGCCCTGGTAGATCACCGTGAGGCTGCGCTCGAGGATGGGGATGCGCTCACGAAGCGTCTGGGGTGCCCTCGTCGTGGTGGTCGGCGGCGGCGGGGGCGCGCCAAGCCCGGGAAGGGTCGTCGGCGGTGGCTCGGCCTCGTTCGGCCCCGAGGTGGTGGTAGGTGCGGAGCCGAGCAGTCCGGCCAGCACCCCGAAGAAGACCAGGGCGCCGGCCGCCACGGCGATAGGCACCCAGCGCCGGTCGGGTGGTGGGGGTCCCTCGGGAGTGGCGTCGCCCGCCAGGTCAGGTGGTAGCGGCCGGATCTTGTCCGGGGCGTCCCTTGCCTCCATCTACGACCATGGTAGGGCACGATGCGGGCTGCGCCCGGATGGGGGCGCGAGCGTGGCGACGCTATCGTTCCCGCCCCGGGCAGCGAGAGGATTGAAGGCATGGTGAGTTTCTCGGACCGAGTGGCGATTGTCACCGGAGCCGGAGGGGGTTTAGGCCGAGAACACGCTCTGCTGCTCGCTCGACGAGGAGCGGCCGTCGTCGTGAACGACGTCGGCGGCGACGTGCACGGTCTCGGCGAGAGCGCCGGTGCGGCGGATGCGGTGGTCGACGAGATCCGCGCCGCCGGCGGCGTCGCCGTGGCCGATCACGGCTCGGTTTCGGATCCCGCGGTCGCCGAGGCCATGGTGCAACGGGCTGTCGACGAGTTCGGCCGCGTCGACATCGTGGTCAACAACGCCGGGATCCTGCGCGACAAGTCCTTCGTCAACCTCGCTTGGGATGACCTGTCGGCGGTGCTCGACGTGCACCTCAAGGGTGCTTTCTACGTCACGAGACCGGCCTTCGCCCACATGAAGGAGCAGGGCTACGGAAGGGTCGTGTTGACGTCCAGCGGCTCCGGGCTCATGGGCAACTTCGGCCAGTCCAACTACGGCGCCGCCAAGATGGGTCTGGTCGGTCTCATGAACGTGTTGAAGCTCGAAGGGTCCAAGGCGGGGATCAAGGTCAACGCCATCGCTCCCATCGCACGGACGCGGATGACGGAGGACATCTTCGGGGAAGCCGTCGCACACTTCGATCCGCAGTACGTGTCGCCTGTCGTGGCGTACCTGGCGTCGGAGGGGTGCGCAGTGAACGGCGAGGTGTGGTCGGTGGGTGGGGGATCGGTGAGTCGTTTCTTCGTGGGTCTCACCCCCGGCTACTTCAAGCACCCGGTCCACGACGGTCCATTGACGATCGAGGATGTGGTCGAGCACCTCGACGACATCCGGGATGAGGACGGCTACATCGTGCCCTTCTCATCGCAGGACGAGTTCGCCAAGCTGGGTCCAAAGCTCATTGGCTGAGGAGCTCGCCGTACCGGAGGAGGGGGCGCCCAAGGACGAGTGGCGCACCTGGGCGCGTGCGTTGCGAAGCACGCTGGACTTCGCCGAGCTGGCGCCCAACGTCGCAAAGGGCCTCGTGGCTTTCCCGCCGCTGCGCCATGAGGCAACGGTTCTCGTCTACCTCGCCATGACGGATGAGATCGACCTGACGGGCCTCGTCGATGCGGGCCTGCCCGTGCGGTGGGTGACGACCCGGACCCCGAAGGAGGGACCGTTGACGATCCATGAGCTGGGCGGGCCCCTCGAGGTCCATCCGCTCGGTTTCCCCCAGCCGCACAGCTCGGCACCACACGTCCCGCCGTCCGCCGTCGACGTGGCGCTGGTGCCCGGCCTGGCCTTCGATCTGTTCGGCAACCGGCTGGGCCGCGGGATGGGGTACTACGACGATTTGCTCGGCCGGC
Organism: Acidimicrobiia bacterium; assembly: GCA_041611095.1. Lineage (GTDB taxonomy): Bacteria > Actinomycetota > Acidimicrobiia > Spongiisociales > UBA5794 > UBA6912. The sequence continues at coordinate 20,859 of JBFINP010000001.1, read as the reverse complement.
TCCGTCCCGGAGTCGTCCGCGTAGGTATCGTCCCGTCGGCGCTGGTGGCCGATCGGCTGCCGCGTGAGGATCACGATGTGCCGATGCAGTGGCTCGCCTCAGAGGAGGGCGTGGTTGGCGTTGCGTGAACGGCCCTCGCCGCAAGGCAGCCGAGCGGTGCGGCGGTAGGCTTCGCCGCCGTGGACCTTCCCGATACGACCAAGCGTTTCGTCTCCGAGGCCGCCGAGCTCGGCGTTGCCGTCGAACCGGTCCTCTACCCGGACGGTACGAAGACTGCGGCGGACGCCGCGGCGGCGATCGGCTGTGACGTGTCGGCTATCGTCAAGTCGCTGCTCTTCATGGTCGACGATGCGCCCGTGCTCGTGCTGATGGCCGGTGATCGGCGCGTGGATCCCCGAAAGCTCGCCGGGTTACGCGAGGGCAGCAAGGCCCGCCGTGCATCTCTCGACGAGGTGCGTGAGCACACGGGCTTCGTGGCGGGCGGGACCCCGCCCTTCTGTCATCCGAAACCCCTGCCCGTCCATGCCGACGACAGTTTGCGTCGCAACCCGTCGGTGTGGGCGGCCGGGGGGACCCCGACCACCGTGTTCGAGATCGACCTCGAGCAGCTGGTACGTGTCTCGGGGGCGGACTGGGTGGACGTCGCCGAGGACTGAGCGGCCGCATCACCCGCTGAGTGGGATGGCGGCACTGCGCTCGGCGCTGACGGCGACGCGGCTTCCGAGCGGTATCGAGCGCGGCGAGCTGGCCACCAGACGCTCGCCGCCGACGGTGATTTCGATGCGGTGGAGTCCAGCGCCGAAGGTCACTCCGTCCACCATCCCCGCTCCCTCCGCGTCGGGTCGCACGTCGAGCGCAGTGGCCGGCACCGCATACCCCGTTGTGGCGTCCGACCCGGCGATGAACCCGTCGCCCAAGACGAGTCGGGTCGCAGCGGAATCGGGACGGAGGATGTTCTCGTGGCCCAGGAACCTCGCCACCCACTCTGTTCCCGGGTCGCGCCACACGCCTTCGGCCGTTCCTGCGGCAACGATGCTCCCCGCCCTCATGACCGCGAGGTCGTCCGCCACCACGAACGCCTCGTCTTGGTCGTGGGTGACATACAGCACAGTCACCGCGAGGCGCCGGAACAGATCCCGCATCTCGACGACGAGGCGGTCGCTCAACGCCCGGTCGAGCGAGCCGAGCGGCTCGTCCAGCATGATCATGCGAGGGTCCGGGGCGAGCGTGCGGGCGAGGGCGACTCGCTGTTGCTCTCCGCCGCTCAGCTCGGTGACGCCGCGTGACCTGTAGCCTTCGAGTCCGACGAAGCCGAGCACCTCGTCGACGCGAGCCGCCAACGCCGCCGGATCCATGCCCTTCATCCGGAGCCCGAAGGCGACGTTCTCGCCGACGCTGCGGTGCGGGAAGAGGGCGAAGTCCTGGAACATGAGGCCGAAGCCGCGCCTGTGGGTCGGAACGTCGTCGATCCGCTGCCCGTCCCATCGGACCGAGCCCTCGTCGGGTCGCTCCAGACCCGCAACGACGCGCAGCAGGGATGATTTCCCGCAACCGGACGGGCCGATGAGGGCGGTGATGGAGCCGTCCGCGACCGTGAGATCGAGGTCGTCGAGGGCGCGGATCTCGCCATATGTCAGGCTCAGCGCCCTGCATTCGAGCATCAGAAGTCCTCCTGGCCGCCGGTGCGCAGACGCTCGATGGCGAGAACGGCGACTGCCGTGAGCACCATGAGTATGACGCTGAGCGCCATCGCACGACCCGAGGTCACGGCGCCGGGTCGGCCGAGAAGCCGGAAGATGGCAATGGGCAGTGTCGGTGTGTCCGGCCGGACGATGAACGATGTCGCCCCGAACTCGCCGAGCGAGACGGCGAAGGCGAATCCCGCTCCCACGGCGATCGCCCGCGAGACGAGGGGGAGATCGACCTCCCGCCATGCCCGCAACGGCGCTGCACCGAGTACGGCTGCTGCCTCACGCAGCCGCCTGCGCACCCGGCGCATCACCGGAACCGCGGTCCTCACGACGAAAGGGATCGCGACGAGCGAGTGAGCGATGGGGATGAGCCAGATCGATGTGCGCAGGTCGATCGGTGCGTCGAGTGCGACGAGGAGGCCAAAACCGAGCGTCACCGCGGAGGTGCCGAGCGGCAGCATCAAGAGGGTGTCGAAGGCCCGCGCCGCCGGGCCCCGCCGGTAGGCGATGACCGCAGCCGCCAGACCGCCCACGACCACGGCGAGGACGGTGGCGGCGATGGCAAACCGCAGCGAGTTCCCGACCGCGGTCAGTGGGGGGACGAACAGGCCGGTGCCGGAGGTCGCGTCGCCGAGCGACCGGTACCAGTCGAAGCCATATCCCGAACCGGTACGGAGCGAGCGCCCTACGAGCGATGCGATCGGCCCGCCGAGCAGCATTGCCATCAAAGCCAGGTTCGCCGCCACGAGCAGGCGGTCTCGCCACGTTGCGGGGTGTCGTCGCGTCGCCGGCGCCACCGTGAGTTGCCGGGAGCGGCGCTGCTGGTAGCGGGCGTAGGCCCACAGGATGATGGCCACGCCCACCAACTGGAGGACGGCGAGACCTGCAGCGATAGGGAAGTTCAGGAGCCCGACGGCTTGCCGCCAGATCTCCACCTCGATCGTCGCCTGGCCGAGCCCGCCCAGGATGAGGATCACACCGAACGAGGTGAAGGTGAAGAGGAAGACGATCGAGGCCGCCGAGGCGATGGCCGGGGCGAGCAGCGGCAAGGTGATTTCCCGAAATGCCCGGAGCCTCGAAGCTCCCAGACTGCGGGCGGCCTCCTCGAGCCTCGGATCGAGGTGCTCCCAATAGGTGCCGACCGTTCGGACCACCACGGCGTAGTTGTAGAACACGTGCGCCAGCACGATCGCCAGGGCGGTCCGGCTGAGATCGACTCCAATCGCTCCGTTGGGGCCGAGCACGGCGAGAAACGCGGCGCCGACGACGACGGTCGGGAGCACGAAGGGCACGATGGTCGCGGCTCGGATGAGGCTGCGGCCGGGGAAGTCGAATCGCGCCAGCACGTACGCCCCCGGCAGTCCGAGGACGAGCGTCGACGCCGTCGAAACGACGGCTTGCCAGGTCGTGAACCACGCCACGCTGAGGAGGGGGCGCCGGCGGAACAACTCGGCCAAGGGGTGGGTGCCGCCGTCGGTGCTGAGCCCCGTCACCAGTATCGAGGCGAGGGGATAGAGGAAGAAGTAGCCGAGGAAGGCCAGCGGGAGCGCAGCGGCCGCGATCCAGCCTCCCCGCACCGCCCCCGACCGTCGCATCAGCGAAGAACGTCGGTCCACTCTTGGATCCATCGTTCGCGGTTGGCCGCGATGTCTTCGGGGGAGACCGTCACGGGATCCGACGGAACCTCGGTGTTCGCAACGAAGACGTCCGGGAGCGCCGCAGTCTCATTGGCAGGGAACACGAACATCTGCAGCGGTATGTCTTCCTGGAAGGGGGGCGACAGCATGAAGTCGATGAGCCGGCGGGCGGCGGTCTCGTTGTCGGTGCCGGAGAGGATGCCCGCAAACTCGATCTGCCGGAAACAGCCCGAAGTCATGCTGACCGTCGGCGCCGTCTCGGGCGGCGGATCCCCGAACACGACCTCGGCGGGCGGCGATGATGCGTAGGAGACGACGACGGGTCGGTCGCCCTCCCCGCTGCCTCCGCTGAAGGCCCCGTAGTACGCCTCCTCCCAGCCCGAGGTGACGAGCACGTCGTTGGCGGCGAGGTCCGCCCAGTAATCCTGCCACGTGTAGTCGCCGTCTTCGCCGAACGTGCCGATCGTGGCGAGCAGGAAGGCCAGACCCGGAGAGGACGTCGCCGGGTCCTCGACGACGACGGCGCCGGAGAAGGCCGGATCGGTCAGGTCCTGAAGTGTCTGCGGGGCTGCGATGCCCGCGGTCTCCAGGCCCTCCCTGTCGTAGTTGATGCACACGTCACCGAAGTCGATGGGTGTCACCCGATGCTCGGGGTCGAGCTCGAGCGCATCGGGTACGTCATCCAGACCCGGCGCCTCGTAGGCGAGGAACAGGTCTTCGTCGAGGGCGCGAGAGAGCAGTGTGTTGTCGACGCCGAACAGCACGTCGGCGACCGGGTTGTCTCTGGTCAAGATGGCTTGGTTGACCGTCGTCCCGGCGTCTCCGCCTTGGAGGATCTCCACGGCTATCCCGGTGTCTGCGGTGAATCCGGCGAGAACCTCCTCCGATACGGCAAACGAGTCGTGGGTGAGAAGGGTCACGGTGGAGGGCTCTGCGACAGACGTGGCGACGGTCGTCGCCGTTGCGTCATCCCCGGCGCAGGCTCCGGCGAGTAGTGCGAGTGCGGCGAGGAGTGCTGGTCGTCTCATGATCGGCCCTTTCGTGAATGGTCAGCAGGACGCCGTCCCCCAGCTCGACGCGAGCCGTCGTGGAGGTCATCTCGTTGCTGATGCCGTGCGTGGACCCGGGCTCCAGCTGGGCGTCGGCGAGCGCCCAGCGCAATCCGGAGGTGGTCACCCCGGTCGCCACACCACCCGTGGCGAGCAGAGAGACGAGATCGCCGGGACTGCCTTCGAGCGTCACCGTACGACGGGGACGGGCGACGACAACCGTGGTCGCCGCTACGTGCCACTCGATGTCGAGCGCTGCGTACTTCTCGGCGGTGAGCACGAGTGCGTTGCCCAGGAGGTGGCTGAGGCGGCCGCCGTGGCCGCCGAACAGGACCGCGCGTTTGCTTCCTCGGATCATGGCGTGGTCGAGGGCCAGCTCCAGATCGGTGGCGTCCTTGTCGACGGGGTGTTCCTCGACGGGGACGCCGAGCGACCTGCTTCGGTCGAGGGCCTCCGGCGACACCGAATCGAGATCGCCGATGATGAGATCGACGTCCAGACCCAACCGGTAGGCCTGGTCGAGCCCGGAGTCTGCGGCGACGACGTAGGCGGGGTGGGGGAGGCGATCGAGGGCTCGAGCGTCGATCGGGTCGCCGCCCGCGATGATGACGGCGGTGCTTGGCATCGTGGTGCCGGAAGTGTCCACGCTTCCTCCGCTGGTATGACCCAGTTCAGGTTCCACGGGTCGGTGGCGTCTGCGGCGAGCCGCACCGGCCACCCTCTCAGCTCGGCGTGCCCGAGCTCCCCGGGTGAGTATCCAACCATTGTAGGTCTGCGCCCCATGTTCCCGTGCCGCCTTCGGAGGCAGTCGAGGATCGCCCCGCCGCGTTTCCTCGAACAGAACGTCCTTGACAGCTTGTTCTTGACAGGGTGTTCTTGGCATCTTCTTGACAGAGTGACATCGCTATGACATCATGACACTGTCATAGAGGCGGCAAGAAGGTGTCAGGAGGGACGATGTTGTGGTACAACAACCCCGACGTGATCAAGGCGATCCACGACGACCACGTCGAGGCGCGGCACGAGCTCAACCGGCGTCGCACGCTGCTGCGTATCGCACGTGGCGATGACGCCACGATTCGTCATTGACCCACGAGCCGGCAGCGTGAAGCAGAGGAGCGACGATGGATACGGCTAGCGTCATCACGGGTCTCGAGGCCGCGCTGAGCGATCAGATGGGGCTGGCGGGGGGCGACCCCGCGATCACGGCCGCCGGCGACGCGCTCATGGCCGGGCTCAGGCCGGCCATGGAACGGGCGGCGCTCGAGCTGGCGGAGCAGGCCGCCATCGAGGTCGGCGCTCAGCTTCCGGACCATCGAATCGATGTCGTGCTGCGCGAGGGTGAGCCTTCGTTGGTGGTGCGCACGGTCGAGGCCCAGGCGGTGTTCAGCACCGACGACCTCGAAGCCCGGCTCACGCTGCGCCTACCCACGATCCTGAAGAAGGACCTGGAAGAGGCTGCCGGCTCGGCCGGCGACTCGATCAACGCGTACGTCGTCAAGACACTGGCCGGTCGCGGGCGGGGCACCAGGCGCACCGGTAGGCACGTCACGGGGACGTTCCAGACGTGATCGAGCGCTCGCAGACGTTCGAGGTCGGCGATCGGATTCGCATCGATGCGTCAACTCTCTCGGGCGGGATCGTCGTGTCCACCTCGCCACCGGGATCGGTCGCCGTACTGGTCGAGGGTGCAGCGGCCGAGGACTACCAGATCGAGCAGCGCGGCGACATGATCACCGTTGCTCGCGTCAGGGGTGCACGCCGCCGGTTCGGGGGCGATGCCGACGTCCACGTCGAGGTCCCCGCGGGGGCGGCACTGGCGCTTGCGTGCACTTCGGGTGACATCATCGTGAACACCGCGGCCGGTGAGGTCGATGCGAGCGTAGCCTCGGGAGACATCAGGCTGGAGACCGTCGATCGCAACGCTCGCCTCAAGTCGGCATCGGGCGACATCTTCGTGGACCGAGTTGGTGAACGGCTCGATGTGTCCACCGCCTCGGGCACGATCCGCATCGGCGAGGCGGCGCGCGACCTGGCGGTGGCGAGTGCGAGCGGCGACACGTTCGTCGACCGGATTGGGGAGACGGCGAGCGTTCGGACCGCATCGGGCGATGTCGAGATCGCTTGCTTCGACGGCACGGATCTTCGAGTGCGGACGCTCTCCGGGGACGTCCGTATCGGGATACCCCGCCGACGCCTGCTCGATTTCGATCTACAGACCCTCAGCGGCGAGCTGCGGAACCGCCTGCCCGAGGGCGACGGCTCGCCGCCCGAGCGTTCGGTGAGCCTTCAGCTCGAGACGGTGTCTGGGGACGTCACGTTGCAGGGAGCGTGACCGCTCCTGATGCTTTGGTGTCGCTGATCCACTGATCGAGCGCCTCCCACCGATCGAACAGCCAGTCGATGCGCTGCCGGCGGCCGTGGGGGATGTCGGCGGCGGCGACCCGCCAGAACCGGATCTTGATCGTTCCGCCGACGAGAGCCCCGGACCAGAGGTCCTTCACTTTGGCGAAACCCCCGAGGCCCTCGTGGGCGCAGAAGACCACGTCGTAGCCGGTATCGAGCAGCGTCAGCGGTCCGCCGAGGCGAGGGGGGAGAAGGTGGCGGAGGCGTTCGGCCCGGGCGTGGAGCCGGGGGTCGCGCTCGGCGAGGCTGTTGAGAGCCCGCTGCCGTCGCTTCTCGGTGAAGCGGGTGCCTTCGGGGAAGATGAGCACCCCCTCGCTCGTCCCCAGATCTGCGGCGAGGATCCCGATGCTGCGCAGCTCGGTCCGGGGATCGGTGCCCGACCGGTCGACGAAGTGGTTCGGCAGCCGTGTCCCGCCGACGTCGAGCGAGGGCACGCCGAGGAGCTCGCGCTTGATCAGCCATCGCAGCCGCAGGCCGTGGCGGTCGGTGAGGAGGTAGGCGGGCAGGAGGTTGTCGATGATGCTGGCATGCCGAAACATCGCGATGATCGGGCCGGGCGTCGTGAGGTCCTCGCCCTCCACCGTCACGTCGAGCCGGAAGAGCCGTCTCACGGCTCCGAAGAGGGTTCGGGCCCACCACGCCTGCACGAGCCACGCCCTGTCCACCATCCAGCGACGGCGAGCGCCGAAGCCGGCGCCGAGCCAGTGTCCTGCGAACCGCAGCAGTCCCCAGATCTCGACGGCCTGGAACACCCATCCGAAGGCGAGCATGCGGGTGGCCATCCATGGGCGTCTTCGCACGGCCGCTCGAGCGGCGTCGACTACGGCGGCGACGACGAACAGCACCGGCAGCAGCACGGTGGTCAGCACGAAGAAGGCGATCGAACGTGGGATAGTGATGAGGCGGCGCCGCAGGATCACGGCTCGCGGTTCGTCGTGAAATGGCCTGGACAGGGTGCTTCATCTCCGCTTCGACGTTTCGCCAACATAGCCGCAGGCAGATCGTTACCGGCCGTTTCGCCGTCAAGGCCGCGGCCGCGCCATCATGTCGCCCATGACAGCCATCGTGTGGTTCAGGCGCGACCTCCGCTTGCGCGACAACCCGGCTTGGGCGGATGCGACCAGGGCCCACCAGCGCGTAGTTCCCTTGTTCGTGATCGATCCGCGCCTATGGCGGCCCGGTGAGCGCCGAACAACGCAGCTCGTCGCCCATCTCGCGGCCCTCGATGCAGGGCTGGGTGAGTGGGACGGCCGCCTATGTGTTCGTCATGGGGCGCCCGCTGAGGTCGTTCGGTCCGAGGTGCGACGTCTGGGTGCGGATGCGGTCTACGTCAACGACGACTACAGCCCGTATGCCGTGGCGCGGGATGCGGCGGTGGCCGGCGACGTGCCGCTGGAGCGGTTTCCGGGGGTGGCGATCCACGGCCCGGACGAGGTGATGACCGCGGCAGGGACCCCGCCCAAAGTCTTCACGCCCTACCACCGCCGCTGGGCCGAGCTTTCGTGGGGTCTGTGGCCCGATGCAGGCTCGGCCTCGGTGTCCTCGGATCCGGGAGACGGTCTGCGAGCGGAGACGGCTCCACCGACTCTGATCGGCGGTGAGGCCGCAGCCGTGTCGCGGCTGGCCGAGTTCCTCGATCGCGTGGATGACTACCACGAGGTGCGCAACCGGCCCGACCTCGATGCCACATCGCACCTGTCATCGGATCTCCACTTCGGCACCCTCGATGCCCGTCGTGTCCGGCACGAGGTCGGCGGATCCTCGAAGGGCCGGTCCGCCTACGTCCGCCAGCTGGCTTGGCGGGACTTCTACCTCCAGGTCATGTACCACAACCCCAGCTCGGTGGGCCGAGAGCTGCGCCCCGAGTACTCGGGCATCGCCTGGATCAACGACGCCGAGGACATCGATGCCTGGAAAGCGGGGCGGACCGGGTACCCCATCGTCGATGCTGGGATGCGCCAGCTCGCCGGCGAAGGGTTCGTTCACAACCGCGTGCGGATGATCGTCGCGTCGTTTCTCGTCAAGGACCTCCTCGTCGACTGGCGCATCGGAGAGCGCTGGTTTCGGAGACATCTGATCGACGGCGACGTCGCCCAGAACGTCGGCAACTGGCAGTGGGTGGCGGGGACCGGTACCGACGCCGCTCCCTACTTCCGGGTCTTCAATCCCGTCAGCCAGGGCCGCAAGTTCGACCCGGCCGGTGACTACGTGCGTCGCTACGTGCCCGAGCTCGCTGAGCTGGGAGCCGCAGGCATCCACGCACCGTGGGAGCTCGGTCCGCTGGAGCTGGCAGCTGCGGGCATCGAGTTGGGCGACACCTATCCGGAGCCGATCGTCGACCATGCCGTCGCCCGGGAACGGGTGCTCCGGGTGTATGCGGCCGCCAAGGAGTCGGCGGGGTGAACCGGGACGCGCTCGGCGTCACACGACGGCGAGCGGTGCGACCCATGCTCCGGTGCCGCCACGCACCTTCGGGTGACCGATCGCCAGCATGAAGGCGGCGACTCCGTCACCGGCGAGCTCGCCCAGGCGGAGGTTCTCGCAGACGACCACGCCGTGGCGTGTGTTCAGCCACTGCGGAACCTCGAAGGGGCGCTTGGGGTCCTCGGGGGGCACCGGGCCGAAGCTCCACGTGTCGCACCCGGTGAGCGCGATTCGCGAGTCGGCGATCCACTCGGCGAGCGCCATGCCGGGGCCGGGTTCGCCGGAGACGTACCCGGCGTTGTCGACGGCCCACTGAGCTCCCCAGCCGGTGTGGAAGAAGGCGGCATCCCCGGGCTCGGCCTCGAGCCCGTTCACCGCTAGCGCCGCCTCTACCTCGTCGGGCGTGATGACGTCGCCCTGGTCGAGGCGAGCGACGCCGCGAGCTGCGGCGACGTCGATCAGCAGCCCGCGGGTGACGACCTGGGGGAGCGCCTCGATCCCGCATCGGTTCGTTCCGTGGGGCTCGACGATGTCCCCGAGCGCATGTCCGTTGTAGATGCGGTCGCCCTCCTGGAGGTGGTTGAGACCGTCCATGTGGGTGCCGATCTGGCTGGTCGTCTGGAAGCGCTCCTCGATCCAGTTGACCGAGTTGAGCCCCAAGCCGTGGGGACCGGCGTCGTTGCGGCGAAGGTTGACCTGGTGGGGAAAGGTCAGCAGATCCTGCCGGAAGGTCCTTCCCGGGAAAGCGGGCACGTCGGCGTCGAGGACATGTGCCAGGTCGTAGATCCGCCCGGTGCGGACGAGGGCGGCCGCCTGGATCACCTTGGCGGGAGTGATCTCGTTGAGGCTGCCGGCCTCGTCCGCCGGTCCGTACCGCGAAGGCCAGAACGGCGCGGTCATTCAGAGGACCACGACTCGCGGAAGTCCGGGTACAACGTCAGGCCGCCGTCGACGAAGAGAGTCTGGCCGGTGACGTACGCCGCATCGTCCGACGCGAGGAAGGCGGCCGCGGCCCCCATCTCCCAGGCTTCGCCGGCCCGTCCCATCGGGATGTGAGCCTCGACCATCTCCCGCTTCACCGGGTCGTCGACCCATGCCCGGTTGATCGGGGTGATCGTCGCACCGGGCCCGATGGCGTTCACGCGGATCCCCATTCCGGCGTACTCGAGGGCGAGCGTCTTGGTGAGGTTCTCCATGCCGCCCTTGGACAGCGAGTAGCCGACGAAGCGTGGCTTCGGGATGACCTCGTGGACGCTCGAGACGTTGATGATCGAACCCGGCTTGTTCTCCGCCAGGAAGTGGCGGATGGCCGCCCTGGCGCACAAGAAGGCCCCGACCAGGTTGACGTTGAGCACCTTCTCGAGGTCGGCGAGCGCAAGCTCGTGGCTGGGCGCCGCGACCTGGATGCCGGCGTTGTTCACGAGGATGTCCACGCCACCGAGGTCGGCGACCGTGTCGGCGAACATCCGCTCGACCTCGGCCTCCTTGGACACGTCGGCGCCGACGAGGGTCGTGTGCCTGCCGTGGTGCTCGATCTCCTTCATGCACATGTGCACGGCGTGCTCGATGGCCTCTTCGGTCATCATGGCGCCAGCGGACCCGCCAACGTAGTTGATGGCGACGTTGGCGCCTTCTTCGGCCATGCGGATGGCGATCGCTTGTCCGATTCCGGAGCTGCCCCCGGTGACGAGGACGTTCTTCCCTTCGATGCCCTTCATGCTTTCTCCTTGGTGGGGCTCCGTCCGCGAAGGGCGGAAGCCGGGTGTCGATGGTGGTCGGGGGTCATGCGGCGATGTCATCGAGCATGTGGAGCCACACCTCGCTGAGCGTCGGGAAGGACGGCACGGCGTGCCACAGCCGGTGAACCGGCACCTCGGCGACGATTGCGATCGTGGCGGCGTGGAGGAGCTCCTGAACGCCCGGGCCCGTGAAAGTGGCACCCAGGACGACGCGGCGGGTGGCGTCGATCACGAGCTGGGCCGTTCCGGTGAGGCCGGCACCGTCGGTACCAGCCCCCGTGATCGCGCTGAGCGACGTCCGAACCACCTGCACCTTGAACCCGTGCTGGGTCGCTCCCGCCTCGGTCATGCCGACCGCGGCGATCTGGGGATCGGTGAAGGTGATGCGCGGCACGATCTCGCCCAGCCTGGTGGCGATGCCGGCAATCGCATCGGCGGCGATCCTGCCTTGGTACTTCGCCATGTGGGTGAGGGGCGCCAGGCCGTTGCAGTCGCCGATGGCGTAGAGCCACGAGAGGGCGCCGTCGGGCCCAACCACGCGCAGCATCGAATCGACCGAGACCGGACCACCGGAGACCAGGCCCACCGTGTCGAGATGGAGTGACGCGGTTGTCGGGCGACGACCTGCGGCGACCAGGATCCGGTCGGCGACGATCGGCTCCTCGTCGACGAACAACGTGCTGGGCCCATCCGAGCCTGCCTGCTCGACGCGCGACACCACTGCTCCTGTGATCACGCTGATCCCATCGGCGCCGAGTGCCCGCTCGAGCTCTTCCCCGGCGAACGGCTCTTCGCGACCGACCAAGCGAGGGCCACCCTCGACGATCGTCACCGTCGAGCCCAGCCGGGCGAAGGCCTGGGCGAGCTCGACGGCTTCGGCCCCACCGCCGATCACGGCGAGCCGTGGTGGGATCTCCTTGGCGACCGTGGCGTCGTGAATCGTCCATGGCATCGCGTCGCGAAGCCCGGGAATGTTCGGCATCACGTTCGTGCTTCCAGTGGCCAGCACGACGGCGCACGTAGCCAGCAAGCGCCGACTGGTTGCGGATGAGGCGTCGACGTCCACGCGACGGGTTCCGGCGAGACGCCCTCGCCCCCATACGAGCTCGACCCCCTTCGCGGCGAGGCGGCTGGCCCCGGTGCCATCGGTCGGCCGTCCCGTCACCTCGTCGCGCCTTGTGAAACGGGACGTGACCGTGGTGCCCATGGAGGCGAGCGGCTCCGTTGCGATGGTCCCGGCGGAGAGCTGCTGTTCGACCACCGCGACCCGGAGCCCGCGATCGGCGCAACGTTCGGCGACGACCTCGCCGCCGGCGCCAGCGCCGATGACGACCACGTCGAAGCTCTCTGTCGTCTTCACCTCCGCCTCCCTCGACGACCTGCAATCGCGGACCGCGCCGAATCAGGCTGATCGGACTTCGCGAAGAGAGGCTCGTCCGTGCGTCGCCGGCAGATCAGATCGGCGACGAGCCCGGTCCATCCCGTCTGGTGAGACGCCCCGAGTCCCATGCCCGTATCGCCGTGGAAGTACTCGTGGAAGAGCACCAGGTGGTCCCGGCTCGGGTCACTGTCGAACACGCCATACCACCCGTTCACCGGGCGCGAGCCTGCGGTGTCACGCAGGAAGATCGCTACGAGCCGGCGGGCCAGTTCGTCGGCGACCTCGCTCAGGGTCATGCTCTCGGCCGAGCCGGTCGGGCACGCCACCTCGAAATCTTCCCCGAAGTAGCGGGCGAAGCGGCGCAGCGACTCGATGACCAGGTAGTTGACCGGGAACCAGATCGGGCCTCGCCAGTTGGAGTTGCCACCGAAGAGCCCCGTGGTCGACTCGGCGGGTTCGTACCCGACGGAAGCGAGCATGCCCCCAACGTTCACGGAGTACGGCTCGTCACGATGACGGGCCGAGATGGAGCGAAGTCCGTACGGCGACAGGAACTCGCTCTCGTCGAGCATCATCTCCATGATGCGGCGCAAGCGGGCCGGCGAGACGATCGACAGCAGGCGCCCCTCGTGCATGCCAAGCGTGTGGGTGTGGCTGATGACGTCTCCGTACTGCGGCTTGTTGGCGAGGAACCAGTCGGTCCGCTTGGCGAAGTCGGGCAGCTTGGCGAGGGTCGACTTGCCGAGGGTCGTCGTGGCGTAGAGCGGGATCATGCCGACCATCGATCGCACCGCCAGCGGGGTGCGCATGTCGCCGGCGTGGAGCACGTCGAAGTAGAAGCCGGCGTCCTCGTCCCACAGCCCTTGGGAGTGAATCGCCGAAGCGATATAGGCGAAGTGCTCGAAGAACTTCGTGGCCAGGTCCTCGTACGTCGGGTCGTGATCGGCGAGGGCGAGCGACATCTCGAGCAGATTCAGGCAATACATCGCCATCCAGGCGGTGCCGTCGGCCTGCTCCAGTCGAACGCCCATCGGCAGACCGGCGGAGCGGTCGATGGGGCCGATGTTGTCGAGGCCGAGGAAGCCTCCCGAGAAGACGTTGTTGCCGTCGGCGTCCTTCCGGTTCACCCACCAGGTGAAGTTGAGCAGGAGCTTGTGTAGCACGCGCTCGAGGAACCCGTAGTCGGTCGATCCGTCGATCTCGAACACGCGAAGCGCGGCCCAGGCGTGCACCGGCGGGTTGACGTCGCCGAACGCCCATTCGTACGCGGGGAGCTGACCGTTGGGATGCATGTACCACTCCCGGCAGAGCAACAGGAGCTGGTCCTTGGCGAACTGCGGATCGACGTGGGCGAGCGGGATGCAGTGGAAGGCGAGGTCCCACGCGGCATACCACGGGTACTCCCACGGATCGGGCATCGAGATGACGTCCATGTTGTTGAGGTGACGCCAGTCGCCGTTGCGGCCGTACAGCCGACCAGGCGGTGGCGCCGGGAAGTTCGGGTCCCCGTCGAGCCAGCGTTCCACGTCGTAGTGGTAGAACTGCTTCGACCACAACATGCCGGCAAAGGCCTGGCGCATCACACCGGCCTCGTCGGCATCGGCGTCGAACGGAGTGAGCGTGGCGTAGAAGGCATCGGCCTCGGCTTGCCGCGTGGTCATGATCTCGCCGGCGTTGCGCACCGGTTCCCCTTCGGCCGCCAGACGCAGCGTGATGGCGGCGGTCTCTCCGGGGGCGATCTCTAGCCGGTACCAGAGGGCCGCCTTCGTGCCGGTCTGCTCCGGGTTCACCGTTGCCGCCCCGTGGACGACGTGATCGTTGATCCCGTCCTTGGGATAGGCCGGTCCCGCCACGTCCCAGAGCCGGTGGGCGTTGGAGTCGTTCTCGCAGAACAACAGGTCAGGGGCACCCGAGCCGGTGAGGGTCATCCGGCCGAGCGTGTCGTGATCTGCGACCACCCTGTTGTCGGTTGCCGTCAGCGAGGGGCGGACGTGACTGTCTCCCCACGACCAGGTGTTGCGGAACCAGAGAGTGGGCAGCACGTGCAGTGTCGCCGGCTCGGGTCCGACGTTCCGGGCGGTCACGCGAACGAAGAGATCATCGGGGGAGCCCTTGGCGTACTCGGCGGTGATGTCCCAGTACCCGTCGTCGAGCACCCCGGTATCGGCCAGCTCGTACTCGGGCTCCTGGCGGCCTCGCCGACGGTTCTCGTCCACGAGTTGGGTGTAGGGGAATTCGCGCTGCGGATAGAGGTAGCGCCAGACCATCCAGGAATGGGAGGGTGTCGAGTCCACGAACCACCAGTACTCCTTGGAGTCCTCGCCGTGATTGCCCTCGTTCCCGGTGAGTCCGAAGATCCTCTCCTTCAGGATCGGATCTCGTCCGTTCCAGAACGCAAGGGCGAGACACAGACGTTGGTGTTCGTCGCAGATCCCGCCGAGCCCGTCCTCGTTCCACCGGAAGGCACGGCTGCGGGCGTGGTCGTGGGGGAGGTACTCCCACGCGTTGCCGTAGGGGGAGTAGTCCTCGCGGACGGTGCCCCAGGCGCGTTCCGACAGGTACGGTCCCCAGCGTCGCCAGGCATCAGGGTCGCTGTCGAGCCTGAGGGCTTCAACGGTGGCGGCGGTTGCACTGTTCATGATCACTCCGTCCGACGAGGGGAGGCTCGCGTTACGCGCTCTGCAGTTTGCACTCGTGGCGTAGATTGGCGCGGTGCAGCGCGAGACACCGCGACCGCACGGTGCGGTCACGGCACGGACATCGGAGCGCGAGCTCGTCGCTCTCTTGCGAGCTCGCGATGAAGTGGCGTTCGCCGAGCTGGTGCGTCGGTGGCACGGCATGCTGATCCGCATCGCCCTCATGTACGTCTCGACCCACGCCGTGGCCGAGGAGGTAGTTCAGGAGACGTGGGTCGCGGTGTTGCGCGGCATCGACGGCTTCGAGGGCCGATCGTCCCTCAAGACGTGGGTGGTCCACATCCTTATGAACCGGGCGCGGACCATCGGTGTCAAGGAGCACCGGACGATTCCCTTTGCGTCGACGGCGCCGCTGCGTGACGATCCGTACGAGGGCGCCGCCGACATCGATCGCTTCAACCCGGTCGATCACCCGGTGTGGCCGATGCACTGGGCGTCACCTCCCCAGTCCTGGCACCACGGTCCGGAGGATCACGTTCTCGATGCGGAGGTTGTGTCCGTGGTGGAGGCCGCCGCCGAACAGCTGTCGCCGGCCCAGCGTGAGGTGCTGTTGATGCGTGACGTGGCAGGCCTGACGTCGGGTGAGGTGTGCGGTCTGTTGGACATCACCGAAGGCAATCAGCGCGTCTTGCTCCACCGTGCGCGGGCGCGCATCCGGCGTGTCCTGGAGGCCTACTTCCGTCCGGCCGCCCCATGACGGCGGCAGCCCCTCGTAACGATTCGAACCGATGACGAGACCCTATGCCGTGGAGATCGCTCTGGGCCCGCAGGTTCTCGGCTCGCTCGACAACGGTTCCCAACGCGAGTGGCTGGTCACCGACGGCGTCGGTGGGTTTGCCATGGGAACCGCCACCGGGCTCGCCACGCGCCGCTATCACGGGCTTCTGGTCGTCGCCGTCGATCCGCCGCGGCGACGTCAGTTGGCGCTGGCCTCGCTCGACCCGGTTCTCCACGTCGGCGATCGACGGATCGAGCTGGCAACCCACGAGTGGACGGGGGGCGTCATCGCACCCGCCGGTCATCGCTACCTCGTCGAGTTCGAAATCGATCGCGGCGTTCCGCGCTGGCGCTGGCAAGTGGGCGAGATCGTTCTCGACGCCCGGCTCGCCATGGATCACGGAACTTCACTCGTTGGCGTCGTCTTCACCATCGTCCGCTGTCCGGAGCCCGTCGTGCTCGAAGTCGAGGCGCTGTGCACGTGGCGCGACGTGCACGCAGAACGCACTGCCTCCGGCTCTCCCCACCTCGAGGCGGACGAGGCAGGCTTCGTGTTCGAGGACGCGTTTCGTGTTCGCGGGCCCTCGTTCTCGCCAACGGGGGAGTGGTACTACGGCTTCACCCACCGCGAGGAGGCGGCGCGAGGTCTGAACGCCGTCGAGGACGTTTTCGCCGCGGGGTCCTTCCGTGACGAGGTCGTAGCCGGTGGCTCCCTCGAGATCGAAGCGTGGTCCGATCCCAGCCGGATCCACGCCCCGGGTGCGCAGCGGCTCGTGGACCAAACCCAGGCGCGGTTCGAGACGCTTGCCCGGCGGGCAGGCGCTGCCGATGCGACCGACGCCCAGCTCGCCTGGGCGGCCGACCAGTTCATCGTCGCCGGCCCCACCGTCGTGGCCGGCTATCCCTGGTTCGGCGACTGGTCGCGCGACACCATGACTTCGTACGAAGGGCTGTTCCTCGAGACCGGCCGCGCCGACGAGGGCCGAGCCCTCCTGGAAGCTGCGGCAAGCAGCCTGTCCCAGGGCATGCTGGCCAACACTGCGGATGTCGGCGGCACGGAGTACAACACCGTGGATGCGGCCCCGTGGTTCATGCATGCCGCCATTCGTCACATCACACGAACCGGTGACTTCGACCTGGCGGACGCGATCTACCCCGCCCTCGAGTCGATCGTCGACCACCATCTCGCCGGCACTCGTTTCGGCATTCGCGTGGACGCCGACGGGCTCATCACCCAAGGCGAGCCGGGCTGGGCGCTCACCTGGATGGACGCTCGCGTCGATGGGCTCCCCATCACCCCCCGTTGGGGGAAGCCCGTGGAGGTCAATGCGCTGTGGATCAGCGGCATGGCCGGGATGGCGGGCCTCGCCAGCCGCCTGGGTCGCCCGACGGATCGGCTGCTCAGGTTGGAGTCGGCGGCGCGCAGCTCGTTCGTGGAGCGATTCCCGTCCGGCATCGGCCTGCACGACGTCGTCGATGCTCCGCAGGGCGACGATGTTTCGGTGAGGCCCAACCAGCTTCTCGCCGTCTCCCTTCCGAACGCTCCGCTTTGCGACTCATCGGTGGTGCGGGCGTGCGAACCGCTACTCAGCCCGCTTGGCCTGCGATCTCTGCATCCCGGTGATCCGGCCTACATTCCTCGTCACCGCGGCGACCCGGCTGCCCGGGACGCCGCCTACCACCAGGGCACCGTGTGGCCGTGGCTCATCGGACCGTACGTCGATGCGTGTCTGCGAACCGAGGTCCCCGTTGCAGGGGTTCTCTCCGGACTCGAGCGCCACCTCGGCGAGTGGGGGCTGGGGTCGGTGTCCGAGACGGCCGACGCGGCTGCACCCCACTCCGCCACGGGGTGCCCTTTCCAGGCGTGGTCGGTGGCCGAGGTGCTACGCGCCCGGCGCCGGATCGCCGCTGCGTGAGGTTCGCCATGGGCTCACGACACCATCCGTACGTTGTGTGGTACAACTATTGCGTGGCCAGAGGGCGTGTGTAATGGATGTGCCGACATCAGATTCGTCGACGGAGCTGACCTGCCGCGAGTTCGTCGAGATCGTCACCGCATACCTCGACGATGCGCTCCCCGCCGAGGACCGGGTGCGGTTCGAGGAGCACATGAAGACCTGCGTCGGCTGCGACACGTTCTTCGATCAGATCAAGGAGACGGTGCAGCTCGTCGGGCGCTTGGATGAGATGTCGATCTCGCCCGAAGCGCAGCAGGTCCTACTCGGCGAGTTCCGCAACTGGAAGGATGGCGACTGAGCGTTCCTTCTCCAGCAGCGACAGGGCGAGCGGCGGGAACACGGCGACCGAGATGAGGCCGGCGCCCACCATGGCCGACGCCGCCGCCGGGTCGAGGAGGCCGGCCATCAGCCCGATCTGGCTGGCGGTGACCAGGAACGACAGGGTCGTGGCCTGGAGCAACCCCGTCGCCACCGCCGTCCTCCTCCCCCTGGTCCGTGAGGTCACGATGGCGGGGATCCCTCTCACGAACAGGATGGCCACCACGAACACGGGAACCGTGAGCACCGCCGAGCCAGTGGCGAGCGCCTGCAGATCGAAGCGGAGCCCGGCGGTGACGAAGAACACGGGGATGAGAAAGCCGTAGCCGACGGCGCCCAGCTTGGAATGCAGCCCGACCTCGAGCATCGCATCTCTGGCGCCGAACGACAGGATGGCGCCCGCCAGGAACGAGCCCAGGATGGCTTCGACGCCCACCTGGAGGGCGGCGACGGCGAAGGCGAGCATGAGCACGATCGAGAGCCGCACCTGGATCTCTACCGCACCTCCGGACAATCGGCTGAGGAGGGTCGACAGACGCATCGTCCGGCCTGCCTTGGTCAGGGCGGCGGCGGCCACCGCGGCGACCAGCAGCAGCCCTGCCAGGAGGATGAGGCGGGTGGCGACCGAGCTGTTCGTCTGGGCGAAGAGCAGCGAGAGCAACACGACCGACCCGAAGTCCGCCACCGAGGCGTTCGTGATGAGCTGCTGCCCGAACGGGGTGGCGGTCCGGCCCGAGTCGGTGAGGACGGCGATGACGACGCCGACGGACGTCGCCGACAGCGCCACGGCGATGAGAAGCGGTGACATGGCGAGGCCGACCCCGGTGATGGCGACACCGGCGGCGACGGCGAGCACCAGGCTCAACCCATAGTCGACACCGGCGGCGCGCACGGTGGCGCCACGCAGCGATGCCGGGTTCATCTCGGTACCGCCGACGAACAGCACGAACGACAGCCCGAGGAGGGCGACGATCTCGACGGCGAGATCGGCCTGTACCCATCCGAGACCCGAAGGGCCTACCACGATGCCGCTCACGATCTCACCCACCACCGCCGGGATCTTGAGGCGCGGGAAGCTGGCGACGATCAGGGGCGCGGTGAGGGCGATCAGCGAAACCCAGAGCAGGTTGTTGAACGAGGTCTCCGGCATGGTGTGCTCCTCAGGTGGCCGGTGGGGGCGGCCCGGCGGTGGCCGCCCGGAGCCGGTGAATTCAGTTGGCGAGCCGCTCGGCCAGGTGGTCGGCGACTCGCAACGAGTTGGCGATGATGGTCAGTGTCGGGTTGACCGCACCGCTCGAGGGGAAGAAGCTCGAGTCGACCACGTAGACGTTGTCGAGGTCGTGCATCTTGCAGTTGACGTCGAGGGCCGAGTCGGTGGGATCGTGGCCGAAGCGGACGGTGCCGCACTGATGGGACACACCGGAGATCGCTTTCTTCCCGCCGGCATACTCGGGGAACGGCACCATCTCCTCCCTGCAGCCGACGCTGTTGAGGAGGAGCTTGAACTTGGCGATGAGCCGGTCGTGGGACTCGGCATTCGTCTCGGTGTACGTGAGGCGGATGGTTCCGTCGTCATCGAGCGTCACGCGGTTCTCGGGGACGGCGAGATCTTCGGTCTGGAACCAGAAGTCGACCGTGTGGCGGGCGAGGTCGACGGGGTCTTCCGACTCGGGCATCAGGCGTGCCACGGTGGCGGCGTCGCTCTTGCCGAGCATCTGCATGTGTCCGAGTGGGTACTGCCAGTCGTCGGCGCCGAAGTAGAAATCGTTGACGCCGAGGGTCTTCTGAAAGAGGGTCGGGTTCGGCTCGTGGGAGAAACCGATGAGCGACGAGTTGTTGTGGCGCATCAGGTGGCGCCCGACGGCATCACTGCTGTTCCCGAGCCCGGTGGGATGAGCGTCGCTGCGTGACTGGAGGAGCAGGGCCGCCGAGTTGATGGCGCCGCAGGACACGACGACGACGTCCGCCGAGTAGGTCTCGGGCTCCCCGTTGCGCTCGACGTGCACTGCGGTGACGGTCCGCGGGTCGGCGCCGTGCTCGAGCCGGGTCACCCGAGCATTGCGGATCAGGTCGACGTTGGCGTGCTGGAGTGCGGGATCGACGGCGATCACCTGGGCGTCGGACTTGGCGTTGACCAGGCACGGGAACCCGTCGCACGTCTCGCAGCGGATGCAGGCGCTCATCGAGCGGATGGCCTCGTTCAGCATGACGCCGACCGGAAGCGGGTAGGGGTGGAGGCCGATGCGCTCGAGGTCGTCGGACAGCTTCTGGATGCGGTGCTCGTGGCTCACGGGCGGATGTGTGTAGTCGCGTGAGTAGTGAGGCTCGGTCGGGTCCACCCCGGCCTGGCCGTGAACCTGATACAGCTGCTCGGCGCGGGCGTAGTACGGCTCGAAGTCGGTGTACGACAGAGGCCACGCCAGGGACACGCCGTCGTGATGCTTCAGCTCGCCGAAATCCTCGGCACGCAGTCGAGCGAGGATCGCACCGTAGAACTTGGTGTTGCCGCCGACGTAGTAGTGCTGACCCGGCGTGAACTCGTTGCCGTCCTTGTCACGCCACTTGCCGGCGTTGCGATACTTGAGGGTTCCGAAGACCGCGTCGGAGTTCCAGTTGTCCTTCTCGCGGGGGAGGTAGTCGCCGCGTTCGAGGAGGAGGATTCGCTTCCCGGTGGGTGCCAGTGCGTAGGCGAGGGTGCCGCCGCCGGCGCCGGTCCCGATGACGATCACGTCGTAGTGGTTGCCCATGGTCTCTCCCGCATCAGGCGATATCCGTCATCGTCCGTGCGGCGCTGGCATCCGTTACGGTCGGGCGCGAAGTAGCGGCGGCCGCGGTGACGGCCG